>DASZTL010000021.1:0-9091 GCA_035548055.1 Mycobacteriales bacterium | reverse complement strand
ATGGTCGGCGGCAAGTCCGTCATCGTGCTCGAGCACGTCACGCGGCTGCGCGACGACCTGGCACCCGAGTGGCCGCAGCCCGCCGGACACGGCTGCTACCGGGTGATCATCACCGGTGAGCCCAACTACACGGTCGACATGCAGCTGCTCGGTACGGATGGTGATCACAACACGGCGGGGCTGAAGGCGACCGCAATGCGGCTGATCAACGCACTGCCCCACGTGGTTGAGGCCGCGCCGGGACTCGTGACCACGCTCGATCTCCCGATGGTCGTGGGGAATGGGCTCGTCCGGCCCGCGTGAACGGAGATAGTTGGGCGGAATAACTACCGCTCTGTCCGTTGCTCATGACAAAGTAGGGGGTAAGCGAGCGCCGGAATCGACCCCACCGAGTCGCCGAGGTGAACCTCTTCGCCCAGGCCGGCTGGTGTCGCGTGGACGTACCGGCAGCCTGACGGGACGGGAGGTGCGTGATGACGACTGAACGCCTCGATCTCGTCTCCGTCGCAGGCACCGCCATCCAGCGTGATCCCGAGGACGTGATCGTCCGGATCGACGAATCTGCGGTCGGTAGGCAGCGGCGTTCCTGGTACGCCGCGCTCAAGGAGCGCCGGAAGACCTGGGCCGCAATCCGCGGCTTCCGCGAGATCCTGCTCATCGGCGCGGTCTATTCGATGTACGACCTGACCCGCTATCTCGTCGAGGGCAAGACCAGCGTCGCGATGGGACACGGCGCCGAGCTGCTCCGGCTCGAGAAGGCGATCGGAATGGCGCCGGAGCACGCGTTGAACAAGCTGTTCACCGCGCACCTCGCGCTAGGTCTACCTGCGGACTACATCTACGCGACGCTTCACTACATCGTCACCCCTGTCGTACTGGTCTGGATGTGGCGCAGGCACAGCTCGTCGTACGGTCATGCCCGCACCGTGCTGATGGTGGCGACGATCCTTGCGCTGGTGGGCTACTCGTTGTTCCCGGTCGCACCTCCGCGGCTGGTGCACGGCTACCTCGACACGATGGCGCAGTTCTCCCACTACGGCTGGTGGAGCAACGCCGCGAGTGCGCCTCGTGGCCTTGGTGCGGACACCAACCAGTTCGCCGCCATGCCGTCGTTGCACGTGGGCTGGGCCATTTGGTGTGGCTGGATGCTGGTCCGCTACGGCCGGCACCGGGTCACCAAGGTCTTCGGCGTCGCGTACCCGCTGATCCTCTCTCTCGTCGTGATGGTCACCGCCAACCACTACCTCCTCGACGTCGTCGGCGGTGCGCTCGTCATGGCAGTGGCGTACGGAGTGGTCCGAGTGCTCGCCCGCACCGGTGTCGTCTCCTTCCCCAAGCCCGGCACCGGCGACCCGACGCCGGCCGCCGACCCTGTCCCGGCCTAGCCAGGCACCTCTTGCCGTCCACGTACGCCGGGATCGGCGTAAGCGCCGGCGTGGCCGTCGGTCCGGTGGCCCGGGTCCATGGGCCGGTGTTGCCACCACGCGATGGTGCTCCGGTCGACGTGACGGTCGAGACCGGGCGCGCGGTCGACGCGTTCGAGGCGGTCGGCGGTGAGCTGGAAGCGCTGGCGTCGCGGGCCGGGGCGTCGGGTGCGGTGCTGGTGCGGCAGGCGCGGATCGCCCGCGACCCATCGCTCACTGCACTCGCCGGTCAGCTGGTCAGCACCGGGCGGGCTGCGCCTCGCGCAGCATGGGAAGCCTTCGCGGCGTACCGGGACATGCGGGCCGCGGACCCGATGCGCGCCGTACCCGACCGGGCTGAGCTGGACGACATCCGGGACCGGGTCGTGGCGCGGCTGCTGGGCGAGCCGGCGCCGGGCATTCCCGACCCGGGCCAGCCCTTCGTGCTGGTCGCGCGCGACCTCTCGCCCGCAGTGACCGCCGGCCTCGACCCACACCGGGTGCTCGGGATCGTCACCGAGCGCGGCGGCCCGACCAGCCACACGGCGGTGCTTGCGAAGTCCCTGGGAATACCCGCGGTTGTCGCCTGTCCTGGTGTCGCCTCGCTTCGTAGCGGCCAGCGCGTGATGGTCGACGGCGGCGTCGGCGAGGTCACCGCGGATCCCGACTCGGACACTCTCGGTGCGGCCGTGCCGGTGCCCGAGCCGACTGCCGAGGTGGTGCAGGGCCCTGGTCGCACCCGCGACGGTCGGCCGGTGCGCCTGCTCGCCGCGGTGGGTGGGGTCGGGGACGCCGGCGAGGCGCTGGCCAACGGCGCGGAGGGGGTCGGCGTCTTCCGTACCGAGTTCGCCTTCCTGGATCGGGACGAGCCACCCACGGTCGCAGAGCAGTCGGCTGCCTACCGCGAGGTGTTCGACGCGTTCGGGACCCGCGAGGTCACTGTGCGCACGCTCGACATCGGCGCCGACAAGCCGGCGCCGTACGTGCGCCTCGGCGACCAGCCCAACCCTGCCCTCGGGGTGCGCGGGCTGCGGGTGGCCCGCCGGCACGTCGAGCTGCTCACCGACCAGCTGACGGCGATCGCGATGGCGTCGCGCGGCTCGAAGACGCCGGTACGGGTGATGGCTCCGATGGTGGCGACGACGGCGGAGGCGGCGTGGTTTGCCGCGCAGTGCCGTGAGCACGGGATCGCCACGGCGGGCGTCATGGTCGAGGTGCCCGCCGCGGCGCTGCGTGCGGCCGACATGTTGCGAGTCGTGGACTTCGTGTCGGTCGGAAGCAACGACCTCGCTCAGTACACGTTCGCGACCGACCGGGCGGATGGCGAGCTCGCCGATCTGCTCGACCCGTGGCAGCCCGCCTTTCTCGACCTCGTCGCCACGGTGCTTCGCGCCGGGGCGGTCGCGGGCCGACCCGTGACGGTGTGTGGCGAGGCGCCCAGCGATCCGATGCTTGCACTGGTGCTGGTCGGGCTCGGTGCCGGAGCGTTGTCGATGACAGCCCGCGTGCTGCCCGACGTACGGGCGACGCTGGCGCGGCACAGCTACGACGACTGCGTGCGGTACGCGACTGCTGCCGTGTCCGCCGACGGACCCTCTGAGGCGAGAGCCCGAGTGCGGGACGCCCTTGACCGCACCTGAGGTGGCGATCTAGCGGGTACGCGCCGCGGTCTTCTTCGCGGGTGCCGCCGACTTCGCCGCGGTCTTCTTGGCGGCGGCCGTGGTCTGCTTCCCGGATGCCGTCTTTCGCGGCGGCGCCGCCTTCTTGGCGGCGGTCTTCTTGGCCGCGGGCTGCGTCACGAGCCGTCCCGGCGACTCTTGGTCCGGGACCATACCGACCGCCTCGGCGACTTCGAGCCCCTCGTCGAGGGTTGCGCCGTCCTCGGCGGGCAGGTAGCCCGACCGCAACGGGACCTCCTTGAGGAGCAGCGCACCGATCACACCGAGCGCGGCCACCGGAACGGAGGCGAGGAACACCACGTGCAGTGCGTCGCTGAACCCGACCTTGACCGCATGCTGCACCACGGCCGGCATCGCCTGGATGGCGGCCGGGCTCGCCGTCACGTCGCCGGTCTTCACCTTGGTGATCGCGGCCGTGAACAACGGGTTGTGCTGGTAGCTCGCAGGAATCTTCGCGAGCTGGGCCGTGATGTGGTGGGCCAGCTGGTTGGACAGGATCGTGCCGCCCACAGCCACGCCGACAGCACCGCCGATCGAACGGCCGAACGCGGCGAGCGAGGTCGCGACGCCGAGCTCCTGGTACTCCACCGCATTCTGGGAGACGAGGAGGAGAACCTGCATCGTCATCCCCATGCCGATGCCCATCAGGGCCATGTAGATGACGATCTGCCAGAACGGCGTACTCGCGCTGAGCTGGCTGAAGAGCAGCAACGAGACCAACATGATCACCGTGCCGGCGATCGGGAACCGGCGGTAGGTGCCGGTCGCGCTGATCCGCCGTCCGCTGTAGATCGACATCAGCAGGACGAACGCCATGATCGGGGCAAGCTCGAGACCAGAGTCGGTGGGGGAGGCCCCATGCACGATCTGCAGGAACAACGGCAGGAAGGTCAAGGCCCCGAACATTGCGAAGCCGAGCGTGCCGCCGGTGATGAACGAGGTCCGGAAGGTGGAGTTCCGGAAGAGGTTGAGCGGGACGATCGGCTCACTCGCGCGTTGCTCGACGCTGATGAAGAACCCGATCAGTACCACGGTGCCGATCCCGAGCCCGACGATCATCGGGGAGCCCCAGGCGTAGCTCACGCCGCCCCAGGTCAGCATCAAGATCAGTGCCGTGGCGGCGGCGGACAGGATGGCCGCGCCCAGGTAGTCGATCTTGTGGTCGACCTTGGAGATGTGACCGTGCAGGAAGGCGGCGACCGCCACCATCGCGACGGCGCCGATCGGCAAGTTGATGTAGAACACCCATCGCCAGCTCAGCGACTCGGTGAAGAAGCCGCCGATGAGCGGCCCGGCCACGCTCGCGACCGCGAACGCCGAGCCGATCAGCCCGGTGTAGCGGCCGCGGTCGGCCGGCGGCACGACGTCGCCGATGATGGCCTGCGCACCGACGATGAGGCCACCCGCGCCAAGGCCCTGGATGGCTCGGAATGCGATCAGCCCGTCCAGGTTCTGCGCTGCGCCTGAGAGTGCGGACCCGACGAGGAAGATGACGATCGCAGCCTGGAAGAACGCCTTGCGACCGTAGAGGTCGCCGAGCTTGCCCCACAGCGGGACCGTCACCGTCGAGGCGAGGATGTAGGACGTCACCACCCAGGACAGGTGGTTCAGGCCGCCGAGGTCGCCGACGATGGTCGGCAGGGCGGTGGCCACGACCGTCTGGTCGAGGGCGGCGAGGAACATGCCGAGGATCAGGCCGACGAAAACCAGCCGGATCTGGCGCGGGGTCAGGTCAAATGGCACTGGGGTTAGCTCTCTAGTTCTTCTGCGATCAGTTGGAGGCCGCGTACGACCGCGCGCTGCTCCGCCGGCTTCATCCGGTCGAGCGCGCGCTGCACCGGGCGCAGCCGGGTGTCGAGGATGGTTTGCGCCAAGGCGCGGTGGTTGGTCGCAACCGTGATGAGCGTCCGGCGCCGGTCCGCCGCGTCTTCGACCCGCTGGACGAGCCCGCCGTCCTCGAGGTCCGTCACGACCTGGCTCGCGGTCGCGAGCGAGATCCCGAGCCGGCTGGCGAGCGTGCTGACGCTCATGCCCTCGTCGCTGACGATCTGCATCAGCGCCGCGATGTGGCGTGGCGCCGGCGGCGCGTCCCGCCACTTCTCTTCCGTGGCGGCGTCGGCCGCCGGGACCGGAGTGCGCTCGAGCCGCTTCATCACGGTCCGTAACGCCGAGAGCAGGTCGGCCGCTGTTGACATCAGCGGCGTATCGGTCGGCGTGCTCACGAGAGACGAGGTTACTCTAATTGCTTCGTACAACAAAACCGTTTTGATCATCGAAGGTTCGAGCTCCGCCTGCGCGTCCGCCCAGGAGCCGTTGCGCTCACGCCCTAAAATCGGACACTTCCTGCTTTCTTCCCCACGCCGGAGTCGCCTGCGCATGCACCGAGCAAGGCTCGTCCTCGGAGTCACCCTCGCCCTCGTCACGGGTCAGGTCACCATCGCGCCCGCGATGGGCGAGGCCGCCTGTCTGCTCTGCCCCTCATCGCCGACCCCGACACCGACCACGACCCATGCGGCGAGCGAGTCGCCCACGCCGAGCGAGACTCCGACCGCGACGGCCACCGGGACCGGCTCACCGACCGCGACAGCCACCGCGACGGCCACCGCGACCGCCACTGCGACCGCCACCTCGACGGTGAGCGGCCCGATCAGCGGCCCCGACGTCGCGTCCTACCAGCACCCGGCGACTGCGGCCTACCCGGAGGGCAAGCCGATCAACTGGAACGCCGTCGCCAAGGACGGGATGGAGTTCGCCATCGTCAAGGCGAGCGAGTCGACGACGTACAAGAACCCCTTCTTCGCCGACGACTACCAGGGCGTCGAGGACGCGGGCCTGGTACGCGGGTCGTATCACTTCGCGCGTCCGGCATATCCGCTGAAGTCCACCGCGGTCGCGCAGGCCAACTACTTCGCGAAGCTGATCGGCGAGGTCGACACCCCGGCGACGCTGCCTCCCGTCCTGGACCTCGAGGTGACGGGTGGACTGCCCAGAGCGGACCTGGTGACGTGGGCGCAGATCTTCCTCTACCGGCTGCGCACAGTCACCCATCGCACCCCGATGCTCTACACCTATCCCTCCTTCTGGACCGATGTGCTGGCTGATCCGGGCGCCTTCTCCCGGTTCCCGCTCTGGATGGCGTCCTACTGCCACCCCGTGCCCGGTTGCGCTCCCACGGCAGACCTCTGGCAGTTCACGTCGTCCGCGTCGATCAACGGCATCAGCGGCGGCGTCGACGAGTCGCGCTTCGTCGGCACCGGCGACCTCGAGTGGGACGAGCTGTCGGACGGTACGGCCAAGACGCCCTGGCCCACCGCTGCACCGAAGCCGCCACGCGCGCTCGGCGTCACGGCCGGACCGACCACGGCGACGGTGTCCTGGGTTCCGGGCAACGCCGGATCGGCCCGGGTGAGGACCTACACGGTCACGTCGAGCCCCGGCAACATCACGGCGACCGTCGGCGGCGCCTCGACGTCGGCCACGGTGGAGGGTCTCGACCCCGCCACCGCGTACACATTCACGGTCACCGCGACGAACTCGGCGGGGACCAGCGAGCCGTCGGCCCCGACGGAGGCAGTCACGCCGGTGGTGCCGACCGTGCTCGCGGTCACCCAGCCGGCCGACATCGACTACGGGCACCCGTTGCTGGTCAGCGCGGTGCTCACCCGCACCGACACCAGCAAGGGCGTCGGCGAGCAGACGGTGACGATCTCCCGCCGAGGAATCGGGAAGACGAAGTGGGTCAAGAAGCGCACCGTGACGACGGAGTCCGACGGCAGCGCGACGGTGAAGCTACATCCCAAGCGATCGCTGGATCTTCGGGTCACGTTCAAGGGCGCACCCGGCTACGAGGCGGACAAGGCGAGGGCCACGACCGTCGTTCATTCTGTCGTCACCGCTGATCTGTCCAAGACGACGGTGCGCCATCGTCACCACGTGAAGCTGACCGGCGCGGTAGCGCCGGTGATCGAAGGCGTTCAGGTGGTCCGGCAGCAGCTCGTCCACGGCGAATGGCGGGACGGTCCGGCCAAGACCATCCGCAAGGACGGCACGTTCGCCTTCAGGCTGCACCCGAAGAAGAAGCACAAGACGCACACGTATCGGATGTTCGTCGCGGCTGGTCACGGGCTCGGCGCGGCCGTATCGCCCACCTTGGTGCTGACCGTCAAGTAGGTACTTCGACAAGAGGCTTGGCGGAGGAGTGTGGCCTTGGCGGCGCTGTCCCAGCAGAATGTCACTCAGGCGACAACCCGGGAGACGAAACGTGCGCAGCTCGATGCAGGACTTCCCGCTTTCGATCGGATCGATCCTCAGGTTCGGTGAGCAGGTCTACGGCGACAGCGAGGTAGTCACCCTCGGCGAGGGCGGTGCTCGGCGCCGGCGGTCGTACGCCGAGGTCGCCTCACGCGCAGCGCGTCTCGCGAACGGGCTGCGCGGGCTAGGCATAGACGGCGACCAGCGAGTCGCGACCTTCATGTGGAACAACGCCGAACACCTCGAGGTCTACCTGGCGGTGCCGTCGATGGGTGCGGTCCTGCACACGCTGAACATCCGGCTGTTCCCGGAGCAGATCGTCTACATCGCCAACCACGCCGAGGACAGCATCATCGTCGTCGACGGATCGCTGATCCCGATCCTCGCGGGCGTTCTGCCGCAGCTGGAGACCGTGCACACCGTGCTCGTCAACGGCGACGGCGACCGTTCGCCGCTCGAAAGCGCCGGCAAGCAAGTCCTCTCCTACGAGGACGTCCTGGCCGGGTCGTCGGTCAGCTTCGACTGGGCGGAAGACATCGACGAGCGTTCCGCTGCCGCGATGTGTTACACGAGCGGCACGACCGGCAACCCGAAGGGTGTCGTCTACTCGCACCGGTCGTGCTGGCTGCACTCGATGGCGATCTGCGTCGGCAACAGCAACAACCTCAGCGCGGACGACCGTGCGTTGCCGATCGTTCCGATGTTCCACGCCAACGCCTGGGGACTGCCGTACGCCGCGTTCATGTCGGGTGCGGACTTGTTGATGCCGGACCGCTTCCTGCAAGCCGAACCGCTGGTCGGCTACATCGAGGCCGAGCAGGCGACTGTCTCCGCCGCGGTTCCGACGATCTGGAACGACATCCTCCACTTCATGCGGGCCAATCCGCGCCCGGACGCCTTGTCGAGTCTGCGGGCCGTGCTCTGTGGCGGCTCCGCCGTACCCCGGGCTTTGATCGAGGCGTTCGACCGCGAGTTCGGGGTGACGATCATCCAGGGCTGGGGCATGACCGAGACGTCGCCGGTCGCGGCCATCGCGAAGCCGCCGGCCGGAGTCAGTGGCGAGGTGGCCTGGGACTACCAGGCGAAGGCCGGTCGTCTGCAGTTCGGCGTGGAGGCCCGGATCGTCGACGACGAGGGCAACGCTCTCGAGTGCGATGGCAAGGAGGTCGGCGAGATCGAGGTGCGCGGGCCGTGGATCACCGCCGAGTACTACAAGGACAACGATCCGGCGAAGTTCCACGACGGCTGGCTGCGGACGGGTGACGTCGGGGCGATCGACCCGATGGGCTACATCACGATCAGCGACCGCTCCAAGGACGTCATCAAGTCCGGCGGCGAGTGGATCTCCTCCGTCGAGCTCGAGGGCGAGATCATGGCCCACCCCGCCGTGCTCGAGGCGGCGGTGGTCGGGGTGCCGGACGACAAGTGGCAGGAGCGCCCGCTGGCCTGCATCGTCCCGAAGCCCGGCGAGGCGGTGGAGCCCTCGGCGATCCGCGACTTCCTGGTCGACCGGGTCGTCAAGTGGTGGCTGCCGGAGCGGTGGGCCGTCATCGAAGCGGTGCCGAAGACCTCCGTCGGCAAGTTCGACAAGAAGGTGCTGCGCAAGCAGTACGCCGACGGCGAGCTCGAGGTCGTCACCCTGTGACGACCTTCATGTCGGTCGCGCCGCTCTACTAGTCTTGCTGGGCGCGGCGGTGACGTCGCGAGGAGGCTTCGCCTAGTCCGGTCTATGGCGCCGCACTGCTAATGCGGTTTGGG
>DASZTL010000020.1:0-34384 GCA_035548055.1 Mycobacteriales bacterium | reverse complement strand
GGTTGCCCACGTGTTACTCACCCGTTCGCCACTAGGACACCTGCCCGAAGGCAGGGCCTCGTTCGACTTGCATGTGTTAAGCACGCCGCCAGCGTTCGTCCTGAGCCAGGATCAAACTCTCCATTGATGTCTGCTCGGTGGGCCATCGACCGGCGAAGGTCGCTGAGCCACCAAACTCAACAGAGCCACGGCTGCTGGTGCAGACCGTGGATCTTGTATCTCCTGGCGATTAATCAGACTTACGTTGTCGCTGTTCGTCTGTCATCGCCAAATCGAACCGGACCGCGCGTCGCTGAGCGACGACGGCCGGATCAGTTGGCACTGACTTTTGGCACGCTGTTGAGTTCTCAAGGGACAGATGCGCACCGTGCAAGGTCTCTCGACCTGTTCCGGGGCAACCGAGCCACGCTATGTCAGCGCGGAGGTCTGAGTCAAAGAATCTGGGGAAGATCTTTACGTTCAGCCCACGCTCAGCGCGAGGTCGATCGTACGCCGGCCAGCGAGCGCTTTCCACGCCGCAGAACCAGCCAGCCGCCCGGCAGCAGGTCACCGTCTCCAGGGACTGCCTCGGCGTCGGCGATCCGGACGTTGTTGAGGTAGGCGCCACCCTCGGTCACCGCGCGGCGTGCCGCCGACTTGCTGGCGCACAGGCCGGTCGAGACGAGGAGGTCGGTGACGGTCGGCAACCGGCCGTCGAGGGTGACGTGTGGGGCCTCTGAGAGTGCTGCGGTCAGTGTGGCGGCGTCGAGGGCATCGAGCTCGCCCTGACCGAAGAGGGCGGCGCTCGCCGCGATCACCCGGGCTGTCTCGTCGGCGCCGTGAACCAGGGTGGTGAGCTCCTCGGCGAGCTTGCGGGCCGCCGTACGGGCCTGCGGACGGTCCGCCGTCTCCTTGTCCAGCGCCTCGATCTCCTCGCGGGTCAGGAAGGTGAAGTAGCGCAGGTAGGGGCCGACGTCGCGGTCGTCGACGTTGATCCAGTACTGGAAGAACGCGTACGGCGAGGTCAGCGCCGGGTCGAGCCACAGCCGGCCACCGCCGGTCGACTTCCCGAACTTCTCCCCCGAGGCGGACGTGACGAGGGGGGTGGTCAACGCGTGTGCCGTGCCGCCTTCGACCCGGCGGATCAGGTCGAGGCCCGCCACGATGTTGCCCCACTGGTCGCTACCGCCGGTCTGCAGCCGGCAGCCGTGGCGCCGGTAGAGCTCGAGGAAGTCGAAGGACTGCAGCAGCATGTAGCTGAACTCGGTGTAGGAGATTCCGCCTGCCTCGAGGCGGGCGCTCACCGACTCCCGGCTGAGCATGACGTTGACCGAGAAGTGCTTGCCGACGTCCCGCAGGAAGTCCAACGCGGACAGCTGCTCGGTCCAGTCGATGTTGTTGGCCAGCCGGGCCCGCCCCCCGGAGATGTCGACGAACCGTTCGAGCTGGGGCTTGATCCGCTCGACCCTGGCCTCGACCTCTTCGCGGGTGACGAAGTCTCGCTCGCTGGAGCGGCCGCTCGGATCGCCGATCAGACCCGTCGCTCCACCCGCCAGGACGATCGGGACGTGCCCGGCGAGCTGGAACCGGCGCAACGTGATCAGCTGCAGGAGGTTCCCCGCGTGCAGGCTCTCAGCGGTCGGGTCGAAACCGCAGTAGAGCGTCATCGGTCCGGCGGCGAGGTCGCTGCGAAGCGCATCGGCATCCGTCGTCTGCGCGATCAAGCCGCGCCAGGCGAGCTCATCCAGGATCTCGGCGGTCACTCAGCAATCCTGCCGTACCCAGCCCCGCTCGGCGGGTTGCGCTTCGCCTCGACCTGAGCGATCTTGCTGGCATGACCGCCTCACCTGTGCGCATGATCAGCCTCGCCAGTGCCATCGCCGCTCTTGGCGCAGCGTTGACCGCGACGCCCGCGTCGGCGCGAACTTCAGGGGCGAATGTCAACGCGCAGGTCGATCTGCGCTACCTGGCCACGGTGGAAGAGGAGTACTTCACCGACCACGGCCACTACGGCACGTTCCACCAACTCGCACACGGCGAGCCCAATCAGATGACCATCCACCGTGGCGTCACGGTCAAGATCGTGCATCTACAGGTGAGGAAGGCGTACTGCTTCCGCGCGACGACCCGCACGAAGACCTTTGTCTACGACTCGCTGGGCGGCGGATTCGTGAAGGGCAAGCACTGCACCGTCACGAAGACCGGCAAGTCGGGCGGTAAGCGAACCGGGCCCGCGTCGATCTAGCGGCGCCGCTTCGGGACGTGCGGGCGGTACGACGACACCGTGGGGTCGCCGGCGATCCAGTACCGCCATGGCCGGTCGGCCGCGCTCGACACGCCCACGCGCGGTCCGGTCATGACCGCGGCGGGTGGCACCGGCTCCCCCGGCTCGAGACGCAGCGGCGAACGGCGTCTGGTCAGGTCGGTGCCGTTGAGCTCCCGGTCGATACCGAGCGCGACGCACAACCGAGCCGGCCCGCGCGCGTAGTCGCGTGGCCTTGCGGCGGGACGCCGATCCGCGACCCGCTCCTCCCCCGCAATCACCTCGCCGGCGCGCAGCAGGACCGCGGCAGCTTTGCCGACCGGTCCGCAGACGACGTTCACGCAGTAGTGCATGCCATAGGTGAAGTACACGTACGCGTGTCCCGGCGGACCGAACATGACCGCGTTGCGTGGCGTCGGCCCGCGGAAGGCGTGGGAGGCCGGGTCGTTCTCCCCGTCGTACACCTCGACCTCGGTGAGCCGGAGCCGGACGTCGCCGGCGTGCACGACGCAACCGAGCAGGTCGTGCGCGACCTCGAGCACGGGGCGGTCGTAGAACCCACGCGCGACGGGACTCACGCCGTGCCGGCCCACTCCAAGTGGGCGTGGACGCTCTCGCGCAGGTCGGCGAGCTGCTCGGCGACCCGGGCCGGTGCGGTGCCGCCCGGCGCCGAGCGCGCCTCCAGCGCACCGCGCACCGACAGCACGTCGCGGACGTCGGGGGTCAGATGGCGGCTGATCGCGGCCAGCACGTCGTCGGACACGTCGGCCATGTCGAGCCCCTTGGCGGCGCAGTACGCCACCAGCTCGCCGACCGCCTCGTGAGCGTCGCGGAAGGCCACGCCACGGCGCACCAACAGCTCGGCGACATCGGTCGCGAGGGCGAACCCGTCAGCAGCGGTCGACTCCAGCCGCTCACTGTCGATGGTCATCGTGGCGATCATCCCGCTGACGGCCGGAAGCACAAGCAGGAGCGTGTCGACCGCGTCGAAGACCGGCTCCTTGTCCTCCTGCAGGTCGCGGTCGTAGGCGAGCGGCAGGCCCTTGAGCACGGTGAGCAGCGCGGTGAGATCGCCGATCAGTCGACCGGACTTGCCACGGGCGAGCTCCGCGACGTCGGGGTTCTTCTTCTGCGGCATGATCGACGACCCGGTGCTGAACGCGTCGTCGAGCTCGACCCAGCGGAACTCACTCGTCGCCCAGAGCACGACCTCCTCGCCCAGTCGCGAGAGATGTACGCCGACCAAGGCCGCGCAGAACAGGAACTCCGCCGCGAAGTCTCGATCGCTGACGGCATCGAGGGAGTTCGCCGCAGCCTTCGCGAACCCGAGCTCAGCGGCCACCGCCTCCGGGTCGAGGGGCAGCGACGAGCCGGCAAGGGCGCCTGAGCCGAGCGGGCTCACCGACGTGCGGACGTCCCAGTCCTGCAGCCGCGACACGTCACGCGCGAACGCCTGCACGTGGGCGAGCAGCTGGTGGGCGAAGGCGATCGGCTGCGCATGCTGCAGGTGCGTCATCCCGGGCGCTGGAGTCTCGAGCGTCCGCTCCGCCTGCGCCATCAGCTCCGACTCGAGCTCCGCGATGCGCGAGACGATCTGCCGCACGTGATCGCGCAGGTACAGCCGGAGGTCGGTGGCAATCTGGTCGTTGCGGCTCCGCCCGGCGCGCAGCTTGCCGCCGAGCGCGCCGACCCGCTCGAGCAACCCGCGCTCGAGTGCGGTGTGAACGTCCTCGTCCTCGGGTGCCGGCCGGAACGTGCCGTTGTGCGCGTCGTGGTCGAGCTCATCGAGCGCCGTGATGATCCGCTGCAGCTCGGCGTCCTCGAGCAGCCCGGCCCGATGTAGGACGCGTGCGTGAGCACGAGACGCCAGCAGGTCGTACGGCGCGAGCCGCCAGTCGAACTGGACGCTCATCGACAGCCGAGCAAGCGCGTCCGCGGGACCGCCCGAGAAGCGACCGCCCCACAGCCGAGTGGGTGGAGATGACTGCGTCACGAAGCAGCGCCCGTCACTTCAGCCGGGCGTCGCGCTGCGCGGCGATCTTGGTCGGCAGGCCCCACAGCTCGACGAAACCCTTCGCGAGCTTCTGGTCGAAGGTGTCCTCCGCGTCGTACGTCGCGAGGTTGTAGTCGTAGAGCGATGCCTGGCTGCGGCGGCCGTTGACGACTGCCCGGCCACCGTGAAGCTGCATCCGGATGTCGCCGCTGACGTGGGCCGACGCGGACTCGATGAACTCGTCCAGCGCCCGCTTGAGCGGTGAGAACCAGAGCCCGTCATAGACGAGTTCTGCCCAGCGCTGCTCAACAGACCGCTTGAAGCGCGACAGCTCCTTCTCGACCGTCAGGTCCTCGAGATGCCGGTGCGCTTCGATCAACGTGAGCGCACCTGGCGCCTCGTAAACCTCGCGGCTCTTGATGCCCACGAGCCGGTCCTCGACCATGTCGAGGCGGCCGATGCCCTGCCCGCCGGCGCGCTCGTTGAGCTGCTGGATCGCCTCGAGCATCGTGACCGGCTTGCCGTCGATCGCGGTCGGCACGCCGTCGACGAAGGTGATCAGCACCTCGTCCGGGTCCCGTGGCGTCGTCGGGTCGGACGTGTACGAGTAGACGTCCTCGATCGGCGCGTTCCACACGTCCTCGAGGAAGCCGGTCTCAACTGCCCGCCCCCAGACGTTCTGGTCGATGGAGTACGGCGACTTCTTCGTCACGTCGATCGGAAGGTTCTTCTCCTCAGCGAATGCGATCGCCTTGTCTCGCGTCATGCCGGAGTCGCGAACCGGAGCCGTGACCTTGATGTCGGGGGCGAGCGCCGCGATCCCGACCTCGAACCGGACCTGGTCGTTGCCCTTGCCCGTGCAGCCGTGGCTGATGATGTTCGCGCCATGCTTGCGCGCCGCGTCCACCATGTGCTTGACGATCGTCGGCCGCGACAGCGCCGACACCAACGGGTAGCGGTCCATGTACAGCGCGTTCGCCTTGAGCGCCGGCAGGCAGTACTCGTCGGCGAACTCAGCCCGCGCATCGACGACGACCGCCTCGACCGCGCCGCAAGCGAGGGCGCGCTCGCGGATGACATCGAGGTCCTCACCGCCCTGTCCGACGTCGGCGGCGACAGCAATCACCTCGGCCCCGGTCTCTTCGGCAATCCAGCCGATCGCCACGGAGGTGTCCAGTCCGCCCGAGTAGGCGAGGACGACACGGTCGGTCATCTGGCTGCGCTCCTGTCAGTCGTTCGCATCATGTCGTTGTCCCAGCTGTTCACTACAGGCCGGCCATCTGGCGCAGCCGCTCGGCGAGCTTCGCGCCGCCACGCGGGTCGCGCGCGACCAGCAGCACGGTGTCGTCACCCGCAACGGTCCCGAGCACGTCCGGCAAGCCCGCCCGGTCGATCGCAGATGCCAACAGCTGCGCCCCGCCGGGCGGCGTTCGCGCCACCACGAGGTTCGCGCTCGCCTCCGCGGACACCAGCAGCTCCGCGGCCAGCCGCGACACTCGCCCGTCGGAGGCGTCACTGAGGGCACGCAATACCGGGCCGGGCGCCTCATCAGGTACGGCGTAGACCGTGCCGCCGCCCGGGTGTCGTACCTTCAGCGCCCCCATCTCTTCGAGGTCGCGCGACAGTGTGGCCTGGGTCACCGCGACGCCCTGCGCGGCGAGGAGCTGCGCGAGCTCACCCTGTGACCGCACCGGGTTCGCGGCGAGCACAGCTGCAATCCGCGACTGGCGCGCGATCTTCGTGTGCGGCCCCGAGTTGTCACGTGGCTTAGCCGCGATGACCTCTCCCGTCTTCGGCGCCACCATCACGCCGACCCTTCTGCGAGCAGGAAGGCCAGCAACGCCTTCTGCGCGTGCAACCGGTTCTCGGCCTGGTCGAACACGACGCTGGCCGGTCCGTCGATGACCGCGGCGGCGATCTCCTCGCCACGATGCGCCGGGAGGCAGTGCATGACGATCGCGTTCTCGGCTGCCGCGGCCAGCGCCTTCTCGTCAAGCGCATACGGCCGAAAGGTCTCGACCCGACCTGCGGCTTCGTCCTCCTGGCCCATCGACGCCCACACATCGGTGTAGAGGACATCGGCATCTGCCGCTGCCTCGAGCGGGTCTTCGGTGACTGTGACGCTGCCCCCACTTGCCTTCGCGTGTCGCTCTGCGATCGCCACGATCTCGGGCAGCGGCCCATACCCGACCGGGCAGCCGACCCGGACGTGCATCCCGGCCATGGCACCCGCGATCAGCAGCGAGTGCGCCATGTTGTTGCCGTCGCCCAGATAGCTCAGCGTCAGTCCGGCGAGCGTGCCGTTGTTCCTAGGGCCACAGTGCTCGCGGATCGTCTGCAGGTCGGCAAGCGCCTGGCAGGGATGGGCGAGGTCGGTCAGCGCATTCACGACCGGCACCGAAGCGGCCGCCGCAAGCCCTTCGATGCGGTCCTGCCCGAACGTCCGGATCACGATCGCATCCACGTACCGGGAGAGCACCTGCGCGGTGTCCTCGATCGTCTCGCCACGACCGAGCTGCGTGCTTCGCGCATCGAGAACCACCGGATGGCCGCCGAGTTCCGCGATGCCCACCTCGAACGACAGCCGGGTTCGGGTCGACGGCTTCTCGAAGATCACCGCGACCGACCGCGGCCCGGCAAGGGGGCGCTGCGCGACCCGGTCGCGCTTCATGCGGTCCGCGGTGTCGAGGACAGCGAGCTGCTCGGCCGGAGACAGGTCGTCGTCGATCAGGAAGTGGCGCAGACTCATCAGGTCAGCCCTGACGCGCCGACCGGACCGCCGGTGACCTCGGCGATGCGGGCAAGCAGGTCCGCGACCGCGAACGGCTTGGTGATCACGTTCTCCTCGCCGAGCTTGGCCGCCAACGCGGGGATGGCATCGATCTTCCCGGTGACGATGAGCACCGGGATGTCCGCGGTCGCGGGATCGGCCTCGAGCTCTTCCAACACCCGTACGCCGCCGAGGTCCGGCATCATCACGTCGAGCAGGATCAAGGCAGGCCTCGCCGCCGCGGCTTTCACCAACCCGGCGATCCCATCCGACGCCGTCGTGACGGCATATCCCTCGGCATGCAGCAACGACTCGAGGAGTCCACGAATGCTCGGGTCGTCCTCGACGACCAGCACCGGTGTCGGTCGTGCCGCGTTGCTCATTGCTGCACCTCTCTGAGGATTTCCGGCAGTGCACTCGTGAACGAGGCTGCCTCATCCGCGCTGAGAATCAATGGCGGTGCGATCCGAACCGTGTCCGGCCCGGTCGCATTGACCAGAAAGCCGTGCTGTCGCGCCGCGAGCTCGACCGCCGCCGCGCGTGCGGGCAGTTCGAGACCGATCCACAGGCCCCTGCCGCGGACACCCGTGAGCACCGCGCCGAGGTGAGCGCCGATCTCAGCCATCCACTCCTGGCCGAGCTCGTCGACCCGTTTGAGCAGGCCATCTCGCTCGATCACCTCGATCACGGCAAGTGCCGCCGCACACGACACCGGATTCCCGCCGAACGTCGAGCCGTGGTCACCCTTCTGCAACGCCCCGGCCGTCTCCCCGACCGCGAGACAGGCACCGACGGGCAAGCCGCCGCCGAGCCCTTTCGCCACCGTCACGAGGTCCGGCACCACGCCCTCGTGCTGGTGGGCGAACCACCTGCCGGTACGTCCGATCCCGCCTTGTACCTCGTCGATCGCCAGCAGTGCGCCCGCCTTGTCACATGCGGCACGCGCGGCCGACAGGTAACCGGCGGGTGGCGGGATGACGCCCGCCTCGCCCAGGGTCGGCTCGAGGAACACCGCTGCGATGGTGTCGTCGACCGCCGCTGCCAGCGCCTCGGCGTCGCCGTACGGCACGAAGGTGACGTCGATCCCGAACGGACCGAACGGCTCCCGAATGGCCGCCTTGCCGGTGAGCGCGAGCGCACCGAGCGTCCGGCCGTGGAAGGAGGCCTCGGCGGCGATGAACCGCCGCCGCCCCGGTCGGGCCCGAAGCGAGGTCTTGATCGCGGTCTCGTTGGCGCTCGCGCCGTCGTTGCACAGGAAGACCCGGACGCCGGGAACACCGACCATCTCGGCCAGCCGCTCCGCGAGCTCGAGCGCCGGCGGGTTGATGAACAGGTTCGAGGTGTGCGCGATCGTGGCGACCTGGTTCGACACCGCGTCGATGACCGCCGGGTGGGCGTGCCCGAGCGAGGAAACGGCGATCCCAGCGATCAGGTCGAGGTACTCGCGCCCGTCGGCGTCGGTGACCCGGCAGCCGGACCCGCGAACCAGGGCGACCGACGGAGTGCCGTAGTTGCGCATCATCGTGGCGTCCCAGCGTTCCTGGAACGCTGCCGTGCTCACGCCGTCACCATTGTTCCGACGCCCGAGTCGGTGAGCAGCTCGAGCAGCAGAGCGTGCGGCACCCGGCCGTCGAGCACGTGTGCTGCTGGCACCCCACCGGTGACGGTACGCAGGCACGCCTCCATCTTCGGGATCATCCCCTCCGACAACGACGGCAGCATGGTGGCCAGCTCCGCGGCGCTCAGCTTGCTGATGACCTCGCTGCTGGCCGGCCAGTCGGCGTACAGCCCTTCGACATCGGTGAGGAAGACGGCCTTCTCCGCACGCAACGCAACGGCGACCGCGGCCGCCGCGGTGTCGGCGTTGACGTTGTAGACCACGCCGTCCGCGCCACCGCTGACGCTCGCGATGACCGGGATCCGGCTGTCGGCAAGCAGCCCCTCGACGACCCCCGGCTCGACGTGGTCGATGTCGCCGACGAGTCCGATATCGACCGCTTCGCCCTCGACCATCGCGGCGCGGCGCGACGCGGTCATCAAGCGACCGTCCTCACCGGACAGCCCGACAGCGAACGGCCCGTGCGCGTTGATCAGGCCGATGATCTCGCGCTGGACCTGGCCGACCAGGACCATGCGTACGACGTCCATCGTCTCCGGTGTCGTGACCCGGAGCCCGCCGGTGAACTTCTGCTCGATGCCGAGCTTGTCGAGGTGCGCGTTGATCTGCGGCCCGCCGCCATGCACGACTACGACCTTGACGCCGGCGTAACGCAGGAAGACGACGTCCTCGGCGAACGCCCGCCGTAGCGGCTCCTCGGTCATGGCGTTGCCGCCGTACTTCACGACGACGGTCCGGCCGTGGAACTGCTCCAGCCACGGCAGCGCCTCGACCAGTGCGGCGGCGGTCTGCTGCCGCTCCGCTGACCTGCTCATGGCCGCTCCGCTGAGCTACACGACTCACTCATGTCGAATACGCCGAGTTCTCGTGGACGTAGGCGGCGGTGAGGTCGTTGGTCCAGATCGTCGCGGCGTGGCCGCCCGCCTTCAGGTCAACGACGATCTCGACCTCACGGCCACTCATGTCGACCTTGGCCGGGTCATCGCCCGGCGCGCTGTCCCGGCACACCCATACGCCGTTGATCGCCGAGTCGAGGGTGTTCGCGTCGAAGTCGGCAGCGGTCGTGCCGACGGCGGCGAGGATGCGACCCCAGTTGGGGTCCTCCCCGTGCAACGCGCACTTCAACAGGTTGCTCCGTGACACCGCCCGTGCCACCTCGACGGCATCGGCCTCCGAAGCCGCGCCCTTCACCTCGATGCGAATGTCCTTGCTCGCGCCTTCAGCGTCGGCGACGAGCTGCCGCGCCAGCGATGCGCACACCGCGTGGACCGCGGCATCGAGCTCAGGCTGGCTCGGCTGCACTCCCGAGGCACCGCTCGCGAGCAACAGAACCGTGTCGTTCGTCGACATGCAACCGTCGGAGTCGATCCGGTCGAACGTCGTCGCCGTTGCCGACCGCAATGCCTGATCGAGTGCGGCTGCATCCGCGATCGCATCCGTCGTGATGACGCACAACATCGTGGCGAGCGAAGGTGCGAGCATTCCAGCGCCTTTCGCCATCCCGCCGATCGACCAGCCGTCAGCCGAGACGCTCGCCTGCTTCGAGACGTTGTCCGTGGTGCGAATTGCATCTGCCGCGTCGGATCCACCGTCACCCGACAATGCCGCGACTGCCGCTGCGACGCCGCCCTTCAGTGCGTCGAGCGGTGGCGGCTCTCCGATCTTGCCGGTCGAGCAGACCGCTACCTCGCCCGCGCCGACACCGAGAGCCGCGGCCACCACCTCGGCCGTCGCATGTGTGATCTGGAATCCGGCCGGACCGGTACAGGCGTTGGCGTACTTCGCGTTGAGCACCACGGCCGCGAGCTCGCCGTCGGCAAGCACCTGTTCGGACCAGAGCACCGGCGCTGCCTTGACCCGATTGGCCGTGAACACCCCGGCGGCCGCTTTGGACGGGCCGTCGTTTACCACCAGCGCGACGTCTCGACCGCCGGCCTTGAGGCCGGCCGCGACACCCGCGGCCCGGAACCCCTTCGGGGCTGTCACGCTCACGGTGCCACCCCGTTCCGTGGCAGGCCGGTGGTCTCGGGGAGGCCGAGCATCAGGTTGGCGTTCTGGATCGCTTGCCCCGCCGCGCCCTTCCCGAGGTTGTCGAGCGCCACCAGCACAACAGCCCGACCGGGATCACTGTCCGCGACGACCTGCACGTGCGCGCTGTTGGAGCCCCAGGTCGCTGCGGTGTGGGGCAGCTGCCCTTCCGGCAGCACCGTGACGAACGGTTCATCGTCGTATCTCGCGAACGCCGCTCGCAGCGCGGCGCCGCCGACGCCCGGTTTCAGCCTCGCCGTACAGGTCGCGAGGATCCCCCGAGGCATCGGGATCAGCAACGGGGTGAAGGACAACGTGACATCCGTGCCCGCGAGGGCACGCAGCGTCTGCCGGATCTCGCCGATGTGACGATGCGTGCCGCCGACCTTGTACGCCGTGAGATCACCCATCACCTCGCTCGCCAGCTGCGCTGGAGCCAAGCTCCGGCCGGCGCCGCTGGTGCCACTGCCCGCCACCACCACGAGATCGGTCGACTCGATGAGTCCGGCCGCCAGGAGCGGTGCGAAGGCGAGCTGAACCGCCGTCGCGTAGCAACCCGGGTTCGCGACCTTCCGGGATCCAGCGATCTGAGCGCGCGCACCCGGCAGCTCGGGCAGCCCGTATGGCCAGGTCCCCGGGTGAGCATCGCCGTACCAGCGCTGCCAGTCGGCGGGGTCGGCCAACCGGTAGTCGGCGCCGATGTCGACGACCTTTGCCTCCGGATTGAGGTTCGCGACGACCTGGGGGGTGGCGCCATGCGGCAGGGCGAGGAACACGAGCTCGGCGTCACCGAGCTCGGGCGCCGAAGCATCCAGCAGCATCTGGTCAGCCATCGAGACGAGCTGCGGGTGGAGCTCACCGAGCCGCCGGCCGGCGTTGCCGCCGGCGACGAGCGCTCCTACCTCGAGAGTCGGGTGGGTGTCGATCAGGCGCAGCAGCTCGCCACCGGAGTAGCCGCTCGCGCCGACCACCGCCGTCCGAATGCCCATCCTGGCATCCTAGTGCATGATCATGCAGATGTGCGATTGAGTATGCGATGCCCGGCTCAAGCGCGCAGTTCGGCACCGACCCGGGCGGCGGCCGCGGCGACCGCGGCGTCGCGGACGGCGGTCGCCTCCTCGACGGTGAGCGTGCGGTCGGGGGCCCGAAGCCGCAGCGCGTAGGCCATCGACTTGCGGCCTTCGCCGACCTGCTCCCCGACGTACACATCGAAGAGCCGGATCGCCTCGAGCAGCTCCCCCGCGCCGGCTCGCAGCGCCGCTTCGAGCGCTGCCGCCGGCACCGTCATGTCGACGGTCACGGCGAGGTCGATGTTCGCGGCCGGGTACGAGGAGACGAGCGGCGCGGCCGTCACGCCGGCGGCCGTCGCGAGCAGGACATCCAGAGAGATCTCCATCGCGCTGCTCCGCGCCGGGAGGCCGAAGGCTTCGATCGCCCGGGGATGCACCTCGCCGGCATGACCCAGCAGGTCCTCCCCGACGGTCAGCGACGCGCACCGACCCGGGTGGAAGGGCGCGTGCCGATCCGCTGTCACTGTGATGTCGACGCCGAGCACGCGGCCGAGGAGTCGTGCCGCCTCGATCGCATCGGCCCACGAACCGGCGCGCCCTTTACCCCACCAACCCGGCAGCTCTCGATCGCCGGCGAGAACCACAGCGATGCGGCCGGGCTGATCGGGAAGTGCGGCGTCCAGAGCGAGCAGCTCCGCGTCGAGCGGGCGATGGCCCGCCGGCAGATCCGGTGTCCCGACCGAGCTCGGGTGCCGGAACACCGGACCGGTCTCGAACAGCGCCACGTCGGTCAGGCCGCGACCGATGTTGCGCACGACGGCGGCAAACAGACCCGGCAGCAGGCTGGCGCGAAGGAACGGCTCGGCATCGCTCACCGGGTTCGCGAGCCGCACCGAGGGATTCCGTCCGTCGCCGGGCTCCACCTGAAGCCGCTGCCCCGCCGCTTCGTCCACGAACGGCGAGCACAGCACCTCGGTGTAGCCGGCGTCCGCGAGGCTCCGTCCGATCACCCGCCGAAGGCGCTGCTCCCGGGTCAGTCCCGCGCCCGCAAGGGCGCGCGGCAGCGTCGAGGGGAGATTGGCGTACCCCTCGAGGCGGACGACCTCTTCGACCAGGTCCACCGCGATGCGCAGATCCGGCCGCCATGACGGCGGCACGACATCGAACGCGCCGGCGCGCTCACGGACGGTGCAACCGATGTCGTTGAGGCGGGTGACGACGGTCTCGTACGGGTACTCGATCCCGGCGATTCGACCCGGATGCGACGGATCCAGCTCGATCGACGGCACCAGTGGGCGATTGTCGATGTCCGTGGAGCGGTCGGTGCGCTGCGCAGCTCCGAGCTCCACGAGGACAGCGATCGCCAGCTCAGCAGCCTGCCGCGGCAACGCATCGTCGACGCCACGCTCGAAGCGTCGAGAGGCCTCTGAGCCCAGCCGATGCCGCCGTGACGTGTAGGCCACGGTTGTCGGCTCGAAGTGGGCCGCCTCCAGCAGGACGTCGCGCGTGGCATCTGTGATCTCGGTGCTCTCCCCACCCATCACGCCGGCGAGCGCTATCGCTCCACTGTCATCGGCGATGACCAGGTCGCGCGGGTCGAGCTCGCGGTCGACGCCGTCGAGCGTCCGTAGCCGTTCACCACCACGGGCTCGGCGTACGACGATCGGTCCGTTCACCTTCACGAGGTCGAATGCGTGCATCGGCTGGCCGATCGCGAGCATCACGTAGTTGGTGACGTCGACCATGAGCGAGATCGGACGCATCCCCGCCATGACAAGGCGACGCTGCATCCATCCGGGCGTCGGGACGGACGGATCCAGGTCGGTGAGCGAGGCGGCGAGGTAGCGGTCACAGCCGTCGGCGGCCTCGATCGTGACCGGATAGCCACTGCCCGGTGGCCGGGCCGACACGGCGGCCGGATCGCGGAACGGCACGCCGTACGTCGTCGCGATCTCGCGAGCCACACCGCGGATCGAAAGCGCGTAGCCGCGGTCGGGGTTGATCGACAGATCGAGGACGTCCTCGCGGAGCTCGAGCACCTCCACGACGTCGGCACCCAGCGGGAGCGAGCGGTCCAGGAGCAGGATGCCGGCGTGGTCGTCGGAGATCGCCAGCTCGCGGCCCGAGCAGATCATGCCGTCGGACATGTGCCCGTACGCCTCGCGCGCTTCCACCCGGAACCCGCCCGGGAGGTTCGCGGGCGGTCGGGCGTAGGCGACGACATCGTCGACCGCGAAGTTGGTCGCGCCACAGATCACCTGTCGCTCGTCGGCGCCATCCGTCAGCGTCACCCAGCGGATCGGCTTCTTGAAGCCCTCGAGCTCCTCGATCGCCAGGACCTTGGCGATGACGACGCCGTCGATCCCCTCACCGACGCGATCGACCCGCTCCACCTGCAGTCCGGCCGCGGTGAGCCGCTCGGCGACCTCGTGCGCGGCGACGTCAGGCAGGTCGACGTACTCGCGGATCCAGGAGAGTGGAGCGCGCATCAGGCCTCACGGCCCAGTGCCGCGGTGACCCGGACGTCGCCCTCGACGAGGTCACGGATGTCGGACATGTCGTGTCGGGACATCAGGGTGCGCTCGAGGCCCATACCGAACGCGAAGCCCGTGTAACGCTGCGGATCGACACCGGCCGATGCGAGGACGACCGGGTGGACCATCCCGCTGCCGCCCCACTCCACCCATCCCTCGGAACGGCAGGTCTTGCACGGCTCGGCGCCCGGCTCAGCAGACGCGCCGCGGCACACCCAGCACTGCAGATCGACATCGGCCGACGGTTCGGTGAACGGGTAGTGGTCGGGTCGAAGCCGCGTCCTGGTCTCCGGACCGAACATCGCCCGCGCGAGAGCATCGAGCGTCCCCTTGAGGTCTGCCATCGTCAGGCCCTCGTCGACCGCAAGTCCCTCTAGCTGATGGAAGACGGCGCTGTGCGTCGCGTCGAGCGCCTCCTGGCGATACACCCGGCCGGGCACCGCGACGTAGCACGGCGCGCCGCGAGCGAGGAGCGCACGGATCTGCACCGGCGAGGTCTGCGTGCGCAGCAGCACCCCCGAGCTCGGCGGGTCGAGCCAAAGCGTGTCCTGGGTCTCCCTGGCGGGATGCGACGGCGGGATGTTGAGCGCATCGAAGTTGTACCAGGCGGCCTCGACCTCGGGGCCCTCGGCGATCTCCCACCCCATGCCGATGAAGACGTCGGCCACCCGCTCCTGGATCAAGGTCAGTGGATGCCGCCCGCCCTGTGGCACCCGGTCCCACGGCAGCGTGACATCGACCGCCTCCTCGACGAGCACCCGCTCGTCCCGCTCTTTCTCCAGCGTCGCCTGTCGGGCCTGGTGCGCGTCGGTGATGGCCGAGATGGCCTGGTTGACCCGGCGGCCGGCATCCGCTTTGGCTTGCGGCGGCAGCGCGCCGAGCTCACGTCGGGCGAGCGCGACCGGCGATCGGACGCCCAAGTGCGCCGTGTGCGCAGCCGCGAGGGCGTCGAGGTCACCGGCCGCGTTGATAGCAGCCACGCCGGCCTCGACGGCGGTCGCCAGGGCGTCGTCAGACAGCGCAGCCACTTCCTTGGGGTCGTACGAGTCGTTCGGTCCGGACATTTTCGCTGCTGAAGTCTAAGGAGCCGGCTACGGCCAGATCAGGTGGTTGCCGCGATAGAGCTCAGACACGAGCGTCGTGTCCTCGACCTCGCTCAGCGGCGGCACGTTCTTGGCGAGGCCGAACTCCGTCACCTCGCGCAGCTCCGGTTGCCATTCAGCCTCTGACTGCACCCCGATTCCCTTGCCTGGCAAGGTGTTGTTACGGGACAGCGCGGCCTCGAGCTTCCAGACTTGACGCTCATGCGGCACGGGGTACTCCGCACCCGCCCGCGCGGCGTACCCCTGCTCGATCGACACGCACTCTGCCTGATGCGTCTCGCAGTACGCGAACGCGTGCAGATCGGCACGCATGAAGTCCTGCGCCGCATCGCGGTGCGCCGTCAGGAAGTCGGTGTTGAAGAAGACGACGTTGTAGGTGCCGGACACCCCGAACTGCTGCGGAGTGAACAGGTTGAACTTGGCACCTTCGGCGCGGAGCGTGAGCGGCTCGTTGGACTGGTAGCAGCTGACCGCGTCGAGCTTGCCCTGCACCACCTGGTGCGGGTCGAAGTTCGGGGTGTTGATCAGCTTCACCTTGTCGATGTCGACACCCGCGGCGCGGAGCATCGCGAGATTCGGAGCCGCCTTCACGAAGTGGTAGCCGAGGGTGTGCCCTTCGAGCTGTTTGAGCGTGGTGAACTCCGGCCGCGTGATGATGCAGTACGCCGAGGCGTTGCCGTACGTCGCGACCGCGGTGGTGTGAGACCCGTTCGCGGCGAGCAGCAGGAAGTCCGCGGCCGATCCGGTGCTCGTCGTCGTCGCCGTCCCCGCCGACACCACCGACGCCGAGTTCGACGAGCTGGTGACAAGCCTCACGTCGAGGCACAGGTCACGGAAGTAGCCCAGCTTGTCCGCGGCGAACACCTCGATGATCCCGGCTGCGGCATCGAAGCCGAAGGGCGAGACATAGGTGATCGGACCCGCCGCGCGGTTGGCGGCGCATCTCTCGGCAGAGACGATGCCGTGGCCGCCCGCGTTGTCACTGGATCCGCCGCTGCAGGCTGAGGCACCGAGGACCGTCGCGACCACGACGGCGGCGAACCCGACTGACCGGCGCCGCCTCATCTGCGACCCATTCCGACAGCCGGCGCATAGCGCCCGAGAACCAACCGTTGCAGCGCCACGACCGCGCCGAACATCGCCACCCCCAACACCGCTAGCACGACGACCGCGGCGTACACGGTGCCGAGATCACCAAGCGACGCTGCCGTGACGACGAGCGTCCCCAAACCCTTCGCTTCCCCCGCCGCGACGAACTCTGCGACGACCGCACCGACCAGGCTCAGCGGCATGCAGATCCGGCCGGCGGCGAACAAGTACGGAAGGCTACTGGGCAGACGCAGCCGCCACAGCACCTCTGCCCGGCTCGCATGCAGCGTTGCCACCAGGTCGAGCGCCTCAGGATCGACGTCGCGCAGCCCGGCCAGCGCGTTCACCAAGAACGGGAAGAAGACGAGCAGGGAGGCGATCACGTACTTCGGCGTCATCCCGAACCCGAACGCCACGACCAACGCGGGGGCGATCGCGACGAGCGGTGTCACGTTGAGCACGACGGCCAGCGGCAGCAACGCACGCTCGACGAAGCGCACGTAGAACATCACGAGGGCGAGCGCGAACGCCGCGCCCATCCCGGCCGCGCCGCCCACGAGCCCCTCTTGCAGCGTCGTCCAGGCGTTGCGGGCGAACAGACCCGGGTGCGCCGTGAGCTGGTCCTTGACCTCGCCGAGCCTCGGCGCGACGTACGGGTGGTGATCGGCGTACAGCTGCCACAAGATGACCAGCGCCGCAAGGGCCACCACGGGCGGCAACCACACCCCGACGCGAAGCGACCGCCTGCTCACCTCGGTGCCCGCACCGGTTTGGACCCCTTACGAAGCTCCAGGCGGAGCTCGCGTTCGAGGGCCAGGAACTCGGCCGTCGTCTCGACCAGCTCGTCCCGTGGCCGCGGGAGGTCGACCGGGATGACCCGCTGCACGCCATGAGTCGTTGCCGACATCACGACCACCGCATCTGAGAGTGCGACCGCCTCGGTGACCGAATGGGTGACGAACAGCACGGTCTTGCCGCTCGCCTGCCAGATCTCGAGCAGCGCATGGCGCAGCGACTCGCGAGTGAGCTCGTCGACGGCCGCGAACGGCTCGTCCATCAGGAGGACGGCCGGGTCGAACACGAACGCCCGCGCAATCGCAACGCGCTGCTGCATGCCGCCGGAGAGCTCGCGCGGCCGTCGATTGAGCGCATCACCGAGCCCGAGTGCCGTGAGCAGCGCAACCGCATCCGGCGGCGAGTCGGGTGCCGGGGCCTTGCGGTTCACCTGCAACGGCAGCAGCACGTTGTCGAGCACGGATCGCCACGGCAGCAGCGCCGGCGCCTGGGGGACGAAGCCGATTCGCTTGGCCTCCGTGGCGGTTGCGACCGGTGCACCGAAGACGCTGACCCCGCCGGCGTCGGGCCGCAACAACCCGGCCGCCAGCCTCAGCAAGGTCGTCTTGCCGCATCCGCTCGGCCCGATGACCGTGACGAACTGGCCGCGCCGAACGCTCAGGTCCACGCCATCGAGGACCTTGACGCGCTCGTCACCGCGCCCGAACGACTTGTGCACCCCGCTGAAGACGATCGCCTCGTCGCCGCCGCCACAGGCCGGATCGCTCCCCTGGGCAGAGGGCGACGTCGCCGTCGTCACCCATCCATGCTCCCGCGACCCGAACTGCCGCCGGGGATCCGGGTCCGCCGCGACTGGTTCAGACCTCGGCGTGGCTCGGAGCACCGACCGGGAGCGCGAAGCCGATCCGCGCACCGCCGGTGTCCGCGGCACCCGCCTCGATCACGCCGCCGTGTGCCTCGACGATGCCCTTGGCGATGAACAGCCCGAGCCCGGTGCCACCCCGCCTGGCATCACGCCAGAACTTGGTGAAGATTCGCGGCAAGGCTTCGGCGGAGATCCCCTCGCCCTCGTCGCTGACGGTGACCCGTGCGCCATCGCCTTCCGCGCCCAGCCGGATGCGAACGGTGCCCGCCCCGTGTCGCAGCGCGTTCTCCACGATGTTGCCGACGACCTGCCCCACCTTGTCGGGATCTGCCCATACCTCCGGGACCTCGGTCGCCTCCACGACGAACCGCTCCGCCTCCTCGCCCGCGGCAATACGGCCCGCGATGTCTCGCTCGACCAGGCTCGGCAGGTCGACGAGCTGCTTGTGGAGCTCCAGGCGGCCGGACTCGATGCGCGACACGTCGAGCAGCTCGCTGATCAGCCGGGTGAGCCGGTCGGCATCCGCGTTGATCGTCTTCAGCATGTGCAGGCGCTGCTCGTCGGTGAAGCGGTCCCACTTGCCGAGCAGGGTCGCGGTGAAGCCCTTGACCCCGGTCAGCGGCGAGCGCAGCTCGTGCGCGACGACGGAGACGAGCTCGGCACCGCTTCGTTCCGACCGCGACCGTGCCTTCGTGTCGCGAAGCGAGACGATCACCGACGTCACCTTGCGCTGCGCGTCGCGCCGGTACGCCGCGGTGACCAAGAGGCTCTGGTCGGGGCTGCCCTCACGCGCAAGGGTCAGCCAACGCTCCGGTTGGCGAACCCTCGACGAGAGGCCGTCGTACGGATTCGTGCACGCCCACCAGTCGCGGCCTTGAGGATCGATGAGCGGGAGGACGGCGGCAAGCGGCCGGCCCAGCCAGTCGCCGTGTCCGAGGATGCGCAAGGCAGCGTCGTTGAGGTCGACGACGGTGCCGTTGGCGTCGGCAACAACGACGCCGTCAGGCAAGCCGTCGTAGACCGAATCCCCCCCGTCGCGCTCCGGCACGAACCGCCTCCTCGCCCGTTACCTTTCGGAGCCTAAGCCGACATCGCCGAAAGCGAACCCCTATGGGCCGGCTCGATCTCGTTAGTGCCGATTGAGCCGCTGGACTCTAGCGGACGAGTACAGACAAATCGCCGCGGCCGCCGACAGGTTCAGACTTTCCGCTTTGCCATCGATTGGAATCCGTACGACGCCGTCCACGAGACCGGCGAGGGCGGCTCCCAGGCCGTGCGCTTCGCTTCCGAACACCCACGCGGTAGGCGCAGCAAGCCGGGAACTCCCGCTCAGGTCGTCGAGATCGACGTCGCCGTCCGCGGCAGTCGCGAAGACCTGACAGCCACGCGCCCGCACCATCTCGACGGCGGCCACCGGGTCGAGTGCGGTGACCACCGGCAGGTTGAACACGCTGCCCGCACTCGAACGGATGCACTTGCCGGACCACACATCGGCGGAACCGGGGCCGAATGCCACCGCATCCGCACCCACCGCATCGGCGGTCCGGATCACTGTGCCGGCGTTGCCGGGATCCGAACACTGCTCCAGCAGCGCCACCAAGCGCAGTGAGTCAGGCAGCGGCGAGGCTCCCGGCAGGTCGACGACGGCGACAACGCCCTGCGGGGTGACCGTCTCGGCGACCGCGCGGAGCGCGCGATCGGTCACGGTGTTGATCGCTGCTCCACTGCGAGCGAGGTCGCGCATGAGCGACCTCTCGCGGTCGGCCGCCTCGTCGGTCACGAAGATCTCGCGAATCCCGAACGACGCGCCAACTGCGGCCGCGACCGCGTGCGGCCCCTCCGCCAGGAAAGCACCCGCGGTACGACGACCGCGAGCGGAGTGCAACGCCCGCGCAGCCACGACCCGCGCGTTCTTCGGCGAATCGATCGCGCCGGAATGCGCGCGGGGCACTTCTGCCTCGACGTAGTGGTGTCAGGCGGCCGAGTTGGTGGCGCTGCTCGTCGCCGGAAGCGAGTTGCGAGCGAGCTCCACGAGTGCGGCGAACGCGGCCTCGTCGGAGACCGCGAGCTCGGCCAGGTGCTTGCGGTCGACCTCGACATTGGCCGCCTTCAGGCCCTGGATGAACCGGTTGTAGGTCATGCCGTTGGCGCGCGCGGCGGCGTTGATCCGCTGGATCCACAGGCGACGGAAGTCACCCTTGCGGGCGCGGCGGTCGTTGTAGGAGTAGTTGAGCGAGTGGAGCATCTGCTCCTTCGCCTTGCGGTACAGACGCGAACGCTGGCCGCGGTAGCCACTCGCGCGCTCGAGGACGACGCGACGCTTCTTGTGGGCGTTGACCGCCCGCTTCACCCGTGCCACGGGAACTCTCCTTGAATCTGACCGGCGCTAGACCGGAGGGGGAAACGACGACGTACGACGTGCGCGCGGGCTACCGACCCAGCAGCTTGTTGTACTTCTTGGTGTCGGCGGGCGACAGGACCTCCTCGTTGGCAAGCCGGCGCGTGCGGCGCGACGACTTGTGCTCGAGCAGGTGGTTGCGGTTCGCGCGGCGCGCCGTGAGCTTGCCGCTCCCGGTCACCTTGAAGCGCTTCTTCGACCCGCTGTGCGTCTTCATCTTGGGCATTGCTGCCTCGTCTCCCTCGTCGTACGTGTCGGTCCCGGGTAGTGCGTGTCCTAAGCGGTAGCTGCTTCGGCGCCTGGCTCCTCGGTAGGAACCTCGTCGGTCTCTGCCGCGTCGCTGCGTCGGCGGGCCGGCTGGCTCTGCTGCTTCCGGTGCGGGGCGATGACCATGATCATGTTGCGGCCGTCCTGCTTGGGAGCTGCCTCGACGTACCCGAGCTCTTCGATGTCTCCGGCCAGCCGCTGGAGCAACCGGTATCCGAGCTCGGGGCGCGACTGCTCGCGTCCGCGGAACATGATCGTGATCTTGACCTTGTCACCGGCCTTGAGGAACCGCACGACGTGACCCTTCTTGGTCTCGTAGTCGTGCGGGTCGATCTTCGGCCGAAGCTTCATCTCCTTGATGATCGTGTGCGACTGGTTGCGTCGCGCCTCACGCGCCTTCTGCGCGTTTTCGTACTTCCACTTGCCGTAGTCCATGAGCTTGCAGACGGGCGGGCGGGCTTCGGCGGCTACCTCGACGAGGTCGAGATCTGCCTCCTGTGCCAGCCGCAGCGCGTCGCCGATGGCGACGATGCCGACCTGCTCGCCGTTTGGACCGACCAGCCGCACCTCGGGGACGCGGATCCGATCGTTGATGCGTGGTTCGACGCTGATGGGACCTCCACTGACGTTCGGTTGTTGCGGAGCCCGACATCACCGAAAGGCCCCGCACGACACGCATGCGAGGCCTCTTGCGACGGTCGTGCCACCCCTGCCGGCAAACCGCGCCGGCGGCGTAGCGACCGAAGACCCGTCATTCCGCAGAACGAGCGGGTGGGAGAGAACTCCACTTGCGGTGGGCAAGCCCACCAGTCGCGACGGAAAGTCTACCAGCGAAGCAAACCACCGCGGTGATCTTGACGTTATGCGCCCTTCAGGGCCGCTGATGGGCACACTACGTCAAGATCACCGCGACTTAGGCCGCCGCCGATCGGAGGTGGCTTCGCACCCGCTGGATCACTCCGGCTCCTCCGCCTTGCAGGTCTGAGGCGCTGACGACCATCACCGTCCAGCCGAGGGCACGTACGGCGTCCCTTCGCCGGTCGTCCTCGCGCCGCTGCTCCCAGTGGAACGCACCGTCGTACTCGATCGCCAGGCGACAGCCCAGGTAAGCGAGGTCGAGCCTGGCGACGAAGTCGCCGGAGCCGTCTCGTACGACGTGCTGGGCGGTCGGGCGGGGTAGGCGGGCCGCGACGAGCAGATGCCGCAGTCTGCTCTCCATCGGGGACTCGCTGAGCGGTTCGAGCATCTGCAGCACCTCGTCCACCCGGGTCACGTTGCGGATACCCCGGTGGTTGTTCCGATACAGCGACAGCTCATCAGGCGTCACCAGTCCTTCGTGGGCCAACGCATCGGCCACGACCAGGCGCTCTGCGGGCGCCAGCCACCGCGCGCAGTCGTAGGCCGTCCGGACCGGGGTCGTGAGGAGAACACCGTTGAGCAGGTCGAGATCGGCGACGTCGATCGTGACCTCTCGCGTGTAGCAGCCGACCCTCGTCCGCAGCCTGCTGCCGGTCGGACAGCCCACCCACACCAGGTCCCACCGCTTGTCCCTCGCATCGATGCCGTAGAGCCAAGCGGCCGTCAGCCCACATACGAACGCGTGCTTGCCCAAGACGAGCCGCACCGCCTCGACCCGGGTCTCCCTCGTGTCCTCGACCTGCTCGTGGACCCAGACATCGCGAAACACGTGCCGCCACGGCCCGCGTCGTAGCGCCGACCTGGTCAGGCCGGCGCGGGCCGCCATTGCGGATGTGAAGGGCGCTTTGGTGAGCTCCGGAGGGACTGTCGGTGGGAGTGGCACCGCAGAAGCATCGACTGATCGGCGGGAACCCCGTCAGCGCCATCCACAGCGAGCCCGCCCAACCCCCGTGATCTTGACGTTGTGTACCCATCAGCCGCGCTGATGGGCACACAACGTCAAGATCACCGCGCGGAAGTTGGCGCCGGCTACTCGACGATCTTTGCTATCGGGAGCTCGAGGATGTCCCGGGCGCCGGCCGCCTTGAGGGCCGGGATGAGGGTGTTGACGCCCTGCTTGGGCACGACCGTGCCGAGGGCGTAGCCGCCACCGGCAAGCTCCGTCTGAGTCGGCGAGCTCATCGCCGGCAGCACCGCGAGGACGCCCGGCAGGTTGCCCGCGTCGACGTTGAGCATCAGATAGACGGTCCCCCGCGCCCGGATCGCACCTTGCAGCAGAAGCGCGATGTCCTCCATCGCGGCCCGCTTCTCCGGGTCGGCGTACGCCGCCGGGTTCGCGATCAGCTCAGTCCGCGACGTCAGCAGCGTCTCGATGATCCGCAGCCCGTGCGCCCGCAGCGACGAGCCGGTCTCGGTCACGTCGACGATCGCGTCGACGATGTCCGGCACCTTGGCCTCGGTCGCGCCGTACGACGGCACGATCACCGCGTTCACTCCCGCGTCGGCGAAGAACCGACGCGTGAGCTCCGGGTACTCCGTGGACACCCGTACGCCGTCGGGCAGCTCCGCGCCCGTCTTTGCCGGGTGCTCCGCCGGCACCGCCAGGATGATCCGCACCGGGTTGGACGTCGCCTTGGAGTACTCGAGCTCGCAGACGGTCTCGACCTTGGCCGACGTCTCCGTGATCCAGTCGCGGCCGGTGATACCGAGGTCGAACAGACCCTCCTCGACATAGCGCGGGATCTCCTGCGGGCGCAGGAACATGACGCGCTCCACCCGCGGGTCGGAGATGCCGGCGCGGTAGTCGCGGTCGGACCCGCGTCGCACCGCGAGATCAGCGGCGTCGAAGAGATCGAGGGTCGCCTTTTCGAGCGAGCCCTTGGGGAGGACGAGCGACAGCACAGCGAAAGCCTTTCAGGAGGAGACAGCAGGTCGAGGGGCAGGCGGACAGCAGCGTTCGGTCAGCGACCGTCCGCCGACGCATGGCTCTCACCGTGTTGGCCGGGCACGCTGCCGGCACGACGGATCGCCCGCAGCACCAGCGCCGTCTCGACCGCAGCCATCGCGGCCTCCCGTCCCTTGTCTTCGCTCGACCCGGGCAGCCCCGCCCGGTCGAGCGCCTGCTCCGTCGTGTCGCAGGTCAGCAACCCGAAGCCTACCGGGACCCCGGTCTCCATCGCGATCCGATTCAGACCGTCGGTCGCCGCCGAGCACACGTACTCGAAGTGCGGCGTGCCGCCGCGTACGACGACCCCGAGCGCCACGACCGCGTCGTACCCGGACCTGGCGAGCTCCCCGGCGACCACCGCCAACTCGAACGCGCCCGGCACGCGGCAGAGGTAGCGGTCCGCGACCGATGCCGCGTCCAGACCCCGGGTCGCGCCCGCCACGAGGGCATCCGTCACCTCGGTGTGCCAGCGCGCGGCGACCACGGCTACCCGAAGGCCGCTGCCGTCGATCGCCACCTCGTCCGGCACGCCCTTGCCGCTCACGTCCGCCACCCGGGAAGGCAAGCTGCGTGAAATCTCATGTGGTGACCTCCTCGGCCGGCTCCGCGACCGGCAACGCGAACGGGGACAGCGCGTATGCCACCCGCACCGCCCGCCGGTAGATGTCGGGCTCGGCGCGGGCGGCTCGCTCGGCCACCGAAGCCGGCAACGAGTCGGCGCTCGCTTCGGTGACCTCCTCGTCGACCATCGCGGGCAGGTCGGGAATGTCATGTCCCATCCGGTCGCGCTTCGTCGTGAGGTAGCGCAGGTTGTCGGCCGTGACACGCACGGGCAACGGCACCCGCGCGACGATCTTCAGGTCATGCCCTTCCAAGCCGGCTCGCTTGTCCGGGTTGTTGGTCAGCAAGCGCATCGAGCGCACCCCGAGGTCGACGAGGATCTGAGCCCCGGTGCCGTAGTCGCGCGCGTCCGCGGGCAGGCCGAGGCTCACGTTGGCGTCGACCGTGTCCTGGCCCTCGTCCTGCAGCTGGTAGGCCTGCAGCTTGTGCATCAGCCCGATGCCGCGACCCTCGTGCCCGCGCACATAGAGCACGATCCCGCGCCCTTCAGCCGCAACCGCCGCGATTGCCGCATCCAGCTGCGGTCCGCAGTCGCAGCGCCGGCTGCCGAAGACGTCGCCGGTGAGGCACTCGGAGTGCACGCGGACGAGCACATCCTCGCCGTCACCGATGTCGCCGCGCACCAGCGCCACGTGTTCGATTCCGTCGATCTTGCTGCGGAAGCCGACCGCGCGGAACTCACCGTGGTTCGTGGGGATGCGCGCCTCGGCAATCCGGTCCACGAGACTCTCGGTACGACGTCGGTAAGCGATCAGATCCGCGATGGCGATCAGCGCGAGCTCATGCTCGGCAGCGAACACCTCGAGCTCATCCAGGCGGGCCATGCCATCGATGTCCTTCTCGCTGACGATCTCGCACAGCACCCCGGCGGGGCGCAACCCGGCCATCCGGCACAGGTCGATCGCCGCCTCCGTGTGCCCTGCGCGTCGCAACACTCCGCCGTCCTTCGCACGCAACGGCACGACGTGCCCCGGTCGCGTGAAGTCCGCAGGTGTCGACGTCGGGTCGGCAAGCGCCCGCATGGTCAGCGCGCGATCGTGCGCGGAGATGCCGGTCGTCGTGCCATCGACGGCGTCGACGGTGACGGCGTACGCCGTTCCGCGCTTGTCCTGGTTGGTGTGATACATCGGCGGCAGGTCAAGGCGGTCACAGTCGGATTCGGTGAGTGGCACGCAGATGTAGCCGGACGTGTATCGCACCATGAATGCGACCAGCTCCGGCGTGGCCATCTCCGCCGCGAAGATCAGGTCGCCCTCGTTCTCACGATCCGCGTCGTCAACGACGACGACCGGCTTTCCCGCGGCAAGGTCGGCGATCGCCCGCTCGATGTCACTGAAGCCCATGACTGGCTCGTGGGTCATGACGGTCCCTTCATGGCGAGGAGGCGCTCGACGTACTTCGCGAGGACATCTACTTCGACGTTCACGTGGTCTCCGACATCGCGGATTCCCAGTGTGGTGCGTGCCAGGGTCTCCGGAATGAGGCTCACGCGGACCCCCGTGTCGGACAACGACGCGATCGTCAGGCTGACGCCGTCGAGCGCGATCGAGCCCTTCTCCACGACATAGCGCAACAGGCCCACCGGGACGTCGATGTCGACCTCCCGCCAGTGCGCCGAGGGCCGCACGCCGACGACGGTCCCCACACCGTCGATGTGCCCCTGCACGATGTGCCCGCCCAGCAGCGACGTGGGCGTCACCGATCGCTCGAGGTTGACCCGGTCACCGACCGCGAGCCCACCGAGCGACGTACGACGCAGGGACTCCTGCATCACGTCTGCGGTGAAGCCGCCCGGATCGATCTGCGCGACAGTCAGACAGACGCCGTTGACGGCGATCGACTCACCGCCGGACAGACCATGCAGGATCTCGCCTTCGACGCCGAGCCTGACGGCCTCGCCGAGGTCATCGATCGCTCGCACCGTGCCGAGCGCCTGCACGATTCCGGTGAACATCAGCTCGTCCTCTCCACCGTCGCGATGATCCTCACGTCGGGCTGCAGGTAGGTCAGGCCCTTCGGCGACAGCCGCCACGCCTCCGCGATGGTCGCGACGCCGAAGTCACCGACAACTGACGGTCCGGCACCGAGCAGTGCCGGGGCCAGATACGCGACGACACGATCGACGAGGCCGCCTGCCAGGAAGCTGGTGGCCAGCCGCGCACCGCCTTCGACCAACAGCTGGTAGCACTCGCGTTCGTAGAGCGTCGCCAGCAGCGCGGCGAGATCGACGCCTTGTCCGGTGCGAGGCAGCTCGACGACCGCTGCCTCCGTGGAGCGAAGTGCCGCTACCCGACCGGGGTCCGCGTCAGCGGCAACGGCGATCAGAGTGGGCGCCGAGCCGTCGACCACCTTCGCGCCCACAGGCGTACGCGCGTCGCTGTCGACCACGACGCGGAGCGGGTGACGAGGCAGGTCGACCAACCGCACGGTCAGCGCCGGATCGTCGGCCAGCACAGTGCCGATCCCGACGATGACAGCGTCGGACCCGCCGCGCAGGAGCTGCACGTCGTTGCGCGCCCCTTCGCCGGTGATCCACTGACTGGTGCCGTCGGCAGCCGCAATCCGGCCGTCGAGTGTCGCGGCGTACTTCCATGTGACATACGGGCGTCGCTCGGCGGCGGCGACAAGCCACGGCTCGAGCTCGACAAGAGCCTCGTCGGCCAGGAGGCCGGCCTCGACGTCGACTCCTGCTTCGCGCAGCCGTTCCGCTCCGCCGGCGGCGGCGCCGTGCGGGTCCTCAATCGCGAAGATGACGCGCGCGATGCCGGCCGCGGTGATCGCCGCGGTGCATGCTCCGGTGCGCCCTTCGTGACTGCACGGCTCTAGCGAGACCACGATGGTGCCACCTCGCGCCCGGTCCGCCGCGGCTTCCAGCGCCACCACTTCGGCATGCGGACCGCCGATCGGCGCCGTCGCCCCCTCACCCACGACCTGTCCGGCAGGATCGAGCACGACTGCGCCGACGGCGGGATTCGGATTCGGGATTCCACGCGCTGCTTCAGCGAGGTCGATCGCGCGACGCATCGCCGCGGTCTCGGCCTCGGTAGCCACTGAGCCTCTCCTCCAGGTCGACCGGTGGTCCGGGACGAGGAGAGGAACCGCGAACGACGCCAATCCGAGGGCGCGTCGCGGACGACGCCACCGGTCAGATGTCGCTCGCGCGCTGCCTCTCATCCGGACTTTCACCGTCGGTCCTGGAGTCTCACCAGGTCCACCGGCCGACGGCTTCGGCCGGGTCGCGGACTTCAAGGTCGCCTGTCGGCTCCCTCGTCACCGCCGGTTCGGACTTGCACCGATCCCGGAGCGCGCACTTCCGTTTCATTGTGCATCGTTATTACGGCTGAGTCCACCGCTGACGCAGTCGCTAGTGCGTCCACCAGGCGGACTCGCCGGCTTTGACCGCGGCTTCCCGCAGCCGTACGACGGCCTCCGCCGGATCGTCGCAGCCGTACACCGAGTTGCCGGCGACGAAGACATCCGCCCCTGCCTCGGCACAGCGCTCGATCGTGTTGGCATCGACGCCACCATCGACCTGCACCCACACCGCGTGCTCACCGTCGCGCACGAGCTGGCGGGCCCGGCGGATCTTCGGCAGCATGATGTCGAGGAACGACTGGCCGCCGAAGCCCGGCTCCACCGTCATCACGAGCACGGTGTCGATCTCGGGCAGCAGGTCCGCGTAGGGCTCGATGGGCGTCGCCGGCCGGATGGCGAGACCGGCCCGGGCACCTGCAGAGCGCAGTGCGCGCGCCAACCGGACCGGAGCCTGCGCGGCCTCGGCATGGAACGTCACGCTGCGCGCGCCCGCCTCGGCGTACGCCGGCGCATGGCGATCCGGCTCGTCGATCATCAGGTGGCAGTCCAGCGGCAGCGACGTGTTCTTCAACAGCGCCTGAACCATGGACAGACCGAACGTGAGGTTCGGCACGAAGTGGTTGTCCATGACGTCGACATGCACCCAATCGGCGACATCGCCGATCACGCCGATCTCGTCGGCAAGCCTGGCGAAGTCAGCGGAAAGAATGCTCGGCGCGATCTGCATGGTCACCCGAGTTTAGGCGCGAGCCGCACTCGATCCCGGTTCATTTCCGCCGAAGCAGCGCGACGTACATCGCGTCAGTGCCGTGACGGTGCGGCCACAGCTGTACGTCGGGCCCGGCACCGAGCTCGGGCACTCCGGCAAAGAGTGGCCGGGCGTCGACCTGCTCGAGATCAGGGTTGCGGGCAAGGCCGGCACCGACCACTCCGCGGGTCTCGGCCAGGTGCGGTGAGCAGGTCGCGTAGACGATCACCCCACCAGGACGAACTGCGTCAGCCGCTGCGTCAAACAGCGCCGTTTGAAGTCCCACCAGCCGCTCGACGTCCGCCGGTTGACGCCGCCACCGCACCTCCGGGCGGCGCCGCAAGGCACCGAGGCCGGTGCACGGTGCGTCGAGCAGCACCCGGTCGAAGCTGTGCGCCTGCCATGCCGGGCGCGTGCCGTCGGCAACGATCGCGGTAGCCGCCTGGCCGGCCTGCACCAGACCTGCCCGGTGCGGATGTACGTCGGCCGCGACGAGTCGGCCACCGGCCGGCAGCAGGCCGCCGAGCAGCGCGGCCTTGCCGCCGGGCCCGGCACACATGTCGAGCCATCGCTGGTCTCGACCTTCGACCGGCGCGCGAGCCATCGCAAGCGCGACCAGCTGGCTGCCCTCGTCCTGCACCCGCGCGCGCCCGTCCTTCACCGCGGCGATCCGCGACGGATCACCTCCGGCGAGGCGCACGGCGTACGGCGAGAACGGCCCAGCGGTCGCCGCGTCACCGCACTGCCGCAACAGCGCGTCACGCTCGATTGCGCCAGGCCGCGCCGCGAGGTGAGTCGCGGGGCGATCGGCGGCCAGCGCCCGCTCGAGCTCGGCGACGTCACCGCCGAGCGCCTCGAGGAATGCGCGTGCGACCCACTCCGGGTGGCCGTGCTCGAACGCGAGGCGCCCCACCACGTCCGCGGGCGCGACCCGGTTCACCCATGACGCCCAGTCGCGTTCGCTGATGCGGCGCATGACGGCGTTGACCAGGCCGGAGGAGCGGTGGCCGGCGACTTCCTTTCCGACCTCGACCGTCGTCGACACCCCGGCGTGGGTGGGGACGCGCATGTGCAGCAGCTGGTAGGCACCGATCCGCAGGACCGCCCGCACCTCGACGTCGAGTGACGTGACCGTACGGCCCGATGCTTCGGCGATGACCGCGTCCAGCACCCCCTGCCAGCGCAAGGTGCCGTAGGCGATCTCAGTCGCGAACCCGGCGTCCTGACCCGACAACCCGCGCTCGCGCAGCAGCCGGGGCAGCAGCAGGTTGGCGTAGGCCTTGTCGCGATCGACCGCGAGGACGACATCGACGGCTGCCCGCCGTGCACCGTCCTTCGATGCCACAGGTTTCGAAGCGGCGGGCTTCACTCCAGCACTTCGCCAGCGGTCAGCCGCGCACCGCGAGCCCACTCCTCGGCGGTGCGGTCCGGTTTGCCTTCCGGACGAACCATGCCCAGCCGCAACGGCTCCGAGGCGGTGCCGACGACGACGCCGTCCTTCCCGAGGTCACGGATCTCCCCCGGCGGCACGGACTCACCGCGCATGTCGGCGGCGATCCGCACCGAGCTGATGCCGAGCCGCCGACCGCGAAACGTCGTCCACGCGCCGGGCTCGGGTGTGCACGCGCGAATCCGCCGGTCGATAGCGGCCGCCGGATGCGACCACGCGACGCGAGCGTCACCGGTCTTCAGCTTCGGTGCCAGCGTCACGCCTTCGGTCGGCTGTGGCTGCGCGGTCAGCTCGCCGGCCTCGATCCCGTCGAGTGTGGCAGTGAGCAGTCCGGCGCCGTCGACGGCCAGTCGCTCGAGCAGCTCCCCCGCTGTCTCGTGCGCACCGATCGTCGTCGTCATCACGCCGTACACCGGGCCGGTGTCGAGTCCGGCCTCCAGCTGGAACGTGGTCGCCCCCGTGACATCGTCGCCCGCCAGCAGTGCGTGCTGCACCGGTGCCGCACCGCGCCACGAAGGCAGCACCGAGAAGTGCAGATTGACCCACCCGTGGGCGGGGATCTCGAGCGCCTCCGGCGGGACCAGCGCGCCGTACGCCACGACAGCGACGCAGTCCGGCGCGATCGCCGCCAGCCGCTCGAGGAACTCCGGCTCGGACGGCCGCTGCGGGGTGAGAACTTCGAGACCGGCGGCTGCGGCGCGCTCCTTCACCGGGCTCGCGCTGATTGCGCGCCCCCTCCCCGCCGGCGCGTCCGGGCGGGTCACGACTGCGGCCAGATCGTGGCGCGGACTGGCGATCAGCGCCTCGAGCGACGGGAGCGCGGTGACCGGCGTACCCGCAAACACCAGGCGCATCGCTACGAACCCCTAGCGGGCCAGGCCACTGGTGGCGTGCGGCGACGGCTTGACCGCGGGTGGGGTGAGACCCGACCACTCGGCTTCTCGGATCGCCTTCATCGCAGCCTTGCGCTGCTCCGCGTCGAGCCGGTCGATGAACAGCACGCCGTCGAGGTGATCGACTTCGTGCTGCACACAACGAGCGAGCAGCTCGGTGCCCTCGACGGTGATCGGCTCGCCGTGCACGTTGACGCCCGTCGCGATGACACTCATCTTGCGGACCGTTGGGAATGCCAGACCCGGTAGCGACAGGCAGCCCTCGTCCCCGTCCTGCTCCTCATCCCCGACCGCACGGACGACGGGGTTGATCAGATGGCCGGCCTGCTCGTCATCGACGTGGTAGGTGAAGACCCGCAGGCTGACGCCGATCTGGGGCGCCGCGAGCCCGACACCTGGCGCATCGAGCATCGTCTCGGCGAGATCCCGGACGAGGTTGCGCAGCTCCTTGTCGAACGTCGTCACCGCTTCGGCAGGCGTGGTCAGCACCGGATCGCCGAACAAGCGGATCGGCTGAACCGCCACGCAAGCCTCCTGCGACGACAAACGAAAGGACGGTCCATGGTAGGTCGGCACGTCGCTCAGCCGAGCCGGATCGGGTCCATCTCGACCCGCACGCTTCCGGCCGCTTTCCGGGCACTCCGGGTGGCCTGCGCCGCCTTCAGCGCCGCCGCGAGCTCCTGACCGCGAACCCGCGGCACGCGGAGCAGCACCCGCTCGTCGTCCGGCTCGCCGTCGATGGCCGCCACCGGCCCGAGGATCTCCGCGGCAGGCGGGAGCTTCGCCGATCCGAGAAGCTCCGCAACAGCCTCGGCGGTTCCGGTGAGGGAGGCCATCCGGCCGGCGGGCGGCAGGTGCAACGCGCGGCGATCTTCGAGCTCCCGTTCGGCGTGCCAGCGCGGCTGCCATCGAAGCAGCGCCTGTACCGGACGCAGCTCTCCCGGCGCAACCACGATCACCCGACCCCCGTCACCGCTACCCCGAACCAGGCTCGCCGCGTTCAGCCAACGACGCAGCGCCTCCTCCCCCGACCGCAGATCCGGTCGGGACAGCATCAGCCAGCCATCGAGCAGGATCGCCGCCGCGTATCCCCCCGCCGCGATCGGTTCGGCGCCGGGTGTCGCCACCACCAACGCCGGCTGCTCGGTGATTCGGGCGAGCACCTTCCCGCCACCCGATGTCTTCACCGGATAGCCCGGAAACACGCGGCCGAGCTCCTCCGCCGTACGGCGAGCGCCGACCACGACCGCCCGCAACGTGAGCGAGGCGCAGTGCGGGCAGCGCCACCCGGTCGCCGGCAGGCCACACCAGCGACACACCGGCGGTGCGTCCTCTCCCATCCGCGAGAGCGGACCTGCGCAGTTCTTGCACTGCGCCGTACGCCGACACGAGGCACAGGCCACGGCCGGCACGTAGCCCTGACGGGGCACCTGGACCAGTACCGGGCCGGACTGCAGCGCATCCTTCGCGGTCCGCCAGCCAATCGTCGGCAGCCGTGCCGCGCGTGCCGCCTCGTCATCGGCGAGCTCGTCGTCACCACCCGATGCGCGAATCGCCGGGAGATCACGCGTCCGGGCCGGTGCGGTCGGGCTCAGCTCGCTCGCCCATCCGGTGGACAGCAGCTGCGCGCCCTCCGCGGTGACGGCGTGGCCGGCAAGCAGCATCGACGCACCCGCGCGATGGGCACGCAGTACGGCGACATCGCGAGCGTGGCAGTACGGCGCTCTCGGTTCGGCGAGCAGGTCGTCGCCGTCGTCCCAGACCACCATCAGCCCTAGCTCGCGAACCGGCGCCCACACCGCGGCGCGGGTCCCGACGACGGCCTGCACGGCGCCGCGTGAGACCGAGAGAAACCGGCCGTACCGCTCTTCGGGCCCGAGCTCGGCGGTCAACGCGACGTGATGACCAGCCCCGAGGGCGACGGTGAGCGCTCGGTCCATCCGCTCGACATCACGGGCGTCCGGCACGACGATGACGACACCACGCCCGGCCGCCAGCACTGCCGCTGCTGCGGCCGCGATCTCTGCCGGCCACTCCCCCGGCAGCGCGGTCCACACCCGGCGAGCCGTGCCAGCGGCGAGCTCGCGCAAGAGCTCGGGCCCGCCCGTGTAACGGCCGAGCGCCGAGGGCGGAGGCACCTTGACCTGAGTATCCGCGGGCTTGCTCCTGGTGCGCTCCGCCGTCGCATGTCGCGGCGGCACCGCGAGCCGCGTCACATCGGCGAGACTGCCGGCCCAGCGGTCCGCGACCTCGCGCGCGACCGCGGCGACGTCGGGTTGCAACACCGGCTCAGCACCGAGCACCCGCTCGAGGAACGACAGCTTCCCGTCATGGTCGGTGTCAGCGGCCCGCTCGAGGATGAAGCCACCGACCAGCGCCCCGGCGAAACGCACTCGCACTCGCACGCCCGGCTGCGCGGCAGCGTCCTGCTCCTGGCTGACGAGATAGTCGAACGTCCGGTCGAGATGGGGCAGCGACACCTCAACCGAAACTCGCGCAAACGGCAGCACCTCAGCCCGCCGCTGCATAGCCGGCTTCGCCGACTTCGTCGGCTTAGCTCGAGCAGCTGCCTTAGGGGGCACGACGCAAGTCTCTTATGCCAAGGCGACAAGCAACGAGACGCATCACACCTCGCGCACCCGCCGCGGGCGAGTGATCGTGCCCGGGCGCGACACTAAAGGAGTGCGCCCAACGGGCGCGCTCCCCGTCGCGCCGGGGACGATCGCTCGATCGCCTACTTACCTGCAGCGGCCTTGAGTGCGTCGACCCGCGACGTCGACTCCCAGGTGAAGTCGAGCTCGGGGCGACCGAAGTGGCCGTACGCCGCGGTCTGCGAGTAGATCGGCCGGAGCAGGTCCAGGTCCCGGATGATCGCGGCGGGGCGCAAGTCGAAGACCGCGAGGATCGCATCCTGGATCTTGTCGTCGGAGATCGCGCCGGTACCGAATGTGTCGACGAACATGCCGACCGGACGCGCCTTGCCGATCGCGTAGGCGACCTGGACCTCGCAGCGCTCGGCAAGCCCAGCCGCGACGACGTTCTTCGCGACCCAGCGCATCGCATAAGCCGCGGAGCGGTCAACCTTCGACGGGTCCTTGCCGGAGAACGCGCCACCACCATGGCGGGCCATGCCGCCGTAGGTGTCGACGATGATCTTGCGGCCCGTCAGCCCGCAGTCCCCGACCGGGCCGCCGATGACGAAGCGCCCCGTCGGGTTGACGAGGAACTCCTTCTGCAGGGTGTCCGCGTCGTAGAGGTCGGCCGGCAGGACCGGCACGACGACGTGCTCCCACAGGTCGGCCTTGATCTGGGGCTGGTCGACCTCCGCCGCGTGCTGGGTGGAGATCAGCAGCTTCTCGATGGCGACCGGGCGCCCGTCGCGGTAGCGCACCGACACCTGGCTCTTGGTGTCCGGCTTGAGGTAGGGCAGCGTGCCGTCCTTGCGGACCTCGGCGGCCTTCTCGACCAGCCGGTGGGCCAGGCTGATCGGCAGCGGCATCAGCTCGGGCGTCTCGTTGGAGGCGTAGCCGAACATCATCCCCTGGTCGCCCGCGCCCGCCACGTCGAGCTCGTCGCCCGCGCCCTGCGCGCGCTTCTCGTAGGCCTCGTCGACGCCCTGGGCGATGTCCGGGCTCTGCTCGTCGAGCGCGTTGAACACCCGCACCGAGCGGTGCGAGAAGCCCGACTGCGGGTCGGTGTAGCCGATCCGCTCGATCGTCTCGCGCGCGATCTTCTCGACGTTGATGTCCGCGCTCGTCGTGATCTCCCCCGAGATCACG
>DASZTL010000019.1:0-43861 GCA_035548055.1 Mycobacteriales bacterium | reverse complement strand
TCCGGCTTGCAGACGCTGCGCACCTTCTCCAGGGCGCGGATCGGGTCGCGCAGGTGCAGCAGCAGGCTGCCGACGTACACCATGTCGAACTCGCCGACGACCGACGGGTCGAGGTCGTAGACCGACATCTCGTGATGCTCGATCGGCGTGCCGAGGGCGCGGTTGACGAAGTGGAACCCCTCACCGGCGCGCTTGCGTTCACCTAGCGTCGCCAGCAGCTGCGAGGTGCTGCCGAGCGGCCAGTCCCACTGGCGGGGGTCGAGGATGTCGATCGCGACGACCTCGGCCGCCCCGCGACGGTGCATCTCCCGGGCCCAGAAGCCTTCGAACGTGCCGACGTCGAGGCAACGCTTGCCGGTCAGGTCCGGCCAGGGCAGGGTCGCGGCGGTTGGTCTGGTGTCGAACCAGCCGGGTGTCTCGATTCCTGGCCGGATCTCCTCGGTGTGGTACCACTCGCGCCCGGCGAGGTAGGTCCGCAACTCCTCGTCGGCGAGCGAGGCGGCGTCGGCGGCGCCTGGGTCCGTCACCGGTCGGCGTCCTTGAGCGGGCGCCACCACGTCTCGTTGCGCTGGTACCACTCGACGGTCGCAGCCAGGCCGGCCTCGAAGGCGACCTGCGGCGCGTAACCCAGCTCGTCGCGGATCTTGCTGTCGTCGATGGCGTAGCGGCGGTCGTGTCCCTTGCGGTCGGTGACCGGCCTGACCGACGACCAGTCACGGCCGACCAGCGCGAGCAGTCGCTCCGTCAACTCTCGGTTGCTCAGCCCCACGCCGCCACTGATGTTGTAGACCTCGCCGGCTCGCCCGTGCCGCAGCACCAGCGCGACTGCGCGGCAGTGGTCATCGACGTGCAGCCAGTCCCGCACGTTGAGCCCGTCGCCGTACAGCGGCACCGGCAGTCCGTCGATCAGGTTGGTGACGAACAGCGGGATGACCTTCTCCGGGAACTGATGCGGCCCGTAGTTGTTGGTGCAGCGCGTGATGACGACATCGAGTCCGTGCGTCACGGCGTACGCCCGCGCGATGAGGTCGCCACCCGCCTTGGCCGCTGAGTACGGCGAGCTTGGCTCGAGCGGATCGGGCTCGCGAAACGCGCCGACGTCGATCGAGCCGTACACCTCGTCGGTCGAGACCTGGAGCACGCGCGGGATCCCTGCTCGCAGGCAGGCGTCCAGGAGAGTTTGCACGCCGACCGCGTTGGTCATCACGAAGTCGGCGGCCCCGACGATCGAGCGGTCCACGTGGGACTCGGCGGCAAAGTTGACCACGACATCGTGGCCGGGAAGCACGTCGTCGAGCAGGAGTGAGTCGAGGATGTCGCCCCGCACGAAGCGATAGCCGGGAAGCTCGGCGACCTCAGTCAGGTTGGTCAGCGTGCCCGCGTAGGTGAGCTTGTCGTAGACGGTCACCTCGGCATCGGCAAAGTCGGGATACCCGCCGGAGAGCAGCGTCCGGACGAAGTGCGATCCGATGAAGCCCGCCCCGCCGGTCACTAGCACCCGCATGCGGACAGGCTATTGGGCGTTCCGTTGGCTACGCTCCGGCACATGTGGCTGAGCGTGCCTCGCGCCGGTTGGAACACAGGACGGCGTGGGTGAGCTCGTGAAGGGCATCATCCTCGCCGGCGGAACCGGATCGCGGCTGTGGCCGATGACACTGGCGATCTCCAAGCAGTTGGTCCCCGTCTACGACAAGCCGATGGTGTTCTACCCGCTCTCGACGTTGATCGCGGCGGGTGTCCGTGACGTTCTGGTCATCACCAGCCCCGACCAAGTAGAGCTGTTTCGGCGGCTTCTCGGCGACGGCGCTGCCTTCGGCATCTCGCTCAGCTACGCGGAGCAGGCCGCGCCGAAGGGCTTGGCTCAGGCCTTCACGATCGGCGCCGACTTCATCGGCGACAGCGATGTCGCGCTCATCCTCGGGGACAACATCTTTCACGGCGTCGGCATCGGCACGGAGCTGAGCCGGTTGGGCCCGCTCGACGGTGGCAGGGTCTTCGCGTGCCACGTTGCTCGTCCGCAGGACTACGGCGTCGTCGAGCTCGACGAGGCCGGCAGCCCGATCTCCATCGCGGAGAAGCCGGCGCAGCCGCGCAGCTCGTTGGCGGTCGCGGGCTTGTACTTCTACTCACCGGATGTCGTCGAGCTCGCGGGCGGGCTGCGACCGAGCGCGCGTGGCGAGCTGGAGATAACCGATCTCAACGCGGTGTATCTCTCGCAGCGGCGGCTTCATGTCACGGTTCTTCCACGCGGCACCGCATGGCTGGATACAGGAACCGTCGCGGGCCTCGTCCAGGCGGCGGAGTTCGTGCGGGTGATCGAGGAGCGTCAGGGACTTAAGGTCGGCTGCCCCGAGGAGCTCGCGTGGCGCAACGGCTGGCTGACCGATGACGAGTTGCGGACTCGTGCCGAGACGATGCCGGGGAGTGGCTACGGCGAGTACCTGCTCTCCCTCTTGGCCCTGCCGCGGACCGGCAGCACATGAGGATCGACCCGCTGCCGATCAGCGGCGCATGGCTGTGCACGCCGGTCGTCCACGACGACAGCCGTGGTCGGTTTCTCGAGTGGCTGCGGATCGACCTGCTTGCGGCGGCGACCGGTCGAACCTTCACCGTGCTCCAGGCGAATCACTCGCTGTCGGCGCGGGGCGTGGTACGAGGCATTCACCTTTCGGACGTGTCGCCCGGTCAGGCAAAGCTCGTTTACTGCAGCGGTGGCGCGGTCCTGGATGTCGTGGTCGACGTCCGGGTCGGGTCGCCGACCTTCGGCGTGGTCGAGTCGGTGATGCTCGATGCCGCAGAGCCCCGCGCTGTCTTCGTCGCGGAGGGGCTCGGTCACGGTTTCTGCGCGCTGACCGAGGAGGCGTCTGTGACCTACCTCGTGTCGTCGGTATATGACCCGGCGGCAGAGCGGATCGTCTCGCCGTTCGATCCCGAGCTTGCCGTCCCCTGGCCGGCCGGTCTCGACATCACGGTCTCCCCGAAGGACGCCGAGGCGCCGAGCCTGACCGCTGCCGCCGCGGCGGGCCTCCTGCCGACCTACGAGGACTGCGTCGCGCGCTATCGGGACCTCGCCGCCGGCTGACCACGGCGGGCTGTAACACAGGCGGATCGCCCGACATTGCGCCGTTTCTACTCCAGACGGGTGATCGTTACTGATCAGCCCGGAACCTTCCTGGTCAGGCGTCGTTATCTAGGAAATAGTGCGGGGGACCCAAACCGGACGATTCCGGATCAAATTTTGACGATTCCGGATCAAGTCCTGCTGACGCGACTGGAGTAGATGTGCCGCACGCTTCGGGTGGGGCAGTCGGTGGCCTCACACCGACGCTCAAGCGGCTCACGGACATCGTCGTGGGCGGCGTTCTCGCCTTTATCGCGTTCCCATTCATTGTCCTGCTCGCGGTCGCCGTCGCAGTTTGCCTGCGCGCGAACCCGTTCTTCGTCCAGACGCGGCCGGGCCTTCTGGGTGAGCCGTTCCGGCTGGTCAAGCTCCGCACCCTGCCCTTGTCGACGCCGCACTACGCGAGCAAGCACGACCTCGACTTCGACGCCATGCACTTGCCGAGGTTGTGTGCCTTCCTGCGACACGCTCACCTCGACGAGCTTCCACAGTTGCTGCTGGTCCCGCTCGGAGCGATGAGCCTGGTCGGCCCACGGCCGCGGCTGCCAGACTGTGTGGAGGAGGTGGAGCCCACCTTCGACACGGTCCGCAGCACCGTTCGGCCCGGTTGCACCGGCCTCTGGCAGATCAGCACGGCGTCCTCGGAGGTTTCCACCGGCGCCCCCCGCTTCGACCTGTTCTACCTGCGTCACGCGTCGGTGCGCTTCGACCTGTGGATCATGCTTCGCACCGTTGCGACCGTGACCGGGCTGCTCAAGCCGGTCGAAATCGACGACGTGCCGGGTTGGGTCCGCGGCCGTGGCCTGGTCGACCCGGCTGACTTCGTGACCGCCGTCGGTTCGGTGCCTGCCACCGTCGACGACGACGAGTTCGCTGCCGTCCGCGTCGTCGCCTCCGCGGATCGCGGACTTGCGGCGGAGCTCTACCCGCAACTGTCGGGTACGGCCGACGAGTTCGTGGCGGTGTCGATGGTCGGCGCGGAGATCGTTCCCGTCGAGGTCTGATCATGAGCAGGCCGACCGGCCGCGAGCTGATCGTCCGACAGACGGTGGCTCAGCTCGCGGCCCAGGCGCACGAACGCGTTAGCGCTGCGTTCGACCCGGCGGTGAGCCCCTGGCATGGCCGGCCGATCTTCATTACGGGCGCGCCGCGCAGCGGGACGAGCTGGCTGCACCAGATGCTGCTCACCCATCCCGAGGTGGCGACTGCCGGCGAGATGCACGCGTTCTGTGAGGGCCTCGACGCGGTCTTCGCGAACTTCGAAAACCCAGATCCCTACATGAACCTTTCGACTTGGGTGACGCGAGACGAGTTGCTGACCCTCACGCGGGCTTTCGTGGATGGAATGTTCAGCGCGACGGTAGCGGCGACCCGACCTGACGCCACCCGCGTCCTGGACAAGACGCCGAACCATGCGTTGTGCGCTCGGCGGATGGCGGAGGTCTACCCGGACGCGACGTACATCCATATCATCCGCAACCCGCGTGACGCGCTGAGCTCGGCACGCGACCTGTGGGCGGACTGGAATCCCGAGCTGCGCGACTGGCGGGCGGCGGCGGCAGGCTGGCGCGGGACTGTCCTCGACTGCCGGACTCAACTGTCGGGACTGCGCTATCACGAGGTGCGCTACGAGGACCTGCTGACCGATCCGCATCGCCATCTTGCCGAGATTCTTGGCGCGGCCGGACTCAGTCACGACGACGAGTACGTTGCAGCAGCGGTGGACTTCGGCAAGGCGCCAGTCAACGTCCGGCCCTCGGACAGGCGGATCTCGGCGGACAAGTGGGCGGCAATCGACCCCGCCGCCGAGCAGGACGTCGTGTCTGTCGCGGGCGAGCTGATGGTCGAGCTCGGGTACATCGACGGCGCGGAGCGCGACCGCATTCTCGCGCGCCGGTCGCTGCGCCGCAGCGTCGGCACCCTGCGCAGCACGCTGCGAGGCTCCGCGACCGCAACGGGCGCGAAGGCGCGGCAGCGCGCCGCGGCGCGCCGGCAGGCGCCGGCGTCCGTCCAGGCGGTGTCGCGCCGGCTCGTCGCCGCTGCCACCGCGCGTGACCTGGCCGCCGTGACCGCCCTGTTGAGCTCCGACGTGGTCCTCGAAGCGGAAGGAGGTGCCCGCAGCACAGGTGCGCAGCTGGTTGCTGGCAGGCTGTGCGACGTGCTCGGTGGCGCCCGCGCGATTCCGGTGACGGCGGATCGCCATGCCGCCGCGGTCGAGGTCATGCCGGATGACGGTCGTCGCCAGCAGCATCGGTACTATGTGGGTCGCGGCAAGGTGACCCGCATCGTGATCGAGGGCGGCGGCCGATGAGCGGCCGTTGGGCCAAGCTTTCCGACGGGGTGGTGCACGAACCGCTTGAGATCCTGGTCAGCGGTGGCTCCGTGTCACTGCTGGTGACTCCGCCGCGGACGCGGCGCGACGAGGGGAACTACGGCGAACTGCTGCCGCGGCTGCTGTCCCAACGCGGCATCCAGGCGCACACGGCCCACGTCGGGCAGTGGTTCGACCTCATCAACGACTTCCGCCGCCGCTACGAGCACTCGGTCCGCAACCGGTTCCCCGATGTCCTGGTGCTCAACTACGGAATGGGTGAGTGCCAGCCCAACTTCCTGCCCACGTGGGCGGCCCGTCACTTCGCGTCGTGGGATATCTCCTCCGCACCGCTCCCGGTGCTCTACCGACGGTGGATCGCGCCGAGGCTGTGGCGGGTTCTGCGTAGCTGGCAGCGGTTCGCGGCCGGCCGCACGTCGCGTCACTCCTGGCGGCTGTCGCCCGACCGTTTCGCTCGCGAGATGCAGCGGGTGATCGAGTTGGCGCGGGAGGAGACCGGATGTCTGGTGCTCGTGCTCGACTGCGACCCACCGGGCGAGCGGTTCTGCTATTGGGTGCCGGGCATGTGGCAGCGCTGGGAGCGTTACCAGGAGGTGCTGGCACGGCTTGTCGACGGGTTGGACGACCCCGAGGTGCGGCTCGTGCCCGCGTCGCGGACCATCCTCGACGAGCTCGGATTCGATGACGGGCTGCCCGACGGCATTCACCGCACCGCACGCGGCCATCTGCGCACCGCGGAGCTGTTGACGGCCGAGATCGTCGACTGGCTGGCCCGGCCGGCGACGGGCCGCGGTGACGGGCTGCGGATGTCCGAGCGACGGCTCGAACGGCGCGCGAGCGGTCAGTGAGCGCATCGGCGCCACGGGTGTCGGTCGCGGTGTCGACGTACCAGCGCAAGGACCGAATCGCGCGTCTGATCGACGCGCTGGGAAAGCAGTCGCTGTCGCCGACCGACTTCGAGGTGGTCGTGTACGACGACGCGTCGACGGACGGCACGCTCGCACTGTTGCGCGCGCTCGCCGAGTCCACCCCGTTTGCGTTGCGGGTTGTGCCGGGTGAGCGCAACCGAGGCCCGGCGAGCGGCAGGAACGTCGCCTGGCGTGAGGGGGGTGCTCCGGTGGTCGCGTTCACCGATGACGACTGTGTTCCTGCACCCGGGTGGCTGGCCGCGGGCATCGCCGCGCTGGAGGACCCAGCGGTCGGGGTAGTGGTTGGCAAGGTGGAGCCGGCGCCGGACCAGGCGGGCAACCTCGGCCCGTTCGCCCGAACACTGCGGGTGGATGATGCGCGGTTCTTCGCGACCGCCAACTGCTTCTACCGCCGGGACCTGCTCGAGGCAGCCGGCGGGTTCGACGAGCGGTTTCGTAGCGCGGCCGGCGAGGACACGGACCTCGGCCTGCGGGTACAGGAGGGTGGGGCCCGCCCGATCTTCGTGACGGAGGCGCTCGTGCATCACGATGTGAGGCCGAGCGAGTGGAGCTCGGCGGCCCGCGAGGCGTGGCGGAAGTGGCTTGACCTCGCGCTCGTCGTCCGCAAGCACCCGCAGATCCGCGGCGATCTGCTGTGGGGACACGTCTTCTGGAAGAAGGAGCACGCGCTGTTGTTGCTGGCGGCTGCAGCCGTCGCGTCGGCTTGGACCTACCCAGAGACGCTCGTCGCAGTTGTGCCGTACCTGTATCGAAAGCTGCGTACCGCACCGATCTCGTCAGGATACGGTGCCTTGACCTCGCTTCCGGGTGCCATCGCGCTCGACGCACTCGAAGTCGGCGCAATGGTGCGCAGCTCCGCGCGCTATCACTGTCTGATCCTCTAGGAGATCAACGCACTACGGCGACGTTCGACATCTCCGTGCCGTTGATCGTCAATACGCTGTGGAGATCGGTCGTCCCGAAGTACTTGCTTGGCGACTTGACGTAGAAGGACTCGAACGGGCTCAGCCCGAGCAGCCACTTACGTTGCGAGTCGTAGATCACGGCGTGGGCGATGTAGCTGCGAGTGAGTAGATGGTTCTCCATTCTCACTTCGGCATGCAAGGGCCGGCCGGGTCCGTGCTTGCCGCGGTACTCGCCCGGCGCGGTGAAGACTGAAGCGACGACATCATGACCCTCGGCCGGCGTGAGCCCAATGCCGATGCACGGATCCTCGACTTCCTCAGTGAACTCGATAGTGACGAAGATGCTGAACGGCCTGCCGGTCTCGACCTGGCGCTTGGAGTCACCAGCGTGATTTCTGATGTCGAGGCTGACCTTCGCCTGTCCTTTGCTTTGCGTCACATCCTCGCCGTCGATCGTCACGTTGGCGGTGTCACTGACGTCGCGGATCTCGGACAGCATCTCGTGGTAGACGCCAACCCCCTCGGTCGAGTCGCCGTCGAAGACGAGTTCGCCGCGGCTGAGCACGATAGTGCGCTTGGACATACGCACCGCGAGATTGAGGTTGTGGGTGACGAGAACGATCGTGGTTCCGGCGTCCCGGAGTTCGCGCATCCGGATGTTGCACTTGGCCTGAAAGGCGGCATCACCGACGGCCAGGATCTCGTCAACGACGAGGATCTCCGGACGCGTGTGCACCGCGACGGCGAAGCCGAGCCGCAGGTACATGCCGGACGAGTAGAACTTCACCGGGGTGTCGAGGTATGCCTCTATCTCGCTGAACTCGACGATCGCGTCAAAATTGCGACGGATCTCCTTCTGACTGAGCCCGAGCAGTTGCCCGTTCACGGCGACGTTCTCTCGGCCGCTCAGCTCGGGGTTGAATCCGACTCCGATTCCGATCAGTGGCGCGACGCTGCCTTCGACGCGGATTCGGCCGCTGGTCGGAGCGGAGATGCCGGCGACCATCCGTAGGGTCGTGGTCTTGCCCGAGCCGTTGCTACCGACGATGGCGACCGTCTCGCCCTGCTCGACGACGAACGACACATCGCGAAGTGCCCAGACCTCGCTGAGCCCTCGATTGCGGCGCGGGTTCATCCGGGAGACGAGGGTGGGTTCGCCCCCCAGCGAGTACCGCTTGCTGACGTTCTCGAAGCGGACGCTTGTGGTCACAGGCGATCACACGCCAGACGCTCCTGTCGCGCGTACGCGATGACTGTCACGCCGGTCATGACGATGATCCACACGGCGGTGCCGGCGAGAGGCGCCAGGACAGGATCTTTGCCGTTGACGTCGAAGGACCAGCGGACGAGCTCGATGATCCCGGAAGCCGGGTTGGCGTAGAGGATTGCCTTGTAGTCGCCGAGCAGGTCGAGCGGGTAGATGACCGGCGAGCCGTAGAGCAGCGCTTGGAGGGCCGCCACGACGAAGTACTTGACGTCGCGGAAGTAGACGTTGAGCAGGGCCAGCGGTGCCCCGATGGCGTACACGGTGACGACCGCCAGCAGCCACCCGAGTGGGAGCGCGACGAAATGCCAGGTGGGGGTGACGCCGAGCACCACGGAGATGGGGATGACCACGATCAGGCTGGCTAGCAGGCCGGGCGCCGCGGCGAGGATGGCCACACCTGGCAGGAACATTCGGGGAAAGTAGATCCGGCCGGCGATGTCCGACTGGTCGAGGATTGACGTGGTAGCGCTCTGCACCGATGAGGACAGGTAGGTCCAGGTCGCCATGCCGGCCAGGACGAAAACGGGATAGCTAGCCGTGCGCGCCTGGATGTGAACGACGTGCGTGAAGACGAGCGCCAGGACCGTCCCTTGGATCAGCGGCAGCAGCACCGCCCATACCAAGCCCAGGTTCGTGCTGCGGTACTTCGCCTTGAAGTCGCGGTTTGCCAGCATCACGAGCAAGTGGCGCTGGCGCCGTAAGTCTCTTAGGAGGACTGAGATCGGGGTTCGCTCGCCGGTCAGGTCCAGAACCGCGGCTCCCGATGTCGCGGTCGAGGAGTTGGCCACGCCGCTAGCGTAGTGAGTGGTCACAGGGTTCCGGTTCTGGCAGACGTCGATCGGCGTCCGGCGAGACCGGCCGAGGCGAAGGCGGGCAGGATTCACATCCTCTTCACCCACCCGTTCTTCTGGCCACACGTGAACCGTGGCGCTGAGCGGGAGATCCACGATCTGGGCACCCGCCTCGTCGCGCGCGGCCACGACGTCACGCTGGTGACAACGCAACCGCACGGGGTGACGAGCGCCCGAGAGGTCGACGGCATCCACGTCCGCTACATCCGCGGCTTTCATACCCCGAAGCGGCTGTTGCGGACGGGTGCGGACGACACCGCCCCTTTCGTCTTCGCCTCAGCCATCGGCAGCTACTTCGCACGCAGTGACATCGTGCACTGCTGGCACTACGTAGACGCCGCTGCTGTTGTCGGTCGTGGTCGCCCGGTCTTCCTCAAGGTGACGGGCAGTGTCACGAAAGAGCGAATGAGCCGAAGCCGCCTACACACTCGGCTGATCGAACGCGCCTTCTCGCGAGCCGACGTCGTGTGGTGCAACAGCGACTGGGTGATCGAGCAGATGTCAGGGTTCAACCGCGAGATGACGGTGATGCCGGCCGGCGTGGATCGGCAGCGCTTTCGCCCGTTCGGTGAGCGGGCACCCCACCCGACCGCGTTGTCGACCAGTGCTCCGACCGAGCCGCGCAAGCGGCTGGTGGATCTCATCGACGCGTGGCCGACGGTGAGATCCGCGCACCCGTCCGCGGAGTTGCGGTTGGCCGGCGACGCGCCGCGGGAGGTGCGGGCCGAACTGCTCGGCCGGCTCCCCGACGCCGACCGCAGTTCGGTGGTGTTCCTCGGACGGCTGACAACTGATGAGCTCGTGGGCGAGTACTCGGCCGCGTGGGTGACGGTCATGCCTGCGGTTTACGAGGCACTCGGGCTGTCCACCCTCGAATCGCTGGCTTGTGGCACACCCGTGATCGGCGCGGAGTCCGGCGCGACCCCGATGTTGCTCGGTGACCCCGGGACCGGGACGCTGTTCGAGCCGACCGATCCAGGCGATCTTGCTCGGGTCATGACGAGTCGACTCCGCACGCCTCCGCTGGATCGCGAGCGCTGCCGGGCGGCGAGCGCGGCCTACGACTGGGAGGCGATCACCGACCGTATAGAGGACGCCTACCGCGCGGCACTCGGCGGCTCGCTCGATTCGTAGCGAGCTTGTCCTCACTACGCTGGCGAGGTGCCGATCTCGCAGTGGTTCGACGAGTACCTACGGTGCCCGGCGACCCAAGAGCCACTCGTGCGGTGCGGCAGAGCTGATTTGAAGGATCGCTGGCAGGGTGAGCCTCGTCCGTCGGCGGGCGCGGTGTTCGCAGATGTCGAGCCCGTCGACGTGCTGGTCACGCGGTCGGGTGAGTCGGCCTATCCGGTAGTCGACGGTGTCCCCGTCCTGATGCGGCCCGAGCGGCTAACTCCCGATGGGCAGGGACCCGCCTGCGATCTGAGCCGACCACCCTTCGACGAGGCCTACGCCGAGCAGGCCCATTACACCGAGCAACCCGCAGCTGGTGCGCCGCAGCAGGTGGTCGACGAGGCGATCGCTCACCTCCTCGCCCTCGGCGACCTCTCCGAAGCGGAACGGTCGTCATTCCCCGACCCCTGGTGGCGGTGGGTCGGTAACACGTCCGAGATCACGGCGCTCGAGTCGGCGATGCGCCATCTTGCGCCGCTTGCTGGCACGCTCGTCGTCCAGCTCGGTGGCAACGGGCTGCACGGCCTCACCCTGCTTGCAGCCGGCGCCGCCCGGCTGATCGCGGTGTCTCCGGTTCTCGCCGAACTGCAGCTGTGCCGCGCGGTCGCCGAGGGTGCGGGGCTCGCGGATCGGGTCGGGCTTGTTCTTGGGCTCGGCGAGGAGCTGCCGTTGGCAACGGATGCCATCGATGTCGTCTTTTCGCCGGCCAGCCTGCACCACATGCACACCGAGATGGCGATGCCGGAGGTGAGTCGCGTGTTGGCGATCGGTGGGCGTTTTGCCTCGGTGGATCCCTACCGGTCGCCGCTCTATGGCCCAGGAGTCGCGATCTTCGGGAAGACCGATCCGGGCGTCCGGTGCCGACCGCTGGATGCCGAGCGATTGCAGCCGGTGTCGGCGTTCGACCGAGGTGACCTGCTTTGGCGGGGGACGTCTGCGCGCTATCTGATGATGGCGCTGTCGCGGCTCGGCCGGCTGCCAAGTGCCGAGCGGTGCTACCGGCTGGCGCGCCGGGAAGATCGACTCGCGACGCGAGTTCGGGTGCTCCGGCGATTCGCCAGCGTCGTGGTGGTGCTGGGAACCAAGGGCCGGGAGGAAGACCTTCCCCCTCGGGATGAGAACGAGGTCGACGCCTTGGAGACGACCACTGATCGGCCGAGGCGAGCGGTCAGCCTGCGATTCGGAGGCGCTGGCTGACCTCGTCGAACCGGGCGTTGCTCACTGCCACGTAGTCCCGACTCACGCAGCGGTCGACCTGCTCGAGCCGGACTCGCACCAGCGCCCGGGGGAGCGCGAAGATCCGATAGCCCAGATCGGTCAACAACTGCGCGGTCTCCGTCTGGGTGACCGGTCGACCGTGCTCTTCGAAGACGATCACGTCCGGCTGGTCGACGTCGCGCAGGTAGTCGAAAGCCCCCCGGATCACGGCGGCCTCATGCCCCTCGACGTCGATCTTCCAAAGTCGCCAGTGCGCGACGCCGACCTGTGTGAGGAAGTCCGCCGTGCGAATAGTCCGGATGGTGCGATGGCAGCCGTCACCGCCGTTGAGCCCGTGCGCGATGGAGGCGGCTCCGGTGTGGCCGGCCGGGATGCTTAGCGTCGACTGACCGGATGTGTCCGACACTGCCACCTCGTGAACCGTCACTCCCGAGTACCCACTGAGTTGAACCGAGCGGCGAATCTGTTCGACGAGTTCAGGCTGCGGCTCTACCGCGTGGACGGCGCCGGATCCATTGAGCCGAGCCGCGCAGTGCAGCGTCACGGCGCCGTGGTTGGCGCCGATGTCGAGCACGTTGTCGCCAGCCCTGAGCAGCCGATCGAAGACGTAGGTCACCTTTGGGTCGTATTCGCCGAATAGTGCGAGTGTCCGCCCGCCGTAGTCGTTCGGCTGAACGACGAGACGGGCACCTGCACGGGTGCGGACGACCGTTGTGTCCCGGTCGTGACCCGGTGGGGCCGATCCGAAGATTCGGCGGGTGAGTCGGTGGTTCGCGATCCGGCCGAGTCCGCTCTTGAATGGATAGGCACGCATCGCCAGCACCATCGCGTTGCGCCGCAGCACTGTGTGATTCACTGCCGCCCTCCCAAGGTCATGTGGGGTCGACGTTGTAACGCCGGCACAGCCGCAAGCGAAGCGCGTTGTGGATTGTGCGCAACGCCTCGTCGTACGCCTGTGCCATCGCGGCATCACCGACTGTCAACGCGCGGTCGCGTGCGTTGGCCGAAAGTCTTGCACGTAGCGCGTCGTCAGTCGCCGTCCGGACGAGTACGTCGCCGAGGCGTTTTCGGTCCCTCGGTGGGACGAGCAGACCTGTCACGCCATCGTCGATCAGATCCTGAGGCCCCCCCTCGCGGGTGGCGATCACTGTCATACCTGCCGCCATGCCCTGCAGGATGACTTGGCCAAACGGCTCCGGACGCACCGACGTATGGATAAGTACGTCGTGGGCCGTGAGCAGGTTCGGGATGTCCTCGACATGGCCGAGCAGCTCGACTGGGGTAGTCAGCCGAGCTGCGAGTCGTGCCACCTTGGCCTGGTGACGTGGGCCGTGGTGTAGAGGTGCGCCCGCTACGGTCAGCCGCGCGGCCGGCATTCGGCCGGTTGCCTCGAGGTTTGCGATCGTGGCGAGAAGGACGTCGAGGCCCTTCCACGGCACGATTCGTCCAAGCCACAGCAGTCGGATGAGGCGCGCGGGCTCGCGGTGGTCGGCGACGTCGGTCAAATCGGCGAGGCCGCTCACCGGGTAGGCAGTCGCGGTCGGCCGGCGGCGACGTAACAGCTTCGGCAAGGTGCTGAGCGTCCACTGGCTGTTCGCGATGTATGCGGCAGACCGCGGGAGCACAGCAAGGTAGCCGATAGTGCCCGCGATTGGTCCGAGACTTCGGAACCGCATGTCTTGCCGCGCGTAGTAGACGGTGTGCACGCCGGCGATGGCGAGCGCCACCGCGGCGCGGAAGCTATTGGCGACGACAAGATCCGCGCCGAACGCGTCGACCTCGCGTCGTAGCGTGCCGCGCCGGGTCACGAGTCGGCCGAGCGAGGCCGAGTCGAGCGCGCTGAGCTCGGCCAGCCCGGCGCGTGCGAGCTGGGTCGCGACCGGACCGCCGCTCAGGAACAGGGCGCGCCGGTTTTGTCCGCTCGGCTGCTGCAGATAGCGAAGCAGTCCGAGCTGCCCGCCACCTGGGTCGCCCGAGTGATCGACGTGCAGGACAGTGAGCTCGAGCGGGTCGGCACCCGCGGGCAGCTCGTGTAGCCGGGGCGCGGGGCGGGGCGTCGTGGTGAGGCCGCTGACGAGTCCGCGGAGGCAGGCAATGCCGGCCCTGACGTCGCGTTGTCGCGCCGCGACGGCGAGGGCGTTCGCCAGTCGGGCGGAGACGACCAGCGGAAGTCGGGTGCGGCGGTGCTTTCGCGTCGTGAGGATCGCCGCCCGGGTTGCGTAGTACAACGCGGTGGTGGACTTGCGACTCCGGTCGTGCACGCCGGACGTCGCGCCGGACACGTGCTCGACGATGACGCTCGGCGTCACGCCGATCCGGGCGCCCGCCGCGCGCAGCCGATCGCCGATCTCAACCTCCTCCCAGAACAGAAAGTGGTCCTCGGGGAGCAGCCCGATCTTTCGGAGTACATCGACGCGGATCACCATTGCGGCGCCGCTGACGAAGTCCAGCCCGGGGAAGCAGACGCCAGGGTGGCCGGCGACGTCGGGATGCTCGCCGGCACGAAGTGCCCGCACGCGCGCGCCGCTCCGTCTGGTCCAGCCGCCGCCGACCACATCGCGGTCCGCGGGCGTGCCGTCCAGGTGGATGCGGACCCCGATCGCGTCTGCGTCTTCCACTCCTGCGGACAGCAGATCCATCAGCCGGGAGAACGACGCAGCGGACACGCGGGTGTCGTTGTTGAGGACCCACGCCCACTCGAGCCCTTCGGCCGCGATCAGGCGCAACCCCACGTTGTTGCCTGCGCCGTACCCGGTGTTGGTGTCGAGCGCGACGAGTCGGCATCGGCCGTTGGCCGGCACCCGGTTGTCGGCGATCCACCGTTCGAGCACCGGGACCGAGTCGTCGGTGGAGCCGTTGTCGATGACCACGACGAAACAGGTGTCGAACGCACCGGCGTCGTGCAGCGCCGTCAGGCAACGCACGGTGTCGACCGGGTTGTTCCAGTTGAGGATCGAGATCCCGAGGGCGGCACTCGCGGACCGACGCGACCGCGGCACCACCTGACCTAGGCTACGCCTAGCGCGGTCGACCCGAAGGGCAGGCGTGGTGGCGCAACGACTAGCCCTCGTCCATGAGTGGTTTCACGAACGGACCGGGTCGGAGCGGACCTTCGAGGCGATGGCCAAGGTCTTTCCGAAGGCTGACCTGTATGCACTTTGCCGCGAACCCGAACTGCAGTTGGATCTCGATGGCCGGGCACTGCGCACAACGATGCTGGACCGCGCGTTCTTCCGAGAACGCCTCGGTATCGCTCTTCCGTTGATGCCGATGGCGTGGCGCGTGATGGGAGTTGGCAAATACGACGCCGTCCTGTCGTCGCATCACGCGTTTGCTCATTCCAACCGGCTCACCGTCGACGGACCGCATCTGACCTACGTCCACGCACCGGCGCGCTACGTCTGGACTCCCGAGATCGACCCGCGAGGCGCGAGCCGCGCGGCGCGACTTGCAGGCCGCCCGCTCCAGTGGGTCGACCGCGCCGCCGCAGCCCGAGTGACGAGCTACGCAGCAAACAGTGAGGAGGTGGCCGCGCGGATTGCCCGGTTCTGGAACCGCGAGGCGATCGTCATCAATCCGCCGGTTCGGGTCGGGTACTTCGCGGCGGGGGCGGACCGGGCGGGTTCTCGGGAATACGTTCTGGGGGTCGGCCGATGGATCGGGTACAAGAACCTCCACCTCGTGGTGGAAGCGGGCGCCCAAGCCGGCTTGCCGGTGAAAATCGCCGGCGGTGGGCCGGAGCGAGACCGGATCGCTGCCGTCGCGGCTGCGATGAAGGTTCAGGTCGACCTGATCGAGCGACCCACCGATGACGAGCTTCGTCAGTTGTACCAACGGGCCGCGGTTCTTGTCTTTCCGGCCGTCGAGGACTTCGGCATCGTCCCGGTCGAGGCGCAGGCCGCCGGCACTCCGGTCGTTGCGATTCGACAGGGCGGCGCCCGCGAGACGGTGATGGATGGTGTCTCGGGAATCCTGACCGAGTCGGTGGACGTTGGCGAGCTCGCCGCCGGCATTCGCGCCGCGATCGGAATGGATCCGCAGGCCTGCCAGCGCAGTGCCCAACGCTTCTCCGAAGAGCGGTTTCGGGAACGGCTGCAAGCGTGGACCTCGAACTGGGGGATCATCGCGGAGGACTCACCGGTCTCGCGTTGACCGTCACTGACAGGCCAGCGAGTAGGCGGCGAGGTGCTGCTCGGCGGAGGCGCGCCACGACGGTCCGGTCATCGCCCGCTCGATTCCTGCCGCCCGCACATCGCGAGCGAGAGCGTCGTCGGCGAGCAGCCGCCGAAGCTCCGCGGCGAACGCCGCAGCGGTCAGGTCGTCGCACCACAGCGCCGCGCCGCCGAGGACTTCCGGTAGCGACCCCACCCGTGCGCAGATGACCGGCGTCCCGCTCGCCGCGGCTTCAAGCGCGGGCAGGCCGAAGCCTTCGTAGGCCGTCGGGTACACGAGGGCGCGGGCTCCCGCGAGCAGATCCGCCCAATCCTCGTCGCTGAGCCGACCGCCGTAGACCCCAGGTTCATCCGGCAAGTCGTCGGTCCCGACGACGACGAGATCGAGGGCGTGGTCCCGCCGGACGGCACGCCAGGCATCGAGCGCGACGTCGAGCCGACGCCGCGGGTTCCCGCCCACGGCCGCGACATATGGGTTTCGGATGCCCAGCCGCTCACGGACCGCGGTGGCGTCGCGGTCCGCACGGAACACCTCGTCGACGGCATGGCAAGCGATGAAGATCCGGCTCGCGGGCACGCCGTACGTCGCCATGATGTCGTCAGCAACGAAATGCGAGACCGTGATCACAGCGCGTGCCGTGCGGGCTGCCCAGCGAGCCTGTGTCGCGTAGGAGCGTCGTCGCCCCCGCGCGAACCACTCCGGGTGACGCTCGAAGGTCAGGTCGTGCAAGGTCACCACCATGGGCACCGGCTGAACAAACGGCAATGCGTACCAGGGGCAATGGAAGATGCCGCCGAAGCCCCGCAACCATCGCGGCGCGGACCATTGCAGCCAACCCGTTGCAACGCCGGGCCAGGGCGTCGCGAGCGGGTGCTCCGGCAATCCCACCTCCGCTGGTGGCTGCTCGCGCGCCGTGAGGAGCTCGATGTCGACCTGGTTGGTGAGGAAAGGCAGCACGTGCGCGGTTGCCCGCCCGACGCCGCCGAGCGGGGTCCGTTGCAACGAACGGCCGTCGAGCGCTAGTCGCACGACGCCGCCTTCCGGTACGCCGCTGCCGTGAGCTCGGCGGTGCGCGTCCAACTGAACTGCTGGCTGCGACGCGCGGCGTTGCGTTTCAGCGTCGATCGCAGCTCGTCGTCCGTGACCACTCGGTGCAGCGCGGCGGCGAAGGCCTCGGCGTCGCCCACCGGCGCGTAAATCGCGGCGTCACCCGCGACTTCGTGGGTGACGGCGATGTCGCTCGCGACGATCGGCAGGCCGAACGCCATCGCCTCGACCAGCGGCAGGCCGAACCCTTCGATCACACTCGTGAGGCACAGGGCAGTAGCGCCGCGGTAGAGGGCCGCGACCTCGGCGTCGGACACCCGTCCGAGCATCTCGATCCGGTCCGCGACGCCGACCGCTGTCGCGACGTCGGCAACCTCCTGAGCTCGGTACCCGCGCGGGCCGGCCATGACCAGCCGAAGTTCGCGGGCCGGCTCCTGAGCGAGCGCGCGCAGGAGAGTGGGGTAGTCCTTCCTGGCGGTGAGCTCGCCGACGGCGAGAAGGTACGGCGGGCGGGTCTGGGGGCGAGCCGGCGTGCGGCTAACGGGAGTCGCCGCGAGCGGCGTCACGACCACCCGGCCGAGATCAATGCCATGACGACCGAGTGCGTCGGCGGTCGTCTGGGAGACGGCGAGGATGAGGGTGGCCGCATCGAGAGCTTCGAGTCGCGCCCGCATCTGCGCCACCTGGGCCGGTGGATGCAGGTCCGGACGGTCGAGCGCCGCCACATCATGAACCGTGGCGACCAGCGGCCGCCGCGTCGGTGGCAGGACCAGGTCGACGGAGTGGACCAGGTCGCCGCCACCGGCGATCCACTCGGCGCGCGGGATGCCGACGTGGCGCCAGGCTGACTGCACGATTCGTAGCGGGATCGGCAGATGGCGGCTCCCAGCCGGCAGGGTGCCCGGCCCGCGCCCGATCCCGAAGCCGTTGACCGTGATCCCGGCGTACGGGAGCTCGGCGGCGAGACGCAGCGTGTAGCGAGCGACGCCGGTTAGCCCCGACAGCGCTGGGGTGAGGTCGAGAGCCACCTCCATCTACGGCTCGTTTCGAGCAACCTGGCGCACCGGCTTCGCCGGGACACCGCCGACCAGCCAACCGGACGCGACGTCCTTGGTGACCACCGCGCCCGCCGCAACGAAGGCCAAGTCGCCGACGGTGACACCACTCGCGATCACGATGTGCGCGCCCATCCAGATGTTTCGGCCGATGACGACCGGGCCGGTCGCGACCGAGTGGTGCACCGGTTCGTCCGGCGCGGTGCGCACGTGCTGAGAGTCCGCAATCGTCGAGTACTCGCCGATGATCGTGAGGTCGCCGACATCGATCCGGTCTGCGCAGTGGACGTGGATGCCGGTTGACAGCACGCATCCGGACCCGACCCGGATGGCACCTCCCACGTGGTAGTTGCCGAATCGGCGGATATCGGTGTCGGGACCGATCTCGAGCGAGCCGCCACGGAAGGACAGCCGTACGCCGTCACCGAGGTTCGTGCGGTCACCGATGGAGAGGTGGCTGGAGGTGCCGTTCCATACGTCGATGATGATCGCGCGGCCGATCTTGGCCGACTGCGAAAGGTCGAGGCTCACGTGACCGCCGTGCCAGGCCGCAACCGCACGCACCCGCTGGCGGAACAGGAAGATCCGGGCTCGACCCCGGAGCCGGTCGACCCGTCTCGCGGCAGCCAGCGCGCGTGTCGCCAGGCGATTGCGCGCCATGTGTCACCCCTTCTGGTTGCCAGTCGGCAGGATGCTCCGCCGTCCGCTTGCTGATCAAAGTACGAGTCGGCGGGCGCGAACCGATCCCTTCACCAGCCCGGCGAACATCGCGAGCTCGTAGGCGAGCCCTCGGATCGAGTAGTCCAGGGCGCGGCGTGACAGGGCCTCGGGCCGCCAGCGCCAGATTAGTGGCGCGGTTGCGAGCAGGGGCCATGGGCTCAGCGCGCCTGCTGCCGATGCCACCCCGAGTACGGCGACGGCCACCCGGGGCTGCCGGTTGTTCAAGAAGTAACGCGCGAACATCAGCTCGCGGCGGGCATCCGGGAACTCCCGGATGAGCCCGGGCCAGAACTCGTAGCGCAGTCCACGTCGGATCCACCAGCCGACGCCGGGATAAGAGACGTCGTGTGCCACGACCGCGTCGGGTTGCCACGCGCTTCCCATGCCTGCGGCACGCAGCCGCCACCCGGCTACGACGTCTTCACCGAGATGGGCGATCGCCTTGCCGAAGCCACCGACGCCGAGGAGCGCCGCGCGGTCGTAGAAGATGTTGCAGGTCTCGTAGCGGTGGCTGAACGACGAGATGTCGATCGTCGCCTCCCAGTGCTTCGGCTGGCTAGCGGGCACGGTGCGCCCTTGGACGACGGCGACATCGCCTGCAAAGGCGTCGACCCCGGCGCGCAGCCAGCCAGGTTGGGGCACGCAGTCGGAGTCGGTGAAGGCAACGACGGCGCCGGTCGCCGTCTCGAGCGCCAGGTTCCGAATGTGTCCGAGCGATCCGGGCTCGCGCAGGATCGTCATCGTCCGTGAGGCGTGTTGGCTTCGCTCGAGCAGGTACTCGTAGGTTCCGTCGGTCGACTCGTTGTCGACAACGACCACGTCGAAGTCGACGCCTTCCTGGCGTTCGATCCCGTCCAGGCAGTACGCGATCGATTCCTTGCGGTCCTTGACCACGACGGCGACGGTGACGGTGACGGTGGGAGTCGACGTCAAGACGCTGTCCGCTTCAATGCCGCGCCCACGGTGGTTGGTCAGTGGTTGGTGAGCTGGTGACCGGTGGGAGCTGGCGACCGGGGCGCCGTATTGTGCGTGTAGTCCGCGTAGTACGACTGTGCATCGCGGGCGGGCACGGCGTTGAGGACGTAGCCAATGACGTTGGCTCCGACGCCGTCGAGCCGCCGTCGGGTCTCGCTGGCGCCGTTGCGCAGTGTCTTGCCGTGGCGGGCGACGATGAGCACGCCATCGACCTGCGAGGCGATCGCGACGGCATCCGTAACCGGCAGCACGGGCGGTGCATCGATGACGACGACATCCGCGATGCCGGCCAGCGAGGTCAGGATCTGGTTGAACAGCTGAGACCCGACGATTTCGGACGGGTTCGGCGGGAGCGGTCCGCTCGCCAGCACGCTGATGTCGCGGTCCCACTCTTGGAGGGCATCGTTCAGTGGCGCTTCCCCGAGAAAGAGCGAGGTCAGACCGACCTGCGAGTCGAGCCCGAACGCCTTGGCCAGTTGCGCGCGCCGCAGATCGGCATCCACCACCACGACGCGCACGCCAGACAGCGCGATCGCAACGGCGAGGTTGGCCGCGGTCGTGGTCTTGCCGTCATCGGAGTTGACGCTCGTGACGAGAATGGTGCGGACTGGATTGTCCGGATTCGCGAAGCGAACCGCGGTCCGCAGAGCCTTGTACGGCTCGACGTCGGAGTTGTCGACGCCGCGCCGCACCACCAGCATGTTTCCGCGGCGGCGGGGGACAACGCCGAGCATCGGCGCGCCGAACAGCACGTCGCCGTGCGTGCTCGTCTTCACTGTCCGGTCGAGTGCCTCGAGGATGCCAGAAGCTGCGAGGCCGACGACCAGACCGAGCAGGGCACCGACGGTGATGTCCAGCGGCTTGTCGGGCGAGGATGGCGCCGTCGGGAGCGGAGCGGTGTCCAGCGTCCGCACGGTCACCGCACCGATCTGGCCCTCGCCTAGTTGGTCGACCTCCGCGGTGAGCGCCCGGAGCGCAGCGTTCGAGAGCTGTTGCGCCTCCGCCGCGGTGGAGGCCGACGCGAAGATATCGATGATCGTCGTCTGCTTCTCGACTACGGCGTTCAGATGCCCGGCGACGTCTGCCGGCGACTCGTCCAGTCCCAGTGAGGTGATGATGCGTTCCGCGTTGGCACGCGAGGTCGCAATGCTCGCGTAGGTGTTGATGACCTGGGCGATCAGCTGGAAGGCGCCGATCTGCTGGCCGAGTCCCTGCGTGCCGGGGATCCGGAGGAACGCTCGCGACTGGGCGAGGTAGACCGGCTGCGCGTTCGCCGCGAAGAACGCGCCCCCGGCAACCCCGGCGATGAGGCAGATGAGAATCAGCGCGAGCCTGCGTCGCAGCATCGCGAGGAACTGAACGAGGTCCACGGCACGAGGCTAACGGCTCCACGCGGGTCCGGTCGGCTCTACACTCTATCGGTGCGGTTCACGGCGGCGTCTGCGCTCGCTGTTCGTCCGCCCACGGTGCAGCGCGCCGCGCCCATCCTCGTGACCGGATCCGCGGTTCTTGGGGCGTTCTTGTTCAGCGCCGGCGGCCCGGTGACCGCCGAACTGTTGCTGGCAACGCTCTTCGTCGTGGGATTCGTCGGGCTCTCGGCTTCCCGGCCGGCGTTCTCGGTCATCGGCCTCGTCGCCTGGGTGCCGATTCAGACGACGGTGCTTTCCTACCTGTATCACCTCGGGGTGCCCGGTTCGTTGGCGAGAAATGTCGGCTACCTCAAGGAGCTCTGGGCGATCGGATTGGCGATCGCGGTGCTACGCAGCGGCGCGCTTCGCCGCCGCTTCGACGCCTTGGACTGGCTGGTCGTGCTGTACGTCGGCATCGCGTCGGTGTACCTGTTCCTCCCACTCGCCGCACCGGGTGCGCTCGGTGGCGTGCCGTGGAGTGGCAGGGTCAATGCGTGGCGACTGTTGGCGTTGGCAGTTGTCGTCTTCTTCTGTGCTCGCCGCCTGAGCTTCAGTGCAGCGGTGATGAGTCGCCTGTTTGTCATCGTCGCAGTGATCACGCTGATCCTCACCGGGTTCGCTTTGTGGGAGTCGATCGACGCAAATGGGTTCAACGATTTCCTGGTCAACACCATCGGTCTTCCGGCGTTCAAGGCCGACCTTTTCGACAGTCCGTTCCCCGATCCCACGTACGTGCTGTTGGCGTCCGGCGACAACGCCTTCAACTACACGCGCGTTGGAAGCCTGTTCAACAACCCGTTGACACTTGGTTTCTTCATGCTGATCCCGTTCGGCCTGGCGTTGGAGCGCATTGGCGGTCGCCGGATGTGGCAGCTCGCCGCGGTCGTTGGCGGCGCGTCGCTCTACACGATCTTTCTCACCGTCACCCGCAGCGCGGTCGTGGGCGCAGGGGTCGCGGTCCTGCTCGTCGCTGCCTTCCAGGCGAGTCGCGCCTCCCGGCAACGGCTGCGCCTCTTCGTGGTGCTGGGCATCGCGCTGGCCTTGCTCCTACCCGTCGCCGGCCATTCTGCAACCGTGGGGCGCTTTGAAGGATTGTTCAACCCAGTCCACCGGGACGACTCGTCCCAGGAGCATGTGGAGACGACCCCGGCCGCATTCGCTGCGGCACTGCGGACGCCACTCGGGAGAGGTCTCGGCGCCAACACCTCGACCGGCACCAGGTTCGGGGTATCGACTTCCATCACGTCGGACAACTCCTACATCGAGACGGCGAACGAGATCGGGATGGTGCCCGCAGTATTGTTCGTGGCCGCATTGTTGATGCTTCTCCGGCGATTACGTGAGCGCGCGCAGGAGATCGGTGCCGCAGCGAGCCTCGCGGGGGGGCTCTGGCTTGCCGGATCGGGGCTTGCGGTCGCTGGGCTGTTCTTGCAGACCTGGTATGACCTGACGACATCGCTCGCGTTCTGGGTGCTCGCCGGCGTAGCGCTTTCGGATCGGGCTGAGCCTGAAGAGCCCGACTACGTCGATGCTAAGGAGCTGATGACCTCGGCGTATTGATGGGCGGTCCTCGCCCAGGTGAACTGGCTTGCCCGTTCGACCGAGCGGCTGCCGAGGTCACGATGCCGCGGCGCGTCACGGAGCAGATTCAGCACCGCGCCTGCCCACGCCCGGTCGTTTCCGGGCTCCACCAGCACTCCCGCGTCCCCCACGACCTCGGGGAGCGACGTGGCGTCAGCCGCGATCACTGGAGTGCCGCACGCCATCGACTCCAACGCCGGCAGTCCGAAGCCCTCGGCCTGACTCGGCACGAGCGTCACATCGGCACCGCGATACAGGGCGGCAAGGTCGGAGACGAAGTCCTGCACCTGGATGCGATCTCGGAACTGAGACCGCGCGATCTCCTCGACGATTCGCGCCCGACTCGTGTCGGTCTGGTAGCCGGCGATCAGCAGTTGATGCGGGTACCCGCTCTCCGCAACCGCGTCGAGCGCGGCGACTGCCTGCCGGAAGCCCTTGTGCGGCCCCCACGTCGCCACCATCAGCAGGTAGGGCGTCGTAGCGTCCGGGGCCGGCGGCCCGGGAGTGAACTCGGCGCCCACGCCCAGGTGTGCAACGTGTACCCGTGCTGGGTTGAGCCCGAGCAGCTCGACGCCCTGACGGGCGGACGAGTGCGAATCACAAATTACTGCCGCGGCGTTGCGCAACCGAGGGCCGAGTGAAAGCCACCGCTTCCGTTCTCGGGCCAAGGCGGGGTGAGAGAACACGAGAGGGGTCAGGTCGTGCAGCGTCTGGACCCATGGCACCGGGCTGCGACGGGGTGGCAGCAATGCGGGACTGTGGAAGACATCGCAGCCACTGCGCTTGATCAGGCCCGGCAGTCGCAGGTCATGCCGGACCACCCGTACCCGTGGCGGTCCAGGCGGCCCCAACGGGAGGCGCGCGACACCGGCCGGAAGCGGGATTGCTCTCGTCGCCATTGCTGACACGTTGATCCGGTCATCGGCGGCGAGCCCGCTCATCACGTTGCGCAAGTACGTCCCGATGCCGCGGTACTCGGACCCTTCGCTGAGCGCGCTGGCGTCGATGGCGAGCGCGATGGTCACCCAGGGATCCTGCCACGATCCCTGACTCCCGGATCGCCGACGGCATGACAGGCTTGACGTTGTGTCCCGACCGCTCGAGGTGCTCTGGGTGACCGCCGAGACACCGGATCGCGACCGTGGCGGAGGTGGCGCGATCCGGCAGTCGCACCTGATTGGGCAGCTGGCGCGTCGAGCCACCGTGGATCTGCTCGTCTCCGGCGAAGCGCCGGATGCGGAGGTTCGTGGCGCCGTGCGGCACCTGACGACGATTCCGCGTCCAGAACGGCAGATCCGGTTCGGTGAGATCGGTCGTCGACTGGTTACGGCTGCCGACGCCACGCTCCCGGGGGGCCCGAGCGAATGCCGGGCGACGGGACCCGCCCGGCGCCTCGTCGCTGAAGCCTTGTCGAGACGTGGGCGCTACGACGCAATCCTGGTCGAGCATCTGGGGCTGTCGCCGCTGCTCGATCTTCGACGCGCTGGCGAGGCGTGGCTGTTGACGCTCCACAATCTCCCGTCCGCGACCGCAGCTCAGGCCTTCGACGTCGCGCGGAGCCGGCGACACCTCTGGGTGCTGCGTCGAGAGTTCGGCGCATCGCGTCGGCGCGAGGAGGCTGTGCTGGACGGATTCGACTCCGTAATTACGGTGAGCGAGGACGATGCGGCCATGCTGCCGGGACCCACCGAGGTCGTACCGAATGGTGTGGATGTCGACCAGTTCACCCCCTTTCCGCTGGCCGGCTCATCGACGGTGTTGTTCACCGGGTCCTTGAACTATTTGCCCAACGTGGACGGTCTCGAGTGGTTCTGTCGAGACGTGTGGCCGCGGGTGCGCGACCGCCAGGACGCAAGGCTGGTCATCGTTGGACGTGCACCTGTCGACCGGGTCTGTGCGCTGGTTGATCACAACCTCGGGGTGAGTCTTCACCCGGATGTGGAGTCGGTGGTGCCCTACCTTCGCGACGCGCGGATGGCCGTGGTGCCGCTTCGGCACGGATCGGGGACGCGCCTCAAGGCGCTCGAGGCGCTGGCGAGCGCTCGTCCCTTGGTCGGAACGTCGACCGGTCTCGCCGGCCTGGGCCTCGTTGCGGGGAAGGACGCACTGATACACGACGATGTAGACGGACTCTCCGCCGCGATCGTGGCCGTGCTCGAGGACGACGACCTGGCGGAGGGGCTCTCGACGCGCGGACCTGAGGTGGCGCGGCGGTTCTCATGGGGGACGGTCGGCGAAGGCTTGTACGACGTGGTGATGTCCACCGTTGGCCGGGTGGCTGGCGGTCGTTGATGACGGCGTCCGATCGCCCTTGCGTCGTCATCCCCGTGCGCAACGCCGCAGGGTTGCTTGAGCGGTGCCTGGAGAGCACGCTGGCGGAGACCCGCGATCGTGCCGACGTGATCGTGGTTGACGACGCCTCGTCTGACGCGACCGCCGACGTCGCCGCCGCGTTCCCGGTCGACGTACTCCGCCATCCGGAACCGCGGGGTCCCTATGCCGCGCGCAACCACGGCTGGCGCCGCTCCGACGCGACCACGATCGTCCTGCTCGACAGCCGTTGCCGGCCGAGGCCCGGCTGGCTGGACGGATTGATTCGAGCCGTCGACCTGCCGGGCGTCGCGATCGCCGGTGGGGACGTTGTCGTCACCACTGCGCACACGGCGGCGGAGCGCTACGTCCAGCGCTATCAGCCGCTCATGGCAGAGCACGGTCTCGGGCATCCGACGATGCCCTTCTTACCCACGGCCAACATCGTGACGCACCGGTCCGTGCTCGAGGCGGTCGACGGCTTCCGCTCGTTGCGCAGTGGCGGCGATCTCGACTTCTGTTGGCGTGTGCAGCGTGTGGGTCTTGGCCGGGTTGAGTACGCCCCGGGTGCGGCCGTCGACTGGGTGCCACGGTCAACGATCCGCGAGGTGATGCGGCAGTGGTACCGCTATGGGGCGGCGAAGCCTACGCTCGCAAAGAGCTTCGCTGAGATCGGATTAGTCGCCGAGCCGCCCGCCCCGCCGCTGCAGTGGTGGCGGTCACAACTCCACGACTTTGCGGTCGAGATGAAGACGTCGCGGCGCGGCGACTGGGACACTGCCGTCGTCGGCCTGCTCTGTCAGATGGCGTGGCGGTCGGGCTACCGGTCGGCCTGGTCGGAGTCGGAAACCTAGTCGGGCGTGTCGCCTTCGGTGATGCGCAGGCTTCCCCGGCGCGCTCGCCGGTCGATGGTGCCGGTCGAGGATTCCCGCAGCGTCCGAGACGTCTCCCGCACCGGACGGGCTGGGCGGGCTGCCTGGCTGGCCAGCTTCGTCTCGACCGATGCCACCCGCGCGGCGAGTTCCTCGATCCCGGAACTCATGCTCTCCAGAGTGGCCCGAATGTCGGCCAGTGCGCCGAGCATCGCTTCGTCATTGGCGCGCAGCTCCGCGAGCGTCCTGCCGACGCTGCCGCCCACATCGGCGCTGGCCCACGTGGCCGCCGCGCCCACTCCGTTGCCGTTGCTCTTGCCGTTGCTGTTGCCGTTGCCGTTCGGCGGGGCGTCGGGCGTTCGGGGCGCGCTGGATGCAGGCCTCAAATCGAGCTGCCAGTCGCTCCGAGCGCCCCGCTTCGCCATTCGTCTCCTCATGCCAACGTGACCGTTCCTGCTCGCCCCATTCAACGATAGACGTCGATACGGGGTGCGGGATTCGGATCACTTGTTCGGGGAGTGGTTCAGGCGGGTTTTGAGTGCGATGACCTGCATGCGGTCGTGGAAGTCGGGCGATACGAGCCGGTTCGCGAAGCCTGCCCCTCGCGTCAGCCCGACCGATGCTCGGGCCAGCGCCGGTGAGTACCCGCCGAGACGCTCGGCGTAGTAGGTCGCCGTGAACACCTTCGGGTGGCTCGCCGTTTCCACCACGTGGAGGCCGTGGCGTTCGAGCAGGCGACGCATCGAGGCCCGGGTGAAGTACTGCACGTGCATGGGCAGGATCGACCACCACCGGCTGCCCATCAGGCGCGCGAGTCGCCCACCCGCGTCGGGCGTGGTCAGGTACAGCGCCCCGCCGGGTTCGAGCATCGCAGCTGCCGTCTCGATTGCTGCTGACACGTCGAGCAGATGCTCGATGACGTCGCACATCACGACGCAGCGAATGCTGCCCTCGGCGACCCCCGAGTTCGCCAGATCGCCGACCCGCACGTCCAGCCCCCGCTCGTGGGCCCGCTGGACCGCCCACGCCGACGGCTCCACCCCGCTCGCGGTCCATCCGCGGTCCGCGGCCGCGGCGACGAACGAGCCGGTCCAGCAACCGAGGTCGACGAGCCGGCCCGGCGAGACGAAGCGCTCGATCCGCTCGAGTGAGCGCCGGGCGGTCTCGACCTGGCCGTCCTCCTCGTTGATGGACACGGGGTCGGCGGCGTCGCCGTAGGCAGCCGCGAGTGTTTCGTCGGTCGGCGTCTCGGCAAGTGACCCGTGCCCGCAGTCGAGGCAGCGCAGCACGGTGCCGACCGTCTCGCCGTAGCGGTCAGCGCTCGGCCGGAACAAGTGCGGATCGACGCCGTTCTCGGTTGCGTCGCCGCCGACCCGCCACAGCAGTCGGCTGCTGGTGCCGCGGCAGACCGGGCATTGCCAACCGCTCATCCGCGGGTCTGCCGGTCCGCCGCGATCGCCGCTGCCGCTTCGCCGCCGAGCCGCACGCCCTCGCTCATGCCTCGGTCTGCGGGATAGATCTGCGCGGTGGTCGCGACATACAGGCCACCAAGGGGTGCCCGCAGGGACGGGATGCGTTCGCGGTATCCGAGCGTGACGAGAGGAGCGGCGTACGGCGTCTTGAACGGGTGCACGGCCGTCACGCTCGACCGGTGGAAGCGCGGGTATGCCGCCTCCAGGTTGTCCAGCCACGTGTCGGTCAGCGAAGCGGCGTCGGTCGCGGCGATGTCCGCCTCGGCAGCGGTGAAGTAGCGGCCGAGATAGGTGACGTGGCGACCGCCGTAGTCCGAGCTCGGGACCAGGTTGGTCTGCTCGATGATGGCGCCGAAGCCGGCGGCCGGGTCGCAGACGTTGGTCCAGTAGACGTCGGTGATCGGCCGGTCCGTCTCGATGACGGAGCACACGACGCCCATACCTTGTGCACCCGCCCACTTGGGGTCGGCGTACTCGTCGGGGACGAGCTTGCTGATGCCGGGAAGCGCGCCGGTGTAGAGGACGGCGTCGGTCTCCACGTCGCCGCCGTCGGCCCGCACACCGGACACCTGGCCGCCGTCTGCGACGATCGCCGCGGCGCGGCTGTTTGTACGGACTTCGACCCCGAGTTCGGCGAGCCTTGCCGACAGCCCGTCGAAGACTTGACGGAACCCGCCGCGCAGGTAACCGAGCTTTTCGCCCTTGCCGGTGCGTGCGCCGCGGCGCTGCGCGAAGCGGCCCCACATCCACGCGGCCGGCACTTCGGGCGCTGCCGCGCCGAACTTCGCGCGGAGCAGTGGCTCCCAGAGCTCGCGCACCGCCGCCGCCCCGGTGGCTCGGGTGAGCCACTCCTGAGCGGGGACACGGTCGAGGCTCTCCCAGTCCTTCCACTGCTGCAGGCGTAGGCCGCCGATGCCCATTCGCAGACGCTCGGGGAGAGTCATCGGTCCGAACCGCAGGATGTCCAGCGGCGTGGTGAAGGGCCAGAGCCGGCCGCCGGTCAGGACGCCCATCGTGCTCGGCAGCCAGTCCAGCTTCGACGTGAGCCCGAGCTCGTCGATCAGCCCGCGGATGTGGGACTCGTGCGGAAAGATGTGGTGGTAGAAGCACTCGAGCGGAGTGCCGGCGACCTCGAACGACACGACGAGGCCACCGATGCGGTCACCGCCCTCGAACAGCACGACCTGCTGGCCGGATTCGGCGAGTCGCAGCGCCGCGGTCGCGCCGGCGATGCCACCGCCGACGATGGCGACTGGCTTCATGCCTCGGTGTTGGGCGGGATCGAGTGGCTGTTGCGCGCTCCGGCCGGCAGGTGTGCGAGCTCCATCGTCGACAGGAAGCTGTGCATGCGGCGCAGCTCGCTGAACGCGCGGATGATCACCTTGATGCTGGCGCCCTGCGGCTTGCCGGCGGTGCGCGGGAAGTGGCTGACGCCGACCTCCACCACGCGGTATCCGGACCGCCCCAACTTCACCATCAGCTCGGTGTTGACCATCGCGCCGACACTATCGATTTCGAGGCCGTCGAACACTTCGCGGCGGAACAGCTTGAACGCGCAGTCGATGTCGCGAACCGGCACGTAAAAGAGGGCGCGGACGAGGTAGTTCCAGGCCCGCGCGTTGAGCCGGCGGAAGAACGGGTCTCGGCGCTTGATGCGGTAGCCGGCGACGACATCGACGCTTTGGATCAGGTCGATGAAGATCGCCAGCTCGTCGAGGTCGAACTGGTTGTCGGAGTCGGTGAAGAAGACGAGGTCCATCTTCGCCGCGAGGAAGCCGCTCTTCAGCGCGCCGCCGTATCCCTGGTTGACGGCGTGCCGCACAAGTCGGATCCGCGGGTCGTCCGCGGCGAGCTTGTCGACGATCGAGGCGGTCGTGTCCGACGACCCGTCGTCGACGACGATGACCTCATGGTCGGTGCAATGCCGGCTGGCCACCTCGGTCGACCGGACGACCATCCGCTCGATGTTGGCTTCCTCGTTGTACGCCGGCAGCACGATCGAGAGTCGACGACCCGGGCTCGCGCTCTCGTCGCGGGGTGCAGACGGCAACGTGGACTCCATGCTCGACGTGTTGGCGGCGCTCTTTGAACCGCTGCCAACGAATGCTAAGAGATTCCGCGGCATCCACGACCCCCACTACTAGGGTCTTTCTGGGTTCGCATCCGTGGGGGCTGAGCAGCTATGACCGTCACCGAGTACGTCGCGGCAATCGCCGCGACCCTCGCCGTCCTGCTCAGCGCCGTCGTCGTAGGGGTGGCGGGCCGACGGGCATTTGCCCCCCGGTGGAGCGGCGCTCGAGGCGCGCTTGTCGCCGTGATCGTGGCCTATTCGTTCCTGGTCATCGAGGGCGAGGCATTGGGTACGTTCGGCTGGTTCAGCCGCTGGCCGCTCGTGGTCACCTCCCTCGTCGTGGCGGTGGTCGTCGGGACCGTGTCGAGGCTTCGCGGCGCGGCGCCGCAGCCTGCCGACGATGCGAACCCTCGGGTGGCGGCGGACGACGACTCGGTCGCTGTGCCGTATCGGCGTGGTTGGTGGCAGCGGGTTCCGTCATTGGCTGCGAGCGCCTGTGGCGCGCTCGTCATGGCGCAGGCGTTTGTGGCGGTGCGCGCCACGGCACGTACCGGCAACCTCTTCATCGACTCGCTGGAGTACCACCTCACGTGGGCGGCGCACTTCGCCACCTCTCACCACACCGGCGGCATCATCCAGATCGCGCCCAGCTCGCCGACGCCGTACTACCCGCTCAACAGCGAGCTGCTGCACGGCATGGGCATCGCGCTGTTCCACCACGACACGTTGTCGCTGCTGCTCACGATCGCCGATCTCGCGGTGGCCATGCTGGCGGCGTACTGCGTCGGGTCGGCCTTCGGCGTCGGTCCGGTCACGCTCGTCGCGGTGACGCCGCTGCTCGTCCTGGTCGGAACGTTCAATGCGAGCGCGATCAACGACTGGATGGCGCTGTGGCCGTTCATCGCGCTGCTCGCCATCGCCGTGCACTTTCGCAACGACGGTGAGAAGGCCACGGTGGGACTGCCCTTCGTGGCGGGGCTCGCCGCCGGTCTGGCGATGGGGTCGAAGCTCAGCCTGCTCGCCCCGACCCTCGCGCTGCTGCTCGGCTTCCTCGTCCTGGTCGTCCGTGGCCGGCGGATGACGGCAACTGTCCTCGTCATCGCCGGCGGCGTGCTGACCTCGACGTACTGGTACATCCGCAACTGGGTCGACGTCGGTTCGCCGTTCCCGACCCAGCACGTTCCCGGTTTGGCGCAGGTGCCGATGCCGGCCCTCGACGACTACGGGTTCTCGGTCGCGCACTACCTGACCAACATCGACGTGCTGCGCCACTTCTTTCGTCCCGGGCTGGAGTTCTTCCTCGGCCGGGGATGGGTCGCGATCATCGTGCTCGCTGCCGCCGGCGTCCTGATCGCCGCGTGGAAGGGCCCGGCCGGTCTGCGAATGGCGGGCGTCGTGGCAATCGTGGCGACCGCGGCGTACCTGGTCACTCCCACCGGCGCCTACGGGCCGCCCGGACATCCGTATCTCTTCGGCTACAACGTGCGCTACGCCCTGCCCGCGCTCGCGGTCGGCCTGCTCGCGCTCGCGGCTTCGCGGCCGGTGGTGCGATGGCGGGCCGTGGCCGCGTTGGTATTCACCGCGCTGTTACTCGTGACACTGACCGGTCCACGAAAGTGGGCGCTCGGACACGGCACTACGCTCGCGGCGATCGTCGTCGCGCTCGCCGCCGCCGCGCTGCTGCGCACCCAGTGGGTGCGACACCACCTGCCGATGGTGGCCGGTCTCGTCGTCGTGGCCGCGGTGGTCGTCGGCTACCCCGCGAACAAGCAATACCTCCGCGATCGCTACCACGGTCAGGCGAGCCCGCAGGCGGAGCTGTATCGGTCGTTGCAGGGTGTGTCCGACGCCAAGATCGGTGTCGTCGGATCCGCTGCGATCTACCCGTTCCTCGGTGCCGGCTTCGACAACACCGCCGAGTACGTCGGGCAGACGCTCGCGCACCACGAGTTCGCCAACTACACGACCTGCGACGCGTGGCGCACGGCCGTGCGGCGCGGTGGCTACCGCTACATCGTGGTGGAGACGTCGCCGGGCAACCCGCCACCGGTGGCGCTGGCCTGGACGTCCGGCGACTCGTCGGCGGTGCAGGTGTTCAGCAACAGCGCCGGCACGGCTTTCGTGATCCGGCACGGGTTCGGCACCTCTCCCTGCCCCGCTGAGGGATAGGTGCCGACTCGGCACAGTCATACGCTGGGTGCGTGATCAGCCCGCTTCTGGGTCGCCATGGTGCAGTCGCCGGAGTCGGCGTCGACGCCGGCGTCGCCGCGCACTACGGCGATCCGCTGCGAGAGCAGCGTCCGCTGGAGACCGGCGCGATCGTCGACCGCTCGCACCGCGGCGTCGTACGGGTGTCAGGCCCGGATCGGCTGACCTGGCTTCATTCGCTGGTTTCCCAGCACGTCGAGACCCTGCCGGTCGGTGAGACTCGCGAGGCGCTGATCCTCTCACCGCACGGTCACGTCGAGCATCACCTCGTCCTGCGCGACGACGGTGAGGCCACCTGGATCACCGCTGAGCCGGAGACGTCGGCGACCCTGGTCGGCTACCTCGACTCAATGCGGTTCATGCTGCGCGTCGAGGTCGAAGACCTCTCCGCGTCGTACGGCGTCGTCACGGAGGTTGCCGGCGAGGACACCACGGACGAGATCGTGCCGCTCGAGGAGCTCGCCGCCCGCATCGAGGCGAGTGGCTTGCCGCTCGTCGGGCACGCCGCGTGGGAGGCGCACCGCGTCGCTCGGCGCGTGCCACGGCTGGGTTTCGAGACCGACCATCGGACGATCCCGCACGAGGTCGGCTGGATCGGGATCGCCGTGCATCTCGACAAGGGCTGCTACCGCGGGCAAGAGACGGTCGCGCGGGTGCACAACCTCGGTCGGCCGCCGCGCCGCCTGGTCTTCGGTCACCTCGACGGCACGCTCGAGGAGCTGCCGCCGGCGCAGACGCCTGTCGAGCTCGACGGTCGCGCCGTGGGCTTTCTCGGCACCGCGGTGCATCACGCGGAGATGGGGCCGGTCGCGCTCGCGGTGGTGAAGCGGGCGACGCCCGACGACGCGCCGCTGACGACGGCGGGCATGGCGATGAAGATCGAAAGAGTCGTCGACGCCTGACAGTCCCTCCGCCGTCAAAGCGCGGACGCTGTCCTCAGCCGGTCAGAGGCCGAACAGGCCGATCTTCTTCTTCGCCTTCTTGTCTGTCGCGGGAGAGGTCGGTCGCGGCCGCGGTGGCGGGGTCGATGACGACAGCGCAGACTGCTGCTCGCCGCCGTCCTCGAGGCCCAGCGACGACAGCTCGCGCAGCAGGGCGGCCGTGTCGGCGTCCTCCCCCCTGCGCAGAGCCGCCGGGGCGGAGAGCGGCTCAGGTTCCGGCTCGACGACGGCTGGTGCCACCTCGACCGGCTCGACCGGCTCGGCGACGTCGTCGTTGTGTAGCTCGACGAGCATTGCGGTGGCTGCGGCCGCTTCGCCCGCGCGCTGGGAGGCGGCGATCGCATCCTCGAGGGCGCTCCGTTCCGCCTCCTCCGCCGCCAGGTTCGCGGCGTCCTGCTCCGCGGACTCTTGCGCGAGGCGGGCTTCTTCTGCCCGTGCATCGGCGGCTGCCTGGGCGGCGGCCAGCGCTGCTCGCGCCTCGGCTTCCTCGGCGATGCGAGCGGCCTCGGCGGCCTCGGCGGCCTGCCGCTCCGCCGCTTCCTGGGCGAGTCGCTCGGCCTCGGCCGCTTCCGCGGCGAGACGCTCGGCCTCGGCGGCGGCCGCACGCTCGGCTTGTGCCGCTGCCTCCCGCTCGGCGACTTCCTGGGCCAGCCGCTCGGCCTCCGCTTGGGCGTCGGCGAGGCGGGCAGCGGCTTCGGCCGCGGCTTGCTCCGCGGCGATGCGCGCGGCTTCCTCGGCTGCCTCTTCCGCGGCGATGCGCGCGGCTTCCTCGGCTGCCTCGCGGGCCGCTTCCTCCGCGGCGTGGCGGGCTTCCTGCTCGGCCCGGAGCTCCTCGGCGGCAACCCGGGCCGCTTCCTCCGCGGCGTGGCGGGCTTCCTGCTCGGCCCGGAGTTCCTCGGCGGCGACCCGCGCGGCTTCCTCAGCCGCAGCGCGTTCGGCGGCGAGGCGCTCTGCCTGCTGCGCGGCGATCCGGGCGGCTTCCTCGGCGGCGGTCTGTTCCGCGGCGAGGCGCGATGCCTCCTCGGTGGCCCGTTCCACAGCTTCGCGTTGCGCCATTTCGGCTGCCAGCGCGAGGTGATGGGCCTCGTCGTCGGCGGCCTGGTCGGCCGTCCGCCGGGCGTTTTCCTCGGCGCGGGCTTGCGTCTCGCGGGCCGCCTGCTCCAGCTGGATGCGGGCTGCCTGCTCGGCGACTTCGCGGGCGAACTTCTCGGCGGCTTCGCGGGCGGCGCCTTCGGTCGCGTGACGCGCGGCCTCTTCGGCCTCGCGGGCGGCGACGCGGGCGCGCTCGGCCTCGAGGTCGACCAGTCGCGGCGGGGTGTCGGCCACCGGGCCGTCGACCTTGCGGTCGGGACGCAGGGATTCCACCGCGGCCTGCGCCTGCGCGAGCTCGGCGGCTGCCGCAGCACGGCGGCGGCGGCGCTGCTCGTCGAGGTCGAGGCTGTCGTCGGTTCGCTTGAGCGGTTTCGGCCGACGAGGAACGACGATCGGGTCGTTGTCGATCGACTCCGGCGCCGGACCGAGCGCGTCGACGAGTGCTCCGGCGACGCGGTCCATCGCCGAGGCAAAGGACTCGCCGGACTTGCGCGACACCGGCACGGTGAGGTTCGCGCCCCCACTCAGCTGCGCGGCCATCACGTCGAGCTGAAGCGGGTTCGGCGTCGTCGGCGCCTCTGCGCTGACGTGAGCCGTCGACACGTCGCTCGCCAGCCGCGCGAGCCGTGACAGCGCGTCGCCGCCGCCGCCGTTGTTGCCGTTGTTGCCTGAGCCGTTGTCGTGCGATCCGTTGCGGGCCGCCGCGAGTACGCCGGCGAGCGCCGACGCGGAGCCGTAGACGTCTTCGTCGTCTTCCTCGTCGTCGCTGATGTCGACGAGTCCCGCGTCGACGAGGGCAACGAGCACCTGGCCGGCCTCGAAGAGCGTGTAGCCGCAGTCGGCGGCGAGATCGGCGACGGTGCGGATGCCGTCGATCTTGCAGAGCATCGACCACGCGTCGCTGTCGAGCGTCGTCTCGGGTGCGCCGTCGCCGCGCGCCGACAGCATCGGCACGGCGTTGGGGCTGTCGACGATCGCGGCGATGTTCTCCCACTCGTAGCCGCGTTCGCGCAGCGACTCGAGCAGCTCCACCACGGGGACCGGCGTGCCTTCCTCGCGGGTCTTCGCGTTCTTGCGGAACTTCCAGCTGCCCTCTGTCCAGCGCATCAGGTCCCAGAGCGCCTCGTAGAGCTGCTCCGTGTAGAAACCCTGGATGACGCTCTCGTCGACGTACCCGAGGTGAACGAGCAGCTCACCGAGGTTCCAGGCCGACAGGTCGGTGCGCTGCGCCTCGAGCGCGTCCGCGAGCGCCTCGGGCTCGAGCAAGCCCGACGACACCAGCTTGGCTCCGAGGTCGGCATGCCGATGCGGAGCGTGCACGCCGCAGACCAGGCCGGAGCGCATCGAGATCTGCGCTTCTTCGCCATCCGGGTGGCTCAGAACGAGCGCGCCGGAGGACCCGTCGGAGGCCAGATCGAGGAGGATTGAGGCGAGCGTGGTCGAACTCAGGTCGCCCTTGAGCATCGACGACCTCCCTCGACCGGTCCGCTGCTGATCCTGCCTCTCCTTATCCCTTCGGCACGTCGGAGCTGCGTGTTAAGCCATCTGGCGCAATTTCGCGCTCAGCTGGCGCAGCCCGCGTTACCTAGCCGTGACAGGGTGAGCGTAGGCGCACCCGGGCGCCGTGCCTAGCCTGGAGGATCGGCTACGGAGGCACCCACGATGACGTTCCCCACCGGCGACGGGCGAATCTCCCCCTTGCTGGCTCCCGACTACCTCACCGGCCTGGCAGAGCGCCCGGTGGCGGAGATTCGGGCGATGCGGGCCGAGGCCGAGCAGGCGGAGACGGATCTGTCCTACCTCCGGCGGCTGCTGCAGGGGCGGGTGGACATCCTGCGGGCTGAGCGGGCCCGGCGCAGCGGGGACGGCCCGGCCGGCTCGCTGGTCGACGCGCTGCCCGAGATCCTGGCCGACGAGCGGGTGCCGGCGCATGGGCTCGGACGCTATGCCTCGCGCGAGCCGTCCGATGTCGATGTCCACCGGCGGTACGTCGAGTCGCTGGTGAGCGACGGCGACCTGTCCGACCCTGCTGGGGTGGACGAGCAGACGCTGGAACGCGTCCTCGAGGTGCTCAACCGCGAGGAGGCCGACGTGTCGCGCCGGCGACGGGCCGTACAGGCGGTCATGGACGCCCTCACCGAGGAGCTCGGACGCCGCTACAAGGTGGGCGCGGCCGACGTCGCCGATCTCCTTCCTACCGAGAGCGAGTAGCGCGACCTTGGTCGACAACCAGCCCATGGCGGACTGGCCGGTCCTCGCCGAGGTCGTTCGCGGCGGGTTCATCGAAGGACACCATCGAGGTGCCGCGGTCGTGTTGCGGGGCGACGACGTGCTGTTCGCTGCCGGACCCGTCGACGCACCGATGCTGCCGCGCAGCTCGGCGAAGCCGTTGCAGGCCACCGGAATGCTCGAGTGTGGGCTCGTCGTCGACGCGGCGCAGCTGGCGCTGGTGTGCGGGAGCCACACCGGTCAGCAACAGCACGTCGAGGGCGTACGCGGACTGCTCGCGTCCGTCGGCTTCGACGAGTCGGCGCTCGACAACACACCGTCGATGCCCGTCGACGCGAAGGCGCGTGGCGCCCGGACTGTCGCGGGCGAAGGGCCGGCGCGGATCACGCACAGCTGCTCCGGCAAGCACGCCGGGATGATCGCGACGTGCGTCGCCGCGGGCTGGCCGATCGAGACCTATCGCGATCCGGAGCATCCGCTGCAGATGCGGTTGCGCGACACGGTGTCGCGACTGACCGGTGACCCGGTGACCGCCACCCTCGTGGACGGTTGCGGGGCGCCGCTGTTCGCGGTGACGCTGAGCGGGTTGGCGCGCGGGTTCGGTGCTGTCGCGACGGCGGGCGCGGACAGCAATGCCGGACGCTGCGCCGCCGCGATGCGAGAGCACCCGGAGCTCGTCGCGGGTGACGGGCACGTGACGACTCGGATGATGCAGGCCGTGCCGGGCCTGATGGCGAAGGACGGCGCCGAAGGCGTCTACGCGGTCGCGTTCCCCGACGGGCTCGCCGCGGCAGTGAAGATCGACGACGGCGGGTCGAGGGCGCAGCTACCGGTGCTGGTCGCGGCGCTTCGTGCGGCCGGAGTGACGGACCCGGCCCTCGACGAGCTCAGCCGGGTCGACGTACTGGGGCACGGCAAGCCGGTCGGCGAGGTCCGCGCCGCTCTGTAGCTGTCCTTGTAGCGCGGAAGCAATGCCACATTGCCCTCGCGAATTCGGGCGCTGACGGCCAAATTGCGAGGGCGATGCCACATTGCTGCTGTCGGCAGAAAACCCTTGCTAGATTTGGAAAAACCGGCGCTAGCAGGGCGCTTGCAATAGTTAGCGCCAGGGCTTAGGGTGGTGAGCGTGGCCAAGCTGGACGTGCGCAACCTCGGGGACTACATCCGCGAGCAGCGCTCCGCTGCGCAGATCTCGCTGCGGCAGCTGGCCAGCCTCGCCGGCGTGTCCAACCCGTACCTCTCCCAGATCGAGCGCGGGTTGCGCAAGCCGAGTGCGGAGATCCTGCAGCAGATCGCCAAGGCGCTGCGGATCTCGGCAGAAGCGCTCTACGTGCAGGCCGGCATCCTCGAAGAGCGGTACGGCGACAGCGATGTCCCGGCCGCGATCCTCGGGGACGCCTACCTCGCCGAGCGTCAGAAGCAGGTCCTGCTCGAGCTTTACGAGGCGTATCGCCGTGAGAGTGACGCCAAGAACGGGAAGACCGAATCGGTGGAACCCGTGAAGACGTCGGCTCCGACGTCGCGCACCCGGACGGCTCGGCGCGCGAAACCTCGCGCCGCCGCGGCCGGCGGTGCGATCACCGACGACGGCCAAGCCGCCTCGTCCTGACCGACAACTTGGTCGGCGCGCCCCTGCGTCGGCTATCGCACGTCCGTGTGTCGCCGCCGGCGGCACCTGACTCGGGTCCACATGGAGGTCCGAAGACAATGCCAACCGTTCTGACTATTGACGCCAAGCCGCTCTACGCCATCGCCGGCTTCGGCGATCTCGCGGTCGAGACGCTGCGTCACACCGCGAACCAGCTGCAGATCCAGGTCAAGGATCTGCCGACGCGCGCCCAGACGCGCCGCATCGATCTCACCAAGCAGGCGCAGGGCGTGCCCGCCGACGTGCGCAAGCAGTTCGACGAGCTGCCGACCACCGTGCGCAAGCAGGTGGACGAGCTGACGGCGACCGTGCGCAAGCAGGTCGAGGAGCTCCCCACCTCGATCCGCAAGCAGGTCGAGGACCTGCCGACGCAGGTGCGCAAGCAGGCTGACGAGATCTCGACGACCGTTCGCAAGCAGGTGGACGGGCTGACGGCGACACTGCGTCAGCAGCAGGCAACACTGCGCAAGCAGTCCGATCTGCAGACGGTTCGCAAGCAGGTCGACGAGCTGAGCGCTCGCGCCCAGTCGACCTACGCCCAGCTCGCGACTCGTGGCGAGAAGGTCGTCGCCGGTCTGCGTGGCGACGCCCCCAAGGCGAAGGCCTCGACCAAGCCCGCCACCAAGAAGGCGTCGGCCAAGCCGGCGACCCGCAAGCCGGCCGCGAAGCCGGCAACCGCGAAGACCGCCACCGCGAGCCAGGCCGCCGGTCCGGCGCCGACGACTGCTGCCCCGACGCCGTCGCCGGTTGCGAGCCAGGAGCAGTTCTCCCCGTCGCCCATCAGCAACGGTGAGGGACCGACCGCGTAGTCGGCTAGCCAGTCAGAGCGGTCCCCGGCGGGTATGAGCCGCCGGGGACCGCTCTGGTTTCTGGGGGTTTCAGGCTGGGAGAGCAGTATTGACGGTGTGAGCACCAACGACGGCGCGGAGTTCTACGGCGCCGACTGGGGGTCACCGCAACCCGGGCACGGTCCAGGCGAATCCCCGCACGTCCCTGACCGGACGCCCACGCTGTGGGCCCGGATCAAGCAGATCTTCGCGCCGGTCATCGCCTTTCTCGCTCTCATCGTGAAGCTGAAATCGGTGCTCTTCCTGGGCTCGATGGCGGTCTCGATCGCCGCCTACGCCCAGCTGTGGGGATGGCGGTACGCCGTCGGCTTCGTCGTGCTGATCCTGATTCACGAGCTCGGCCATGTCGTGGCGCTTCGGGCCCGCGGGATCCGGGCAAGCGCCTTGGTCTTCATTCCGTTCATCGCGGCCTTCACCGCGTATCAGCCCCAGCAGCGAGCGCCGTACCAGGAGGCGGAGACGGCGCTCGCCGGCCCGATCGCGGGAACCGTCGCGTCGCTCGCGGGCGTCTGGTACGCGCAGGCGAGCGGCTCCCAGCTGTGGCGCGCGTTGGCTTTCACCGGCCTCCTGCTCAACCTGTTGAACCTGATCCCGTTCGGGCCGCTCGACGGCGGACGCGTCGGAGACCTGGTCTACCCGTGGGTGTGGGCGGCCATCGGCATCGGTCTCATCGGCTACATCGCCGTCCGCCTCGAACCGCTTGCGGTCGTCATCCTGCTGCTCGTCGGCTACGAGCTGTATTCGCACCTGCGCTATCCATTGCGGGGACATCGCGCGACGGTGGAACCGCGGCACCGGTTGCGGCTGTCGTGGCTGTACCTAGCCCTGATCGTCGTGATCGTGGTCGGAATGCACGCGACCTACACCGCGAGGACTCTTAACTAGCCCAACAGCGCACGGTTGCCGAGGGATCTCCGCTAATCGTTTGCGCCAGTTCGTTCGGTGCTGGGTTGTCCGTGCCGTGGTGGCGGCAGATCGCCCAGACATCATTGAACAGCGAATAGATCACGAACATGTCCAGTCTCGGCGTGTTCTTCATCAGGTCGTAGGCCTGCGCATTCCAGTCCGCCTGGTCTTGGAGGGTGACGGTCTGCCCACCCGCCTTGGGTAACCCCGGGTAGTAGCCGAACTCGGTGATCGATACGTCGCGGCCACAGTCACCATGAGCACAGGACGCCACGTCGACGCTATGCATCACGGTGTCGAGCGGGGAGTCAGGGGTGTCGGGTGGGACGAAAGTGCCCCCGAGGTCGTTGTACGGGTGCATGCCGATCGAGGTCATGCATTGGCGAATGTCCACGCCGGACGACACCGCCGAGTAGGCCGCATTCAAGAAGTCGATCGCGTCGCCGTTGTCGGTCCCGGTCGCCGACAAACCGGCGAAGATGACGGGAAGCTGCGGGTCGGCGGCTCGTGCGCCCCGAAATGCGTAACACAGCACGTTGGCGTACCGCTTCGGGATGGAAGCCGCCCCCAAGCCAGGTAGCGGGCTGCTCGAGAAGGACACCGTCCAGAACTTGTGCAGGTTTGGCTCGTTCCAGACCTCCAGGCCGGCGAGGCTGTCCGGCCCGTAGCGCGTCTCCATCCAGTGGACGGTGGCTTGGGCGAACTGCCGCCACCATCCGAGCGCTTGGGTGTCATCACCGGGCGGCATGACGGCCTGGGCTTCGTTCGGATCCGCTACGTCGGTTCGTCCCCAGGCCCACCGAGGCGCTTGAATGACCATGAGGAGGATCTTGACCTGCCCGGAGGCGAGTTGCGGTGCGATCTCGTCGAGGTCGTTCTGAATGCCCTCGTTTGCGGCCCCGCCGGGTCCGCGGGTCCAGTCGATTGGGCCGGGCGTCTGGCACAAAGCTCGTGTTGGCGCAACTGTTCCAAGAGCCGTAAAGCATTGCGGCTGTACGCGGGCCCAGGACACCTCGACACGAACGATGCTGCCCGGCTCAATGTCCGAAGCGGCGCGCGCGACGTCGGTGGCTGTGTATGCATTGCCCGCAGTGCTGTGGAGGTCGGGTGAGGCCACGCCGAACGCCACGCTGCCGGTCGACGCCACCGCAGGGGCTGCTGCGGTCGAGATGGACAGTGCCCACGAAAGCGAGGTGATGGCCGCGAGAGTGGCCGTTGATGCACGACGAATGAACATGGATGCGCTCCCCTTCCGGCTCGGCCGACGCTAGAGACCGCAGCTGGCTCGTGTCGCGGGAGGTATGCGCCAAATGGAGTATCTGTAGGTACAACTGCGCGCCTCCCGGCGGCCTGCCCCCGAAGGACTAACGGCGCGGACCACTACTACTCGTTACCGCTACTGTCCGCGGAAGTGAGCGATGCGCCGCTGCAGGCTGCGTATAGAGGCGGCGGCGAGGAGCTTCGAGAGCTCGCGCGACCCGAGGTCTCGTGCACGCCCGGCGCGGTACCAGGGCTGCTGGTGGTGATCACGAAGTAACGGCTCGGTTCCGACGCGCCGGTATGCACACCACTTCTGGTGGTGTTCAATCGCGCGCCACCGCGGATCGCGGTCCAGGTAGTCGATGAGCGAACCAACCGCTGGAAGGTGGGCATCGTCGATGATCAACAGGCCGCCGTCGCGGAGGAATCGAGCACCGTAGAACCAGTCGATGCTGGGAATGGGAAACCCGTGGCCGCCGTCGACTAGCAAGACATCCAGCGGATCGGTGGTCAGGACGGGAAGGACATCCGCGCTCGATCCGATGATGAACCGGACGGAGGACAGGTCGAAGGCCTTCCGCTCCGACCAGTCGCGAAGACGCTGCTCCTCTTCGGCGAACGGCGTCACGCAGGTATGGAGCGCGCCGATCCCGCCAAGCAGCGCGGTCGAGATGCCTGAGCCGGTCTCGAGCGTCACCGACCCTCGGCCCACCTCGGTGAGCAACAGCTCGTAGACGGGTCGATCCGTCGCCCAGGTACCCAGCTCGGTGGTGCCGGGGCCCATCGTGTGAACGGCTGGGGGATCGGCGAGTATCTGGTCCAGTAGAGAGGTCGAGTTCGTGGCAGCCATCAGAGTATGGTCCCGCGGCTGCGTCCCGTTCCGCGGGCAGGTGCCCGATTGCGCACGGGGGTCTCAGAGACGGGCTTGAACTTCGCGATCTATTCAGTCAGGAATGCTACGTACTCGCAGCCGAGGTCATTCGCGCGGCCAACCGCGGTTGAGCCACTTCCCGCCGAAGAACATCAACTCGTCGCGCAGCAGTTCGATACCGATGCCGTCCGGGTCGCGCAGGTAAATCGACTCCGGGATGCCGCGTGACGGCCCGTCGTACGGGATTCCCGCGTCGTCGAGCTTCTGCTGCAGTTCCGCATGCGCGTCGGGCGGGACGCTGATGGCGATGTGCTGTACCCCGCCGATGCCTTCCGGCAGCTGCGCCAACCCGAGACCGGGGAAGTCGAAGAACCCGAGCAACGTGTTGTTGCCCAGGTCGAAGAAGAAGTGGGTCGATCCCGGGTAGTCGCGGTTCTCGACCAGCTCGATCAGCGGGAAGCCGAGCAGGCCCTGGTAGAAGGCGATCGTCTGCTCGACGTCGCTGCAGATCAGGGCGGCGTGATGGATGCCGCGTCCCGGCGACGGCGTCTTGGTGACGTGCTTCTTGCGCAGCTCGGCGCGTCGGGCGGCGAGGCGTTGCTGTTCGGCGGCGTCGGGTTGCGGCATGCCCAAGAGTCTGCTCCCCGTAATCTGCGGCCGGTGAGTGTGCTCGAGATATCGAAGGCGGACGTATGGTTCGCCGACGGTCCGCACGTGCTGCACGACATCTCGTGGACGGTCCGGGAGGGCGAGCACTGGGCACTGCTCGGACCGAACGGCGCCGGCAAGTCGACACTGCTCGCGCTTGCCTCGGCGCAGCGTTTCCCGTCGCGCGGCACCGTGCGCATTCTCGGCAAGCAGATGGGCCACGTCGACCTTCGCGACCTGCGGCAGGCGATCGGCGTCGTCGACGTCCGGTTGCGCCTGCCGTTCGAGCTTTCCGTTGCGGAGTACGTCGAGACAGGCGCGACCCAGACCGTGCAGTGGCTGCGACCGCCCGGCGAAGAGGCGACCTCGCGGGTCGCCGACCTCATCGAGCGGTTCGGTCTGACCGACCTGCGCGACCGGTCGATCGCGGTCTGCTCCCAGGGCGAACGGGCGCGAGCGCGGGTGGCACGGGCGTTGGTACCGCGACCACCGCTGCTCCTGCTCGACGAACCGGCATCCGGCCTCGACCTGCCCGGCCGGGCCGACCTTTTGCAGGCTTTCGAGACGACGGCGGTCGAGGAGCCGAGGTTGGCCAGCATCACCGTGGCGCACCATCTCGAAGAGCTGCCGGCGACCACGACCCACGTGGCGTTGATGCGGAACGGGCGCTTCATCAGCCAGGGAGACGTGTCACTCCTCGGCGACGAGGCCGCGCTCTCGGAGTGCTTCGCCCGCGGCGTACGCGCGCACCAGATCGACGGCCGCTGGTTCGCGATCTCGAAGTGGTGACGGACAAGTCTTCGACGGTCAGCGACAGCACCCGCCGAGTCTTGGTCGCGGGGGGCCGGTTGGCCATGCTTGTGGCAGTGCGGTCTTTGCTTGTGATCCTGCATTCGCTACCGACGAAGGTCGCGGTCGACAGTCGTCGTCCACTTCTTCGACGGCTGCAACGTCGGCAGCGGCTTGCCGTCACGAGTGACGGCGATACCGCCTGTCGAGCAACCCGCTTCGCGGGCGATCCAAGTGTGCTCCCTGCCGTGAAACGTCACTGTCGTCTCGGGCCCACCTGCCAGATCGCAGTGCACGGCGCGGGCGGGTACGCGCTCGAGTGCGTCGAACAGCATTACCAGCCTCTTGGCCTTCTTTCCGTGCACCGTCGCGGCTGCCCCGCTGCCGCTGGAGGACGTAGGCAATGAGCTCGACGCATAGCGGAGCTTCACGGTGTGCACCCCGAACGGGATGTGCTCCGGGCGTGAGTTACGGACCGACTGCGTGGCTGCGGCGGGGGCGGCGACCGCCGCGACCGTTCCTCCGATGACGGCTGCGCAACTCAGCGCCACCAGAGGGCCACGCATCTGGTCACCTCCGCATCGGGGTTGCACGGATCTGATAATCCGGATCGAAGCCTAGTTCCGACTACGCTCGATCGCCGATGGGCACCGAGCGGCTTGACCTTTCCGACGCGACCCTCCGCGAGTGGGACGCCGTCGTGCTGCGCGCCGACGCCGAAGGCATCGTCCTGGACCGTTCGGCCTTCTACCCCGGTGGCGGTGGCCAGCCGCCGGACGAGGGTGTCCTGTTGTGGGGCGGGGTGCAGACGCGGGTCGCCGGTGCCCGTAAGACCGCCGACGACGTCTACCTGATCCCAGCCGACGGCGAGCCACTGCCGCCCGTTGGGACCGCCGTTCAGGGCGCGCTCGATGACGCCCGTCGTACGGCGCTGATGCGC
>DASZTL010000018.1:0-29219 GCA_035548055.1 Mycobacteriales bacterium | reverse complement strand
GATCCGGCGTGGGAGATCGCGATGGCCTACCAGATGGAGGTCCGCGGCCACCCGCAGGTGAACATTCGCGCGGAGGTGCTCCCGCAGGACTTCGAGTCGATGTCGCTGGAGGAGATGCTCGCGATCGGCTCGGTCATCACGGCGATGCCGATCGTCAACGCGATCCCCGCAGTCATCGACGCTCGACCCGGCATCGTGACCTACGCCGACCTCCCGGCGCAGGCCTCACGTCTGGTCGTGAGCAAGTGAAGCCCACCCCCGAGATCCACCCCGACCTGCGGAAGGTCGCCCGCTTCCTGCCCCGCGGCGCGGGGCCGCGGGGCATCGCCGTGGCGCGCACCCTTACCCCGTTGCTCACCCGCCGTACGCCGGCGGGCGTGCAGGTCGAACGGCTCGGCGCGATCTCGGTGCGCGTCCACCGGCCCGCCGAACCTCAGCCACACGGTGGCGCGCTGCTGTGGATCCATGGCGGCGGCTACGTGCTCGGCAGCGCATCGCAGGACGACCCGCTCTGCGCGCGGCTAGCCGGGAAGCTCGGCGTGACGGTCGCGGCAGTCGACTACCGACTGGCTCCGAAATACCCCTATCCGACGCCGCTGCTGGACTGCTACTCCGCGCTCGGCTGGCTCGCCGAGCAGCCCGGGGTCGACGCCACCCGCATCGCGATCGCCGGCGCGAGCGCAGGGGGCGGGCTTGCCGCGGGACTGGCGCAGCTCGCCCGGGACCGCGACGGAGTGAAGCCTGCGTTCCAGCTCCTGATCTACCCGATGCTCGACGACCGCACGGCCCTGCGCACCGACATCGATCAGCGCGCCTTCCGGCTCTGGAACAACCGGGCGAACGCGCTCGGCTGGCGCAGCTACACGGGCCGCGAGCCAGGAGCCGAGCCGGCCGATGGCCCATCGGTGCCCGGGCGCAACGAGGACCTCACGGGGCTGGCCCCGGCCTGGATAGGGGTCGGCACTCAGGACCTCTTCCATGACGAGGATCTTGCGTACGCCGAGCGGCTACGGTCCGCCGGCGTCGAGTGCGAGGTCGAGATCGTGACCGGCGCATTCCACGGCTTCGACGCCGTCGCGCCGAAGGCACCGGTCGCCATCGCCTTCCGCGGCTCCGTACTCGATGCAGTCCGGCGCGGCCTGCATCTCGCCTGACCGGCGGGTCAGCTCGAGAACGACTCGAGCATCTTGCGCATCTGCTCGTGCACCGCATTGATCGCCTGCAGCGGTCGCAGCATCACGCGGAACTCGACGATGCGACCTTCCGCGTTGCAACGGATGATGTCGACGCCGTTGACGTACTTGCCGGCCAGTGATGTCTCGAACTCCAGCACGGCGGTGTCGCCGTCGACGACTTCCTTCACATAGCGAAAGCTGCCGTCGGCACCGTCGCCGACCAGCACTTGGCCCGCCGCCTGCAGATACATGGTCGTGACGTCCTTGCCGCGTTGCGGCGTGTAGACCACAGGCGAGTAGAAGACGACGTCATCGGCCAGCAGGTCGCCGAGGTCCCCGTCACCGTCGAGGAACCGATGCCACTGCGCCACAACCTGTTCGATCACCAGGGCATCCTCTCGCCCTCAGCGAACGGCCGGAAGCAAGGGTCCCGCTCGCAGCGATCGAGCAGTGCCTCGATGATCGCGGCTCGTGACACCACGTCCTCGGCTCTGAGCGCGCCAGGGAGAATACGGACCTCGAGGGTGTCGCGGGTCGGCTTGTCCTTGAACAGCTGTGTGAGATTCACGTCGTAGAACTTGGTCAGCGCACTTCGCTGCGCCGCATCCTTCAACTCCGCGAAGGTCGGCTCCCCGTCGGCAACGGCCACGAGGTCAACGGGCAACGGCTGCAGTCGGCGGCACGCGGGGTTGGTGCCGAGCCGCTCGCGCAGCGGCTCCCGCCAGTGCGCGAATAGCCGTATGACGTTGGCGAGCGTTGCGGCATCGCGGAACGGCTCGCCATCGAGATGCAGATGCACGGCAGCCTCGCGTGGCACGGTAAAACCTAGGTCCCGGGCCGGCTCGAGCAGCTCCTCGAGCCGATCGCCATGAGCCTCCGCGATGGGTGGCGTGACGATCTCGCACGGTCGCTCACGCTCGCCGCCCGACGGAGCGGCGAGCGCGACCGTCGCTCCGCGCGCGTCGAGCCGACGCACGCTTCCCAGCGTCTCGACCTCCGCCGCCCACAGCGCCGCGACCGGATCGAGCACCTTCTCCAGCAGCGTCGCCGGATCGCACTGCGCATCGAGCAACCACGCGAACCGGAGGTCGTCGGTCAGTAGCCGCTGCCAGCCCGGCAGCGCCGGAGCGGCCTGGTCGAGATCCGCGCCGATCGTGATGTCGTCGACGAGTGTGCACAGCAGCTCACCCGACCGCCCGCGCACCTCGAAGCCTTGTGTGAGATGGATGAAGCGCCCGCCCAGAGACTGGATCGGAACCGGCTCGCTGTCCACGTGCCACACCGGGCGTACCGCACCACCGCACCGCGCGGCCAGCTCATCGGCGAGGGTTCGCCGACTCGAGCCTCTCGGCGCAAGCAGCTCGAGCTCGAACCCGATCCTCCGGCGCAGTACCGCACACATGGTGTGCCCGACCCTAAGGTCCCGTCACCTGGCGATGGGCAGCGTCTCACCGCCCTCCAGCTTCTTGCCAGCCGTGACCTTGGCGTTGTACGGGTCGGTTTCGTGCCAGATCTTCGCGAGCTTCACCGCATCGTTGTAGTCGTAGCCCGCCTGGAAGAAGGCCGACACCGCCTGCTCGTCGGCCGTGACGGCTTCGGGGTCCTGCCCACCGGAGGGCTTCGCGTCGGCGGAACCCTTGCCCGCACTGGGCTGGATCGGCAGCTGCTTGCCGTTCTCGATCCTCTTGCCTGCATCGATCTTGACCTGCGCCGGGTCCGACTCGTGCCACATCTTGCCGAGCGTCAAGGCATCGTTGTAGTCGTAGCCGGCATCGAAGTACGCCTGCAGCGCCAGATCGTCCGCCGTCGCCGGGGTGCCGCTCGGCGCGACCGGAAGCGTCTCGCCGTCGAGCAGCCTGCCGCCAGCCTCCGCCTTGACCGCCCCGACATCACCGCTCTCGTGCCAGAGCTCGGCGAGCTGTTGCGCATCGTCGTACACGTAGCCCGCGTTGAAGAATGCCGTGAGCTCATCGTCGGTCGAGTGCGTCTGGTCAGCAGACACAGCGCCGCCGGAGGCGGGCTGAACCACCGCGGTTTCGTGCGTCGCGCTGCCCAACAGGCCGGGAAGGGCGACGGCGCCCGCGACGACCGCAGCCGTGACCGCAACGGTCCCCGTCGTACGAAGCATCCACTGCCGACGGCGCATGTGCCGCGCAATCTCACGCGACTTCGTGAGCACTTCGTCCGCGTCGGGAGTGAGCAGCTCGTGCGCGGAGAAGGTCTCGGTCAGCTCGTCGATCTCATACGGGGTCATCGGATGTCTCCTGCTACAGGGATGCGCGACTCCTGCTGGAGCCGCAGGGTCGCTAGGGCTTTTGAGGCGTTGCTTCGTACGGTGACCTCGGCGCAGCCGAGAAGGGACGCGATCTCTGCGTCCGAAAGCTGCTCGTAGTAGCGAAGGACGAGTACGGCGCGCTGCTTGCGCGGCAGTGTCGCGAGCCGGTTCCACAGCTCGTCCGTCTCGACCACATCGTGGGCGTGGTCGCCCTCCGCGGCGTGGCGGTCACTGAGCTCCGCGAGCCGCTCACCGACCGCCTGGACGTTGCGGACCGCCCACCGGCGCCGCCACGACAGGTACTCGTTGAGCACCATGCGCCGGACGTAGGCGTCGGGTGAGTCCGCCCGCTCGATGCGCTTCCAGCGCACCTGGGTCCGGGCGAGGACCTCCTGGACGATGTCCTGGGAGAGGTCTCGGTCACCAGTGAGCATGACGGCGTACCGGAGCAGGCCGCCGAGCCGGGTGGCGGCGAACTCTGGGAACGTCACGCCTCTAAAGATGCCGCCCGGACCTGAAACGTGTAACCGAACGGGCGGACTCTCGTCGCCGGATCGGTGGGGCTCAGGCCCCCGGAGACCTTCTGGGGGCCGGGATCTCCGGGGGCACCACCACCACAGGGACAGGGGTGTTTCCGGCGAGGCGGCCGGTGACGCAGCGGTGCAGGTGCCCACCGTCGCGCCGGTGCGAGCCCACGACGAGCATCGCTCGCCGCTCCATCGCCGTGTGCACGAGTTCTCCGGCCGGAGAAGTACCGGAGACGAGTCGGCACACGATGGTCGTGGGCTCGGCGATCTGCTGGGAGAAGACCCATCCGCTGAGGGACTCGGCAGGCCTGTCGGCGTAAGCCTCCGACCATGGTCGGACTTGCTGCGCGAGGACCGTTCCGCCGCGCATGGCAGCCTCCCGTGCCGCCCACCGAAGGGCCGCTGCGGACCCGGTGGAACGGTCGATGCCGCAGACGATCTCGTGGACGTCGACGGCATCTGCACCTGCCGGCACGAACATCACGGGGCAGTTCGCGCGATGCGACAACGAGCGTGCGATCGAGTCGAGGCGAAGCGTGTCCGACGACCCGGTTCGGCCGGAGCCGACAACGATGAGGTCGGCGAACGTCGACTCGTTGACGAGCTCCTCGACGATGTCGCCGTGTCTGACCGGGCCGAGGACCCGGAGGGACGCTCCACGCAACGCCGCCCCCTCGGTGGCGATGCGAAGAGCGGCCCTGCCGGCGCCGTCCTCGACGTACGCGGCGACGACGGCCTTGCGCCGTCCGATCCCGGCGGTGGCCGGCGACTGGGCGCGCCGGACACTGACGAGGGAACGGATCCGAGTCGGTTGGCTGTGAGCCATCTCGATCGCCACGAACCGAGAATCCCGCCCCGAGACCGGCCTGCAGCAGGGTCGAAAGTCCCGATTCGTCCCGCCATTCGTCGCAGTTGCGGCGATTGACCTTGATCGCTTTCAAGAGCCCGCCGATGCTGCGGAAGTGAGGGTCGTCGTCGCACTCGGGGGCAATGCGCTCCTGAAACGCGGTGAGAGTCCCGACGCGAGCATCCAGCAGGACAACATCCGGCTCGCGGTGAGCTCGATCGCGCAGCTGGCTCGCCACCACGACGTGGTGGTCACGCACGGCAACGGTCCGCAGGTCGGCATGCTCGCGCTCGAAAGCGAGCGCGATGGCTCGCTGACGGTGCCTTACCCCCTCGATGTCCTTGGCGCAGAGACAGAAGGCATGGTCGGCTACTGGTTGCAGCGCGAGCTCACCAACTCACTCCCCGGCCGAGAGATCGTCACCGTACTGACCCAGACCGTCGTCGACGCGGCGGACCCGGCCTTCACCGACCCTGCCAAGTTCATCGGCCCGGTCTACGACGAGGCGACCGCAAAGCGCACCGCCGCCCAGCTGGGTTGGACGGTGAAGCGGGACGGCCCGCACTGGCGCCGGGTGGTGCCGTCGCCGACCCCGATCGAGTTCATCGAGCTCGCCTCGATCAAGACTCTCGTCGACAGCGGAGCACTCGTCGTCTGCGCGGGCGGCGGCGGAGTCCCCGTCGTGCGCACCGCGGGCGGACTGGAGGGAGTCGAAGCGGTCGTGGACAAGGACCGTGCCGCCGCCCTGCTCGCGCGCAATCTCGGCGCGGATGTGTTGCTGCTCCTCACCGACGTTCCGGCAGTCGAGATCGACTTCGGTACGCCGAGCGCGCGACCCCTCGGACGCGTCACCGTCCGCGAGCTGCGCACCATGACGTTCGCGGCCGGGTCGATGGCGCCGAAGGTTGCCGCCGCATGCGACTTCGTCGAGGCCGGTGGCCGGCTCGCTGCGATCGGCCTGCTCGACCGCGCCTTGGCGCTCAGCTCCGGCGAGACCGGCACCGTGGTCGTGCGGGGCTAGCCACGAGGCCGACCTACTCGATGATCTGGCGGGACACCTCGTGGGCGAGCACTGCGGCCTGGGTACGACGTTCGAGCCCGAGCTTGGAGAGCACGTTCGACACGTAGTTCTTCACGGTCTTCTCAGCGAGGAACAACCGATCACCGATCTGCCGGTTGGTCAGGCCCTCACCGATCAGCTCGAGCACCTTGCGTTCCTGTTCGGACAGAGCGGCGAGCTTGTCCTGGGTCTGACCGTGGGTGCGTAGCCGGTCCATGACACGGGCGGTGGCGGTCGGGTCGAGCAGTGATCCGCCGTTCGCGACGGTGCGTACCGCGCCCACCAGGTCGGAGCCACGGATCTGCTTGAGCACGAAGCCCTGCGCTCCGGCCATGATCGCGTCGAGCATCGCTTCGTCATCCGCGAACGAGGTGAGCATCAGACATCCGAGCTCGGGCATCGAGGAGCGAAGCTCCCGGCAGGCCGTGATCCCGCTGCCGTCGGGCAACCGAACGTCGAGCACAGCGACCTGAGGACGCAGGGCCGGCACGCGGGCGATCGCCTCGGACACCGTGGACGCCTCGCCGATGACCTCGATGTCGCCCTCGGCCTCGAGCATGTCCTTGACGCCACGCCGAACGACCTCGTGGTCATCGCACAGGAACACCTTGATCGGCGTACTCATGGTCACACCGTAGGACGTGGTCAGCCTTCGGTGATGACCAGGCTCGGTGCTGGGGCCATGGCCCGGCCGGTGAGGCTGCCTGGATCGATCTTCACGATGACGTCACCCTCGGGAGCGCCGAGGCGATCGAGCTGGATCCCGCGTTCACGCCGCTCGTCTCCAGAAGCGACCACGTTCGCCACGCCGACCGCCATGACACTCCATCCGGCCCGCCGGCCGGCGTCGTGGCTGTCCACCTCGAAGGCGACGACCGTGTTGCGGCAGTTGCGGTCGAGCACGCTCCCCGCCTGGGTGCGGAAGACGATGACGGTCCCGTCGTACACGTAGAAGACCGGGAGCAGCACTGGGAGCGCGTCAGCGCTGAGCGCGATGCGGCCGACTCGCTGCGACTGGAGGCCGACCACGCACTCTTGGTGCGGGAGCACCTCCCACGTCGCTGCCTGGAGAACATTCATCGATGTAGAGCCTCCGCGACGCGGCGCGAAGCCAACAGGTACGGAGGGCCCGACCGCGTAGGACCAAAGTCCGGATTGGGACTTCTCTCACGCTCGGCACTAAGGTCACTGTGTGGCCGAGGAGCCGGCGACGCGCGGCGACGCAAGCGACGCGGCGCCCAGCAGCAAGGTCGGCTACCTCCTGCGGCAGGCCACCGAGACGCTCATCAATCGGGGCCGCGACGGTCACCACACTCAGGTGCAGCTACGCGCGCTGCTCAACGCGGTGCTGTCGCTGTCCGAGGACCTCAGTCTCCTCGCGATCGTCGATCGCACGATCGAGTCTGCCTGCGAGCTCGTCCACGCCAGAACGGGCGCGATCGCCGTGCTCGCCGGGGACGGCTCGACAGTCACTGATGTGATCGGCCGGAACCTGTCGGCCGATGATGAGGCCCGGATCAGAGCCGGCTCGGCGCCGGCGGAAGGAATCGCCGTCCCGCTCCGGACCCGCAACCGGTTGTTCGGGCACCTCCACGTCGCCAGCAAGGAGGGCACCGAGGGGTTCACCGAAGCCGACGAGCTGATGGTTGTCGCTCTGACGTCAGCCGCCGGCGCGGCAATCCAGAACGCTCAGCTCTTCGAGACTCAGGAGCGACGCGGGCTGTGGCTGGTCGCGTCGAGCGAGATCCGCAGCGCCGTTCTGGGGGGCGCCCGCGAGGACCGCCTCGGCGAGCTGGCAGTGGCCGAGGCTCGACAGGCCGCGCGCGCGATCTTCGCCGCGCTGGTCCTGCCTCACCCTGATGGCGGGATGGTCGTGTCGGCCGCGACTGACCCCGCCATCGTCGGCAACGAGCTCGAGGCCGGTACGTCGTTTGCCGAGCAGGTGACTGTCAGCCGCGAGCCGGTTGTGCTCGAGAACATCGACCAGGGGCACCCGGCTACCGGCTTCCCCCCAACGCTTCGGGCCCGCAGCGGCCGTTGCGTGATCGCGCCGTTGGGGGTCGGGGAAGAAGGACAGGGACTGGGCGCACTCGTCGTCGTCTACCCCGTCAACGAGGCCGGCGTCGCGGAGCTCAATCTCGACTACGTCGTCGGCTTCGCCGGCCAGGCGGGAGTGGCGTTGCAGCTTGCCGCAACTCACCAGGATCGCGAGCGCATCGCGGTCCTGGAGGATCGCGAGCGCATCGCACGCGACCTGCACGACTTGGTGATCCAGCGACTGTTCGCCGCGGGGATGACCCTGCAGAGCACGGACTCGCTGATCGCCGACGAGTCGGCTCGGGCGCGTCTCGCCGCAGTGGCCGACGACCTCGACGGCACCATCCGCGAGCTGCGTCAGGCGATCTACCAGCTTCAGACCCCGGTGATCGCTGACGATTTCCGCCACCAGGTCCAACAGGTGGTCGACCGGGGGACGGCGGGTTCCACCGTCAAGGTGCGGGTCCGGTATGCCGGACCGGTCGGCACGCTCGTCGCCGACGAAGCGCGACCGCACGTGCTCGCCGTGATCGGCGAGGCGCTGTCGAACGCGATCCGGCACGCCGGCGCGGCTACCGTCGACGTCGCGGTCGGTCTCGAGGACGGCAGCCTGTCCGTGGTGGTCGACGACGACGGACGCGGGATCGACCCGGCTGTCGGCCGGCGCAGCGGCCTGGCCAATCTCGAGTCCCGGGCACTGGAGCTCGGCGGGCAGATGGTGGTGGGTGGCGGATCACGCGGTGTCGGCACGCGGATCAGCTGGTCGGTTCCCGCCTGAACAGGTTGCGGGGTCGCACTAACGACCGGTGATCCGGATGTCTCCGGTGTCGGTCCGCGCCGACAGCGTTCGCGGCGCGTCCGACGCCACGGAGATGCCACGAACCCGGGTGTCACCGACGTCGCTGTGGACATCGACCGCATAGGTCCCTGCGGCGACAGACATCGAGATGTCGCCGGTGTCGGACACCGCGCGGAGGTGCGGTGCACGAACGTCGTCAATGACGATGTCGCCGACATCGGTACGCAGGGTCTCGGCCCCGCGCAGACCGCGAGCCCGGATGTCGCCGACGCTGTTACTGGCGTCGACCGTCACCGCTCGATGGACCGTGATGAGCAGGTCGACCGCACAGTCGTTGAGGCCGAGCTCGATGATCCCAGTGGGCCGAGGGCAGGGCGCAGACACCCGCAACACGCCGTCGTCGAGGCTGTGGGCCAGCCGTGGCGCCTCGAGGTTGTACTGCTCGCGGGCGGTGATTCGCGTCACCGGTCCCGGCACGACGGTGATGTTGCCGACCTCGCCGCGAATCACCAGCGCAGTCACGTTCCCGACCACGACCGCCCGCTGCGTCTGATGGTGGACCGGGCCGATCGCATTGGCAGGCGCCGCGCTCGCCACCACGCCCGCGACACCACCGGCCACGACGACGGCGCGAAGCTTTGTCACGGAATTCACCATAGTCAGCCGCCGCCGCGTCACGTGGTCGTGGCTTCGCGCTGCGCCGCGAAGTTGCGCAGCGCTTCGACTTGCTCGTCATCGAGTGACGGCCTGACCACCGACAGCGCCGCGTCGATGTCGGCCGCTGTCACGCAGGGCGCGTCCATTGACCGTCGCATCGCCGCGAGTGCGGCCTGCCGGAGGACCGCGGCGCAGTCGGCTCCGGAGTAGCCCTCGGTTCGCTTGGCGAGCGAGGCGAGATCGACCGCATGATCGACCGGCGTACGTGCGGCGGCGGAGCGGAAGATCTCGCCCCGCGCCGCCTCGTCCGGCGGCGGGACGAACAGCAACCGCTCCAGACGACCCGGTCGCAGCAGCGCGGGGTCAATCATGTCCGGCCGGTTCGTCGCACCGACGACGACAACCCCCTTCAGTGCGTCGATGCCGTCCATCTCGGTCAGGAGGGCCGCAACCACCCGATCGCCGACCTGGTCCTCTCCCTCACCTCTCGTCGGAGCGAGCGCGTCGACCTCGTCGAGGAAGATCAGACTCGGCGCGGCACCCGAAGCGCGCGCGAACAGCTGCCGGACGCCGGCCTCGCTCTCGCCCACCCACTTGCTCATCAGCTCGGCGCCCTTGACCGACAGCACGTTGGCGCGGCCATCGTGCGCGAGCGCCTTGACGATGTAGGTCTTGCCGCAGCCAGGGGGGCCGTAGAGCAGGATGCCCCGGGTCGGCGTCACCCCCAGCCGGGCAAAGGTGTCCGGGTAGGCGATCGGCCAGATCACCGTCTCGGTCAGCACCTGCTTGACCTCCGCCAACCCGCCCACATCGGCGAGGCTCACCTGCCCCGGGTCGACGAGCTGGCCGTCCATGCTCGACGGGTGCACGGTGGCGAGCGCCGCGGTGAAGTCGGCCGCGGTCACCTTCGGGTCGCCGGTTGGGGTCGCCTGCTCCCGGCAGGCGGCTTGCTGCGCGGCGGCGTGGACCAGCGTGACGAGGTCGGCCGCGACGAACCCTGGCGTGCGCGCCGCGATGTCATCCAGCGGCACATCCGGGGCGAGCGCGAGCGTCCGGGACAGCCGCTCGATCATCGTGCGCCGCGTGGGCTGGTCGGGCAGGCCCAGCGCGATCCGGGAGGAGAGCAGGCCGGGGGCAACCAGATCCGCATCGACCGTGTCCGGCACGGCCGACATGGCGATGACCGCTCGCCCGGCCGCGATCAGGTCACGGACCGCCGCGACCAACGTGGGGGCCAGCGGCGCATCGCCATCGGCCGGTGCGATCGCCTCGACCTCGTCGAGGACGATGATCTCGCGGGTACCACCCGCCTCGAGACCGGCCTTGCGCAACGCGGCGATCTGAGCTGCCGCGCTGTCCGGCGTCATCGACGCGAGCTGGGGGCACCACACGAGTCGCACGGCGAGGTTCAGCGCCGTCGCAACCGATCGGACCAGGGTCGTCTTGCCGCCGCCGGCCGGTCCGGACAGCAGCACACCGAGTTGCGGGACCGAGCCGAGCCGCTCGAGCAACGCAGGGTTGTTGAGCCCGACGTCGAGCAGCTCTCGCAACGCCTTCGCCTGCGACTCCGAGCCAGGCAGGTCCTCGCTGCTCACCACGGGCGACACGGCTGCGCGGGCACCCGCCGGTGCCGCGCTCGCCGGAAACACCGTGGTGACCGCGGGCCCGCCCTCACTCACCGCGGCGGCCGGGTCGGCCCACGCCACGACCGTGGACATCGTCACGACCGAAGGCACCGGCGGTGAGGCCGCCACGGTGAGGAGCAGGTCCTGCCAGGTGCGGCCGAACAGTGCCTGGAGCTGCTGCCGCCCTTGGGTGAGCAGGTCCGGGCTGGTCCCTTCCGGCAGCGCCACATCCTGCTGCAACAACGACACCGAGTCGCCGTTCGAGATCACCTTGCCCAGCAGTGCCAGTCGGGCCGTCTGCGGCGCGAGCACAGAGGTGACCTGAGACGCGCCCGCCAGCACGACCCGATCGGCGGCAACGGATGGCACCACCTCGACGGTGACCTCGCTCCCCTCGGCCACGCCGAGGTTCGCGAGGATGAGGTCGTCGACCAGGATGCTGCCCTGGTCCTGATCCTTGTTGCTCTGCGCGACCAAGGCGGCGCTGACCCTCGCGCCGGTCAGCTTCACGACCGAGTACGGCCGCGCTCCGAGCGCCTGGAGCACGGTGGGCGCGATCCGCACCAGCCCACGGCGGGCGTCGAGGTCGCTGTGGCTGGAGGTCGCCCGCAGCTGCAGGGATGTCCCGGCGACGCCCCCCGGCGTAGTCATATCGAAACCCTAGACGCCGGCGAGGCCACGCGCGGGCAGGGCGCGGGCGTGCGTGAAGCCGCAGCGGCGGGGTAGGTCGCCAAACAGTGAGAACCCCCGCCGCCAAGCAGGCGCCGCCACGACCCGTCGTCGAAGATGTGCGACCACGGGTGGATGACGGCCGTCACGACGCGAAAACGGTCGTCGGAGACGTCACCGAGGTATCCGCGGACGCGTTCGTGGACGGCCACGACCTGATCCGGGTGGATGTCCTCTACCGGCCGGAGGGCGAGCGCGCCTGGCAGCAGGCGTCGATGGCGCCGTTGGTGAACGACCGCTGGCGCGGCTGCTTCGTGCCCGATCGCATCGGTCGCCACGAGTTCCAGGTGCGCGCCCGGGTCGACGCCTTCGCCACCTGGCTACGCGACCTGCGAGCCCGTGCCGGCGCGGGCCAGGAGATCGGCGGCGAGCTGGAGGCCGGGGCGCGACTCGCCGAAGAGGCGGCAGGGCGGGCCAGCGCGGAGCACAAGCAGCTCCTTGTCGCCCTGGCCGGCCGAATCCGCGCCGGCGACGTGCCCGGACCGGCCGACGTCGAGTTCGAGGAGCTCGGCGCGCTGGTCGTGCGGTACTCCGGAGCGCCGGCCGCGACCTCCTCGACGTACGGCGTCTGGGCTGACCGGGTCCGCGCCCGCTTCAGCACCTGGTACGAGCTGTTCCCGCGGTCCGCAGCCGCCGAGGCCGGGCGCCACGGCAGCTTCCTCGACGTCATCGACCGCCTCGACTACGTCCGGCAGCTCGGTGCGGACGTGCTGTACCTGCCGCCGATCCATCCGATCGGCGCTACCAAGCGAAAGGGCCGCAACGGCGCCGTGATCGCGACGGACGGTGACGTCGGCAGCCCTTGGGCGATCGGGGCCGCTGAAGGCGGGCACACCGCAATCCACCCAGACCTTGGCACCCTTGCCGAGTTCCACAAGCTGGTAGGAGCCGCTCACGACGCGGGCATCGAGATCGCGCTCGACCTCGCGTTCCAATGCTCACCCGACCACCCGTGGGTCCGGGAGCACCCCGACTGGTTCAAGCATCGCGCCGACGGGACGATCCGGTACGCCGAGAACCCGCCGAAGAAGTACGAGGACATCTATCCCCTCGACTTCGACTCCGCCGGCTGGCGTGAGCTCTGGGATGCACTTCACGACGTCGTCGAGTTCTGGATCCAGCAAGGTGTCGGCGTCTTCCGGGTCGACAACCCGCACACCAAGGCGTTCCCGTTCTGGGAGTGGCTGATCCCGGCAATCCACGAGACCCATCCCGACGTGATCTTCCTTGCCGAAGCGTTCACGAGGCCCAAAGTGATGAAGCGGCTCGCAAAGGTCGGCTTCACGCAGTCCTATACCTACTTCACGTGGCGTACCGAGAAGTGGGAGATCGAGGAGTACCTCACCGAACTGACGCAGACCGACGTCGGCGACTACTTCCGGCCGAACTTCTGGCCGAACACGCCCGACATCCTCTCTGAGCAGCTGCAGCACGGCGACCGCCGAACCTTTGCGATGCGCGCCGTGCTCGCCGGGACGCTGGCCGCGAGCTATGGGATCTACGGCCCGGCCTTCGAGCTGGCGGAACGGGCACCCCGCCACGAAGGATCGGAGGAGTACCTCGACGCGGAGAAATACCAGCTGCGTCACTACGATCTCGATGCCAGCAGCAGTCTTGCGCCATTCCTGACCCAGCTGAACACGATCAGGCGCGAGCAGCTGGCCCTTCAGTACGACCGTGGCCTGCGCTTCCATCACGCCGACAACGACGCGATCATCGCCTACTCGAAGTCGGTGCCCGGCCGGATGGCAGAGGGCTTGACGGACGCACCGGTACTCGTAGTCGTCAATCTCGACGACAGGTACCGGCAGTCGGCATGGGTCGATCTCGACCTTGCTGCACTGCAGGTCACCGACGGGATGCCGTACGACGTCAACGACCTGCTCACGGGCGCGCGCTACACCTGGAACGGGTCACGCAGCTTCGTGATGCTCGACCCCGACGTCACGCCGGCTCACATCTTCCGGATCGAGGCGGTGACGCGATGACCGCCGCCACACCGCTCGTCGCTCTCGACGCCGAGACCGCAACTTGGTACCAGGACGCCGTCATCTACGAGGCGCACGTCCGCGCCTTCGCGGACAGCGACGGTGACGGCATCGGAGACTTCCGAGGACTCCTCGGCAAGCTCGACTACCTGCAGGAGCTCGGCGTCACCGCGTTATGGGTGTTGCCGTTCTACCCCTCGCCGCTGCGCGACGACGGCTACGACATCTCCGACTACCGCAAGGTGCACGAGTCGTACGGCACGTTGCGCGACTTCCGCGCCGTACTCAGGGCGGCCCACGCTCGCGGCATCAAGGTGATCACCGAGCTCGTGCTCGCGCACACCTCCGACGAGCACCCCTGGTTCAAGCGCGCGCGCATGGCGCCTCCCGGCAGCGTCTACCGCGACTTCTACACCTGGAGCGACACCCCGGACAAGTACGCCGATGCGCGCATCATCTTCCAGGACTTCGAGACGTCTAACTGGGCGTTCGACCCGGTGGCGAAGGCCTACTACTGGCACCGCTTCTACTCGCATCAGCCGGCGCTCAACTACGACAGCGAACACGTCCGCAAGGCGATGTTCGACGTCGTCGACTACTGGCTGGAGATGGGTGTCGACGGGATGCGGCTCGACGCAGTGCCCTACCTCTACTCGCGCGAAGGCACGACCTGCGAGAACCTTCCCGAGACCTATGCGTTCCTGCGGGACTTGCGCCGCCACATCGATGCGCGCTTCTCCGACCGGATGCTGCTCGCCGAGGCGAACCAGTGGCCCGAAGACGCGGTGAAGTACCTCGCCGGTGGCGAGGCCTGCCAGATGGCGTTCCACTTCCCGTTGATGCCGCGCATCTTCATGGCCGCGCGACAGGAGGACCGCTTTCCGATCGTCGACATCCTCAACGAGACGCCGCCGATCCCGGCGAACTGCCAGTGGGGCCTGTTCCTTCGCAACCACGACGAGCTGACGCTCGAGATGGTGACCGACGAGGAACGCGACTACATGTACAAGGTGTACGCCGAGGATCCCCAGGCACGAGTCAACGTCGGCATCCGCCGCCGCCTCGCTCCGCTGCTCGGCAACGATCGCCGGCTGATCGAGATGATGAACGGCCTGCTGTTCTCGCTGCCCGGCGCTCCGATCGTCTACTACGGCGACGAGATCGGGATGGGCGACAACATCTATCTCGGTGACCGCAACGGCGTTCGGACTCCGATGCAGTGGGACGCCGACCGCAACGCCGGCTTCTCATCGGCCAACCCGCAACGGCTCTACCTGCCCGTCATCATCGATCCCGAGTACCACGCGCAGGCCGTCAACGTCGCGGCGCAGGAGCAGAACCCGAGCTCGCTGCTGTGGTGGATGCGCCGCCTGATCGCACTCCGCAACCGCTACCAGGCCTTCGCCCGCGGCGAGCTCGAGATGCTCTTCCCGGAGAACCGCAAGGTGCTCGCCTTCCTTCGCAAGCACGGCGAGGAGACAATCCTCGTCGTCGTCAACCTTTCGCGGTTCACCCAGGCCGTCGAGCTGGACCTGTCCAACTACCGCGGCTCGGTTCCCGTGGAGCTGTTCGGCAGCACGGAGTTCCCAGAAGTCGGCGACCTTCCGTACTTCGTCACCCTCGGCGGGCACGGCTTCTACTGGTTCTCGATCGAGCAGCCCGCCGCCACCGAGCCGCGCAGTGAGCCTGTGGTCGTGACCGGCAGATGGACGGAGGCATTGCGAGGCGGAAGCCGCGCACCGATCAACCGGATCCTCCCGGCGTACCTCGTGTCCCGACGATGGTTCCGCGACAAGTCGCGTCGAATCCGATCCGCGTCAGTCAGCGACATCGTCGAGATCCCGGCCGAGCCGGGCGCAGTCAGTGGGCCCCCGGGCTATCTGGCGATCATCGACCTCCAGTTCGACCAGGGTCTGCCGGAACGTTACGCGCTGGCCGTCGGGCACGCGGTCAACGAGGAGGCCGACGAGATCTGCAAGTGGCGTCCGGACAGCGTGATGTGCGACATCCGCTCGGCGGACGGCGCCGGCGTCCTCTACGACGCGCTGACCGCGGTGCCCTTCACCAAGGCCCTGCTCGCAGTGATGAGCCGACGCCGCGGCGTAGCAGGGACCCACGGTCGACTCGAGTCCGTGCCGACCCGCGAGCTGCGCCGGCTCCGCGACGGTGTCGATGCCGAGACGGCAGGCGTCCTCGTCTCCACCGAGCAGTCCAACACGTCGGTGATCATCGGGAACCGCCTGATCGTCAAGGTCATCCGGCGGGTCGAGGAAGGTGTCAGCCCGGACGTCGAGGTGAGCGGGTTCCTCACCGAGACGGCGCGGTACGGACACTCACCGAGGCTCGGCGGCTCCATCGAGTACCGGCGCAACGGCGACGAACCGGCGACGATCGCCGTAGCGCAGGAGTTCGTCGCCAACGAAGGCGACGGCTGGAGCTACGTCCTCGACGCGCTAAGCCGCGTGCTCGAGGAGGTCATCACCCATCCGGCGCCCGACGAGCTGCGCATCGTCTCCTCGCCCGACCCGTTGAGCTGGGCCGACGCCGAACCGCCACGCGAGCACCCCCTCGTCGGCCCGCACCTGCACTGGGCCGAGGTCCTCGGCCGCCGTACTGCCGAGCTCCATCTCGCTCTCGCCTGCGATCCGGCCAACGAGGCATTCGCACCCGAGCCGTTCACCGCGGTGGACCGCCGCTCCCTCCATCACGGCGCGAAGAGCCTGCTGCGCCGGTCGCTGCGCGCGCTGCGGGCGACGTCGGAGCCGAGTGAGTGCGTTCGCGAGCTGCTCGCCCGCGAGGACGAGGTTCTCGCCCGCCTCGAGTCGGCGATGCGGACGCCGATCACCGCACGAAAGATTCGCTGCCACGGCGACTACCACCTGGGTCAGGTGCTGTGGACCGGCAAGGACTTCGTGATCATCGACTTCGAGGGCGAGCCGGCGAGGCCGCTCTCGAGCCGACGGCTCAAGCGGCCGCCGCTGCTCGACGTTGCGGGGATGCTCCGCTCGTTCCACTACGCGTCGCGGGTGGCGGGTAGCCGGCTCTCGCGCGACCTGACGCTGGCCGACGAGCAGGCCAGACTCGACCCGCTCACCACCCTGTGGTTCCGCTCCATCGGCGGTGCCTTTCTTCGCTCCTATCTCGAGGCGGCAGCGGACGGCGCCTTCCTGCCGACCGAACGCGACGAGCTGTCGGCGTTGCTGGACTTCCTCCTGCTCGAGAAGGCCATCTACGAGGTCGGGTACGAAGCCGACAACCGACCGGCCTGGATCGACGTACCTGCCCGGGGAATCCTCGACCTGCTCGGCGGATCGTCATGACGGCCGCCGAGACCAGGCGTGAGCTGCGGCGACTCGCGAGGCTGCGCGGCATCCAGCTCAGCTACACCGGCCACGACGGCAGGTCGGTGCGCGCTTCCGAGGACACCCTTGCCGGCGTGCTGGCCGCACTCGGCCATCCGGTGCCGAACGCGGCAACCATCCATGAGCAGTTGCGGCTCGCCGAGTCGGAGCCGCCGGCCGATGGCTACGAGCACGCCGACCCGACGACGGACGGGACGGCGCCGGCGCGGCGACCCGCCCCGATCCGGGGGCTCGGCGTCGTGGCGCCGCTGTATGCGATCCGCGGCAACGACGACTGGGGCATCGGCAGCTTCCGGGACCTCGCCGCCTTCGCCGACCTCGCCGCATCGTGGCGGGCGCAGCTCATCGGCACCCTGCCGCTGTTCGCCATGGCGACGGAGGTGCCGATCGACCCGAGCCCGTACCTGCCGGTCAGCCGGCTGTTCTGGAACGAGCTGTACGTCGACGTCGCGGGCGCCGCCGAGCTCGCCGGCTGTGAGGCGCCGGCGTCGATGCGACCCGAACCGCAGGTGACGCAGTCGCACACCACCGATTACGAAGCGGTCTCCACCGCGAAGCGCCGAGCGCTGGATGCCTGTGCCACGGCGATGCAGGCGGCCGATGGCCGGCGGCGGGAGGACTTCGAGCGATTCGTCTCGGGCCACCCCGGGCTCACCACCTACGCCGACTTCCGCGCCAAGGGTGACGAGCACGCTTCGCACTACCACCGGTTCGTCCAGTACGCCGCGGCGACGCAGCTCGCGGAGTCGGCTGCCCACGGCGAACGCGTCGGAGCGGGTCTGTATCTCGATCTACCGGTCGGCGTGCATCCGGAGGGGTTCGACACCTGGGCGAACCCCGATCTGTTCGCGGACGCCCAGGTCGGCGCACCGCCTGACGCCTTGGCAGAAGGCGGCCAGGCATGGGGCTTCCCCCCGCTGCACCCGCAGCGGCTGCGCGCCAGCGGATACCGCTACTTCATCGACGCCCTGCGGGTTGCGCTCCGCTACGCCCGAGCGATCCGCGTCGACCACATCCTCGGGCTGCAGCGCCTGTACTGGATTCCCGCCGGCTTCGATGCCAGCGCCGGTGCCTACGTCCGCTACCCCCACGACGAGCTGCTCGCGATCGTTGCCATCGAGGCGCGACGGGCCGGCGCCACGGTCATCGGAGAAGACCTCGGCACCGTCTCCCCGGAGATCCGCCGGGCGATGGACCGGCACGGGATCCTCCACTCGTTCGTCCAGCGCTTCGCCGCGTCCGCGGAGCAGCCCCTGCCCCAGCCGCGGCTGCCCTCCGCGGCATCAGTGGGGGGCCATGATCTGCCGCGCTTCGCCGCCTACTGGCGTGACCCCGCCCAGCGGGATCTCGTCGAGACACTCGGCATCCGCGAGCCGGCGGCGGCGCTTCGGGTCTGCCTCGGCTCGCTCGCCGCCGGGCCCTCGGCGTACGTGTTCGCGGACCTCGCCGACCTCGAGGGCGAGACCGTCGCGGACAACCGGCCGGGCACCGGCCCGGAGGCGGGCAACTGGCGACGGCGGCTTCCGCGCTCGATCGAGCAGCTCGCCGCAGACGAGGCGACCACGGACCTGATGCACGAGCTCGCCGAGCTCCGCGCCACCGCGACCATGAAGGAGGCGAGCTCGAAGTGACCGTGTCGACGACGCGTCCCCCGTACAGCCGACTCGGCGACGAGGACCTCTACCTGTTCAACGAGGGATCCCACCGCCGTCTCGCCGACCGGCTGGGTGCCCATCCGAAAGGAAAGCGCGGCGGCTTCTCGTTCGGAGTGTGGGCGCCGAACGCGACGTCGGTACGGGTGATCGGCGACTTCAACTCCTGGAACGGCAGCGAGTCGCCACTCGCGCCGCGGGGCAGCTCCGGCATCTGGGAAGGCGTGGTCGCCAAAGCCAAGAAGGGCCACATCTACAAGTACGAGATCACCACGCGCAACGGACTCGTGCTCGAGAAGGCGGACCCGTTCGCGTTCCGCACCGAGACGCCGCCGCAGACCGGCTCGGTGCTGTGGGACCTGGACTACGAGTGGGCAGACGCGGACTGGATGGCCGCACGAGGTCGCCGCAACTCACTCGACGCCCCGATCTCCATCTACGAGATGCACCTCGGCTCCTGGCGGCGCGACCCGAAGCGGCCGGGCGACCTGCTGTGCTACCGCGACCTCGCACAACCGCTGATCGAGTACCTCACCTCGTGTGGCTTCACCCACGTCGAGTTCCTCCCCGTGATGGAGCATCCCTTCTACGGGTCATGGGGCTACCAGGTCACCTCGTACTTCGCGCCGAGTGCGCGCCAAGGAACCCCGCAGGACCTGATGTTCCTGATCGACCAGCTCCACCAGGCCGGAATCGGCGTGATCATCGACTGGGTCCCGTCGCACTTTCCCGGAGACGCGTTCGCGCTGGCGGGCTTCGACGGCACCAACCTCTACGAGCACGAGGACCCACGCCTGGGCTTCCACCCTGACTGGGGCAGCCTGATCTTCAACTACGACCGCCACGAGGTGCGGTCGTTCCTCGCGTCGTCCGCCGACCACTGGCTGCGGACCTACCACGCCGACGGACTCCGGGTCGATGCCGTCGCGTCGATGCTCTATCGCGACTACTCGCGCCAACCCGGAGAGTGGCTGCCGAACAAGTACGGCGGCCGGGAGAACCTCGAAGCGGTCGACTTCCTGAAGGCGCTGAACGCCGGCGTCTACGCCGACCACCCGGACGTGCAGATGATCGCGGAAGAGTCAACCGCGTGGCCGGGGGTCTCGCGCCCGGTCGACGCCGGCGGGCTGGGCTTCGGCTTCAAGTGGGACATGGGCTGGATGCACGACACGCTCAGCTATCTCGAGCGCGATCCGATCCACCGTCGTCACCACCACGGCGAGATCACCTTTCGAGCCGTCTACGCGTTTACCGAGAACTACGTGCTCCCGCTGTCGCACGACGAGGTCACGCACGGCAAGGGGTCACTGCTCACCAAGATGCCTGGCGACGAGTGGCAGCGGTTCGCCAACCTTCGACTGCTGCTCGGCTATCAGTACATGCAGCCCGGGAAGAAGCTGCTGTTCATGGGCAGCGAGTTCGCGCAGATCCGGGAATGGGCGCACGAGCAGTCCCTCGACTGGGATCTGCTCACCGAGCCCGCGCACGCCGGAATGCTGCGATGGGTCAGCGACCTCAACCGGCTCTATGCCACGGAGCCGGCTCTGCACGAGCTCGACTGCGACCCGGACGGCTTCCGCTGGGTGCAGTACGACGACGCGGAGCACAGCACCGTGAGCTTCCTTCGCCGCTCTCGGTCCGGAGAGTCCGTCCTAGTCGCACTCAACCTCACGCCGGTGCCGCGCGACGACCACGTCATCGGCGTGCCGGCGGAGGGCCGCTGGGACGAGGTGCTGAACAGCGACGCGGAGACGTACGGCGGCAGCGGTGTTGGGAACCTGGGCGGCGTGTCCGCGACCACCCAGGAGTGGGGCGGCTTCCCGTGCCGCGTGCAGGTCGTGTTGCCGCCGTTGGGGATCGTCGCCTTCAAGGCAGCCGGGTGACGCCGGGCGCGAAGCCGCATCGCTCCTGGCCGCTGGGCGCAAGTCGGCTCGACAACGGCGACTGGGGGTTCTCGGTATGGGCGCCGGACTCCCACGAGGTGGTGGTACGCCTCACCGATCCGAGGCAGGAGGACGTCCGCTTGGAACCCGTCGGCAGCGGCTACCACTGCGGCCGGATCGGCGGTCTTGACCGCGAGCCGACATACCGGTTCGTGCTGCCTGACGGCCGGGAGTACGCCGACCCCGCCTCGAGACGCCAGCCCACCGGTGTGCACGGCCCTTCGCGCGGGTTCGACCCGCGACAGCACCTCTGGCACGACCAGGAGTTCGTTGCGCCGTTGCCGTCGGACCACGTGATCTACGAGCTCCACGTCGGCACCTTCAGCGACGAGGGAACCTTCGGCGCGGCCATCAAGCACCTCGACGAGCTGACCGAGCTCGGTGTCACCACGGTCGAACCGATGCCGATCGCCGCCTTTCCCGGACGACGCAACTGGGGCTACGACGGCGTGTTCCCGTTCGCGGTGCATGAGGGGTACGGCGGCCCGGTCGGCTTCCAGCGGTTCGTGGACGCCTGCCACCAGAACGGCCTCGCGGTGATCCTCGACGTCGTCTACAACCACCTCGGACCCGAAGGCGCCGTCCATCACCACTTCGCGCCGTACGTGACGGACACCTACGCGACGCCGTGGGGCGCGGCGATGAACTTCTCCGAAGCCGGATCGGACGAAGTGCGGCGCTACTTCATCGACAACGCGCTCATGTGGCTGCGGGACTTTCACGTCGATGGCCTTCGCTTCGACGCAATCCACGGCATCGTCGACCCGACCGCGTCGCCGTTCCTGCGCGAGCTGACAGCTGCCATCGAAGCGTTCGCGGGAACCTCCGGGCGACCCATCGTGACGATCGCCGAGAGCGCCGACAACAACCCACTCGTCGTCGCGCCGCCGGACCGCGGCGGCCTTGGCTTCCAGGCCCAGTGGAACGACGACTTCCACCATGCGCTGCACGCGGGGCTCACCGGCGAGCGCGACGGGTACTACCAGGACTACGGGGCGATCGAGCAGCTCGGGGCGGCCTACACCCACGGTTTCGTGTTCCGCGGCGAGTACTCGAAGTACCGCGGTCGCCGGCACGGCGCGAACACCCCCAGCACGCCCGCGCATCGGCTGGTCACGTTCGCCCAGAACCACGATCAGGTCGGCAACCGAGCCGGTGCCGAGCGACTGACGAGCCTGGTCGGTGAGCGCAAGGCACGACTCGCGACGGCGGCGACGCTGCTGTCCCCCAACATCCCGCTGTTGTTCATGGGTGAGGAATACGGTGAGACGGCCCCGTTTCCGTACTTCGTCGACCATGGCGACCCGGCCCTGCTCGATGCCGTCCGCCGCGGTCGCGCCGCCGAGTTCGGGCGGGACGCCGACCAGTTCGACCCTGCCGACCCCGCGACGGCCGGTCGCGCCAGGCTCGATCGTCGTCACCGGGACACCCTCGAGGGGGAAGCGATGCTCGCGCTGGTGCGTCAGCTGCTCGCCGTACGACGCGGCCATCCGCTGCTTCACGACCCTGGCGTCGAGGAGTCCGTTGCCTACGTCGACGGGCAGGTCGTCGTCGTCTACCGGCGACTCGGTACGGTCGAGAGCGCTGTCGCCCTCAACTTCAGCGACACCCCGAGCAAGACCGTTCTCGCCGGCCGCAGCACGTGGCGACGATTACTCGACTCCACCGAGATTCCGCCCGACGGCAGCGAGCCGGCACCCGGCCTGGTGATGGCCGGCGGGCAGGTTCCGCTCGCCCCATGGGGCTTCGCCGTGTGCTGGGGAGACCACCACAGATCGAGCGCGTCATGATGCGAACCTGGCCGGGCTCGCCGTACCCGCTGGGCGCCACCTGGGACGGCGAGGGGGTGAACTTTGCACTGTTCTCCGAGCACGCGACACGGGTCGAGCTGTGCCTCTTCGATCGCCCGGACGCCGCTGAGGCGATCGAAACCATCGTGATGCCCGAGGTGATCGACGACGTCTGGCACGTCTACCTGCCCGACGCGCGACCGGGGACGCTTTACGGCTATCGCGTGCACGGTCCGTACGAACCGAACGAGGGACACCGCTTCAATCCGGCCAAGCTTCTGATCGACCCGTATGCAAAGGCGGTCACGGAGAACATCAAGTGGAGCGACGACCTCTTCGGGTACACGATCGGGCACCCCGACGGCGACCTGTCGTGTGACGACCGCGACTCCGCCGGCGCGATGCCGAAATGCGTCGTCGTCGACCAGGCGTTCACCTGGGGCAACGACCGGTCGCCGCGCACCCCGTGGAACCGCACCGTCATCTACGAGTGCCACGTGCGCGGCATGACGAAGCGCCATCCGCAGGTACCCGACGAGCTGAGAGGCACCTACCTCGGGCTCGCGTCCGACCCGATCATCGACCACCTGACGACCTTGGGCGTCACGGCCGTCGAGCTCATGCCGGTGCACCAGTTCCTGCCCGAGCGCGACCTCATTGACCGGAACCTCACCAACTACTGGGGGTACAACTCGATCGGGTTCCTCGCGCCGCACGTCGGCTACGCCACGGGCGGTGGGCTCGGTGAGCAGGTGTCCGAGTTCAAGTCGATGGTGAAGACGCTGCACCGCGCGGGCCTCGAAGTCATCCTCGATGTCGTCTACAACCACACGGCGGAAGGCAGCGAGCTCGGTCCGACGCTGTCTCTGCGCGGCATCGACAATGCCGCGTACTACCGGCTCAACCCGGACGACCTGCGACACATGTACGACTTCACGGGCACGGGCAACAGCCTCGACATCATGCATCCGCGCACTGTCGGACTGATCATGGACAGCCTCCGCTACTGGGTCACGGACATGCACGTCGACGGGTTCCGATTCGACCTGGCACCGGTGCTGGTGCGGGGCTACGAGGACCAGGGCGGACCGCCGAGCGCCTTCTTCGAGATCGTGCAGCAGGACCCGGTGTTGTCGACCGTGAAGCTGATTGCCGAGCCATGGGACGTCGGCCCCGACGGCTACCAGCTCGGCAGGTTCCCGCAAGGGTGGTCGGAGTGGAACGGCCAGTACCGCGACAGCATCCGCAAGTTCTGGCGCGGCGATCCGGGGATGGTTCCGGAGGTGGCCTCCCGGCTGTCCGGCTCGAGTGACATCTTCGCGCCGAGCCGCCGTACGACGTACGCGAGCGTCAACTTCATCACCTGCCACGACGGGTTCACCCTCACCGACCTCGTGACCTACAACGAGCGCCACAACGAGGCGAACGGCGAGAACAACCAGGACGGCTCGTCGGAGAACTACAGCTGCAACTGGGGGGCGGAGGGAGACACTGAGTCCGCCCGCATCCAACGCCTGCGCGAGCGCATGAAGCGCAACATGCTCGCCACTGTCATGTTCTCGCAAGGGGTGCGGATGATCCTCGGGGGTGACGAGATCGGCCGCTCGCAGTTCGGCAACAACAACGCCTACTGCCAGGACAACGAGACCAGCTGGCTCTACTGGGAGATCGACGAGCCCGCGCAAGGCCTGTTCGACTTCACCCGCGAGCTCACCGCGATCCTGCAGCGCTACCCCGTCCTACGGCGACGCCACTTCTTCGCCGGGACGAGCGGGTCGCCGAACGGCAAGAGCGATGTCGTGTGGATTCGTCCCGATGGGCAAGAGATGACGGATGAGGACTGGGCGGACGAGAACAACCGGGCGATCGGCATGCTGATGCCGGGCCGGGCCGGGGACGAGGTGGACGACCGGGGTCGCGCGCTCGTCGGGGAGACCCTCTTCTGGCTGCTCAACGCCGGAGCCTCTCCGAAGTCCTACACCCTGCCGAAGCTCGAGCGCCCAGGTGTGTGGGAGGAGCTGTTCAACACGGCCCGGCCCGGTCAGCGCACGATTCGCACTCCCGCGGTCAACGTGACGGGGCACTCCACCGTGCTTCTGTGCCACAACGAGAACCCGCTGCGCTGATCGTCATGTCCAGCATGGAATCTCGAGAGCCCCGCCGGATCGGGTCGACCTACCGGTTGCAGCTGAACGGCATCGGCTTCGCCGGCGCCGCCGAAGCGGTCCCGGCGCTCGCCGAGCTGGGCGTCGAGACGCTCTACGCGTCCCCGATCGCACACGCCCGGGAGGGCAGCACCCACGGCTACGACGTCGTGGATCCCAACGTCATCGACCCGGGACTCGGTGGCCGGGCCGGGTACGACGCGCTGATCGGCACGCTTGGCGACCATGGCATGCGCCTGCTGATCGACATCGTGCCCAACCACATGGCCGCGTCAGTGGAGAACCGCATGTTCGCCGACGTGCTGCGGCACGGTCGCCGCTCCCGGTTTGCCCCCGTGTTCGACATCGCGTGGGAGGTGGCCGACAACAACATCGTCCTGCCGATCCTCGACGGTCCGCTCGCCTCCGTCCTCGATAGCGGAAGGATCCGGCTGCATCGCCAGCGGGGCGGTGCCGGCTACGAGCTCGGCTACGACGACGTACGGCTGCCGCTCGACCCTGCCGACGACGAGGACATTGCCGCCGACCTGGCCGATACCCGTGACCTGAAGGAGCCAGTCGCGCGCCGCCAGCTCGAGCTGCTGCTCTCCCACCAGCACTACCGGCTGGTCGACTGGAGAAGCGCCGCGCACGCTGTGAACTACCGACGCTTCTTCGACATCAACGACCTGATCGGGATCCGGCAAGAAGACCAGGAAGTCTTCGCGCTCACCCACCAGCTCGTCCTGGACCTCGCGGCCGACGAGCGGGTAGCGGGCTTCCGGGTGGACCACATCGACGGCCTACGCGACCCCGCTCAGTACCTGGCCAGACTGCGAACCGCCTTGGACGAGGCGACGGCGGGATCGGAGACGCGACCGGTCGTGGTGGTCGAGAAGATCCTCGAGCCCGACGAGGACCTGCCCGTCTGGCCGGTCGACGGCACAACGGGGTATGAGTTCGCGGCGTTGGTCACCGGGCTGTTCATCGAATCCGGCGGCGCGGCGCGCCGGGCGGCGGTCCTCGCCGGCGCGACAGCAGACACCCGGTCGTTCGTGATGCGTTCCATCGACGCGAAGCGGCGGGTCATCGATGACCTCTTCCCCGCGCGACTCGGTCATGTCAGCCACCGGATCGCTCGCGCCGTCCCGCATGCGGCAGCAACTCGGCCCAATCCCGCGGACATCTCGATGGCGGTGCAGGAGCTCACCTCACAGCTGCACGTCTACCGCACGTACCGGCGCCCCGGAGAGCGACTGACGGTCCCGGACCGACGCCGGCTCGAGGAAGCAGCGGCCGCCGCCCGAAGCGAGCTGACCGAGCGGGAGGTCATCGCTCTTGGGCAGGTCATGTCAGTACTCAAGGGCTCCATCGACTGGGGATCGATCGGATGGGAAGCCGTTGCGGCATGGCAGCAGCTGACGCCCGCGGTCACCGCGAAGGGCGTTGAGGACACGGCCCTGTACTCGTCGGGAACCCTGCTGTCCGCCGCAGATGTCGGGGCGGATCCCGACCGCCCGTCGGTTTCGATCGAAGACTTCCACCAGCGAATGAACGCTCGGCTGCAGACCGGCCGTAACGGGTTGAGCACCCTGTCCACACACGACAGCAAGCGCAGTCACGACGTACGGTGCCGCCTCGCTGTCCTGTCGGAGATCCCGGATCGTTGGGAATCGTTTGTCGGCGCCCTCGAGGCGCGGCGCGCCGCGGATCAGCCTGACGCCGGCGACCGCCGCTACATCTATGAGTCGATCGTCGGCGCCTGGCCCGCGACCGAGCCCGCCGATGAGGACTTCACGCGTCGGATCCAAGACCACGTCGTCAAGGCTGCTCGCGAAGCCAAGCGCCAGACGAGCTGGCTGCGCCCCGACGAGTCCTACGAGGCCGCCTTGCAGAAGTTCGCCGCCGACCTGCTGCACGACCCCGAGTCGCGGGCGCAGGTCGAGTCGATGGTCGCGGACGTGGAGGTGCCGGGTGTCGCGAACTCGCTCGCCGCGGTAGTGCTGCGCGCCACCGCGCCGGGCACCCCGGATATCTACCAGTCTGACGATCGCTGGTTCCTGGCGCTCGTCGATCCGGACAACCGGCGCCCGCTCGACGTCGATGCGCTCCAACGCTCGCTCGGGTCCACCAGCCACGGGGACGGCGGCACCATGCTCGAGCGCTGGCGCGACGGTGCCATCAAGCAAGCCGTCATCCAGGCAACCCTCGGCCTGCGTCGCGCCCAGCCCAGCCTGTTCAGCGAGGGCAAGTACCTTCCGCTCACGGCGACCGGGCCGGCCGCCCGGCATGTCGTGTCGTTCGCGCGAGTCGTGGGCGCAACGACGGCAATCGTCGTCGTGCCCCGTCTCCCTGCCACCCTCGCCGGTGCGGGCCGCTTCCCGACGGGGTCCGAGATCTGGGGCGACACCGCCCTCCAGTTGCTCAGCCTCGCCGGCGGGTCGCTGACCGACGTGCTCACCGGAGCGACGATCTCCGCGCAGGATCCGCTGCTTCCCGTCGGGGACGTGCTGGCGACCCTGCCGGTCGCGGTCCTCGTCACCGCGCCCGAGGGCGCCTGACCGGAGGGGCTTGTGTGGTTACGCCGGAAGGCGCAGCCTTGTTTCGCGCGGCATCGAAATGCGCCACACCTCTTGGGAAGGTTGTCTTGTTTCATCGGCCGGTCAGTCCGGCGTCTAGACGACAGTGACGGACGATGCAATTCTTCCCCAATGAGCTTGGCTGACGCGTTGCGGCGCCTTGACCGGCAGGTCCTGCCGACCGACTGGCAACGACGCTCCGCTCGCCTGTCCACCGACGATTGGTTGAAGCCGGGTGCACGCGTCGTCGTCCGCATGACCTTCGGCGCCAGCCTCATGACCGGGTGGATCGGCACGGTGGTTCGATCCGCGTGGTGGCTTTGGCTTCCCGCTTGGTTGGTCGAGTGGGATGGGGATGCCCGACCCAAGCGTTCAAGAATCGCGGCATCTCGATTGCGTCCTGCTGATCGACTCGATGAGGAATGGACAGGCCGCAGGCCCGGATGGCGATTCGGTACACCGCGCTAGATGTAACGACCAGACAGGTTGTTCACGTGGCGAGGCGGCTGGTTGCGCCACGGGCCGACACCCCGCCCTTGTGATGCCTCGCGAACCGGCGTGGTTCTCTCCGCCAATCTCCGCAGCCTGGGGCAAGGCAGTTCGCGTGCACGCGCCGGCGCATGCAGCGCAACTGGTCGGCTAAACCTCGAAGACAGTGAGCGCGCAAGGGAAGCCGCAGTATCGATCAATTCCTCGTCGCTGCGCAGATCGACGGAGGACGGGTCATGACCATGGACCCTGGACGAGAGCGACGCGCGCTGCTGCTCGGCACCGCGATGTTTGCGGTGATGGTGGGCCTCCTAGCCGTCGGTGCCGCACATCGAAGCCCCGCCGAGATTCTTGTCGCCGGGGCCTTGGTGACTGTTCTCGGAGCTGCTCCCTACCAGCTATTTGCGAAGCGCCCAGCACCATGGATAGCGAAGCCATTGTTGGCACTCTTTCGGCCGACCGGTCCGCTTAGTAGACGTGCGGCCCGAAGCGCCAGCTTCGGCCTCATTGCCATGCTCTGGCTCGTCGCGGGCCTCACGCAAAGCAGCGTCGCAGTGCGGATCGCGATCTTCGGGTCTTTGGGTTCGCTCCTAGTTCCTGGTATTTGGAGACGGCGGTGAGTGCGAGAGGTGACAACCTGAGCCGGAAGAAGCCGTAATCAGACCGCCAGGTGCGGAGCCCGATAAGCCGCCAGAACGACGTCGCATACAGCGCCAGCGACGCTCCTTGGAATCTCCGGGCCCGAGGCGCCAGCCAAACTTCGATGCCGCGTCCGGCGTCCCTAGTACGTTGACCCCGTGGCTGAAGATCTGGTGCTCGTCGACGAACCGGCGGAGGGGATCCGGCGGATCACCCTGAACCGGCCAGACAAGCGCAATGCGCTCTCCAACTCGCTGCGCCGCGAGCTGTTCCAAGCGCTGTGGGAAGGCGACGCCGACCCCGCCGTACGGGTGATGATCATCCGCGGTGCCGGTCCTTGCTTCTCCGCTGGCTACGACCTGACGCCGAAGCGCGACGACCCGTTCCCGTTCTACTCGGCGGGCGGCGACGGCTATTGGCCGCGCAACGTCGTCAAGGGATGGTTCGAGATCTGGGATCTCGCCAAGCCCGTCATCGCACAGGTCCACGGCTACTGCCTGGCGGGGGGCAGCGAGCTCGCCACCGGATGTGACGTCGTGTACGTCGCCGAGGACGCGACGATCGGCTACCCGGCGATCCGCACGATGACCACCGCCGACATGCAGTTCCACCCCTGGCTGATGGGCATGCGTACCGCGATGGAGCAGATGCTCACCGGCGACTCGATGACCGGGCTGGAAGCCGCGCAGTACGGCTGGGCGACGCGCGCGTTCCCGGCCGAGGAGCTCGAGGCCAAGACGGTCGAGATGGCGCTGCGCATGGCGAAGATCCCCGCCGACCTGCTGCAGATCAACAAGCGGACCGTGCACCGCGCGATGGACGTCATGGGGATGCGCGCGGCGATCCGCTACGGGTCTGAGCTGACCGCGCTGGGACTGCATCAGCGGTCGTCCAAGGAGTTC
>DASZTL010000017.1:0-1671 GCA_035548055.1 Mycobacteriales bacterium | reverse complement strand
TCGCCGTAGGCGTGCGCCGACCAGGACTTCGGGCCGTTCGCGACGGCGTACCGGCAGTTGAACGCCGAGGTGTTGTCGTCCGCCATCGACTTGTTGTCACTGCCGCCGTAGGCCGAGATCGGCACCATCCGCCGGATCGGGAAGTGCGCATGCCTGATCTTGCGAAACGCAACCCGCACCGGGTGCACGGCAGTGGCCCGGAGGATGAGGACGCCGCTGTGCCGCGCCCCGTCGAATCCCCAGAACCGCACCCGCAACGCCCGCAGGTCGCGCGGCGGCACCGGGCAGCCGTGGTGCCAGCTCTTGCCCAGCTGCTTCGCCGTCACCGGCGCGACACCGTGGGCGTCGAAGTCGAAAGCCGCGGCCGTACCGAGCGGAGTGCCCGCGACCTCTGCGGCCGGCGTGGCCGTGGCACCGACGAAAGCGGTGACCGCGGCAAACACGATCGCCACCGCTCCGGTGAGCATGCTCGCCATCAGGCCAGACTAGAAGCGCGATGAAACTCCGTCTGCTCCCCTTCGCGCTCGTCATCTGCCTGCTCGGGGCGGGAGCCGCGCCGGCCGCGAGCGCCGGCCCGCGGCACCAGGCCGGTCATGCGCTGCCGACCCGGCTCACGGGCGTGCACAACGCGAGACAGGTGATCTCCGTCATCAGCAACGGCTACGGCGCGACGACGGCGACCGTCCGCGCCTTCGCGAAGCGAGGCGGGACGTGGCATCAGGTCTTCGGACCCGCGTCAGCCTGGATCGGGTACGCCAGCTTCGCTCCGCCAGGAGCCAAGCGCGAGGGCGACGGCCGCACACCGAGCGGGTCCTACCACTTCTCGTACTTCTTCGGCACCGCGCCGAATCCGGGCGTTCACTTCCCGTGGCGCCACGCGCACACCTACGACTACTGGGACGACGATCCGGCCAGCCCGCGCTACAACACCTGGGTCAACACCCGGCGTCATTCGGCGGGACGCTCGCCCGAGCCGCTGCACGTCCGGCCGTACCGCGACGTCGCGGTGATCGACTACAACGCCGCCCGCACCCCGGACCGTGGCAGCGCGATCTTCCTGCATGTCACCCATCACAGCGCGACCAACGGTTGCGTCTCCCTCCCCCGCCATCAGGTGGTCCGGCTGCTCCGCTGGCTTCGACCGAGCGACCACCCGCGAATCATCATGGGGACCGCCGCTACCGTGACCCGATGACCGAACAGAGTTCAGGACCGCTTCACGGCATCAAGGTGATCGAGCTCGCCGGCATCGGCCCGGCGCCGTACGCCTGCATGCTCCTGTCCGACATGGGCGCCGAGGTCCTGCGCCTGGAGCGATCGAAGGGCACGATCTCCGGCGTGCTGGGCGGGTACGACGTGCTGTCCCGCGGCCGTCGCTCCGTGGCCATCGACCTGAAGGCACCCGGCGCCCGCGAGCTCGTGCTCGAGCTGTGCAAGGAGGCCGACGTACTGATCGAGGCCTTCCGTCCGGGCGTTGCGGAGCGACTCGGTGTCGGCCCCGAGGACTGCCGCGGCGCGAACCCGCGGCTCGTCTATGCGCGGATGACGGGATGGGGCCAGGAAGGGCCGCTCGCCGACCGGGTCGGTCACGACATCAACTACGCGTCCATCACGGGCGCCATCGCGGCGATCGGCGAGAAGGACCGCAAGCCGGTGCCGCCGCTCAACCTG
>DASZTL010000016.1:0-4433 GCA_035548055.1 Mycobacteriales bacterium | reverse complement strand
GACGAGGCCGAGCAGGTCAAGATCCTCGAGGAGATCCTTCGCCTCGAGCCGGTCGCCGCGATGATCCAGCGCGAATGCACTGCGGACACAGACCTCGGCACCGACACCGGTAAGGCAGGCGAGGTGCTCGCCATCAACATCCGCAAGGCGAACGTCGACCCGGCTGCGGTGGGGGAGTGCCCGTTTGAGCTCGATCCCGACCGCGCCGAGAAGGTCAAGATGGTCGGGCCCTACATGAGCTTCGGTGATGGCGCCCACCGCTGCCCGGGTGGTCAGGTCGCGATCGCCGAGACGCGGATCTTCCTCGACCGACTGATGCGGGTGCCGGGAATCCGCCTCGAGCGCGAGCCCGACATGTCCTGGGACGACGGCGTCATGAGCTACGAGCTACGAGGCGCCACCATCACCTGCACCCGCAGCGAGGCCCCCTAGACCGGTGGGTCGCAGGTGTTGGGTGCCCAGTGCCAGACCTTGAGTACGTCGGCGGGGATCTTGATCGGGCACAGCGTGCCTGACCGGGCCTCGGGGCCGTCCCGCCCGGCGTCGTACACCTTCCACTCTCCGCCGGGTTGCAGCCGGAAGATCGTGTAGGCGCCCTCGTCCTGGCTGTAGACCTCGGCGCGAATGTAGTGGTGGTTCGGGACGGTGCTGCCCGCCGCCCAGTAGGTTCGCGTGTCGTTGTCGATGGCGTAGTAAGCCGAGCCCTTGTAGAGCCGGACAAAGGCGTCGTCCGGTAGGTGCGTGGCCTTCGCCCGGGCGAGCAGAAGTTCGTGTCGGATCTCCTGGGTCAACGTCAGGTTCGATGCGGACGGGGTGGGAGGCGACGTCGGCCAAGGTGAGTGGCTCACGGTGTCGGTGGCGGTGACCGTTGGTTGCGGCGTCGTAGGCCCACTGCTGCTGGTGCCCGAACATCCAGCGATCGCGATGCTGGCGATTGCAGCGAGTGGCCCGACTTTTTTCACGACTCGGCTATCTCACGTACTCGGCTACTTCGGGCGGACTTCGTCGAGGAGGCGAAGCTCGGTGATGACGGCTTCTCCCGCGTGGAAGACGGCAGACAGTGGGTGCCGTTCGTAGCCGAAGTCTTCCTCCGGCGCGCGGACTGACCGGCGGCCGTTGAAGGTCAGCGCGCGAATGATCGTCTGCGCGTCGGTCGGCTGATCGGTCTCGGGATCCGGACCGAAGTCGTCGAGTGCGGCTTCCGTCGCTGCGAGGAACTGCTGGGTCGCAGTCACAACCTGCGGGTGCGCGCCACCGCCGATGATCACGAATCCCGATGTCGTGTACAGGCTGGTCGTCCCGTCACTGAGGCTCACGAGAGTCGCGACGTCGCGGCCATAACCGGTCTCGAGAAGCGCACCCCAGACTCGCGGATGCTCTGCACTCGGACGGAGCTCGGCCGAAGCGGGATCCAGCTCGAGGATCTGCTTGCGGAGCCCGTCGTACAGGGCGCGTGGGTCTTCCTTCTTCGCCTGGTCTCGCCCACCTCGCCGGAACACGGTTAAGCCATAGCTGCGGCAAGGTAGGTGAGGAACTCACTTGTCGCCGCGTCAGTCTTCAAGTCGCGGGAGACGGGCCGGCCGGTTGCCAGATGTACGACGTCGTCCGTCGTACCGGTGGCGTCGACCTCACCTTCGTCGGGCGCGAAGCTAGCCGATGCCAGACCGCCCGCCGTACCTACTGACAACTGGCGGCCGATATCCGTGAGCCGGATCCGGAACGTCGTCTGCGAATGGAGGTCGTCGCCCGCGGCGCGGACGGCGCCAGCAAGTGCGACGACGTACGCCGCGACGGTCGCCGCCTCGTTGATATCGAGAAACGGCACCTCGCCAACCGGGAGCAAGAGGTCGCGCTCATGCACCCAGGAATCGAAAAGGAAGTGATTGAGGCTTAGGGTGGCCGGGACGTGGCCAAGCGGCGCCTCCGCTGTCGCGTTCCAGTCGTCGCTGGTGAAGGTCCTGGTCTCCTTCTCGACGCTGCGATCAACGCCGTCCAGAGCGTCGAGAAGCTCGGCCGGCCCCATCCCGTCGAACATCTTGGCCGCCGCTCCCGGCGTGCCTTGCGGGTCGAAGTTGGCGAGGAGCCGCGTGGCCTCACCCTTGTGGGCTGCATGAAGCGTGTATCCGAGGAATTGGGATCCGGAGATCAGATGTCGGACGAGTTCGGTGACGTTCCATTCGCTGCAGCGAGTGGGCTGCGACCACCCGGCCTCGGGCAGGTCGTGAAGCCAGCCACGAAGCCGCGCTCGATGTGATTGCCAAGCAGCGGTGATCTCTTCCGCTGTCGCGGCAGTGGCCATCGGAACCCGCTCGTCGCCGTAGAACTGCCGCACGCTCGTCATGCCGGACAGTGTGCCCCCCGGCGTCGCGCTGTTGGGAGATGCGCAAGAAGCTCAGCACCTACGAGACTGCCCAACCAGCGCCAAGCAATGTGGCATTGCCTACGTGATCACGGCGAAATCCGGGCTGATCGTGGGGGCAATGCCACATTGCTTCGCCCCTTTGTCGAGGTCGCCGCGGGCGCGGGCGAGGATGCCGCGCGCGATCACAATGCGCTGGATCTCGTGGTGCCCTCGCCGATCATCATCAGCGGCGCATCGCGCAGATAACGCTCAACCGGCAGGTCGGTCGTGTAGCCCATCCCGCCGTGAATCCGCATCGCATCGGTCGCGAGCTCGAATGCGGTCTCGGACGCGAACAGCTTCGCCATGCCTGCTTCGACGTCGCAGCGCAGCCCCGCCATCTTTCGCTCTGCGGCGTCGCGGGTGAGGAGCCGAGCCGCGGAGAGCTTCGTCGCCATGTCGGCGATCCGCAGCTGGATCGCCTGGTGCTCCGCGATCGGCTTGCCGAACGTCGTCCGCAGCTGCGCATACGACACGGCCGCATCGAACGCCGCCCGGGCAACACCGACCGCGCGCGAGGCGATGTTGATCCGTCCGAGCTCGAGCACGCCGAGGATCTGGGGGAGTCCGCGTCCCGGTACGCCGATCAGGTTGGCCGCGGGGACCCGGTGGTCGGCGTAGGACATCTCCACGGTCTCGATGCCCCGGTAGCCGAGCTTGGCCACGTGTCTGCTGACCGTGATGCCCTCGTACGACGCACCGGGTTCCTTCTCGACGATGAAGGTCGAGATGCCCTCCTCGGTCTTGGCCGCCAGCGCCACGACGCCGGCACGCTCGCCGTTCGTCACCCAGGCCTTGGTGCCGTTCAGGACGTAGGAGTCGCCGTCGAGCACCGCCCGGCACGAGAGGTTGCGGGTGTCACTGCCGGCATCCGGCTCGGACAACGAGAGCGCGCCGCGCCGCTCACCAGCGGCCATGGTGGGGAGGATGCGCTGCTTCTGCTCGTCGTTGCCGTGCTTCATGACGAGAGTCGCTGCCATGGTGTGCGTATTGATGATTCCGGTGAGGGTCATCCACCCGTAGGCGAGCTCTTCGATGATCCCGATGTAGGTGAACAGGTCGAGCCCGAGGCCGCCGTACTCCTCCGGGATCGTCACCCCGAACAGGCCGAGCTCGCGCATCGTCGCGACCAGGTCAGCCGGGAACTCGTCGGCGTGCTCGAGCGCGGTCGCGTTGGGCAGGACGTCCTTCGCGACGAACTTTCGAACGCTGTCGATGACCTCGCGACGTACGTCGGGGTCGGTCTGGACCATTGCTACGTCGCCACCGGCCCTAGTCATCTCGACACCACGGCGGGAACGATACACGCAGCGTTTAGGTCGATTCCGCCGAGCGTTGACGACGATTCCGAAAATGAGAACAATGTTTCCGTGCCAGTCGTTCCGATGCATCGCGGCCTGGAACGGGCAGCGGAGCGGCACCCCACGCGGGTCGCGATCCGCTTCGATGACGCCGACTGGACCTGGCAGCAGCTCGACGCCGCGAGCAACGCCTTCGCTCGTCACCTCCGTGGCTCGGTGAACCGCGGTGATCGTGTTGCGGTGATGAGCGGCAACCGGCCCGAGTTCGTGATCGCGGTCAACGCGATCAGCAAGCTCCGCGCGGCGACCGTGCTGGTGAGCCCGGCGTGGAAGCATCTCGAGGTCGATCACGCCCTCGAGATCACCGGCGCGAGATATGCGATCACTGATGACGCGTCGTACTCGATGCTCAAGGCGCGGCTGGGCACCCAAGGTGTCACGAACCTCGATGACGTGCCAGCCCTCGCGGGGATCCTGGCCGGTGACTCCTCGCCACTCGGGCTGCAGCCGCCGACCGCTGAGGACGAGGCGGTGCTCGTCTTCAGTTCCGGGACGACCGGTCTGCCGAAGGCGGTGCGGCATACCCACCATTCCATGGGACACGCCATCGATCACTGGGTGGCGTCGCTCGGACTCACCGCGGATGACCGGTTCCAGATCGCGACCCCGCCGTCGCACATTCTCGGGCTGCTCAACTTCCTCACCGCTGCAGCCGCGGGCGCGACGGTGCG
>DASZTL010000015.1:0-19253 GCA_035548055.1 Mycobacteriales bacterium | reverse complement strand
GCCTCGAAGCCCGGCTTCCACTCGTTGGTGTCGGAGTCGAAGCCCTCGGGGTAGATGTAGTTGCCCGCGTCGTCGTACTGGGCCGGCATGCCGTACTGGGTCGGGTCGAAGTGGTCCGCGACCGCCTCGCCCACGGTGCCCTCATTGGCCTGCTTCAGCGACAGCGAGATGCGACGACGCTCCAGGTCGACATCGATGACCTTGACGTAGATCTCGTCGCCGACGTTGACGACCTGCTCGGGGATCTCGACGTGGCGCTCGGCCAGCTCGGAGATGTGAACCAGGCCCTCGATGCCCTCGGCCACCCGGACGAACGCACCGAACGGTACGAGCTTCGTGACCCGACCGGGCACGACCTGACCGATCGAGTGGGCGCGGGCGAATGCCTGCCACGGGTCTTCCTGCGTCGCCTTGAGCGACAGCGAGACGCGCTCGCGGTCCATGTCGACGTCGAGCACCTCGACGGTGACCTCGTTGCCGACCTCGACGACCTCGCTCGGGTGGTCGATGTGCTTCCAGGACAGCTCGGAGACGTGCACCAGACCGTCGACGCCGCCGAGGTCGACGAACGCGCCGAAGTTGACGATCGAGGACACGACGCCCTTGCGGACCTGGCCCTTCTGGAGCTGCGTGAGGAAGGTCTGACGGACCTCGCTCTGGGTCTGCTCGAGCCACGCGCGGCGCGACAGGACGACGTTGTTGCGGTTCTTGTCGAGCTCGATGATCTTTGCCTCGAGCTCCTTGCCGACGTACGGCTGGAGGTCGCGGACCCGGCGCATCTCGACCAGCGACGCCGGCAGGAAGCCGCGAAGCCCGATGTCGAGGATGAGGCCGCCCTTGACGACCTCGATCACCGTTCCGGTGACGATGCCGTCCTCGTCCTTGATCTGCTCGATCGTGCCCCACGCCCGCTCGTACTGCGCGCGCTTCTTGGACAGGATCAGCCGGCCTTCCTTGTCCTCCTTCTGGAGAACGAGGGCCTCGATGCTGTCGCCGACGGAAACGACCTCGTTAGGGTCGACGTCGTGCTTGATCGACAGCTCTCGGCTCGGGATCACACCCTCGGTCTTGTAGCCGATGTCGAGGAGCACCTCGTCGCGGTCGACGCGGACGATGACGCCCTCGACGATGTCGCCGTCGTTGAACTCCTTGATCGTGCCTTCGATGGCAGCGAGGAAGTCCTCAGCGGTGCCGATGTCGTTGACTGCGACCTGGGGAAGGGTGGTGGGCTCGGCGACTACAGCGGTCATCTAGTGGTGATCCTCGGTGGCGGACAGATGTCGGTGTCTTCTGGAGACAGGCGGACAGTTGTCGATGGGTACGCCGGGGGTTCCGCGGCGCGACCAGGCAGTTTAGTCAGTGTCCACGCCTGAGTCGAACGAGCCGATCGTGCTCAAGCCGGTCCGACGCACGCTGAGCCCCGGCGAGAGCCTGCGGGCATCCCGGAGCTGGTGGGACGCCGAGGCGGCCGCCTACCAGGCCGAGCACGGTGAGTACCTCGGGGACGCCGACTTCCTCTGGTGTCCGGAGGGGGTCCGGGAGGGTGACGCTCAGCTGCTCGGCGACGTGACCGGACGCCGGATCCTCGAGGTCGGGGCAGGGGCCGCCCAATGCAGCCGATGGCTGGCCGCGCACGGCGCGCGGCCCGTCGCCGTGGACCTGTCGGCCTCCCAGCTCGCCCACGGCCGGGTCCTCGACGACCGGGTCGGAGTGCGAACAGCCCTCGTCCTCGCGGACGCTCAGCGACTGCCGTTCGCCGACGAGGCCTTCGACCTGGCCTGCTCGGCGTACGGCGCGGTGCCCTTCGTCGCCGACTCCGAGGCGGTCATGCGTGAGGTCGCGCGCGTCCTTCGCCCCGGGGGACGGTGGGTGTTCTCCGTGACACACCCGATCCGCTGGTCGTTCCTCGACGACCCCGGGCCCAACGGTCTGACCGCCAAGACGTCGTACTTCAGCCGCCGCCCCTACGTCGAGGTCGACAGCGACGGCACCCCGACGTACGTCGAGCACCACCGCACCCTGGGCGACCGGATTCGCGAGATCGTGACCGCCGGCCTTGTCCTCGAAGACCTGCTCGAGCCCGAGTGGCCGGCCGGCAACGACCACGTGTGGGGTCAGTGGAGCAAGCTGCGCGGCGAGCTCATCCCGGGTACCGCGATCTTCCTCACCCGCAAGCCCTGACCGAGGAGAATGGCGTTGCCGATCAGGTGTTTAGCCGGTCGGGAGCACGCGGCGGCGCAGCAGCGTGCCGACCAGTGAGGCCAGGACGATGAGCGCGATGGCCGCCGCTCCACGCTTCGCGTTGTCGGAGCTCTCGTGCGAGGCCGCGGACAGCGTGTAGCTGTACGCCGCGGCACCCGATGCACCGGCCGGCGGCTCGTAGAGCAACCCACCGTTCGCCGCCTTCGCGTCGAGCGCCTGCAGCACGCCGTACTCCTTGCCGTACTTCACGGCGTTGGCATTGCCCGACTTGATGAGCTCCTGCGCGCCCTTGTGACGCATCTTCGTCAAGCCGCCGCCGAGCTGCTTCGGTCCGGCCTTCGCCTGCTTCAGGCCGTCCGCCAGCTGACTTGCGCCATCCGCGGCATCACTGATGCCGGAGGCGAGCTGGTCACCGCCGGTGAGCAGCTGCGCCAGACCGTCCGACAGCTGCTTCGCGCCGACGTGCGCGGCGTGCTGACCGTTCGCCAGCTTCCCGGTCTGTCGCATCAGCTCCGCGAGGCCGGCCGCGCTCTGCGCGGTGCCGCCGGCCACCTGTCCGGCGCCGTCGGCGAGCTGACCCGCGCCGGTCGCCAGCTGACCGGCGCCGGTCGCGATCTGGCCGAGCGCGGCGTCGAGACTCTGTGCACCGGGAAGCGCCTGGGTGCCCAGACCGGTGTTCAGTGACGAGACCCCTCCGACCGCCGTGGTGAGCCCGGCGACGAGCTGGGCGAGTCCCTCGGCGATGCCCGGCGATGCCTGGTTGCCGGAAGCGAGGCCGAGCTTCACCTGCGTCACGCCTGAGATGAGCTGCGCCGCGCCGCTCTGGAGCTGACCGACGCCGGTCTGCAGCTGCGTGACGCCGGTCACGGCGCTGCCGAGCCCGGTGCTCACCGTCTGCAACGCCCCCACGGCCTGCTGGGTCGCGGTCAGCAACTGACCGAGACCGGTGTTGACCTGACCGAGTGCGGACGACAGCGCATTGAGCTCACCGAGCTGGGTGAGGTCGAGGACCTGGCCGAGGAGCGAGGAGACGACACCCTGCGCCTGGGTGAGCGCGGTTTGCAGAGCCGGGATCGACGTGGTGGCCGCACCCGACAGACCGGTGGCCACCTGGTCGACCCCCGCCTTCGCGGCCGGTAGCCCGGCGGTCGGGTCGCCCAGCCCGGACAACCCGGTCGCGGTCTGGGTGAGCCCGCCGCTCAGCTGCGCCAAGCCGTTGAGGACGGTGCCCGATGTCGAGGCGTCACCGAGACCGGAAAGGAGGGCGGCCACGCCGAGCTGCAGCTGCTGCGCCGCCGAGAGCGCCGCCGGCAGCCCGCTGCCGGAGTCGGCGAGCAGACCGAGGCCGGCCGAGATCTGCTGCAGACCGGAGACCAGAGCGGCCGAGCCCGCCGCGGCGGCGTTCGTGCCGTCGGAGAGCTGCGTCGCGCCGTCACTCAGCGACTTCGCACCGGTGCCGACCTGGGCCGCGCCGGCCGCGAGCTGCTGCGAACCGGGCACGCCCGCGGCGATCCCGGAGTGAAGCTGCTCGGTGCCACGGTCGAGCTTGCCGAGGCCGCCGGCGAGATCGGAGCCGCCCGCCTTGGCTGAGCCGATGCCGTCGGCCAGCTTGCGGGCTCCGGGCGCCGCCCCGTCCTTCAGACCGGCCGTGAGCTGCGCTGCTCCCGCGTAGAGCTGGTTCAAGCCGTCGAGGAGCTGCCCGGCGCCGTCGGCGAGCTTGACCAGCCCGCCGTCCAGCTTGACGCCGCCTTGCGTTGCCTGCCGCGCCGCGTGCGCGCCACTGTTGATGCGCTGCTCGCCGTACCGGGTGCCCCGGGTCGCGTTGGGCGCGACCGGAATGGCCTGGAGCGTGACCTCAGGGAGGGAGGCGTGGTCCAGCTGCGCGGTATAGGTCAGTGTCTGGCTGGCCTGACCGAGCGGCGGGAACATCACGAGCTGCCAGCTGGTGATCGTCCCACCGTGGCCGTCCGCCGCGAGCGTGCCGAACTTCGCCTGAACGTCCTGGAACGAGCCCGGCAGCGTCGTCATGAGCTGCCCGACGATCGGCATGACGACGTTCGCCATGGCGTAGCGAAGGTGACCATGGCCATCCCGGTAGGTGATCGTCTCGGGCGTGGCACTGACGTTGGAGACGACGTACGTCGCCTTGAGCAGGCCGCTCTTGCCCACGATGTCCTTGGCGGCGATCGGCTGCCCGTCCAGCGTGTAGGACGCGTGGACGGTGAGCGGCAGCTTCTCCTTCGGCAGGTTCGCGACGGTACGGCGCTGGGCCTTGCCGTGAACCGTGAGGTCCCAGACGGCCTTGCCGTCGGTGACCTTTGGCAACGAGAAGCCATTGAGGTTGCGCAGGCCGTCGGTCGCGGTCGGCTCGACGACGACGAAGTGCCCGTCGCCGACGATCTCGAGCTGGTTCAACAACCGTGACGCCGTGACCTTGCCGGTCTGGTCGGCGACGACCTGCACCGTCTCGTGGTCGGCGATGCTCGTCGGGGTTGCCGATGCCGCGCTCGCGGCTGCCGAGCCACCTCCGCCTACCGTCACGCCAACGGCGGTGGCACAGATCCCGCCGAGTGCGACGAAGGCGAAACGCCGCCTTGTGGCAGAGCTGCGATACGCCCGTTCGCCGGTCATCGGTCTTCTCCTGTCAGGGTCGACACCAGGGTGTCGTCGAACGCGTCAGAGTCGCGCTGTGCCGGAATCGCGGCGGCGACGGGATGCCGAAGCGCCCGCGGTGGTGCTGGCGGCGTCGGTGGGGTCGGTGGGGTCGGCTGGCTGCCGTCGACGTGCGAGCGGACGAACCCGTCGACGAGGGTCACGGCGAAGAAGCCGAGCCCGACGGCCAGCGCGATGGTCGTCGCGTCGGTCATCGAGTCGCTGACGAAGCCGGCCGGATTGGTGGAGAAGGTCGTCTCGTACCCACCGGAGAATGCGGCGACCCCGAGCAGCCCGGCCCATAGCGGCAGCCGACCGACCGAAGCCACAGTGACGACGGTGACCACGCCGAGCACGGCGACCGTCGCGATCGCGCGCCCGAGCGGGATGTCCGGAAGCACGCCGGCACGCAGGGCGAAGCCGCCCCATGCCGCGACGAAGCCCACGGCGAATCCCGCAGCTCGCCAGGCGGGAGCCCGGTCGGGAACCAGGCCCAGGACGGCGCCGACCGCCAACCCCATCTCCCCGAGATGGATCAGCTGCAGTCCGACCCGGTCGCCGTGATCGATGACCAGGGCGCCGAGGACGGTGAGCAGGACACCGACTACCAACGAGCTTCGCGCAGAACGTCCCATGAAGGTCATGGTTCTCATCACAGGTCGGTGTGACCATGGCTAAACCGGGCGGTTTTGATGGCTATGGGGACAGAGGTCGAAAGTCCCTAATCAGCGCAGATTGCGCGACTCTCTAGTGAGCGGCTTCGTCCCAGTTCTTGCCATATCCGACCGAAACGTCGAGACGAACGTCCCCGAGCACGTACGCCGCGCCCATCTCGCGGCAGACCAGCTGCTCGACCTGCTCGCGCTCCCCCGGCGCGACTTCGAGAACCAGCTCGTCGTGCACCTGGAGCAGCAGCCGCGACATCAGCTTCGCCTCGCGCAGGGCGCGTTCGACGTTGAGCATCGCCACCTTGATGATGTCAGCCGCGGAACCTTGGATCGGCGCGTTCAGCGCCATCCGCTCGGCCATCTGCCGACGTTGCATGTTGTCGCTGGTCAGGTCGGGCAGGTATCGGCGCCGGCCGAGGATCGTCTCGGTGTAGCCGTCCTTGCGGGCCTGATCGACGACGCCCTTGAGGTAGTCGCGGACGCCGCCGAACCGCGAGAAGTACTGGTCCATCTGTTCTTGCGCCTCGGGCGGCGTGATGCCGAGCTGCTGCGACAACCCGTACGCCGACAAGCCGTAGGCGAGGCCATAGGACATCGCCTTGATCCGCCGGCGCTGCTCCGGCTCGACTCGCTCGATCGGAACGCCGAACGCGGTCGCGGCGACGAAGGTGTGCAGGTCCTCGCCCGACGTGAACGCCTTGATCAGACCCGCGTCATGCGACAGGTGAGCCATGATGCGCATCTCGATCTGCGAGTAGTCAGCCGTCATCAGCGAGTCGTACTCAGCGCCCACGATGAACGCCTTGCGGATCTCGCGGCCCTCGAGCGTGCGCACCGGGATGTTCTGCAGGTTCGGGTCCGTGCTCGACAGCCGCCCGGTCGCGGCGACCATCTGGTTGAAGGTCGTGTGGACCCGGCCGCTGTCATCCACCATCGGGATCAGCGAGTCGACCACCGTCTTCAGGCGCGACACGTCCCGATGGCGCAAGAGGTGCTCGAGGAACGGATGGCCCGACTTCGCGTACAGCTCCTGCAGCGCCTCGGCATCGGTCGTGTAGCCGGTCTTGATCTTCTTGGTCTTGGGAAGGTCGAGCTCGTCGAACAGGACCTGCTGAAGCTGCTTCGGGGAGCCGAGGTTCACCTCGTGCCCGATGACGGAGTACGCCGCGTCGGCGGCCTGCTTCACCTCACCACCGAATCGCGCCTCCAGCTCGGCGAGCCAGTCGACATCGGCCGCGATGCCGGCCCGCTCCATGTCGGCGAGCAACGCGGTCAGCGGCAGCTCCACCTCCGCCAGCAGCCGGGTCCCACCTCGCCGCTCGAGGTCGGCGTCGAGCGCCTCGCCGAGGTCGACGATGGCGCGAGCCCGCACCATCTCCGCCTGCGCGACGTCCGCCTCCGCCGACCCGTCCAAGGAGAGCTGGCCGTCCTGCACCTCGGCACGGAGCTCTCGGCGCAGGTAGCGCAGCGAGAGGTCGCCGAGATCGAACGAACGTTGTCCCGGCAGGGCGAGGTACGCCGCCAACGCGGTGTCGCTCGCGACGCCTGCCACCGACCAGCCGCGGGAGCCCAGGGCGAGCAACGGACCCTTCACGTCGTGGAACACCTTCGCGATGGACGCGTCGGCGAGCCATCCGGCGAGCGCCTGCTCGTCGGAGGCAGTGAGCTGTTCAGGTTCGAGCGCGGCCGCCGTGCCGTCGGGCGCCGCGATCGCGATGCGCGTGACCTGACCGGTGCCGCGACCCCACGTGCCGGCGACGGACACGCCGTGGTTGCCGGCTCCGCGAGCGTGACCCTCGAGCCACGCCGCAACCTGGTCCGGGCCGAGCGACTCGCCCTGCACCTCGAACCCGGCGTCGGCCTCGGGCTCCACTGCCGACAGGGTCGCGTAGAGCCGCTCCCGCAGCACCCGGAACTGCAGCGTGTCGAACAGCTGGTGAACCGCCTCGCGATCCCACTGACCGAACTGCAGGTCAGCCGGCCCGACCTCGAGCGGCACGTCTCGCCGAAGCTCGGTGAGCTGCCGGTTGCGAATGACGCCTTCGAGGTGGTCGCGGAGCGCCTGCCCGGCCTTGCCCGGGACCTGATCGACCTTCGCGACGAGCTCGTCGAGCGAGCCGAACTCGCGGATCCACTTCGAGGCGGTCTTCTCCCCGACGCCCGGGATGGACGGGAGGTTGTCACTCGGGTCACCGCGCAGAGCCGCGAAGTCCGGATATTGCGCCGGGGTGAGGTCGTACTTCGCCTTCACCTCTTCCGGGGTGAAGCGGGTCATGTCACTGATCCCCTTGCGGGTCATCAGCACCGTGACGCGGTCGTTGACGAGCTGCAGGACGTCGCGGTCGCCGGTGACGATCAGCACGTCCATGCCGGCGTCGGCGCCCTGCACGGCGAGCGTGGCGATCAGGTCGTCCGCCTCGAAGCCCTCGAGCGACAGCGTCGGGATGGTGAGCGCTTCGAGGACGTCCTTGATCAGCTCGACCTGGCCCTTGAACTCGGACGGGCTCTCCTTGCGGGTCGCCTTGTACTCGGCGTACGCCACGGTCCGGAAGGTCTTGCGGCCGACGTCGAAGGCCACCGCGACATGGGTCGGCGCCTCGTCCCGCAGGACGTTGATGAGCATCGCCGTGAACCCGTAGACGGCATTGGTCGACTGTCCGGTGGTGGTGGAGAAGTTCTCGACCGGAAGCGCGAAGAACGCGCGATACGCCAGCGAGTGACCGTCGAGGAGGAGCAGGCGCCCCGGGCCCTCCGCGGCGCTGGGCGGGACGACGGCGGGCATGTTCGGCATCGTAATGTCAGCCTGTGACCACACCCACGGAACCGCCATCCAACATCGACGACCCGCTCGGTGACCTTCCGACGCGCATGGGGATCGAGTTCCTCGAGCTCGATGCGCGGCGAATGGTCGCCCGGATGCCCGTCGCCGGGAACACGCAACCACTCGGCCTCCTGCACGGCGGCGCGTCCTGCGTCCTCGCCGAGTCGCTGGGCTCCGTCGGGGCGCTGCTGCACGCCGGACCCGGTCGAGCCGCGGTGGGCATCGAGATCAACGCGACACATCACCGCGCGGCGACCGAGGGCTACGTCACGGGTGTGGCGACGCCGCTGCACCTCGGCCGCACCCTCGCGACGTACGAGATCGTGATCACTGACGACCAGGAGCGGCGCGTCTGCACTGCCCGGCTCACCGCGCTGCTGCGCGACGCCGACTAGCGCGCCTCCGCGCGATGTCGACTAGCGCGCCTCCGCGCGACGCTCAGTCGGCTCCTTCGGGAGCTCGCCGCTGTCGGTGGCCTTACGCCGTGCCCGTTGCACCGGGACCGGCCGGACGAGACGGGTACGCCGGCGGATCGCGTCACCCAACGCCGGCGTCGACGGATCGGCACCGAGCCGGCGCCGAAGCACCGACAGCGGCGCAACCCGTCGGGTGGCGGCCGGAGTGAATCCGAGCCGGGCGAAGAACCGGCTCGCTTCGCGCAACGACGGATAGACGCTGACCGACACCTGATCAAGGCGCCGTTCGGTCGCGAAGTCCGCCGCCGACGCCAGCAACGCGCGGCCCACCCCCTTGTGCTGCGTGCTCCTCGAGACCACGAGGTGCGCCACATTGACCACCCGCGCGTCGGTGAACGGATCCGGCCGCGTTGCCTGCAACACGATCATGCCCGCGGGTGCTTCCTCGAGACAGGCGATCACGATCCGGTACGATGGGTTCTCGAGCACTCGGGTCAGCCGGTCGCGGACCTCGACGGTGGACACCGGATTGTTGGCGCGCTCACCGCGCCCGCCGATCTGGCGCAGCTCGCCCCACAGCTCGAGCAGCGCTGGAATGTCACCGACCGTCGCGATCCGGGTGACGACCTGCGATCGCGACACGAGCGCCTCCTTGCTGTCGTCTGGACGGGCATCCAGGACGACTACCGGCCCCCCGGCGACGCGCGCCGCCACTGGGCGGCGGCGCTGGTGGCTGAACGTTAGCGCCACCGACACCAGGCAGTAAGGGCCGTTCGGCCCTACGCACCGGGACTGGTGGCGATATCGTGACGAACGTGAGGCCGAGCCCGCGGTTCTCGGGAGGTGCAGCGTGAGGCTCTTCAAGCGCGGCCAAGCCGACAAGGCCGACAAGGTCAGCGGGCCAGACCGCAGCGAATGGCGGGTACAGGCCTTCGTGCCAGGAAGTTCCTCCGGGTCCCCCGAGTTCGCTTATGAGCCAATGATCGTCACAGGCGCAGCCAGAGCCAAGAAGGAGGCGGCAGCTCTCAAGTCCTCCTTCGGCTCGACGCCGGTACGTGTTGAGTGCGCCCCCTGGGACGGCAACACCACAGACCCCGCCACAGCCGCGCGGTTTGGAATTCGCCCGCAATAGCCGCCCTAAGTCCCAGGGTGAACAACTCGGACCCGCGTTGCCCCGCCCGAGGACCGGTTACTAGATTCATCGCGGAGCCCGGCACCGAGTAGACAACGTCCGCGTTACGGGGAAGAACGCGGGTGGACCCAAAGGTGCCGGGCTTCCTTTTTCTGTTCGTCGAGCCCTACGATCTCGGCGTCTCAACTGCGGTTGAGACGTCCAAAGCGTTGGGCTCGACCGGTTGGCTAGGCGACGCTCTCGCCCAGGTATGCCGAGCGGACTCGATCGTCTGCGAGAAGCGCCGCGGACCGGTCGGCGAGTGCAATCTCTCCGGTCTCGAGCACGTAGCCGCGCCCGGCCAGCCGGAGTGCCTGGGCCGCGTTCTGCTCGACGAGCAGGATCGTCGTCCCCTGCGCGCTGATCTCGCGGATGATCTCGAAGATTCGCGCCACGATCATCGGCGCCAGCCCCATGGACGGCTCGTCCAGCAACAGCAGCCTCGGGCGACCCATCAGGGCCCGGCCGATCGCCAGCATCTGCTGTTCGCCACCGGAGAGCGTGCCGGCGGTCTGGGTGCGCCGCTCCTGCAAGACCGGGAACAGCGTGTACACCCGCTCGAGGTCTGTCGCGGTCTCGCCGCGATGCTGGTAGGCACCCATCTGCAGGTTCTCCAGCACCGACATTCGCGGGAAGACCCGGCGACCTTCTGGAACGTGACCGATGCCCGCAGCCACGATCTCGTGCGCCGCCAGGCCGTCCATCCGGCGGCCGTCGAACGTCACCGAGCCCGCCGACGCCTTGAGCAGACCCGAGATCGTCCGCAACGTGGTCGTCTTGCCGGCGCCATTGGCACCCAGCAACGTGACGATCTCGCCTTCTTCGATCTCGAGGTCGATCCCGCGCAGCGCCTCGATCCGCCCGTAGGCGACGCGTAGCGAATCAATCGTCAGCAGCATCGCCGTGCGTCCCTTCGTCGTCTTGCGTCGTGCCGAGATAGGCCTCGATGACGGCGGGGTCTCGCTGGATCTGCTCCGGTGCGCCCGCGGCGATCACCCGGCCGAAGTTGAGCACCACGACGTACGACGCGACCGACATGACGAGCTTCATGTCGTGCTCGATCAGCAGGACCGACGTACCGAGCTCTGCGTTGATACGGGTGATCAGCCGAGCCAGGTCGTTCTTCTCGGCCGGGTTCGTTCCGGCTGCCGGCTCGTCGAGCAGCAGGACCTGTGGGCCGGTCGCCAGTGCGCGGGCGATCTCTAGCCGCCGCTGCTCGCCGTACGACAGTGCCGAGGCGAGCGCGTCATGTCGGCCGGACAGGCCGACGAAGGAGAGCAGCTCGAGTGCCTTCTCGGTCGCGGCATGCTCTTCTCGACGCATCCGTGGCAGCCCCAGCATGACGCTGACCGGACCCGCCTTGCCGCGGGCGTCGGCGCCCACCTTCACGTTCTCGACGGCCGTCAGGGCGTTGAACAGCCTGATGTTCTGGAACGTTCGCCCGACACCCAGCCGAGTGACCGAGTACGGCTTGCGGCCGTTAAGCCGCGCCGTCGAGCCGTCCGGTCGCACCAGTGAGATCGTTCCCTCCTGCGGGACGTAGACCCCGGTGAGGCAGTTGAACAGCGAGGTCTTTCCGGCGCCGTTGGGCCCGATGACCGCCATCACTTCACCACGCGGCGCGACCAGAGACACCTCGGACAGGCTCGTCACACCGCCGAAGCGCAAGGTGACGTCGTCGACCCGGATCACCGCGTCGTCCAATGCCGGACGCTCGGCCGGGGCCGCCGGCGCGGTCACTACTGGACCTCCTTCGGAAGTCCGAGCGCGTCGGCCTCGCCGATCCCGGCCTCTGCCTGCCTGATCTCCAACGCGCGACGGCGCGACGGGATCATGCCCTGCGGGCGAAAGATCATCACCAGGATGATCAGCAAGCCGAAGTAGATGAAGCGATCGGACGGCGGCACCGATCCGCGCAGCTTCTCGGGTAGCCACTCGAGGAATGCGGCGCCGACCAGGACACCCCACATCGAGCCCATCCCGCCGAAGATCACGAGAACGAGCACAAGGATGCTCTGCTGCAGGACGAAGTTGGTGTCGGTGATGAAGCCGACGTTCGCGGCGTACAGCACGCCTGCGAACCCTGACGTCGAAGCCCCGATCGCGAAGGCCAGGAGCTTGTAGCGCACCGTCGGCACGCCGGTGGCCGCGGCAGCCACCTCGTCCTCGCGAATCGCGGTCCACGCCCGACCGACGCGAGAGTTCTCCAGCCGGCGGAACAGGAACATGATCAGTACGACGAACACGAGCAGCACCCAGTAGTAGGGCAGCTGTTTGCCACCCCAGGTGTAGTGGATGCCGGCGGTGTGTATCGAGAAGTGCGGAATGTTGAACGCACCGCTGTCGCCGTTGGTGACGTCGGTCTTGTTGCGGGCGAAGCTGAAGACGATCTCACCGAAGCCGAGTGTGACGATCGCCAAATAGTCCCCGCGTAGCCGCAGGGTGGGGGCACCGAGGACCACGCCCGCGATGAGCGCGGCGAGGATCGCGATCGGCAGGATCCAGAACGGGTTGAGCGTGAATGGCGGGAGCACCGGAAGGCGACCCGTGAAGTACGCCGTGGTGTAGCTGCCGACCGCGAAGAACGCGATGTAGCCGAGGTCGAGGAGGCCGGCGAAACCGACGACGACGTTGAGTCCGAGCGCGAGCAGCGTGAAGATCCCCATCTCCTGCACGAGCACGGTCTGCCAGTAGCCGTTGAGGAACGGTGGGATCGCGACCGCGACGACCAGCGCGGCGATCGGGAGCGCGCTGCGAGTCAGCCGGTTGCGTGGGATCACGCCGCCGGTCCGCCGCCTGACACCCTCGAGCCGTCCCATGACGGCGGACCGCACCGTTTGACGCTGCGTCCGCCCGAGCTCGACCAGCGCCCACGCCACGACGCCGACGACCACGAACGGGATCACTCGAGGCCGCAGGATCGAGTGCCGGAAGCCATAGGAAAGCGCGGTTGAGCTGCCGCCCGGCCCGCTGATGAGCGCTAGCAGCAGCACCATCGACAGCCATCCGACAAGTCGTCCGCGCGCCCCTTCGGCCAGCCGGATCCGCCGACGCGGGGCAACGGGGGCGGTCACGCCGCCCGCCCCAGACTCTCGCCGAACAGGCCGGTCGGCTTGACCATCAGCACGAGGACCAGGACGAGGAAGGCGATCGTGTCCGACCACTGAGTCTGGATGCACGCAACACCGAGTGACTCGATCACTCCAAGCAGCAGCCCGCCGACGACCGCACCCCGGATGTTGCCGATGCCGCCCAGCACCGCGGCGGTGAACGCCTTGAGTCCGGGGAAGAAGCCCATGTTGAACTGCACGTTGTACGCCATGCCGTAGAGGAAGCCTCCGGCGCCGCCGAGCAGGCCGCCCAGGACGAAGGTCGCGACGATGATGCGCTCGACGTTCACGCCCATCAGGCTCGCCGTCTCGGCGTCCTGCGCAACCGCGCGAATCCCTTGGCCCAGACGCGTGCGGCTGATCACCTGGTCGGTCAGCAAGTACAGGGCCGCGGCGACCCCGAAGATGATCAGGTAGGTGTTGAGTACCGGCGCACCGAAGATGTGGAAGACGGCGCGTTCGTTGTAAAGGGTCGGGACCGCGATGGGGTTGTTGCCGAACTCCTTCCCGGCAAGGTTGAGCGCAAAGAACGAGGCGCCGATCGCACTGATGAGGAAGGCCAGCGGCGGGGCGCCGCGTCGCCGGAGCGGTCGGTAGGCGACCCGCTCGAGGAGGTAGGCGGCAGCACCGCCAACAATCGCGCCCGCGACGACACCCAAGGCGATGAGCGCGACGGTCTCCAAGCCATGCGGTTGCTTGGAGCCGACGACCTGCTGAACGGCGAAGAGTCCCCCGAAAGCCCCACTCATGAACACCTCGCTGTGCGCGAAGTTGATCAGTTGCAGGACGCCGTACACCAGCGTGTACCCGAGAGCGACCAGCGCATAGACCGAGCCGTTCTCGATCCCGCTGACCAGTAGCGGCCAGAAGTTATGCGTGAAGCACATCGGCGCGGCGGCTCCCCGTTGAGCGGTGCGGTACGACGCAGCAGAGGCGCCGCGGGTCGGACGCTATAACGCTCCGGCCCGCGACGCCTCTATTGCCAGCACTCGATCTTGCTAGCGGCTGCTGCGACTAGATGAGGTCGTCGATGGCACCCAGATACTTGATGGCACCGTTTTCGACTTGGTACAGGTAGACGGTCGTCGACTTCAGCTCGTGGTCCGAACCGAACGCCACCGTCTTCGTGATGCCGTCGTAGTTGACGTCAGCCACGGCACTGGCGAGCGCGGATCGGGTGATGTCCGAGCCGAGACCCTTCATCGCCGTGATGATGGCGTTGGCGACGTCGTACGCCTCAGCCGAGTACGTGCCGGCCTCCTGGTTGAAGGCGGCCTTGTAGGCCGTGAAGAAGTCGGCCGCCTTGCTCGGGTCCGAGCACGGGCAGGTGAAGTACGTGCCCTCGGCGTTGGCCGCGCCGGCCAGCTTGATGAAGTTCGGGTCCTTCACGCCGTCGTCCGACATGAACGTGCCCTTGTAGCCGGCCGATCGCAGTGCCTTCAGCAACGGGCCACCGTCGGCGTAGTAACCGCTGTAGTAGACCGCGTCGGGGTTCGCCTGCGCGACCTTCGACGCCTCCGGACCGGGCTTGGTGCCCTGCGGCAGGCTGTCGTGGGTCACCGAGACGCCGGCGCTCTTGAGCGCGCCCTCGAGAACCTTCGCGAGGCCCTGACCGTACGCCTCGGCGTCGTCGATCGAGTACACCGACTTGGCGCCCAGCTTCTTGGTCAGGTAGTCGGCCGCACCCGCACCTTGGGAGCTGTCGGTGCCGATTGCCCGGTAGAAGGTGGTGAAGCCGTTGGCGGCGTCCGTCAGCGTCGGCAAGGTTGCCGATGCGGTGACGGAGACCAGGCCGGCGTCGGCGAAGTTCTTCTCGCTGGCCTGCGTCGCGCCCGAGAACGCCGGACCGACGACAGCGACAACGCTCGAGTTCGACACCTCGCTCTGCGACGCGGCGGGCGCCTTGTCCGGCGAACCCTGGTCGTCGACTCCGAGGTACTTGAGTGTGTAAGGCAGGTCGCCCTTCGCGTTCGCCTGGTCGATGGCGAGCTTCGCGCCATCGCAGATGTTGATGCCGAGCGCGGCGTTGTCGCCGGTCAGCGGACCTTGGCAGGCAATCGTGTAGGACTTCGAGGAAGTGGTGCTGCCACTACTCCCCCCACTTGAGCTGCTGCCGCAGCCTGCGGCAGTGACCGCAGCAACCGCGAGCGGCACGACAAGCCGAATCGATCGACCGGTCTGCATCCTTGCTCCTCTCAACTGGTCGACACCCGTTCGTTCGGCAACCTAGCGGCAACATCGGCCACATGGGCAACCGTTGCCAGGTCGTTACCAAAGTCGTCCGTTGGGCGTATTCGCCCAAACGGCCTCACGAGCGGGTGGAGTCCGACTGCTCGAGCACGACCTGCGCGACCTCGCGCATCGACTTTCGACCGTCCATCGCGGCCTTCTGGATGAACCGAAACGCCTCAGGCTCGGTCATGCCGTGGTCGGCCTGGAGCTTGCCCTTCGCCCGGTCCAGCAGCTTGCGGGTCTCGAGCCGCTCCGTGAGATCGGCGACCTCCCCCGCCAGGGCGCGCATCTGCTGGTGCCGGCTGACCGATATCTCGATCGCCGGCAACAGGTCGGCCTTGCCGAACGGCTTGACGACGTAGGCCATGGCGCCGGCCTCTGCCGCTCGCTCGACGAGCTCACGCTGGCTGAACGCCGTCAGCATCACGACGGGCGCGATCTGGTCGGCAACGATCCGCTCAGCCGCGGAGATCCCGTCGAGCACAGGCATCTTCACGTCGAGGATCACGACGTCAGGCGAAGTCGCGGTGGCGAGCTCGATCGCCTGCTGGCCGTCACCCGCCTCACCCACGACGACATAGCCCTCCTCTTCGAGCATCTCCTTGAGATCGAGCCGGATCAGCGCCTCGTCCTCGGCAATGAGAACCCGCCGCGGCGCACCGTTCGTCACGCAACCGAGCCTATGACTCATGCGTCGTGTCCTAATCTGACGACAAGGCCGGGGTGGCGGAATGGCATACGCGGACGCCTCAAAAGCGTTTGTCCGAAAGGGCATGCGGGTTCGAATCCCGCTCCCGGCACCGCTTCAACTCGAAGTAGCACATGAACCCTCGACTTATCGCCCTCCATGTCCCCGCTGTCCTATTCCGCAAGGGCAACATGTGCTACTTCGGGGGGGGGAAGCGTTAGGCGATCGGACGGTCTGTGGGGACAACCGGTGACGGCAGCTGGGTGTCCCCCATCAGCCAGCGGTCCACCGATGCGGCGCAGGCACGGCCCTCCGCGATCGCCCACACGATGAGCGACTGGCCGCGGCCCATGTCGCCGCACACGAACACGCCGTCGACGTTCGTCATCCACTCGCCACTGCGTGCAACGTTGCCACGCTGGTCGAACTCGACTTCGAGCCCATCGAGCAGTGCGCCCTTCTCCGGGCCGAGGAAGCCCATCGCGAGTAACACGAGCTGAGCGGGCAGCTCGCGCTCCGTGCCTGCGATCGGGTTGAACTTCTCGTCGACCTCCGCGATCACCAGACCTGACACCCGGCCGTCAGCGTCACCGACGAAGCGCTGTGTCGACACGGCGTACACCCGTTCGCCGCCCTCTTCGTGGGCGCTCGAGACGCGGTAGATCATCGGGTACGTCGGCCACGGCATCGAGTCGACCCGCTGCTGCGGTGGCCGCTGCAGGATCTCGAGCTGGGTGACGGACTTCGCGCCTTGCCGGATCGCCGTACCAAGACAGTCAGCGCCGGTGTCACCACCGCCGAGGATGATCACGTCCTTGCCCGCAGCCGTAATGTGAGGCGCTTCGATGTCGCCCTGCTGCACGCGGTTGGCAAGCGGCAGGTAGTCCATCGCCGGGTAAACGCCCTCGAACTCCCGTCCCGGTACGCCGAGATCGCGCGGGATCGTCGAGCCGCCCGCAAGCACGATCGCGTCGTGGCGCTTGCGCAGCTGCTCGGCGGTGATGTCGACGCCGACGTTCACGCCGGCCCGGAAGCGCGTGCCCTCCTCTTCCATCTGCAGCAGGCGCAGATCGAGGTGTCGCTTCTCCATCTTGAACTCGGGGATGCCGTAGCGCAGCAGGCCGCCGATCCGGTCGGCGCGCTCGTAGACGACCACGGTGTGACCGGCCCGAGTCAGCTGCTGGGCCGCGGCGAGACCAGCCGGGCCCGATCCGACGACGGCCACGGTCTTGCCGGACAGCCGCTCGGCGACCTGCGGCTTGATCCAGCCTTCGTCCCATGCGCGGTTGACGATCTCGACCTCGACCTGCTTGATCGTGACCGGGTCGGAGTTGATGCCGAGCACGCACGCGGTCTCACACGGCGCCGGGCACAGCCGCCCGGTGAACTCCGGGAAGTTGTTCGTCGCGTGCAGCCGCTCCATGGCCTCTTGCCAGTCGTCGCGCCAGACCAGGTCGTTCCACTCGGGAATGAGGTTGCCCAGCGGGCAGCCCTGATGGCAGAACGGGATGCCGCAGTCCATGCAGCGCCCGGCCTGCTTCTGCAGGTGGTCCTCGGGGAAGTCTTCGTAGACCTCGCGCCAGTCCTGGATCCGCACATCCACCGGACGCCGCTTCGGCGTCTCCCGCGGCGTCGTGAGAAAGCCCTTCGGGTCAGCCATGTGCCGCCGCCATGATCGCTTCGTCCACGTCCTGTCCGGCTTCCTCGGCGGCCGTGGCAGCCGCGAGGACGCGCTTGTAGTCGCGGGGCATCACCTTCGCGAACCGTTCGACCGCGCGGTCCCAGTCGGCGAGCAGACCAGCGGCCACGGTCGAGTCGGTCTCCCGCTGATGTCTCGCGACGACGTCGCGCAAGAACTCGCGGTCCTCATCGGTGAGCTCGTCGAGGTCAACCATCTCGCCGTTGACCCGCCCGGTGTCGAGGTCGAGGAAGTAACCGACCCCGCCGGACATGCCCGCTGCCACGTTTCGCCCGGTCGGACCGAGTACGACGACCCGGCCGCCCGTCATGTACTCGCAGGCGTGGTCGCCCACACCCTCGACCACGGCAACTGCGCCGGAGTTGCGCACGCAGAACCGCTCACCAACGACGCCGCGGATGAACGCCTCACCGCCGGTCGCACCGTAGAGGATCACGTTGCCTGCGATGACGTTCTCCTCGGCGCGGAACGGCGCGGCGGGGTCCGGACGAAGGGTGATCCGACCGCCCGACAGCCCCTTGCCCAGATAGTCGTTGGAGTCGCCGACCAGCCGCAGAGTGATGCCCTTCGGCACGAACGCGCCGAACGACTGGCCCGCGGATCCGGTGAACGTCACGTCGATCGTGTCGTCGGGAAGCCCCGCGTCGGCGTACCGCTTCGTGACCTCGTGACCGAGGATCGTGCCCACCGTGCGGTTGACGTTGCGCACCGGTAGCTCGAGCTTGACCGGCTGCGCGTCCGCGAGAGCGCCCTCAGCCAGCTGCACCAAGGTCTGGTCCAGCGCCTTGTCGAGTCCATGGTCCTGCGAGCTGGTGCAGTGACGTGGACCTTCGACATCAGGCATGTGCAGGATCGGAGCGAGGTCGAGACCCGACGCCTTCCAGTGCTCGATCGCCGCGGTCGTGTCGAGCGAGTCGACGTGACCGATCGCCTCCTCGATAGAGCGGAAGCCCAGCGCCGCGAGGTGCTCGCGCACCTCCTCGGCGATGAACTCGAAGAACGTCTCCACGAACTCCGGCTTGCCGCTGAACCGCTTGCGCAGCTCCGGGTTCTGCGTCGCGATGCCGACCGGGCAGGTGTCGAGGTGGCAGACCCGCATGAGGATGCAGCCGGACACCACGAGTGGCGCGGTCGCGAAGCCGAACTCCTCCGCCCCGAGCAGCGCGGCGATGACGACGTCGCGACCGGTCTTCATCTGGCCGTCGACCTGCACGACGATCCGGTCTCGTAACCCGTTGAGCAGGAGCGTCTGCTGCGTCTCGGCTAGTCCGAGCTCCCATGGGGACCCGGCGTGCTTGAGCGATGTCAGCGGTGCAGCACCCGTGCCGCCGTCATGACCCGAGATGAGTACGACGTCGGCGTGCGCCTTCGAGACGCCCGCGGCGACCGTCCCGACACCGACCTCGGCGACCAGCTTCACGTGCACCCGGGCCTGCGGGTTGGCGTTCTTCAAGTCGTGGATGAGCTGCTTGAGGTCTTCGATCGAGTAGATGTCGTGGTGCGGCGGCGGCGAGATCAGACCGACGCCGGGCGTCGACCCGCGCGTCTTCGCGATCCACGGGTACACCTTGCTGCCGGGCAGCTGCCCGCCCTC
>DASZTL010000014.1:0-7556 GCA_035548055.1 Mycobacteriales bacterium | reverse complement strand
ACGAAGCCCGCTGACAGCTCCAGCCAGCGCGGCAGGTAGTGCGCGACCCTGCTCACCCGTCCTCCACCCGCCCGCCAGCCATGTAACGAGCCGACTTCCGTCGGCGTTCCTACAGTCTCCTAGACAATGGACGGGTGGTGCTCTCGCCCGGCCGGGCTGCTCGGCTCGGGCTGCCGCTCGTCCTGATCGTCGGCGTCGTCTTGCCCGCCGCGGCGCCCGGAGTGCGCATCGGCTGTGCGGTCGCCCTCGTCGCGGTCTGGGGCTGGGCGTACTCGCGCTACCGCCGTCGCGGCATCGCTGAGACGGCGCACGAGTGGGAGCTGCTGCGCACCGCCACTCCGCAGGTGTTCGCCCGGCACTACAACGAGTGCGTCCCGACGGTCGAGGAGGAGCTCGACCTCTGGAGCGACTATCACGGGCACCGCCACGAGATGCGTTACCGGATCGTGGGCGACGCGACGCGCGCCAACCTGCCGCTCGGCGGGATCGTGCTCGACATCGGTTGCGGATCCGCGCTTGCCGCGGACCGGTTGCGTGACGTCGATGCGACGTACGTCGGTCTCGACTTCGGTGGCCACCACATCGAGTCGGCGGCAAAGCGCTATCGCGATCTCGACTGTCGACTTCGCACGTCGTTCATCCGTGGCGACGGCGAGCGTCTGCCGTTTGCAGACGCGGCGGTGGACGTGGTGATCCTCACTGAGGTGATCGAGCACTTGCTGCGCCCGGAGCTGGCGGTGTGGGAGATCGCGCGCGTCCTCAAGCCCGGCGGGGCCCTGGTGATGACGACGAACAACGCGTCGGAGATGCCGTTGCGGTTCCCGCTGTCGGATCCGCTCGCGTTCGTGGAGAAGGCGGTTGGCTTCCGGCACGACCGGCTGATCTCGCACCGCCCCTGGGTCTGGCCGGAGCCGGTGAGCGCCGAGCTGCTCGAGGACGGCGAGGCGGCCGCATGGGTGCCGCACACCTGGCACAAGCAGGCCGAGACCCGCCGGATGTTCGCCGCCGCCGGCCTCGAGACGGTCAAGGCGAGCAGCTTCGAGTTCCCGCCGCCGCAGAGCCGGAGCGCGCGCTGGCTGGATGCGCGGGGCGACGCCGGTCAGCGGCTCGCGGACGCGATCGAGGCCGTGTGCCGGGTGACGCCACTCGTCAACCGGCTGGGGTGCCACCTCCTGATGGTCGCCAAGCGCGTCGAGGGAGGAGCAGCAGCGTCTCCACCGGCCGGAATCTGGCCAGGCCCTTTCTCGACTGAGCCGGTTCATCGCCGCCCGTGAAACGATGGACCCGTGGTTGGCGAGTCCGCGGTTGGCTTCGAGCTGCGCGGACCCTCCACCGCGCCGGGAGTGATGCTCCGTGAGCTGTGGGCGGCACGTCACCTGTTGGTGATCCTCGCCCGCAAGGACTTCTATGTCCGGTATCGGCGAACCGTGCTCGGCGTCGTCTGGGCGGTCGGCGTGCCGCTCGTGCAAGCGGTCGTGCTGGCGTTGGTGTTCACTCACGTCGTCGGGATCGGCCGGAGCTACGCGGCGTCGGACCACGAGTACGCCGTCTTCCTGTATGCCGCGCTCGTGCCGTGGAACTACATCGCGAACGCAGGCCCGACCGCCTCGACCGCGATCGTGGACAACGTCGCGCTGGCCGGAAAGATCTACTTTCCCCGTGCTTTGCCAGTGCTGGTGACGGCCGCGTCGGCGATCTACCCGTTCACGATCGGGATCGTGCTGCTGCTCCTCATGTCGGTCGTCGTCGGCAGCGGAATCGGGATCTCTTTCTTGCTGGTGATCCCGGGCGCCGCGCTCGCGATGCTCTTCGTCGTATCGATCGGGCTGTGCCTGTCGGCGCTACACGTCTACTTCCGCGACATTCGCTACATCGTGATGGCTGTGCTGTCCGTCGGCTTCTATCTGACGCCGATCATCTACCCGCTGGAGAAGCTGCAGGACTCGCATCACGTCCTGCGGGATCTGCTCGCCGCCGGGCCGGCCGCCGGCCCGATCGAGATCTTCCGGGCTGCGACGGTCGGCTCGGACTCCGCATTGGGGTTAGCCGTGACGGCGTGCTTGGTGTGGTGTGTCGTCTTCGGCGGCGTCGGCTTCTGGCTGCAGTGCCGTCGCGACCGAGTGTTCGTCGACCTGCTGTGAGCGTCCCGGAGGACCGCCCGGTCATCTCGTTGCGTGACGTCAGCAAGCGCTACGTGAAGTACGACGACCAGCCGATGCTCGCCAACGCGTTGAAGCTGCGGGCGAGGAGTCGGCGCAGCACGTTGCTCGCGCTGGACAACATCGACCTCGACATCGCCAAGGGCGAGAGCGTCGGGGTGCTCGGCCGCAACGGCGCCGGTAAGTCCACGCTGCTACAGCTGCTGTGCGGCGTCACGGCGCCGTCGACCGGCGTCGTGTCGGTACGAGGCAAGGTCGCGCCCCTGATCTCGGTTGGCGTCGGGTTCCACCCGGAGCTGACGGGACGGGAGAACGTGTACGTCAACGGCACGATCCTCGGCATGAAGTCCGCCGAGATCGACCGGCGGCTCGACAGCATCATCGATTTCGCCGAGGTCGAGGAGTTCATCGACACCCCCGTGAAGTTCTACTCCTCGGGGATGTTCGTGCGGCTCGGCTTCTCCGTGGCGGTTGCCGCGGATCCCGACGTACTGCTCGTCGACGAGGTGCTCGCGGTTGGCGACTTCGCCTTCCAGCTGAAGTGCTTCGCCCGGATGCAGGAGATCCGGGCGCAAGGCACGACGATCGTCGTCGTCAGCCACAACATCAACGTGATTCGGGGCTTCTGTGACCGGGCACTCGTGATGAGCCACGGGCAGAAGGTCTTCGACGGCGCGACGTTCGACGCGATCTCGGAGTTCTACAACGTCGTCGGCCGCGAGGCGAAGGAAGACCTGTACGGCGTCGGGGATCTTGCGACTCACGGCGCGGACATCGAGTCGCTGTCGTTGCATCACGCCGGAACCGGTGAGCCCGTCCTGCACTTCGACACCGGTGACGAGGTCCTGTTGCGGCTGCGGGTGAAGGCGACCACCGATATCGCAAACCCCGTGATGGGCATGACGATCACCACCGAGTCGGGGACGGTCGTCTACTCCGACACCAACCTGATGACGCCGTTCCCACCGCTGCAGACCGGCGAGATCGGCGAGTACGAGATGCGGCTCGTCCTCGCGCTGCCGAGCGGCGGCTTCCTGGCGACCGCTTCGTTCCATTCAGCCGATGGCGGCAACAGCGTGCTGCTGGGGCGGGCGGTGCCGGTCACCTTCTACGTCTCCGGTCGCGACCTGACGTCGGGCGTCGCAGACCTGGGCGGCAGCTTCCGCCGCGCGGGCCCGTGACCGCGGCGGTCGCGTCGTACGTTCCGGTCCTGGTCCTCGCGGACCCGCCGGAGGCCGCCGAGCCGCTGTGCGCTGCCCTGGCGGGGCGACGGTCGTGGGCGGTGCTCGGCGCGATGAACCTGCCCAACCGGATCTCCCGCTTGCTGTGGGGCTTCGAAGCCGGAGGTGGGGACGCCGGCGTTTCCTCGCTGGTCGACCGCGACCGCATGACGGCGGAGCTGCGCCGGCTCGTCGACGGACTGGTTCTGGCGGCGGCCGGGCCGGCGGCGACGTACGCCGTCGACGTGTGCGGGCACGGGGCCGTGCTGGGGCCCTACCTGCGCTCGGTGTGGCCCGACGCGGTGATCGTGGCCGTCGCGGACGGAGAGCCGGGCGAAGGCGCGGCCGCGGCGAAGCCGGACCTTGTCGTGTCGGCGGCAGACCTCGCTGCGGATCCGGGCGCGATCGCCGACCAGGTCGCCGGGCTGGCCGAATCGCGAGGCGGTGCCACGGGTGAGCCGCGGCGGGGACGCGGCCGCGGCCGGCGGCTGGCTGCGCAGCGGTTCCGGCCGTCGGCGAGCCCGTTGCGCGACCGCGTCATCGTCGTGCTCGGCGCGGCGCGCAGCGGCACGACCTGGCTGCACCGGCTGATCAGCGCGCATCCGCTCGTCGCGGGTACTGAGACCGGTGAGACGTGGCTGTTCACCGACATCGCGCCGGTGTGGGCGGATGAGGTGCGCGAGCAGGCCGGCGACGGCGCCGTGCTGACCGGCATGCGTGGCTTCTGCGACAGCCTGCTGGTCACGATGCGGGACCGGATCTCGCCGACCGCGACGCACGTGTGCGAGAAGACGCCCACCACGGTCTGGCGGCTTCCGGTCCTCGCCCAGATGTATCCGGATGCGATGTATCTGCATGTGGTTCGGGACGGGCGGGACGTCGCGACCTCGCTGGCGCACACATGGACCGGAGGTGCGGAGCCCAGCGTCGACGAGGTCGAGGCGGCGGCACGCGAGTGGGTGGCGGCGGTGGGTGCGGTACGGCAGGCCGCGCCGGTGCTGCCGCGGTTCCGTCAGGTGCGCTACGAGGACCTCCTGGCCGACCCGCACCGCGTCGTCGCGGAGCTGTGGTCCTGGATCGGTCTCGGCGTCACGGAGGAGGCGCGGGCGGCCGCGGCGCAGCGGATCGAGCAGCGGGTGACCCCGCTGCCCGCAAGCGGCGAGATCGGTTCCGGCAAGTGGCGCTCGCTCGCGCCGTCGTCGCGTGCTGCGGTCACCATCGCGACCGCGGACGTGTTGCGCGAGCTCGGGTATCCGATGGACGGATCGTGACCGCAGCGAGCGATCTCACCGTCGTGATCCCGACTCGCGACCGCATTCCCATCCTCACCCGGACGCTCGATGCCTTGGCGCAGCAGACGGTCTCCGGCTTCGCCGTCGTGGTCGTGCTCGACGGCGAGGACCAGCCCGTCCCCGAGGCGCGGGAGGGCGTGCGCTTCCTGCAGGTGTCACAGGGTGGGCCGGGGCGCGCCCGCAATCTCGGCGTTGCGCAGACGGCAACCCCGCTGGTGCTGTTCCTCGGCGACGACATGATCCCGACGCCGCAGCTCGTGGAGCGGCACTTGGCCCGCCACGCCGCCGAGGGCGGTCCGACGGTCGCCGTCCTGGGCGGCGTGGACTGGCACCCGGAGGTGAAGCGCACGTCGCTCGTGAGGTGGATCGACGAGGCGGGGATGCAGTTCGAGCTCGCCGGCATCGGGGCCGACGCGGGCTGGGGACGGTTCTACTCGTGCAACGTGTCGTTGCCGCGCACGCTGTTCGACGCGGCGAACGGCTTCGATCCGACGTTCACGTACTACTACGAGGACCTCGACATCGCCTACCGGCTGCGCGACGCCGGAATGTCCTTGCGTTACGAGCCGGCGGCGCGCGTCGCGCATCTGCATGGCTACGACGAGGCGTCGTACGAGCGCCGGCTACGCGGGATCGCCGTCGGTGAGCACATGTTGATGCAGCGGCGGCCGGACTTCGAGCCGTATTTCGCGAACAAGTTCCGGGCGGTCGCGGGCAAGCCGAAGCGATCTGTCGACCCATGGCTTGCGCGATTCGCGCCGGTCTATCTCAACGCGTTCGAGGCGGAGCAGGAGCTCTCGGAGCTCAAGGAATACCTGGGTGACGAGTACGACGAGCGGCTGTTGCGTGGTCACCTGCGGGCGGTCGATGCCGAAGAGGCAGCGGCGCCGGACGAGCTGACGTTCTACCGGACGTCGACCGCGTATCTCTACGACCTGACGGTGTTTGCGATGTCAGGAACGAAGCGGCCGTATCGCGACGAGATCATGCGGCGGATCGGGCCGGGTTCGAGGCTGCTGGACTACGGGTGCGGGATCGGCAGCGACGGGCTGCGCTTCCTCGATGCGGGCTATCGCGTCGAGTTCGCCGACTTCGCGAACCCGAGCGTGGAGTACTTGAGGTGGCGGCTCGCCCGTCGCGGCTACGACGCGCCGGTTCACGACGTCGAGGCGTCGGTGCCGGGTGGGTTCGAGCTGGCGTACTGCTTCGACGTGATCGAGCACGTCGAGGACCCGTTCGCGTTTCTGGCGCGGATCGAGGCGACCGCGGATCTGGTGGCGATCAACTTCCTCGAGCCGGCGGCCGACGACGTACACGTCCACAAGCCGCTTCCGATCAAGGCGTTGCTGCGGCACTGCACCAGTCACGGCCTGGTGCACTACTCGAAGCACTACGGCCGCTCCCACTTCGTCATCTATCACTCGCAGCAAGCCGACCTGGCTCGCCGAACGCTCGGCCTGATCCGCCGCCGCGCCTAGCCGACACGGCGCAGCTGCGCTCGGCGACGTTCGAGGATGTCGAGTAGCTCCTCGACCACTCCGCCCGGGTCGGTGTGAAGTCGCGGATGGGTGTAGCGAACGGTCAGCCAGCCCAGTCGGGCCACGGCGGAGTCGCGGCGTACATCCTGCTCGCGCTGGCCTGGTGAGCCGTGGTAGGCGGCACCGTCCAGCTCGACCGCGACCATCTCCTCGAGGAACGCCCGGTCCAGAAGGACAACGCGCGAACCGGCCTGCACCCGGTGTTGGGTGACGGATCGCGGCAGCCGCTGGTCGGAGAAGACCCGGTCGTGGCCCCAGATCTCGAGCTCGCTGTGGTTGCCGGCTGCGAGCAGGGTGAAGAGCTTCCGCTGCTCGCGCGCACCGGGCGTCCTTGGCTGCTGGTCGAGCACGTCGGTCAAACGCCGAGGTGTCGTGCGTCGTTCGCGGACGGCGACGATGGCGGGCGCGCGCCGGGCGAGCTGTGGCAGCAACCCCCAGCTCTCGACCACTGCCTGCTCGAGTCGCACGACCCGCAACCCGTCCCGCTCTCGTGTCGCCGGTGGCTCGGCGACGAATCCGCGTCGCCGGTGAAGGCGAACGCCGGGTGATGACACCGGGTAGCTGTCGCCACCGACAGTCACATGGACTCGAGCCGACTCCATGGACGGCAGACGCCACTCGTCGAGAGCGTCGGTGTGAGACAAGGCACCGGCGGGGCAGTACGCGAGCGCGGCCCGCCGCAATGCTCGGATGTCGGTTGCCTCAGGTAGCCGGTAGACGCCCGGGTGGGCGACCACGATGGCGGCGGATCGAACCGCGTCGTCGACCACATGAGGGGGGCAGATCTCGATCGCTACGTCGCGGCGGAGCACGCCACCGTGGCGGCGCATGGCATCGATGAGCAGTGAGCGCATCGCCGGAGAGTCCGGCACCGGGGAGGGGTAGCCCCGGATCCGGCGCCGACGTGTGGAAGGTGGTCACCGGCGCCGAAGGTTGTGGGTTTCACGTGCCAATTCGGCCTGATTCGGCACGTGAAACCCACAACTCAAACGCGAGCTAAGCGTCGATGGCGGCCTGATAGGCGGCGAGGTGGTCGGGGCCGACCTGGTCCCAGCCCCATCGCTGCGCGTGCCGGACGCAGCGCGCCGGCGTCTCCGGGTCCGCGGCCTGCTTCACCGTGGCGATGATCGCGTCGGCCAGGTCGGTGACATCACCGAGTCGCGCCAGGGCACCCACCCCGTCGGTCACGATCTCCGGCATCCCTCCTGACGCCGCAGCCACCACCGGTGTCCCGCACGCCAGCGACTCGACCAGCACCAGCCCGAACGCCTCGTCCTGCGACGGCAGCACGGTCACGGTCGCGTCGCGATAGCGCTGCGGCAGCTCGGCCAGCGATCCGATGCCGAG
>DASZTL010000013.1:0-31754 GCA_035548055.1 Mycobacteriales bacterium | reverse complement strand
AGCGACAACGAGTGCACCGCGACCGTGCCGTCGGGGTACTGCTTCTCGACGTCCCGCAGCGAGATCATGGGGTCAACGTCGCCACTCGCGTTAGGTTTCACGAATGCGCCTTCCTGGCGACTTCCATTTCGAGAAGCAGGGCGATCCCTGGCTCAGCTGGCACTACATCACGTCGAACGCGCACACGATCCTCTCCGCAACTCGAACGCATGTCACGCTAACGCTCGAGGCTGTCCTGCTCGGGCTGCTGTTCGCGATCCCCATGGCCGCGGTCGCGCGGCAGCGGCCGTGGCTGCGGACCCTGGTGACCAACCTGTGCACAGCGCTGTACGCCGTTCCGTCGCTGGCGTTCATCGTGGCGCTGGTCAAGGTGTTCCAGCTCAGCAGTCTCACCGTGGTCATCCCGCTCGCGTCGTACTCCCTGGTGATCTTGGTGCGCAACATCCTCACCGGGTTGGACGAGATCGATGGCGAGGTGGTCGATGCAGCGCGCGGTATGGGCATGTCCAACGTGCTGATCTTCATCAAGATTCGATTGCCGATCGCGGTGCCGACGATCATCGCCGGTGTCCGCCTTGCCGTCGTGTCGACCATCGAGCTGGTGGTGATCGGCGGGTACGTGGGACAAGGCGGCTATGGCCAGCAGATCTTCCAGGGCTTCGCGGCCAACTCACATACCCAGCTCATGACGTATCTGGTGCTCACTGTCCTGCTCGCGCTGGTGGCCGACGCGGTACTGCTCGTCGTACAACGGCTGATCACTCCGTGGCGGCGGGGAGTGGCGACGTGACGACGATTCCGGTCGAGGTGAACAACTCGACCTGGCATCAGGTCACGACGTGGTTCTCATCGCAGGCGAGCTGGTTTGGTGCTGACGGGGAGGCGGGCGTTTTCCACCTGTTGTTCCAGCACATCTGGATCTCGCTGGTCTCGCTCGTGTTGACCTGTGCGATCGGCATCCCACTGGCGACGGCCCTGACTCGATGGCGTCGCGGTGGGTTGGTGGTGACGAGTGTGGCGAACGGCGCTCGGTCGATCCCGATCGTCGGCGTGATGTTGTTCCTCGTTGTGGGTCCGGTCAGCGATGGGACTCACGCTGCGGTCATCGCGCTTGTGATCTTCGCGATTCCCCCGGTTCTGACCAACACCTTCACCGGCATCCGCGAGGTCGATCGAGAGGCCACCGGGGCGGCAGTCGGCATGGGCATGACCCGACTCCAGGTGATGCGATCGGTCGAGCTGCCGCTGGCTATCCCGCTGATCGCGACCGGCGTGCGCCTCGCTGCCGTTCAGATCTGGGCGACCGCGACGATCGCCGCCATCATCGGCAGCGGCGGCCTCGGCGAGCTGGTGACTCACGGGTATTCCCTGCAGGACTACGGCGAGGTGTATGGCGGCGTGGTCGTGATCGCCGTCACCGCGATCGCCCTCGACTCGCTGATGCGGCAGGCCGAGCGCACCGTTCGCGGGCGGTTTGGAGCCGCGCCTCCGGCGGTCGCCTGACGAATGGTGACCAATCCGTAATGGCATGCTCCGTGGATTCATGTCTGGACCGCGTGCAAGAGTGGCAGTAAGCGGGCACCGACCCGCCAGACACGCGCGAGGGCTCGTCGTCCTCGCGGGACACAGAAGGCAGGTTCGGATGTTCAATCGTCGTCGCTCGTCGACTGTTGCGGTCTCGGCCGTTGGTGTGGTTCTCGCGTTCACGGCCGCAGCCTGTGGCTCGTCGAGCAGCGGAGGGAGCGACGGCGGTACGTCCCCGGGCGCTAACAGCCTCCCCGCCTACTGCGGCGGCCAGTCCGGCTCGGGCAAGGTCCTAGTGGGCAACGCCGGGTTCCCCGAGAACGTCACGCTCGCCAACATCTACGTCGATGTGCTGAAGGCGTGCGGCTACGACGCATCCACGAAGTCCTTCGCCAACCGCGAGGCGTACTACGAGCTCGTCAAGAGTGGCGACATCCAGGTGGTTCCGGAGTACGCCGCGACGCTGACCGATTTCATCAATGCGAAGGACAACGGGGCGAAGGCGCCCAGCAAGGCCAGTGGTGACATCGACACCACGATCGCGCATCTTCGGGCGGAGCTGCCAAGCGGCCTCGCCGTGCTTGATGCGGCCACGGCCACGGACAAGAACGCGTTCGCCGTCAAGAAGTCATTTGCAACGGCCAACAACATCACCACGTTGTCTGAGCTCGCGACGTACTCGAAGACGCATCCGATCTCGCTCGCGGGCCCGACCGAGTGCTCCGACCGTCCGTTCTGCAAGCCAGGCCTCGAGTCGACCTACGGGATGAAGTTCTCCAAGTTCGTCAGCACCGGGACCGACGCGGGCGGCCCAGTGACGTTGAAGGACCTGGTGCGAGGCAAGGCGGATCTGGGCCTGGTCTTCTCCTCTGATCCGAACGTCGGCAACAAGGACCTCCTGGTCCTCGACGACGACAAGAGCCTGCAGGCGTCGGACAACATCGTTCCGCTCGTCGCGAGCTCCCTTTCCACCGGCGTCGCGGCGAGCGCACTCAACGCGGTGACTGCGAAACTCGACCAGGCGACGCTCGACGCGCTCAACAAGGCCGTGATCATCGACCACGGCACGTCCGAGGAAGTGGCCCAGCAGTTCATCGCCCAGAACCTGAGCTAGCGGGTCAGTACAGCTGGCTCAGGTAGCCCACTGGTTACTTGTCGATGTCGCCTACTACGTAGAAGAAGCTCGCGAGCGCGACCGTGAGGTCGCGCAAGTGGGTGCCCGGCAGGGCGGCTGACAGCGCCTGCACGTTGTTGAACGACGCGCTGCGGAGCTTCAGCCGCCATGGGGTGCGATCGCCGCGCGAGACGAGGTAGTACCCGTTGATCCCGAGCGGGTTCTCCGTCCAGGCGTAGGTCTCGCCGTGCGGGGTGCGGACCACGTTGGGCAGTCGCACGTTGACCGGTCCGCCGGACAGCTCTGCGAGCGCATCGAGACAGTGATCTGCGACGTCGAGCGCGACCCCGATCTGCGCGGCGAGGCACTCATAGCGAGCCAACGCGTCACCCTCGTGGCGCGTGATGATGCGTAGGACGGAGCTCGGCATCTGGGCGTAGGCGAGGTACGGATCGTCGCGGCGCAGGTCGAGGTCAAGGCCGCTGGCCCGAGCGAGCGGCCCGGAGACGCCGTACGCGGTAGCCAGCTCCACCGGCAGCGTCGCAACGCCCCGGTGGGCCTGCTGGAACGTCTCGTCGGCGACCATCGGTGCGACCCGTGCGTCGACGAGGGCACGAACAGTCGCGACGGTGGAGCGGGTCCGGCCGACCCAACCGTCGGGCAGGTCCGCCTTCAGTCCGCCGACCTGGTTGAACATGAAGTGGATCCGACCGCCGCTGACCTCCTCCATCACCGTCTGCACGGCCTCGCGGGCGGTGAAGGCCGCAGCGGCGGGCGTTCCCGGCTCGAGACTCGAACTGGCCCCCGCCAGGAACATCAGGTGGCTGAGGACGCGGTTCAGCTCGGCGAGCAGCGTTCGGATCCACACCGCCCGATCCGGCACCTCGATTCCGAGCATCCGTTCGACGGCTAGGACCACGCCCAGCTCGCTGCCGAAGGCCGACAGCCAATCGTGGCGGTTCGCCAGCACGAGGATCTGCCGGAAGTCGCGTGCCTCGAACAGCTTCTCCGCTCCGCGGTGCATGTAGCCGACATGCGGGTCAGCTGTGACAACCCGGTCGTCGGCCAGGGTCAGCGCGAGTCGCAGCACCCCGTGTGCCGCCGGATGGTGCGGGGCGAGGCTGAGAACGACGTCGGCGGTCTCGAGCGCGCCCGTCGACACCGTGAGCTGCTCGGCCACGCGCACACGGTAATAGTGCGGTGACCGAGCGGCTCAGGGAGTTCGTCGGGTCAGCCCTTCCTGGGTGTCCACCTGAAGTGCCGGACCGCGAAGATCGAGCTGCCGATACCCCACAACGCCAGGACCAGCAGGTCCCGTCCCGACCAGATGCTGCCGATGTTCGACGGGTCGAAGACCTTGTACATGGACGCGATCAGCGGCCGGAGCGGCAGATCCTTCGCGATCGTCTCCATCGTGCCGCTGATCGGGAAGTAGGTGCCGGAGATGAAGACCAGGACGAAGAATGGCAGGTTCACGATGGCCGGACCCGAGTCGATGTTCGGGATGAGTGACGAAACGGCAATGCCCAGTGCGCAGAACGTGAGGGCCGCCAACGCGATCGTCACGATCAACGGAAGCAGGTGGCCGATCGGGAAATAGACGCCGTAGACGATCACCGCGAAGAGGATGCTCACGACCGACAGCAGAGCTGTGACGATCATCGAGCTCCCGATGACCCCGCCGAGATAGGTCCAGGACGGCAACGGCGTGCCGCGCATCCGCTTGAGGATGCCGGCCTCGCGCTGGCGGACCATCGTCATCGCAACGGCAAGGAAGCAGGCGCTCATCACGGCATAGCCGAGAATGCTCGGGGTGTAGTACTGCACGAGCTTGATCGCGACCTGATGGCCGTTGTGGAGGTAGGTCCCGAGGTCGTCCTTGTCGGTCTGCTGACCGGCCGTGCTGACCAGGATGAAGAAGAAGATCAGTGGGAACGCGAAGGTGAAGAAGGCCGCCCCTGGGTTGCGCCAGTAGCTCTTCTGCTCGTAGCGCACCTGTGCGCCGACCAGGGCAAGGTCGCTCACTTGGTCGCCCCTTCCGTCGTCGTGTCGCCGTCGAGCAGGTCGCGCCCGACAAGCGAGAGGTAGATGTCCTCGAGGCTGGGGCGAGTGGCGACCAGCCCTTCGAGCGGGACACGTTGTTTCAGCGACCAGCCGGTCAGCGTGTTGAGGACCTTGACGTCGTCCCTCGTCGTCAGCTCGCAGAAGCCGTGGTGGTCGACCGTGACGGCAACAGGCAGTGAGGACGCGTCTACACCGTCCGGCAGCCGGAAACGAATGTGCATGGCGGCGGTGTCGCGGCCACCAAGCCCGTCGGGTGTGCCCTTCGCGACGACCCGACCTGCTCCGATGACGACGATGTTGTCGGCCAGCGCCTGGGCCTCGTCCATGTAGTGCGTGGTGAGCATGATCGTCGTACCGAGACTGCGCAGGTCGTTGACCAGATCCCATGCGCCGCGACGGGCCGACGGGTCAAAGCCGGTGGTGGGCTCGTCCAGAAAGAGAAGTCGCGGGTTGCCGATGATCCCGTAGGCAACGTCGAGACGCCGCTGCTGGCCGCCCGAGAGCTTGAGCACCCGCGCGTCAGCCTTCTCCTCGAGCCCGACGAGCTTGATGACCTCATCGACATCGCGAGGTTGCGCGTAGAACTGTGCCGTGCGGGTCAGCGTCTCGCGCACGCTGAGGTACGGATCGACCGCAGTGCCCTGCAGCACGATGCCGATCTGCTCCCGCCATGCGCGGGTCGCATGCTGCGGGTCTGCCCCGAGAACCTCGACCCGGCCGCTGTCGCGGTGCAGGTAGCCCTCGAGGACCTCGAGCGTCGTCGTCTTGCCCGCGCCGTTGGGACCGAGCAGAGCGACGCACTGGCCTTCGTCAACGGTGAAGCTCACTCCCTGCACGGCGTGGGTACTGCCGTAGCTCTTGCGGAGGTCTTCCACCACGATCGCTGCCATCAACTGATGCCCTTCCTCACCTTCGAGCTGACGTTCGCGACGCTACTTGCCAGTGCTAACGGTTTCCTCGGCCGCAGGGTGGACCGCGGGTGGAAGGTCGTTCTCCACCCGTCGACCGATGTGTCTGTGACGTCTAGGGACCTACTTTCGTTGCCATGACGACAACCGACTGTGGCCGGCGGGGCTTCGATCCGCTGCTCACCCAGCATTGGCCGGGCAAGGCGCGGATGGTGTTGCGGAACACGCTGTCGATCGTCCTGCTGGTCCAGACGCTCACCGGCCTCGACGGACTCGACCCGCGGACGTTGCTCGCCACGTTGGGCCTGCTCGTCGTGGCGATCGGCGGCGCGGCGACGTTCACGCATCGCCGGCAAGGCGACGCCATCGATCATCTCGCGATGATCCTCGTGATCGGTGCCGGTTCGGGACTGCACGTCTTCACCGGGCACGGACAGGTGTTCATCGCTGGATACTCCGCGGTCTTCGTGTCCATGTTCTGGTACGGCCTGCCGTGGGGGCTGGTCCCTGCCGGGCTCGGGGTCGTCGCCGTCGGGCTGTCGACGGCGTACGTCGGTCGCCATGACCCGATCGGTGGCCTCGGCCAGGCGGCAGGAGCGATCGGCCTTGGTGCGGCAATGGCCTTCCGTCGGCGCGTCGTGAGGGCCAACTACCGCAACCTCGAGCTGTCGGGCGAACTGCGGGACAGTCGTGAGGCGGAGCAGCGCAACGCGATTGCGGCCGAACGTGCTCGGCTCGCTCGTGAGTTTCACGACGTCCTCGCCCACACCCTGTCGAGCCTGTCGCTGCACCTCGAGTCGACTCGCGTCCTGGCGAAGTCGCGCAACGTCGACTCCGAGGTGATGGAGCGGATCGAACGGGCCGTCTCTCTGACGCGCGCCGGGCTCGAGGAGGCGCGTAGTGCCGTCGGCACGTTGCGCGACGACGAGCTGCCCGGACCGGCACGACTGCCGCAGCTGGTAGACGACTTCGGCCGCGACAGCGGGGTGACAGCCAGGTTCGTCGAGACCGGCATCCCGCGGCCGCTTGGACCGGAGGCACGCGTGGCGCTGTTCAGAGCGGCGCAGGAGGCTCTGACGAACGTCGCGAAGCATGCCGCCGCCCGATCTGTCGACGTCAACCTGGCTTGGCACGACAACGAGGTCGTGTTGCGGGTTCGCGACGACGGGAGCGGTAGCGAAGTCGCCGCCCCCGACGGCGGAAACGGCTTGCGGGGCATGCGTGAGCGCGCGGAGCTCGCAGGTGGGCGGGTCAGCGCGGGTCCGGCAGCCGACGGATACGAGGTCGAGCTCCGGCTGCCTGTCGCTAGCGTCGAACCGTGATCCGAGTTCTGCTCGCCGACGATCAGACGCTGGTGCGCGAGGGACTCACATTGATGCTCGGTCTGATGGACGGCATCGAAGTGGTCGGCGTTGCCGCCGACGGTGAAGCGGCCGTCGCGCTTGCGCTGGAAGAGCGGCCCGACGTCGCATTGCTCGACCTGCGGATGCCGAGGGTCGACGGAGTCGAGGCCACCATGCGGCTGCGCACCCAACTTCCCGAGATCGAGGTCGTCGTCCTCACGACGTACGCCGACGACGATTCGGTGATGGCGGCGCTGCGGGCCGGCGCTCGCGGCTACCTGACGAAGGACGCGAGCTCGGATGAGATCGAGCGGGCGCTCCGTGACGCCGCCGCGGGACGCACTCGGCTCGACCCGGCGGTGCAGGAGCGGCTGGTCGACCTGCTCACCGCCGGGCCCGCCCCGGCCGCGGTCCGCGGCGCTCCGCCGGGTGGTCCGCTGACCGAGCGCGAGACAGAGGTCGTGGTCCTGATGGCTCAGGGTCTGTCGAATCGCGAGATCGCCGGACGGCTGTTCGTGACCGAGGCCACCGTCAAGACGCACGTGAACAACGTGTTCACCAAGCTCGACGTCAACGATCGCGCATCAGCAGTCGCGTGGGCTTTCCGTACCGGGCTTGCGACCTGATGGTCAGTGGCATTGAGGTGAGGGAGTTTGCGTTGACCCTGCCTCGAACCACGTTGGGATACGTACGCGGGAGTGCGCGGTATCGCATCAAACAGATCGTCTATGCCGGGGTGTCGCCTGACGAGGAGCTCATGGGCTTCGGGTTCCCGAAGGCTGAGCGAGACGGGCTCGTCGCCGGCGAGCCGGAGAAGTTCCTGATGCCGCGCGAGTCCGACCTCCGGTTCAACTGGGTGGTCGTACGGCTTCCCGCCATCGATGCCGAGGAGATGCACGAGCTCGTCCTCGATGCGTGGACGATGTGCGTCCCCAAGTTCCTCAGCCGCGAGTACCGACTGGCGAACGACTGGCCGCTATCCGAGTAGTGGCAGCTTCATGCCTACCGAGTGCCATAACCAGGTGAAGCCCCCGAGGCCGTAGGGGTTGAGCAGCTCGGCTGCCTCCGATGCCTTGGTGAGCTCCGCGAGGTAGGTGTCGCCGTCACCGCGGTACTCGGGTGGCGTTGCCGCAACGCCGAGTCGGCGCAGCGCCTCTCGCTGGGACAACAGGACATCGCCCTCGACGAGGAGTGACTCGAACAACACGTGGGCGGTCAGATCCATTGTCGAGTCCGGTGCCGGCAGCCGGCGGTGGCCGTCGCGATAGCCGGCGAGGGTGCCGTCCAACACGCGGGACGGGTCGGCGGCGTAGTCGACGGCCACGGCGAGACCAGTCGCGACCCGGCTCGTGATGTCGTGCCACATCTCGTCCCGACGCGAGCCGATCTCTGCGCGTTCGCCGGCCGAGCCGATCGGCCACCACTGCGAGAGCCACTGGTGGTCCGGAGGATCCACCGGACCGCCGATTCGCTCGAACCCGTCCTCGTCGACCTCGATCACACAGGGACCTTGGTCGGTCAGCTCGACCACGTTGACCGGAACCACATCGAGCAGCTCGACCGCAAGGACCAGCCCATGGACCTGGTCCGGGAACCCGCGTTGCCAGTCGACTCGTCTGGACAGGCCGGCCGGGCGCTCGGCGACATCGACGCCGAGGAGCGACCACCGCCCGGGGACGATGTCCGCCAGCCCGGCCAGCAGCTCGCCGCCGCCCGCTCCGATGTCGACGACGGTGAAGTCGGCTGGCTCGCCAAGTGCGACATCGACCTCGGTCGCGAGTCTCGCGATGGCGGTGGTCCAGGTCTGACCGGTGTGCGCCGCGGTACGGAAGTGGTGAGCCGGCGCGCCCGAGGTCTTGTAGAAGCCGGGATCGCCGTACAGCGACTCGGCCATCGCTTGGCGCCACGTCCGCCACTTGCCGCCCACACGTCCTCCACCCCACCCACCACCCGAACGGAGCCGGCTACACCGGCACCTTTCATGACCGTACGACGTACGCTTCCGTTGTCCGGGACCAGCACAGGACTGGAACGACTTTCTGATGAGCACTCCTGCGGATCGCCCTGCCCGGCTGTCGGTCGGCGTGATCAGCGCGGGCCGCGTCGGTGCTGTGCTGGGCGCCGCGCTGTCCCGGGCCGGACACCGCGTGGTCTCCGTCGCCGCCGTCTCCGACCCGAGTCGCAAACGAGCCGCTGAGCTGCTGCCAGGGGCTGATGTTCGTCCGCCCGATGAGGTCGCGGCCGACGTGGACCTGCTTCTGCTCGCGGTGCCGGACGATGCGCTCGGGGCGCTGGCCGCCGGTCTCGCGGTCGCCGGGACGCTGCGGCGCGGAACGATGGTCGCTCACACGAGCGGGGCGCACGGCGTCGGGGTGCTCGCGCCGCTCGTCGAGGCCGGCGCGCTGCCGCTGGCGCTCCACCCGGTGATGACGTTCACCGGCACCGATGTCGACCTGCAGCGCCTCGACGGCGCCGCCTGGGGCGTGACGAGCGACGAGGTCCTACGACCGGTTGCCGAGACGCTGGTCATCGAGATGGGCGGCGAGCCGTCGTTCGTCGCCGAAGAGCTGCGCCCGCTCTACCACGCCGGTCTCGCGTTCGCGGCCAACCATCTCGTCACGCTGGTGACGCAGGCCGACGATCTGCTCCAGGCGTCCGGCGTCGAGCAGCCGCAACGGATGCTGGGGCCACTGCTCGGTGCGGCGCTCGACAACGCGTTGCGCAACGGAGATCGCGCACTGACCGGGCCGGTCGCGCGCGGAGACGCCGGCACCGTCGCGAAGCATCTGCAGACGCTTGCCGAGCACGCGCCCGAATCCCTTGACGCCTATATCGCGATGGGTCGGCTCACCGCGGCTCGCGCGCTGGCGAGCGGGACTCTCGACGTCGACCAAGCCGCTGCGCTGCTCGACGTACTCGCCACGAGGCCCCACCCATGACGCCGGTCGTCGCCCACACGCGCGCGGATCTCACCGCCGCGCGGGACGCACTGTCCGGGCGGGTTGCCGTCGTGATGACGATGGGTGCGCTGCACGACGGGCATGGCCACCTGATGGAGGTGGCCCGTGAGCACGGTGACAGCGTCATCGTCACGATCTTCGTCAACCCGAAGCAGTTCGGGGCAGGTGAGGACCTCGAGCGCTATCCGCGGACACTCGTCGCCGACCTCGCGATATGCGCGCAGCGGGGAGTCGACCTCGTGTTCGCGCCCTCGGCTGATGAGGTGTATCCGGCTGACGAGGCGGTCCCGGTCGTCCTTGCCGGCGACTTGGGGGAGCGGCTCGAGGGCGCGCATCGCCCCGGCCATTTCGACGGCGTGGTGACCGTTGTGTCGCGCCTGCTCGACCTCACCCGGCCCGACGTCGCGGTCTTCGGCGAGAAGGACGCGCAGCAGCTTGCGGTGATCCGGCGAATGGTGGCCGAGCAGGGCCGCGAGGTCGAAATCGTGGGGGTCCCGACCGTGCGGGAGCGGGACGGGCTGGCCATGTCGAGCCGGAACCGCTACCTCAGCGACGCCGAGCGCGAGATCGCCGTGGTGATCCCGCGAGCGCTGGAACTGGCCGACCAGCATGCTGCGGAAGGCGCCGCGGCAGCCGTGGCGGCTGCGCAGGCGGAGCTCGAGAAGGTCCCGGAACTGAGCGTGGACTACGTCGCCCTGGTCGACACGACCACCTGGGCCGAGCCCACCGCTAGAACGCGATTCGGAAAGATTTTGGTGGCCGCCCGTGTCGGATCGACTCGTTTGATTGACAATAGAGACGTACGCCTCGGCACCCCCAGTGGGCTGAAGGACTAGAGGAGAGATCCGTAGATGTTTCGCACCATGCTGAAGAGCAAGCTCCACCGGGTCACCGTGACGCAGGCCGACCTCAACTACGTCGGCTCCGTGACGATCGATGAGGACCTCATGGAGGCCGCCGATCTGCTGCCAGGTGAACAGGTCGCGATCGTCGACATCAACAATGGTTCGCGGCTCGAGACGTACGTGATCGCGGGGCCGCGCGGTAGCGGCGTGATCGGGATCAACGGCGCGGCCGCCCGACTCGTCCACGAGGGCGATCTCGTCATCATCATCAGCTACTGCACGGTGACGGATGCCGAAGCGCGCGAGCTGAAGCCGCGGGTCGTCTTCGTCGACGCGGACAACCGCATCACCGGCACCGGCAGCGACCCGGCTGAGGTCCTCGCCGGCATGGATCTGGTGCGCGGCGACGTGGTCGCCGGCTGGCACTGACCCACAGCCGACTCGGAGGGGCGGGCCAGTGCAGGACAGAGTGTTGCTGACGATCGATGTCGGCAACACCAACACGGTGATCGGTTGCTTCCACGGCGAGTCGCTCATCGAGTCCTGGCGGATCAAGACCGACACCCGTGCGACCGCGGACGAGCTTGCGCTGCTGTTGCGTGGCTTGCTGGCGGACTCGCCCGCCCCCGACGGGATCGCCTCCTGCTCAACGGTGCCCGCGGTCCTTCACGAGCTGCGGGCGGTGTTCGCGCGCTACTACCCGAAGGTGCCGGCGGTCATCGTCGAGCCGGGCGTCAAGACCGGCGTCCCGCTGCTCTACGACAACCCACGTGAGGTCGGCGCCGATCGGATCGTCAACTCGCTCGCGGCGTACCACCTGTACGGCGGGCCGGCCGTCGTCGTCGACTTCGGGACGTCCACGAACTTCGACGTGATCAGCGACAAGGGCGAGTTTCTCGGCGGCGCGCTCGCTCCCGGCATCGAGATCTCGATCGACGCGCTCGCTGCTCGCGGCGCGCGGCTGTTCAAGGTCGAGCTTGCCCGCCCGCGGTCGGTGATTGGCAAGAGCACGGTCGAGGCGCTGCAGTCGGGCATGGTCTACGGGTTCGCCGGCCAGATCGACGGTCTGGTGCGCCGGATCAGCGAGGAGATCGACGCCGACCCGATCGTCATCGCGACGGGCGGGCTCGCGCCACTCGTGATCGACGAGTGCGAGACAGTCACCGAGCACGAGCCGGATCTCACCCTGATCGGGCTTCGCCTCGTTTTCGACCGCAACTGCTCCTGAGCAAGTTGGCATTGCTCAACTGATCGTCACGCGATGCGGCGTTGCTCGACCTGTTGCCGCGTGATGCCACTTTGCTTCTCGATAGTCTCCACTGTCATGTCCGAGCAGGAGCGGGTCCGCCGCGAGAAGCTCGACCGGTTGCAAGCGGATGGCGTGCCGGGCTATCCGGTCTCGGTGCCGCGCACCATCACCAACGCCGCGCTTCGCGACACTCACCCGGATCTGGTCGCCGACACTTCGACCGGAGAGACGGTCAGCGTCGCCGGCCGCGTGATGCTCAAGCGTGACGGCGGGAAGCTCTGCTTTGCCTCATTGCGCGACGGGACCGCTGACCTGCAGGTCATGCTCTCCCTCGACCGGCTCGGTGAGGCGCGGCTCGAGGACTGGAAGCGTGACATCGATCTCGGCGACCACGTGAGCGTCACCGGCGAGGTCATCTCGAGCAAGCGGGGCGAGCTCTCGGTCCTCGCCGACTCCTGGGTGCTCGCCAGCAAGGCGCTGCGGCCCCTGCCGGAGAAGTGGAAGGGCCTCGCCGACGAAGAGGAGCGGGTACGCCGGCGTTACGTCGATCTCGCCATGAGCTGGGACGCGCGCCGGATCGTCGAGGCGCGCGCGACTGTTCTCCGGTCGCTGCGGGCGACGCTGGACGAACGCGGCTATGTCGAGGTCGAGACGCCGATGCTGCAGCAGCTGCACGGCGGTGCCGCTGCCCGGCCGTTCACGACGCATCTCAACGCGTTCGATCTTCCGATGTCGCTGCGGATCGCGTTGGAGCTCTGGCTCAAGCGGCTGGTCGTTGGTGGCATCGAGCGGGTCTACGAGATCGGCCGGACGTTCCGCAACGAGGGCGTCGACACCACGCACAGCCCCGAGTTCACGATGCTCGAGGCGTATGAGGCGTACGGCGACTACGACACGATGGCGGAGCTGACCCGCGCGCTCGTCGTCAACGCGGCGACCGCAGTCGGCCGCACGACCGTCCCCGCCTCTGACGGGAGCGAGATCGACCTCAGCGCTCCGTGGCGGACGGTGACCGTCTTCGGCGCGGTCAGCGAAGCGCTCGGGTCCGCGATCTCGCCGGACACGTCTGCCGAGGAGCTTCGCAAGCTCGCCGAGTCGCGCGCAGTCGCGTTGCAACCTTCCTGGGACGCCGGGGAGATCGTGCTCGAGCTCTACGAGCAGCTCGTCGAGGACACCCTCGTGCAGCCGACCTTCATCCGCGACTACCCCGCCTCGGTCCGGCCGCTCGCCCGCCCGCACCGCGACGACCCGCGGCTGTCCGAGGCGTGGGATCTCGTCATCAACGGCGTGGAGCTGGCGCCGGCGTACTCCGAGCTCGTCGACCCGGTCGAGCAGCGCCGGCGCCTCGTCGAGCAGTCGGTGAAGGCGGCGGGCGGGGACCCGGAGGCCATGCAGCTCGATGAGGACTTCCTGCGAGCGCTCGAGCACGGCGCGCCGCCCATGGGCGGGATGGGGCTCGGCGTCGACCGGCTGCTGATGCTGCTCACCGGCGTGAACATTCGCGAGGCGATTACATTTCCGCTGTTGCGACCTGAATAACGCAATCACACGTTGCATTTGGCAGCGTGAGCGGAATGGCCGTACTTTCGATTTGGCATTTCCGGTGCAAATCCCTATCGAGGAGAACGGCGAATATGGCGCAGCGCGTCCAGGTGTTGCTCGTGTGCGACCTTCACGACGACGACACCGAGGGAACCGAGACCGTGAACTTCTCCCTCGACGGCACCAGCTACGAGATCGACGTGTGCCGCCAGCATGGCGGAGCACTTCGTGATGCCTTCGCGCCCTTTGTCGGTGCGGCGCGCAAGACGGCCCGCGGGGGTTCGGCGGGGCGCCGCCGCCGGGTGGCGACCGGTGTCGACCCGGCCGCCGTCCGGGCGTGGGCCAAGTCGCAGGGCCTGAAGGTCAACGAGCGAGGCCGCATCCCGGCGGACATCGTCGAGCGGTACACCGCCGCCGGTCACTAGATGCGGCCTGGGCGATAGGTCCAAAGTCCTCTTACTTTGTGACGTTCCGCACGGGTTACGCCCTGGGGTGAACCGGAATGCTCATAGTGTCGTCAGAGTTGACGATGATGGTTCAACGGTTCTGCACAGAGCACGTCCTGCACCGGGCAGCGACGGGCGCGTGCCAGGGCTAACATGCGGGTACAGGTTGACCAAGTAGGTGCCCGCTTCGGTCGAGGAGCGACATGTTCGAAAGATTCACCGACCGCGCGAGGCGGGTCGTGGTTCTGGCGCAAGAAGAAGCCAGGATGCTCAACCACAACTACATCGGTACGGAACACATCCTCCTTGGCCTGATCCACGAGGGCGAGGGTGTTGCTGCCAAGGCGCTGGAGTCTCTCGGCATCTCTCTCGAGGGCGTGCGTCAGCAGGTCGAGGAGATCATCGGCCAGGGTCAGCAGGCCCCGAGCGGTCACATCCCGTTCACGCCGCGCGCGAAGAAGGTTCTCGAGCTCAGCCTCCGCGAGGCATTGCAGCTCGGCCACAATTACATCGGCACCGAGCACATCCTGCTCGGCCTGATCCGCGAGGGCGAGGGTGTCGCGGCGCAGGTGCTCGTCAAGCTGGGCGCCGACCTCAACCGGGTTCGCCAACAGGTCATCCAGCTGCTGTCCGGCTACCAGGGCAAGGAGCCGGCGGCGGCCGGCGGCGTCGGCGAAGGTACGCCGAGCACCTCGCTCGTCCTCGACCAGTTCGGCCGGAACCTGACCCAGGCTGCGCGCGAAGGAAAGCTCGACCCGGTCATCGGGCGCGAGAAGGAAATCGAGCGCGTCATGCAGGTGCTGTCGCGCCGTACCAAGAACAACCCGGTGCTCATTGGTGAGCCAGGTGTCGGAAAGACCGCAGTTGTCGAAGGTCTCGCCCAGGGAATTGTGAAGGGCGAGGTTCCGGAGAACCTCAAGGACAAGCAGCTTTACACCCTCGACCTCGGCGCGCTCGTTGCCGGAAGCCGTTACCGCGGCGATTTCGAGGAGCGGCTGAAGAAGGTTCTCAAGGAGATTCGCACGCGCGGCGACATCATTCTCTTCATCGACGAGATTCACACTCTTGTCGGCGCTGGCGCCGCCGAAGGCGCTATTGACGCTGCATCCATTCTCAAGCCGATGCTTGCGCGCGGAGAGCTCCAGACGATCGGCGCCACGACGCTCGACGAGTACCGCAAGTACCTCGAGAAGGACGCCGCGCTCGAGCGTCGCTTCCAGCCGATCCAGGTCGGCGAGCCGACCTTGGCGCACACCATCGAGATCCTCAAGGGTCTTCGTGACCGCTACGAGGCGCACCACCGCGTGTCGATCACGGACGCCGCGCTCGTCGCGGCTGCCTCGCTGGCTGACCGCTACATCTCGGACCGATTCCTGCCGGACAAGGCGATCGACCTGATCGACGAGGCCGGCTCGCGGATGCGGATCCGCCGGATGACGGCGCCGCCGGACCTGCGCGAGTTCGACGAGAAGATCGCCTCGGTTCGCCGCGAGAAGGAAAGCGCGATCGACGCGCAGGACTTCGAGAAGGCCGCCTCGTTGCGCGACAACGAGAAGCAACTCCTTTCCCAGAAGGCTGACCGCGAACGCGAGTGGAAGGCCGGCGACATGGATGTCGTCGCCGAGGTGACCGACGAGGAGATCGCTGAGGTCTTGGCGACCTGGACCGGCATCCCGGTCTTCAAGCTGACCGAGGAGGAGACGGCTCGCCTGCTCCGCATGGAAGACGAGCTGCACAAGCGGGTCATCGGCCAAGAGCAGGCGGTCAAGGCGATCTCCCAGGCGATCCGTCGTACCCGCGCCGGCCTCAAGGACCCGAAGCGCCCGGGCGGTTCCTTCATCTTCGCCGGCCCGTCCGGCGTCGGTAAGACGGAGCTCTCCAAGACGCTTGCCGAGTTCCTGTTCGGCGACGAAGACTCGCTGATCCAGCTCGACATGAGCGAGTTCATGGAGAAGCACACTGTGTCGCGGCTGGTCGGCTCACCTCCTGGATACGTCGGCTACGAAGAGGGCGGGCAGCTCACCGAGCGAGTGCGCCGCAAGCCGTTCTCGGTGGTGCTCTTCGACGAGATCGAGAAGGCGCACCCGGATGTCTTCAACGCGCTGTTGCAGGTGCTGGAGGACGGCCGGCTCACCGACTCTCAGGGCCGCACGGTCGACTTCAAGAACACCGTGATCATCATGACGACGAACCTCGGCACCCGCGACATCGCGAAGGGCCTCAACCTCGGGTTCGCGGCGGGCGACCACGACGTCAACAACTACGAGCGGATGAAGCTCAAGGTCAACGACGAGTTGAAGACCCACTTCCGTCCGGAGTTCCTCAACCGTGTGGACGACACGATCGTCTTCCACCAGCTGTCCGAGGAAGACATCGTCCGGATCGTCGATCTGATGATCGATCGCGTCGACACGCAGATGAAGAACCGGGACATGGCGATCGAGCTGACGGCAGACGCCAAGCGGCTGCTGGCGAAGAAGGGCTACGACCCGGTGCTCGGGGCGCGTCCGCTGCGCCGCACGATCCAGCGTGAGATCGAGGACATGCTGTCGGAGAAGATCCTCTACGGGGAGCTGACCGCGGGCCAGATCGTGGTGGTCGACGTCGAGGACACCGACGGCGAGGAGCGGTTCACGTTCCGCGGCGAGAGCAAGCCGATGACCCTGGATGTCCCGCTGGTCGAAGCGGGCGCCGGATCAACCGAAGGCGGCGCAGCCGCCGCTGAGGCCTGACGCCCGATCCCGAGACGTTGTCCGTGTCTCAGGTGGCCATAGCGTCGTGAGACACGGACAAGTCCGAAACCCGCCACCATCGAGCACAAGGACACCGACCGAACTACGCCGCCTAGAACCGGGACTTGTTGAGCAGGTGGACGTGGTCGCTGAAGATGCCGTCGATCTTTAGGCGCTTGCAGCGCCACAGTGCGACGGACCGCTGCACGTCCCAGGCGAAGGCAAGCATTCCGAGCTCGTGAACCTCGTTGACTGCGGCGCGGGTCCAGAACTGCCAGCGCGCGTTGACCACCTCGATGCCCTCGTCCTGCAGCGATCGAAGGAGGGTCTTGCGCTTGCGTACGTCGCGGAGCTCCTCGACCCGGACCGTCACGCCAGCGTGCGCATTGCCGATCGCACCCGGTCGCGACGTGCTTGGTGTGAACAGCCAGAGCCGACCCGCGGCGCCGCGGTCCTCGGCCACGGCGCTGATCGCGGCGCCGTCGCCGTCTCCTTTGATGTCGATCGCCAGGTCGTAGTCGACTCCGCACGAGTCGTAGAGGTCGGCAAGTGTCGGGATATGGCCGGCCAGCTCGGCGCGCGCGATTTCGGTGATCGGCCGCTGGTCCGGGCTGCCGGCTCGATGCAGCCCGTCGTGGTCGAGCACCACATATCCGTCGGCAGTCACCCAGGCGTCGGTCTCCAGCGCCGTCGCCCCGGCGGCGAGCGCCTTGGCGAAGGTCGGGATGGTGTTCTCCGGGCCGTGCGCCCGACCGCCGCGATGCGCGAACGCGTATCTCATGTCGGCAGCCGGTAGAGGCCGTCGCCGACCGGCTCGACAAGACCGTCCTCGACGAGACCGGCAAGGGACCGTTCGCGCTGTGCCACGTCGTCCCAGACGATGTCGAGCGCGCGCTTCGGCACGACATCGGTTGACTCCCGCAGGACTGCAAGCAGGCGGCCCCGAACCTGCCGGTCCGTCCCCGCATACAGCTGTGGTCGGCGTGAGCTCGCACCATCCGGTCGGCCCGCCGACAACCAGGCGCACTCCGCCGACACCGGACAGACATCGCATCGCGGCGAACGTGCCGTACAGACCAGTGCGCCCAGCTCCATGACCGCGACACCGTGACGCGAGGGATCCTCGCGCGGAACCATCGCTAGTGCTGCGTCGCGTTCGCTGCGGGTGGGGCTGGCGGTCGTTGCGTCCGAGGTGCCGCTGAAGACGCGCGCCAGAACGCGTCTCACGTTGGTGTCGAGCACCTCATGTCGGGCTCCGAAGCCGAACACCGCAACCGCCGCGGCCGTATAGGACCCGATCCCCGGCAGCGCGATCAAGTCGTCGTACGACGAGGGCACGCTGCCGTCGTGGCGCTCGACCATCGCGGCGGCTGCGGCGTGAAGGCGGAGCGCTCGCCGGGGGTAACCCAGCCGTCCCCACTCGCGGACGGCATCACCGGGAGCGGCCATCGCAAGGTCGGCGGGCGCTGGCCAGCGAGTCAGCCAGGCCTCCCAGGCGGGAGTCACGCGTGCGACCGGCGTCTGCTGGAGCATCACCTCGCTGACGAGGACGCCCCAGGGCGTCGCGTCGGGCCGGCGCCAGGGCAGGTCGCGAGCGTTCGCGGCGTACCAATCCCGGACCGCAAGGGAGAAGGAGGCGGTCATCGCATCGGAGTCTGCCAGCAACGGGTCAGCGCTCGACCCGCGACGGGAGGGGCTGGTGGGCCCTACGATCACGTCGCATGAGCAGCGTGCTGTACCCGGTGGGGCCTCTGCCCCCCAAGGTCTATTGGGTTCGGCGTCTGTTGGTGCTCGGCGTGCCGCTCATCCTGATCCTGATCATCGCCGTGTCGTGCACCGGCGGCGGGGGCGGAAAGTCGCCCACCCACAGCACTGGGGCCGGGGCGAATCCGACCACGAGCGCAACCGATTCCGCGACGGCGGACCCGAACGCGGCGTGTGTGCCGGGCGATCTCTCCGCAGTGCTCGACACCTCCGCTGACGGCTCGATCTATCCGGTTGGCGCCTCGCCGGTCTTCACGGCGACGATCACCAACGTGTCCTCGACCACCTGCAAGTTCACCTCGAGTGCGGCGAACGAGAAGTGGACGGTCTGGACCGGTCCCACCAAGTTCTGGACCACGGCCGGCTGTCCGCAGTCGGACACCTCGTCGACCAAGAAGCTCTCTCCGCAGGCGAGCACGCAGTTGTCGATCACCTGGGACGGCAAGCAGCTCGACCCCGGTTGCAAGGCGGGAGCCACCGCGGAGGCGGGGACGTATGTGCTGCATGCGAGGCTAGACGGCGTCAAGGCTCAGCAGGTGATTTTCCACTTCCACACGAATACTCAGTGACGCGACAAACCACCGCGCCTCGACCATTTCCGACCAACCGCCATCAAGCGCCACTTGGCTCAAGCACCCTGAGGAACTCGACGACATGTCACAGGTGACGGCACAGGCGGAGCTCCCGACTCCGGTCACTGTGGTCATCGTCGACGACTCCGCGACGCAGCGTCGGTTCATCCGCGCGGCGATGTCCTCGGACCCGATGCTGCAGGTCGTGGGCGAGGCCCGCACCGGGCGGGACGCCGTGGCGCTGGTCGAGCGGTTGCAGCCCACGGCCGTGATCATGGACCTGCACCTTCCGGTGATGAACGGCATCGAGGCGATCGAGCGGATCATGGCCAACCGGCCGACGCCGATCGTCGTCTACTCGGCCTTCGTCGATGGCGCCGACCGCGAGAACGCGGTGTCCGCGCTCGCCGCCGGCGCGATCGATGTGATGGCGAAGCCTGGGCCCGAGGACAGTGCGAAGCTCTCGGAGTACGCCGAGGAGCTGCGGCAGCGCCTCCGCGTCGCCGGCCGGGTTCGGGTCATCACGCACCCCCGTGGCCGGCTCGGGATGTCCAAGTCGTCGATGACGACCGTGAACCTCGACGGTGAGCGACCGGCACCAAAGCCGGCATCGAAGAAGCCGGCGCCGTTTCGGCCGGCCCCGAGGCTGTCCTCGGATCCGCTCGACCGGCTCGCGGAACGCGAGTTCGAGCTGGTCGCGATCGGCGCTTCCACGGGTGGCCCGCAGGCGCTTGCCACGTTGCTGTCGGAGCTTCCCGCCCAGACGAACGCTGCGATCGTCGTCGTACAGCACATGGCGGACGGCTTCATGGAGGGCCTGACGCACTGGCTTGACGACGTCTGCCCGCTACCCGTCGTCCTCGGTGCCCACGGCAAACGGTTGCAACCGGGCGTCGTCACGATCGCGCCCGGCGGTCTGAACCTGCTCGTCCACGAGTCGTTTCGGGTGACAACGCAGCAGCCGCCGCCCACCCAGTACCACGTACCGGGGATCGACGCGACGTTCACGTCCATCTCCGAGATCTACGGCGCGGCCGCGGCAGGGGTGCTCCTCACCGGAATGGGCCGCGACGGCGCTCTCGGTCTGAAGCGGATCCGGGACCGAGGTGGATTCACCATCGGGCAGGACGAGTCGACCAGTGCGGTTTACGGCATGCCGGCCGCGGCGGCGTCCGAGGACGCGGTCGATCTGCAGCTGCCGCTCCCTGAGATCTCACTGGCGCTGCATCGGATCCTCACTCCGGTTGACGGCGGCGGATCGGAGTGAAGCGGGTCGCGCTGTCTGACTCGGAGTTCGCGACAGTTGCGAACCTCCTGCACAGCGCGGCGGGGCTCTCGTTCGACGAGTCGCGACGAGACTCACTGGCGTTCTCAATCGCCGAGCGGATGCGGATCACGAAGATCGAGGATGTCTCCTCCTACCTGTCTCAGGTCGGGGCGTACAACGGGGCCAAGGAGCTGCAGGCCCTGCTCGACGAGGTCACGATCCCGGAGACCCACTTCTTCCGGAACCCGCCCCAGATCCGGGCGCTGCGCAAGTACGTGATCCCGGAGCTCATCCGTCACGCCGAGAAGACCAAGCGGCTGCGGATCTGGAGCGCCGGCTGCTCCACCGGCGAGGAGGCGTACACCCTCGCGATCCTGATTCGCGAGATCCTGCCGGCGACCACAGACTGGGACGTCAAGATCGTGGCGACGGACATCTCCACTCGCGGACTCGCCGCCGGTCGGGCGGGGGTGTACGGCGAGCGCGCGTTCGTGATGACGGAGCCGGCCGAGCTCAACCGCTGGTTCGTCGCAGATCCGAACGGCGGCAGCTGGCAGGTCCGCGACGAGCTTCGGTCGATCGTCGAGTTCGTCCATCACAATCTCGTCACCGACGAGCCGCCGTACGCCTCCGGCGAGGCCGATCTGATTCTCTGTCGCAACGTCACGATCTACTTCGATCGCGAGACCACCCGCAAGCTCATGCAGCGCTTGTACAACCGGCTGCGGGACGGTGGCTACCTGTTCCTCGGTCACGCCGAGACGCTCTGGCAGATCAGCGACGACTTCAGCCTCGTCTCGCTGGGCGACGCCTTTGTCTATCGGCGCCTGGACGAGACGGCCGTTGAGCCGGTCACCGAGTCGATCGAGCACCGCCGGATCCTGCCGGAGCGGCGTACCAAGGCGGAGCCGCGCACATCGACGGAGGATCGGCGCAAGCCCGACAGCGACCGGCGGCACAAGCGGCGTGACCCGGTGGAGGTGCCCAAACTGCCGCGCCTGGTCACCCCCGCGCTTCCGATCCCGAGGGTGATCGTCCCCCAGATCGAGACTCGGGATCCGCTGGACACGGTGCGCATCGCGCTGTCCGAAGGCCGGTACGCCGAGGCGGCGGACATCGCCGCGGAGGTCGCCGGAGCCACGCCGCTCCGGCCCGACGCGCACTATTTGTGGGGGGTTGCCCTCACTAACCTCGGCCGAGATGCCGAAGCACTAGTCGTGCTGCGCAAGACGGTCTACCTCGATCCTGAGCATGGGTTCGCGCACTTCATGCTCGGCGGGGCGCTCGACCGGCTCGGCGAGGGGGTCGCGGCGGCCCGCTCGTATCGGGCGGCGGCGGGCACGCTGGCCCGAACCGAGGTCGACCGGACCGCCGACGAGCTGGGCGGCCGGGACGCCGCCGAGCTGGCCGCCTTGTGTCTTACGCTCGCTGACCGCGCCAGTTCAGCGGCCGGCCTGGAGGGTTCGTCTTGATCACCGGATACGTGATGTTCCGTCTCGGCGAGCGGGCGTTCGCAACGTCGCTCGACGACGTCCGTGAGATCGTCCGGCTCTCGGGGCTGCAGCGACTGCCGGGCGTCCAGGCGCCGCTCGCCGGCGTGATCGAGCTTCGCGGTGCGCCGTTGCCGGTTCTCGACGTACGCGGACCGGACGCTCCCGAAGACGCGGGGGACGTCCTCGTGCTCGACGTCGACGAGGACGCCGTCGGCGTCGCTGTGGACCAGGTGCTGGCCGTGCTGCCCGCCGACGCGCTCCCGGAGCTGACCGACCGGCCGGCGAAGGTGCTGCCGTCCTACGTCGTCGGGGTGCGCAGCTCGAAGGACGGTCCCGTCCTGCTCGTCGACCTCGAGAAGATGCTCGACGTCGCGGCAAGCGGCTGGGGTGAGGCGCTCGCGGGTGTCGACGACCTCAGCGCCGCGTTCTAACCCCGAATCGGCTACCGCTACACATAGCGCTCGAGAATCGACGACTCGGCAAGCCGGGACAGGCCTTCTCGCACGGAGCGCGCTCGCGTCTCGCCGACGCCTTCGACGAGCTGCAGGTCATCGATGGTCGCCGCGAGCAGCTTCTGGAGCCCCCCGAAGTGGTCGACCAGCCGCTCGATGACTGCCGGTGGCAGCCGTGGCACCCGCGCGAGCAGCCGGTAGCCGCGCGGCGACACAGCAGTGTCGAGCACGTCTGCCGCGCCGCCGAATCCGCAGACCCGCGCGATGACCTCGAGGTCGAGCAGATCGGCGGCTGACATCTCGTCGAGATCGGCGAGGACGTGCTCCACCGTGCGGGGCTTGCGACCGTGCGGCGTCGGGATGTAGTCCCGGACGACCAGCTCGCGTTCCTGGGTCACGCCCGCCATCAGCTCGTCGCGCTGCAGCGCGAGCAACCGGCCGTCGGTGCCCAGCTCGACCACATAGCCGTCGATCTCCGAAGCGATCCGAAGCACCATCTCGAGTCGCTGGGTGACGACCACCGTGTCACGCACGGTGACCAGGTCTTCGATCTCGAGGGCGGACAGCGTGCCGCTGACCTCGTCGAGACGGAGCTTGTAGCGCTCGAGGGTCGCGAGCGCCTGGTTGGCGCGTGACAGGATCGCGGCCGAGTCGTCCAGCACGTAGCGGCGGCCGTCGACGTACAGCGCGATGATGCGCATCGACTGGCTGACGCTGACCACGGGGTACCCGGTTTGGCGGGCGACGCGCTCCGCGGTGCGGTGACGGGTGCCGGACTCCTCGGTGGGGATCGACGGGTCGGGCACGAGGTGGGTGGCAGCACGCACGATCTTGGACAGGTCGCTGTCGAGAACGATCGCGCCGTCCATCTTCGCCAGCTCGCGCAGCCGGGTGGCGGCGAACTCGACGTCGAGCGGAAAGCCACCGGTGCAGAGGGTCTCGACGGTCTTGTCGTGGCCGAGGACGATCAGCGCACCGGTGTGTCCGCGCAGGATGCGCTCGAGGCCATCGCGCAGCTGCGTTCCGGGCGCGACCTTGGCAAGGGTCGCCCGCAGCAGGTCCGCGTCTGCTCGCTCGGGTGCCACGTCACTCCTCGCCTCGCTCGGTGATCGAGTTTACGGACGAGACGGGAGTTGGCTAGTGGTTCACAGCGGCGGAATGGCTCTTCGTGCCGCATCCGTGATGTCGTCGACCTCGACGGTGCGGATCGGAACCGACTCGACGCGACATCGCGGCGGGACCAGAGCCGTCGTGAAGCCGAGCCGCGCTGCCTCGGCCAGCCGAGCCCGCATCGACGACACCGGCCGGATCTCACCGGCGAGGCCCACCTCTCCGATCGCGACCAGCCCGGGTACGACGGCGAGGTTGCGGGCTGTGCTGGTGAGGGCGAGCGCGAGCGCCAGGTCGGATGCCGGCTCGGCGAGCCGGACGCCGCCGACCGTCGCGGCGTAGACCTCGTGCTTGGACAGGGTCGCTCCGAGGGCGCGTTGCAGAACCGCGAGCAGCATCGCGGTCCGGGCACCGTCGACGCCGCTGGTCGCCCGACGGGGGTTCGCCTGCTCGGAGGAGATGACCAGTGCCTGTACCTCCGTGACGAGGGCGCGCCGGCCTTCCATCGTCACGGTGACACAGGTGCCGGGAACCGGCCGGCTGCCGTGGGCGAGGAACAGTCCTGACGGGTCGGGCAGCCCGACGATCCCGTCGTCGGTGAGGTCGAAGCAGCCGACCTCGTCGGCGGGCCCGAACCGGTTCTTCACGGTACGCACGAGGCGCAGCCGCGAGTGCCGGTCGCCCTCGAAGGACAGCACGACGTCGACGAGATGCTCGAGGGTGCGGGGTCCGGCGACGTTGCCGTCCTTCGTCACGTGACCGACGAGGATGGTCGCCATCCCGCGCGACTTCGAGAGCCGGATGATCGTGCTCGTCACCTCGCGTACTTGTGAGACTCCGCCCGCAGCGCCGTCGATCTCCGCGGATCCGATGGTCTGCACCGAGTCGACGATCAGCACGTCCGGGTCGACCGTCTCGACCTGACCGATGAGGGCCGACAGCTCCGTCTCGGCGGCGAGGTACAGCTCAGTGGCGAGGGCGCCGATGCGCCCGGCGCGCAGCCTGACCTGTGCGGCTGACTCCTCGCCGGTGACGACGAGGCAGCGTTTGCCGCTGGCGGCGATCTTCGCGGCAGCGCTGATCAGCAGCGTGGACTTGCCGACGCCGGGCTCCCCGGCGAGCAGCACGACTGAACCCGGGACGAGGCCGCCGCCGAGGACGCGATCGAGCTCGTCCTCACCGGTCGGCCGGTGTCGTGCGGCTTGCTCCTCGACCTCGCCGATCGGCTTGGCGGGCGCCGAGACGGGTCCCGCCACAACGCTCAGCCCCGGTCGCGCGCCGGCCTCGGAGATGGTGCCCCAGGCTTGGCACTCGGGGCAGCGGCCGACCCACTTGGCGACCTCGAGCCCGCACTCGTCGCACCGGTATGCGGGCCGCGGGGCCGCCTTCGTCGCCATGGCCGTGACGGTAGGGCCGACGTACGACGCTTCCCCGGACCGACGCGCGAAGCGCGGTGGCTCAGCTACGAGGCCGGGTGTGCGGTGAAGCGGCCGGCGAGGTTCGCCTCGCAGATCTCGGCGAGCACGTCGTAGGACGCCTGCCCCATCAGCTCGACGAGCTCCGGCTTGTAGGTGATGTAGAGCGGATCGGGGGCGACGTGTGCCTCGGTCGCGCCGGTGCACCACCAGTTCAGGTCATGACCGCCGGGGCCCCACGCGCGACGGTCGTACTCCGCGATGCTGGTGACCAGCACCTTGGTGTCGTCCTGGCGCTTGACCTTCTCGTAGCTGCGTCGCACCGGCAGCTGCCAGCACACGTCGGGCTTCGTCTCGAGCGGGTGACGCCCGACGTTGAGCGCGTGGAGGTGCAGCGCGCAGCCCTGCCCGGCCTTGAAGCCCGGACGGTTGAGGAAGATGCAGGCGTTCTTGTACCGGCGGGTCTTCGGTTCGCCGTCCTCGTCGACCTCGGTGACGCCGTTCGCCAGACCCTCGTCGCGGAACTGCCACTCCGCCGCGGTCAGCTCCTTCGCGAACCGCTTCACCCGCTTCTCGTCCTTCTTGTCCGAGAAGTGGGCGCCGTGCGAGCAGCAGCCGTCGTTCTTGCGGCCCTTCACGATCCCCTGACATCCGCTTCCGTAGATGCAGGTCCAGCGGGAGAGCAACCAGGTCAGGTCGCAGCGGAAGATCTGCTCCTCGTCCTCCGGGTTGACGAACTCGATCCATTGCCGCGGAAAGTTGAGATCGACCTCAGGCACCCGCCAACCCTACGGGCTGCTGGTCCGTCTCGGGCGACGGAGGTTGTGCGCTTCTCACTTGCCGCGCTCCTCGGCCTCGGCGAGCAGGCGCCTGGCATCGGCGGCCTGGTCGGCGGGCACGAGGACGCGTACGCCGAAGGCCAGGGCATACACGGGGTTGGTCCGTCCGGTGTCGTCGCCCATGACGTGAGCGTTGACACCGTTCGTCCGCAGGAAGCCCGCCATCATGTCGGCCTCGACGCTGCTGCCCACCTCGGCGACGCAGACCGGGCCCGGATCGTGACCCATTCCAAGCTTCGCGACCAGGCGCGCCCAGAACCCCGGGCGGTCGATCACCGCTGGATCCATCTCGATCGCCTCGCGACGATGCCGGCGATTGCTCACGGCCGAACCGTAGCGCCGGATTCCCGTCCCTTCGCAGGCCTAGGCTTTCTGGTTGTGACGGTCGTTCAGGTGCCAGACGCGAAGGTGGCCCTGTCGACCGCGTCGGTCTACCCGGAGTCCACCGCTGCGGCGTTCGAGATGGCGGCCCGGCTCGGGTACGACGGTGTCGAGGTCATGGTGACCCCGGACCCGGTCAGCCAGGACGTCGAGGCGTTGCGGCGGCTCTCCGACTACCACGGGATCGCGATCCTCGCGATCCATGCGCCCTGCCTGATCATCACGCGGCAGGTCTGGGGGACCGAACCGTGGGGGAAGCTGGTGAAAGCCCGCGACGTGGCAGAGAAGCTGGGCTCTCCGACAGTGGTGGTTCACCCGCCGTTTCGATGGCAGCGCGAGTACGCCAAGGACTTCATCGCCGGCATCGAGCGAATGGCCAGCGAGACGTCGGTTCGCTTCGCGGTCGAGAACATGTTCCCGCTTCGCGCTCGTGGCCGGGCGGTCGTGCCGTACTCGCCGGACTACGACCCGAGCGAGGAGGAGTTCCGCCACTTCACGCTCGATCTGTCTCACACCGCGGTGTCGCAAAGCGATGCGCTGGCGATGGCCGCCCGGATGGGCGACCGGCTGACGCACGTCCACATCGCGGACGGCATGGGCACCGCGCGTGACGAGCACCTCGTTCCCGGTCGCGGGAGCCAGCCGTGCGCCGAGCTCCTGGAGAACCTCGCGGGCAGCGGGTTCGACGGCACGATCGTCGTCGAGATCAACACCCGCCGCAGCGAGGATCGCGCCGAACGCGAGGCGGACGTCGCGGAGGCGCTCGCCTTCACCCGTCTCCATCTGGTGGCGCCACTCGCCGACCCCGCCGCCTCGAAGTAGCCGCGGTGCTCAGAAACGGGCTGCGTGCCGCGCTGCTCCACGCCTCCCGCCGAGCCAGCGTGCGGTACGCCGTCGAGCACGCACCGGTCTCGCGCGGCGTGGTGAAGCGGTTCGTCGCGGGTGACGTCGTCGGGGACGCGATCCGGGTCAGCAGTGAGCTGGTCGGGGCGGGGCTGGCGGTGTCGCTTGACCATCTCGGCGAGGACACGACGGAGCCCGAGCACGCGGAGGCCGCGGCCGCGGCCTATGTGACATTGCTCGGTCTGCTGCAGGAGGCTGGTCTGACGCCGAGCGTCGAGGTCTCGGTCAAGCTCTCCGCGGTCGGCCAGGCCCTCGACCACGCGCTCGCGGTGGACCTGGTCCGGCGCATCTGCGTCGCGGCGGCGGACGCCGGTACGACGGTCACGCTCGACATGGAGGACCACACCACCACAGACGCGACGCTGGACACGCTGCGCGAGCTCCGCGCCGACTTCCCCTGGGTGGGTGCAGTCCTGCAGGCCTACCTGCGGCGCACCGAGGCGGACTGCCGCGACCTTGCGGGCGCCGGCTCGCGGGTGCGGTTGTGCAAGGGCGCCTACGACGAGCCCGACTCGGTGGCGTTCACCCGTAGCGAGGACGTCGACGACTCCTACCAGAAGTGTCTCGCGATCCTCATGGCAGGCAACGGCTACCCGATGGTCGCGACTCATGACCCGGCGATGATCAAGGAAGCCGAGCGTCTCATCGCGCAGCGTGAACGGCAGCCGGACAGCTACGAGTTCCAGATGCTCTACGGCGTCCGGCCAGAAGAGCAACAAAGGCTCAGCGGCGAGGGCGCCACCGTCCGGGTCTACGTGCCGTACGGCAGCGACTGGTACGGCTACCTGATGCGCAGGCTGGCGGAACGCCCAGCCAACATGCGGTTCTTCCTGCGCTCATTGGTCACGCGCAGGTAGTGCCGGGGTATTCGCGCAGCGACGTAAACGGCGAGCTGGCAAGCCGGCGCAGCCGGCGAAGCCGGGGAGCCTTAGTCGCGGAGCGGATGCACCGGCACAACTTGGATGACCGACCCTGATGCATCTGGGAGACTGACGCAATGGGTGAGACGGTCGCGATTCTGGGCGCCGGGAAGATGGGCGAAGCGCTCATGTCCGGGCTGCTTCGTTCCGGACGCCCGGCGGCCGAGCTGATGTTCACCGAGCGTCACGGTGATCGCGCGGCGGCGCTGACCGCCGAGTACGGCGTCGAGGCGGTGAGTGCAGCCGAGGCCGCGAAGCGCGCAGACACGCTGGTGGTCGCGGTGAAGCCGCAGGAGATCGACGCACTCCTCGACGAGCTCGCCGACGTGGTCACCCCGTCCAACCTCCTGATCTCGATCGCTGCAGGTATCCCAACCGCGACATTCGAGCGGCGCCTTGCTGACGGCACCCCCGTCGTCCGGGTGATGAGCAACACCCCGGTCTTCGTCGACGAGGCGATGAGCGCCGTGGCGGCGGGCGCCCATGCCGATGAGGCCCACCTTTCGCACGCCGAGGATCTGCTGCGTCCGGTCGGCAAGGTCATCCGGGTGCCGGAGCACCAGCTGGACGCTGTCACCGCGCTGTCCGGCAGCGGTCCGGCGTACTTCTTCTACCTCGTCGAGGCGATGATCGAAGCCGGCATCCTGCTCGGGCTGCCGCGCAACGTTGCCGCCGACCTGATCATCCAGACCGCGGTCGGCTCGGCGATCATGCTGCGCGACTCGGGGGACCATCCCGTGCAGCTGCGTGAGGCTGTGACCAGTCCGGGCGGGACGACGATCGCCGCAATCCGCACACTGGAAGACCACGGCGTGCGCGCCGCGCTGCTCGCCGCACTGGAAGCCGCACGCGACCGCTCCCGAGAGCTAGCCGCAGGACAATCGTGACGTGCTCGGTCACCGCGGCCTGGGACGAGCGCCTGCTCGATTACGACTTCGGTGACGGCCATCCCCTCAACCCGGTGCGGGTCGAGCTGACGATGGAGCTCGCCCGCTCATTCGGTGTCCTTGACCGGATGTCGGTCGTGGGCTTCGAGGCGGCGACCGATGAGCTGCTCGGCCTGGTGCACTCGGGCGGCTACATCGAGGCGGTGCGGGTGGCGGGGGAGACGCTGCACCCCGATCCCTCGCACGGGCTCGGTACGCCGGACGACCCGGTCTTCCCGAGGATGCACGAGGCGAGTGCGATGGTCGCCGGTGCGACGATCGAGGCGGCCCGTGCCGTGGTGAGCGGCGCCAGCGATCACGGTGTCAGCATCTCCGGTGGCCTGCATCACGCCATGGCGTCGCGCGCGTCCGGCTTCTGCGTGTACAACGACCCGGCGATCGCGATCGCCTGGCTGCTCGCCCAGGGCTACGACCGGGTCGCGTACGTCGACATCGACGTCCACCACGGCGACGGCGTGCAGGCGATCTTCTACGACGATCCACGGGTGCTGACGATCAGCCTGCACGAGTCGGGGCGCACGCTGTTCCCGGGCACCGGCTTCGCCGACGAGATCGGTGGACCGAATGCGCGTGGCTCGGCGCTCAACGTGCCGTTCCCGCCCGGTGTCGTGGACGCGAAGTGGCACGAGGCCTTCGACGCTGAGGTCCCGGCGGCGTTGCGTCGCTTCGCGCCCGAGTTCCTCGTCAGCCAGCACGGCTGCGACACGCATGCCCTCGACCCGCTCGCCAACCTGCTGCTCACCGTCGACGGGCAGCTGGCGGCGCACGCCAAGGTGCACGCCCTGGCGCACGAGCTGTGTGGCGGCCGCTGGCTGGCCACGGGGGGTGGCGGCTACGAGCTCGTGCAGGTGGTGCCGCGCAGCTGGGCGCACTTGCTCGCCGTCACTACCGGCGAGCCACTGGACGCCACGAGCGAAACCCCCGAGGACTGGCGCGAGTTCGTGCGCCGTCGCACCGGTCGCACCGCGCCGACGCGCATGACCGACAGGGGCCCAGAAGGAGAGAACGCATGATCGCAGCGTTGTGCGACGTCAGACGGCTGCGACGGGCCGCCGGCGTGCTGGCGGTTGCGGGCGGCGTGCTCGGCTGCGCGAGCGGCACCAGCGGTGCCGAGCCCGGCTCGGGGGCACATCGCGCCGCACCGTCCGCGAGGGAGGCGGCGTCCTCCGTACCTGAGATCACGCTGTCCGCGGTCGGCGACATGATCCTCGGCGACACCCCGAGCCTGCCCGCCGAACCGAAGCACTACCTCGACCCGGTGAAGCAGGCGATCAACGCCGGCGCGCAGATCCGGTTCGCCAATCTCGAAGGCACCCTCACGACGCAGGCCACCGACAAGTGCGCGCCTCGTTCGACGCAGTGCTTCTCGTTCCGTAACCCGCCGCATTACGCCCGGCTCTTCGCCGCCGACGGCTTCACCATCCTCAACAACGCGAACAACCACTTCAACGACTTCGGTCAGCCCGGCCGCGCGCAGACCGTCAAGGCGATCCGACATGCCGGCATGGCGCAGACGGGTCAGCCCGGTCAGGTCGCGATCGTGCCCGCCGGCGGCCACAAGGTCGCGTTCGTGGGTTTCGCGCCGTACGACTACGACGCGAGCCTGCTCGACCTCGGCGCGGCCAAGGCGCTCATCAGGAAGGCGCGCAATGAGGCGCGCGTGGTCGTGGTCTACATGCACGCGGGCGCCGAGGGCTCGACCATGACACATGTGACCGGGAACGAGGAGTTCGCCTTCGGCGAGGACCGGGGCAACCCGGAGAAGTTCGCGCACATGGCGATCCGGAACGGCGCGAGCCTTGTCATCGCCAGCGGCCCCCACGTGCTGCGCGGCATGCAGTTCTACCGCGGTCACCTGATCGCCTACAGCCTCGGCAACTTCGCCAACTTCCACAACTTCGGCGGCGGCGGGATCCTGTCGGAGTCGGCGATCCTGCACGTCACACTCAGCTCGGCGGGCCGGTTCGTCGCCGGGCGGCTGCAAAGCGTGACCCTCGACAGCGCGGGCCGCGCATCGCTCGGCGGTTCGTCGGTTGGCACGGTCCGGTCGCTGTCGAAGGCCGACTTCGGGAGCCACGCGGCTCGGCTGAGTCACGCCGGCGTGATCCGAAAGCCGGCGTGAGCGAGGCGGAGGCACCTGCGGCGAAGCCGACGCTGAGCCGCCTCAGTCTGGCCGCGTTCGTCGTGCTCATCGGCGGGCTGGCGTTCCTCGTGGCCGGGACGCACAACGAGAACGAGGCCCCCTTCACGGCGTTGCAGGCGCACCCGAAGCTGGTCGGGTTGCGGGTCGTGACGCCGGCCGATGCGACCGGGTCGAACATCGCTGCCGCACTACGCGGGCTCGGCGGGTCCGGCGACGGCAACATCGGGGTCTCCGGCGATCGCCACTCGCAGTACGTCGTGGGTCGCGTCGATGTCGAGGACCTGTCGGCGCCCGATGCGACCTACCAGGTGATCGTCGTCGACGACCGGCTGCACCGCGTCGTCCCGCACACCTTCGGCTATCCGGCTCCCCAGCCGGGCAGTGGCACCGGGCAGGGCTGGGACGCGGCCGACGACTCGTTGCACGACCGGTTCGACTGGCAACCGTCGAGCCGGGACCAGGCGGCCTTCTTCACGGCGGGGACGGTCACCGCGTTCCGGTTCGTCGCGCGGCTGCCGGGAGCGAGCTCGCCGGTGACCGACCCGGGCGCGGATCTCAGCGTCGTGCTGGCCCTCACACACGGCTCAGACCACGTCTACTGGGCGGTCAAGCTTGACCCGAACGGGTCAACGCCTCAGCAGTCACAGTGACGCGGTGCTGTCCCAACCGATACAGTCGGTGCCGAGCACGTGAGCGGTGCCAGCGCCGGAGGGGAAGCCGGCGCGCCGCCCGCGTGGAAGGGCGGTTTGTCGCATGGCCACGGATGCCGAGCGGCTCGGTGAGTTGCGTTTCCTGACTGTCGCTGAGGTGGCGTCGGTGAT
>DASZTL010000012.1:0-30066 GCA_035548055.1 Mycobacteriales bacterium | reverse complement strand
GAGACCTCGGCCACGATCATGGCCAGCGAGGAAGGCAGCAAGGAGGTGCGGACCGGCTCCGAGCTCGCCCGCGGCGTCGTCGACGCGCTCGAACGGATCTCCGGCATGGTCGAGGAGACCACCACCGCCGCCAAGGAGATCAGCGTCGCCACCCAGCAGCAACGCAGCGCGTCGGACCAGGTGGTCGCCGCCATGACCCAGGTCAACGACGTCTCCCAGCAGTACGCCGTCGGGTCCAAGCAGTCCGCAGCTGCCGCCGCCGAGCTCAACAACCTCGCTGGTCAGCTCCGGGCGTCGATTGCACAGTTCAAGGTGGCGTGAGCATGGACGACTCGGAGTTCCACAGGCGTTTCGACCAGGTCGGCACCTACGTGTCGTGGATCACCACGGTTGCGCTCGCAGCCACGCTCACCTTCGACCAGTGGGGCTCCGACCACCCGCTTCGTCATTGGGTGTACGTGACATTGATGGGGATCTGCGGCCTCATCGCCGTCGCCTACAGCGTGCCGCTGGTTCTTGCGGCACGAGGCGGACAGGGCGGCAGGCTCGCGCTGAGCCCGACCGGCTCGGTCGTGCAGCTCCTGCTCAGCACCGCAGGCTTGACCTGGCTGTGTGCCATCACCGACGGCATCGAGCGGCCGTTCTGGCTGTTCTTCATCATTGCCCAGATTCCGGCAGCGATCACGGTCCCGGTCTTCGTCACCGTGATCTTCGGCTTCCTGTCTTCCGGCGGTGTTGTGCTCGCGTCGTACGTCGCAGGTACGGCAACAGACAACAACCGCGGGTCACTGCTCTTCGTGTGCACCTTGCTGCCGGTCACCGCGTACTACGTCGGCGTCATCACCGACGCGATCCGCCGAGCCCAGGAGCGTGCCGTCAGTGACCGAGCGAAGCTCGGCAGCGGTGTCGAGCAGCTGTCAACCGTCATGGCGCGCGCCGCTCAAGGTGACCTCAACACGGGATTGGCACCCGAGTCCTTCGACGACGAGTCACTACAAGCGCTGGGCGGATCCTTGTCCTACACCCTGGGGTCGCTGCGGACGCTGGTCGGCTCGATTCGGGGCGGTGGGGAGCAGCTCGTCGCGGCCGCCCACGAGCTGGTCGCCTCAGCGGAGCAGCATGCGGCGAGTGCCACCCAACAGTCGTCGGCAGTGACCGAGACGACGTCGACGGTCGAGGAGCTCGCGGCAACCGCAGCACAGATCGCGGAGACGTCGGAGTCTGTGGCGCGGTACGCCGCGGAGACACTTCGACATGCCGAGGAAGGGCAGGAGGCGGTCACCGCGTCCGTTCAGGCGATGGACGCGATCGCTGCGCGCGTCGACCAGATCGGTACCCGCGCGGTGTCCCTGGGCGAGAAGAGCCAGGAGATCGGCCGGATCCTCGACGTGATCAACGACCTGGCCGACCAGACCAATCTGCTGGCGCTCAACGCGGCGATCGAAGCCGCGCGGGCCGGGGAGAACGGCCGCGGCTTCGCCGTCGTGGCGGCCGAGGTTCGCAAGCTGGCCGAGCGCGCCCAGGAGTCGACCGGCCAGATCCAGTCGATTGTCTCGGAGATCCAATCCGAGACCTCCGCGACGATCATGGCGAGCGAGGAAGGCGCGAAGGAGGTCAAGACCGGCGCTCAGCTCGCCCGAGGCGTCGTCGATGCCCTGGAGCGGATCTCGGGCATGGTCGAGGAGTCCACTACCGCCGCCAAGGAGATCTCGATCGCGACGCAGCAGCAGCGGTCTGCATCGGACCAGGTCGTCGCCGCCATGACTCAGGTCTCCGACGTCTCCCGTCAATACGCCCAGGGATCGAAGCAGTCGGCGGCGGCGGCGACGCAGCTCAATCAGCTGGCCGCCGAGCTGCGCGCCGCGATTGCCCAGTTCAAAGTCGAGACGGGGTAGGCGCATCCGCTGAGTACAGGCTGCGCAACCGCGTGACGGCTCGGTGTTGCAGGACATGGACACTGCCTGCCCTCAGGCCAAGGGCAGCCCCCGTCTCCTTGGCGGTCAAGCCGACCACGGTGCGCAGCACCAGGACCTCGCGTTGAGTCCTCGGTAGCAGTCGGAGCAGCCGCTCCATGTGCCGTCTGCCGTCGATCGCGATCGCGCGGTCCTCGGGCCCCGAATCGAGGTCAGGAATGGCGACCGTGCTGGCCTCACTGCCGCTGTCGTCGATCACGACACGTCGCCCGAGACCGTCTTGCCGGATCTGCCGCCGTACGCCATCGGTCAGCTTGTTGCGCGCAACCGTGAAGACGAAGCCCCACATCGATCGGCCGGTATCGCGCCACTCCGGTACGACCTTGATCACCGCAAGGCAGACGTCCTGTGCGACGTCTTCGGCGTCATCGCGCGAAACCCGTTGCGCGGTCGCGTAGCTGAGCACGGCGCGGCGCACCTCACGCAGCATCATGTCGAGGGCGGCGACATCGCCCAGCTTTGCTCGATGGACGAGCAGGTTGAGATCTTCCGGCTCCTTCCGGCCGATCAAGGGCGGCTCCATGCCGGAGCCGGGCTGCTGTCGTGGCACTCGTCCCACCCCTGCGGCGTCGCTGGCGTTCGAGCGAACGTAACGAGCAGAACCGGTGGGTTCCTGAGCGCTACCTGTGACCTTTCTGTGAATCGAGGCTTGCCTGTTACGACCGCGGTGACCGCCCGCGATTAGCGCTCCGAACGTCGGACCAATCTCGAGACGGAAGGAGCCTGCGATGAAGGCAGGGATGAGGACCGTGCTGCGCACAGCGGCGTGGTCGGGCAGCGCGGTGCTGGTGTTGGGAGTGGCGGCAGGGACGGCGAGCGCCGCGGCCCAGAAGCACGACAAGAAGCAGATGCCAGCCGTCGACGACACCAACGGTGCGCCTGCGGACCGGCCGAAGCTGCTCCACGACATCGCGACCGTGGAGAACGGTGACGGCACCTTCGAGGAGTGTATGACCCAGGTCGGCACGGTTTCCGCAACCAGTGCAACGTCGATCACCGTCGTCAGCGCCGACAAGTACTCCGCGACCTACGTGATCGACGACGACACTGTCGTCCTCAAGGACGGCAAGAAGGCGAAGCAGGCGGATGTGGCCGAGGGTGACACCGTCTTCGTCCGGGCTGCCGATGAGGACGGCACTGTCACGGCGAACGTCGTCGGCGACGGCAGGCCGCCGGCCGGTCACGCACCTGGTCGGCATCGACCGCCTCCCGCCCTCGCGGGTCCCGCTGCAGCTACGCGGTAGTCGGGACCCCTTCCGTGATCGGCGTCTTGACGAATCGCCGCCGGTCGTCCGGCAGCAGCATCGCGGTGGCGGTGAACGTCGGTCCGTTTCGATCGTGGGAGACCGTCGACGCCTCTTCGATGCCGCTGCCGTCCGGCGACTCCGACGGCCCGGCCGGTCGGGCTTGGTGCTCGACGGAATCGGTGCAGTCGAGATAGCGGAACTGCGCCGGCGGCGTGTTCGCGTAGATGCCGAACGCGTGCTTTGTGGCGCAACCCCCGTTGGCGTGGACGAGACCTCGACCACCGTCCCGGACGAGCGGCACCATCGCCGCGATCGCATGACCTGCGGAGTTGGCGATCGGGGCGGCGGCGAATCCCAGCCCGCCGGTCACCGTCAGCGGTCGTTCCAGGCTGAGACCGAGGGCGTTTGCCGACATCTGAACGATCGAAGGGAAGCAGGCGTAGAGGTCCACGTGCTCGATCTCATCGATCTCGAGGCCGGCTGACGCGAGGGCCGTCCGGCCCGCGGTGACCAGCGCGGGAGCCTCGTGCAGCTGTCGTCGCTGCGTGACGCTCCATGTTTCGTGGCTCGTGGTGCAGGCCTGCGGGAAGACCATGCGGTCGAGGGAGACACCTGCCGATCGCGCCGCGTCGACGCTGCACATGAGTACGGCGGTGGCCATGTCCACGACATTGAAGGCCACCATCGACTTGGTGTAAGGAAAGGCCACCATTCGGTTGCTGGGGGACGGTTCACGGATCGTCGCTTCGTCCATCGGCGTTCGATCCCAGGCGTAGGGGTTGGCGACCGCGATGTCGTTGAACCGCGCCCACAGCTTCGCGATCTCGTCGCGATGCTCCTCGACGGTGCGGCCCAGCGAGCGGCGCAGGCTGTCCTCGAACAGCGCGTAGAACACGGCGGGGCCACCGAGCTCGAGCGTCTCGACGATCATCTCGTCGGGAAAGTCGCTGACTCTTTCGGGAACGCCGGTCCCGGGCTCCCGTAGCCACGGCGGCTCCTCGCCGGCCTTCTTGAGCCGCTCGGTGGTCGCCCTCGCCTCGCCGCCGACGATCAGCGCGACCTCGAGCTCGCCGTTCGCGATCCGTTGTGCGGTGAGCGAGACCAGCTCTTGTGGAGCGCTGCCGCTGAGCATGGTGATGCATGTTCCGGCGTCCGGCGAGCCGAGCTTCTCGCCGAGGACCTGCGCCGGGTTGGTGAAGCTCCAGAAGCCGCCGACTACGCCGATCCAGTCGAGCTTCCGCAACAGCTGCGCTGCTCCGGCGTCATCCGCCGCGCCCCTGGCCGCGTCGAGCATCAGCTCATACGGACCGCGGAGGTCAGCGAAGCCGATCGAGGGGTCGGGGCGCTGGATCACCTGCGCCGCGCCGACGATCGTGGGGGTGGTTCCTTCGATTCGGGTCTTGCTCACGTCGTCAACGATCCCATTCGCGATGAACCGGGCCGGTAGTGTGCTCAGCCACAAGCCATAACCGGTCGAATCAGGCAATCGTTACAAGTTTCGACTGATGCCGGGTGGGGGAGTCCCTGCCCGACACCTGTCATCACGTTCGCCGGGTCGGGGCCGCCACGGTCGCGCCCGCCTGCAAGGGAGTGGGGTCCCATGCTCCGACGACTGCTAGGCACCGTCATCCCGATCGCGCTGTGTGCCGCGGCTGCCGCCGCGGTACCGACGGCCGAGGCGGCCGCCATGTCGGGCCGGCTCCAGCAGGCCGACGCCCACCAGTCGCTGCCGCTGCACGGCGGCACCTCAACCAGCCTCAACTGGGCGGGCTATGCCGTGACTCCGGCGAGCGGACGCATCACCGCAGTCCATTCGACGTTCATCGTCCCGTCCGCGGGGCTCGTCCCGCCGGGCTTCGCAGCGACCTGGACTGGCATCGGCGGCTACAACACCTCCGACCTCGTGCAGGCGGGCGTCTCGGAGAACTCGCTGCCCGACAACCCTCTGCTCGGCCCGCAGTACAGCGCCTGGTACGAGATCCTGCCGGCGTCGGAGACCCCGATCGACAACTGCACAGGTGACCCGGCCTGCACGGTGAAGCCGGGCGACAAGGTGTCCGTGTCGATCTCGGAGAGCTCGCCGGGCCAGTGGGCGATCTCGATCCAGGACCCGACCGAGCACTGGACGTGGGCGAAGACGATTCCGTACACGTCGTCCCACTCCTCCGCGGAATGGATCCACGAGGCGCCGACGCTGATCGCCCAGACGCTGCTCGCGAACACCGGTACGACGCACTTCGGCCCGACGTCGACATACACCGACGGCACCGGCACCCACACGATCGCCGAGGGCAACCCGACCCTCATCAACCTGTCGCCGGGGCTGGTCAACGAGGCGACGACGTCCCCGCTCGACGCAGACGGGCAGTCCTTCAACGTCTGCGCCTACCAGCAGACCTGCGCGGCGCCCTGAGGGCCGCGGAGGTCGGACACCCGCCTTACGCAGTCCCTGCCAACCGCCGCGCCATTCGCAGCACCACCGCCATGATCGTCAGGGTCGGGTTGCTGGCGCCTGACGTTGCGAAGACGCCGCCGTCCGCGACGTACACGTTGTCGGTGTGGTGCATCCGGCCCCACTCGTCAACGACGCTGGTGTTCGCACGGGTGCCCATCTGCATCCCGCCCAGGATGTGACGCGTCGCGGGAATCACGCCTCCGGCGCCCATCAGCGGGGTGTTCGCCGGGACCGCGGCCGCGGCCGTCGCACCCGAGGCAAGCATCACGGCGGTGATCAGCGGGATGTAGAACTCCTGCGCGACGTTCTCGTGCTTGCCCGGGGCGTAGGTGATGCGCGGGACCGGGAAGCCGTGGCGATCACGCACCTTGGGGTCGAGCGTGACGTTGTTCGACAGGTAGGGCAGATCGTGCCCGAGCATCTGGATGCCCATCAACCGGTCACGCAGCAGCGAGGTGCGCATCAGCTCCTTGAAGGCCCGGCCGAACGGTTGCTGCGGCTGGATCGCGCCGAGGATGTACTGGTAGAACTGCGCCTCCGGGATGACGTCCTCGCTGCCACCCATCTCGCACAGACCGCCGCGGATGTAAGGGAGGCCCTGCGCCTTGGCGAAGGCGCGCGCGCCGAGGAAGTCCGGGTCGGCGAAGTCCTCCATGCACGCCGTCTCCGCGCCCCAGCTCTTGTAGGCGTGCAGCCGCTGGTCGAGGAACACCCCGAACCCGGAGGTGAAGTAGTGGAACATCAGTCGCTTGCCGATCCGGTGGTGCGGGTCGGGGAGGCGCGACATCAGGGCAAGGCGGGCGCTCTCGATGCCCGAAGCGGCAAGGATCACGATGTCGCCGTGCTCGACGCCGCGCCGGCCGTGCTGGTCGACCCATCGCAGCCCAGTCGCGCGACGACCCTTCATCTCGACCCGATGGACCATCGTCTCCGGACGGAGCTCGACCCGGCCGGTCAGCAGCGCGCGATGCAGGATGTCGAGCGCGCTGCCACGGGCGCCGGTCGGACATCCGTAGGCGTTGCAGAAGCCGCAGTTGTTGCACTGCGGCCGCCCGTTGTACGGCTCGGAGTTGATGGCGCTCGGAAACGGGTACGGATGCAGACCGAGGGTTCGCGCTCCACCGCTCACCAGGATCGACGCACGCTTCTGCGGGCCGGACTTCATCGGGTAGTCGCGTGACCGCGGCGCATGCTTCAGCACCGGGTCGTGCGGCATCGCGGACATGTCGCCCTGTACGCCGATCGCCCGCTCCAGATGGTCGTAGAGCGGAGCCAGGTCGGCGTACTCGAACGGCCAATCGGCGACGTCCGCGCCGTCGACCGGGCCGAGCATCGAGTGCTGTTTGAAGTCGATGTCCCAGAACCGCGGCATCGCGGCGCCGTAGTGGATGGTGCCGCCGCCGACAGCGACCGGCAGCTCGTTGACCCCACCGACGTAGTAGCCCTTCTTCTGCCCGGCGCTGGTGCGGAAGGTACGTGGGTAGGCATCGGGATCAGGCTGCTCGAAGCAGCGATTAGCCTTCAGGTTGTCGTTGGAGAACACGGTCTTCGGTGGCCAGTGCTCGCCGAGCCCGGTGAAGTAGTTCGGACCCTTCTCGAGCAGGACGACGTGCCAGCCCGCCTCAGCCAGGGTCAGCGCCATCACGCTCGCCCCGGCCCCGCTGCCCGCGATGACGGCCTTCCGCATCGACTTAGCCACGCCACACCCCGCTGGCGTAGGCCTGAGCGATCTGCGGGAAGCTCGCGAGCACTTCGGCGACGATTCCGGTCGGGTCGATGATCGAGATCTCCGGCGCTTGCAGCTCGTGGGTCGTGTAGCCGCGAGGCTGGATGTCGCCGGGGAAGCCGATCTCCTTCCAGCCGGCGAGGCCCTTGTTGCCGCCGTACTCAGGGTTCGAGTACATGCCTTCGATCGTGTGGCCGAACAGCAGGCTCGTGAACGCCGCGATGCCGGACGAGGCCAGGATCCGATCCTGCTGCAAGGCGGAGGCTTTGGTGAAGTCGCCCTTGGCGTGGGCATCGAGCGCCGTCACGCCGTTTCGGTAGGTCCGTTGCAGCTCCTTGATCCGTTTGCGCCACGCCTGTGCTTGCGCCCGGTCCGGCTTCACGAACGTCTTCATGTGGTTGACGCCTTTGGTGTGGCGATTGCTCCACGGGCCGCCTGCGAACAGCTTCGGCACTCGATGGTCGAAGGCCGACAGCAACGTGTCGATGTAGCGGACGACGTCGCACTCGTGCGCGCCCGGGTGTCCGGCTTCGAGCAGATCATCCTCGGGCCCCGGTGCGATGCGTCTGGTCGCGGCGTCGATGACTGCGGCCTGGTGCGATGTGAAGAACCGGTACGGCGAGCCGGCCGCAGCCTCGGCGCGTGACGCGGCAAGCAACTCGGGCAGCAACGCGGCCAGCGGCAGCAGGCTTGCCGTCCCCAGCACGCGACGCCGCGTGAAGCCCTCGCCCACCCGCGGGTCGTCAACCATGGGCTAAGCCTGACACGCGCGTCAGGTTGTGGCCTCGGCTACTGCCTTGATTCGCCGCAGTGTCGCCGCCATGGCCGCCGACCGGTGTTTGTCACGGTTGACCATGAGGTAGTCCTCGAAGATCCGCGGTCCGACCGGCAGCCAGTGCACCTCGAAGGACTCGACGACGTCGGTGCCGCCGTTCGAGGGCTCGAACCGGTAGGTCCAGGTGACGAGCTCGCGGCCGCCTTGCAGGGTCACCCACGAGATCTCACGACCCGGGTCCGCCGACTTCACCTCGCACGTCATCGACCAGCGGACCGGTCCCCACTTGTTGGAGCCCTTGAACCGCGCTCCCGGCTTGGCCGGTGCGCTGCCACCCTCGAGCCAGGCGACGCGATAGCACTCCGGGCTCCACTCGCCCATCCGCTCGACGTCGGACACCAGGTTCCACAACGTCTCGGGCGGCGCGGCGACATGGATGCGCTCCTCACCCGCTCGGGAACTGGTCACGGAGATCTCCTAACTCGACGTACGGCTCAATGGATGGCCGCGATGCGTCGGCTGTAGTCGGTGGCGAGCGCGGTCAGAGCTGCCCCGCAGTCGCCGGTGTAGGACGAGCCGTGCATGAGCGCCATGGTGGTGGGCGCGAGCCCGGCGAGCCGCGTGATGGTGGCTGGGGTCGTCGCGGACAGGCTGCTCGCGCCCATCATGTCCTCAGCGATCACCGCGGCTTCGACGATGTCGGAGTCGGTCACCGCTGGGCCGTCGCCGAAGTGGGTGAAGAGGTCACCGGCGAACAGCGTCCCGGTGGTCTCCTCGAACAGCACCCGGGACTCCCAGTTGTGCGGCACATGCGGCGTGTCCAGATGGCGGAACCGCTTCGAGCCGGTCACGAGTACCTCGCCGTCACCCAGCACCCGAGGTGCGCGGTCAGCCATCTCGTTGAGCGACACCATGCAGCCCATCGCGCCGTGCGCGACCTGGGCCATCGGGGCGGCGGTGAGGAAGTCGTTCATCGAGCCGCACTCGTCGGACTCGACGTGGCCGAAGGTGATCCAGCGCAGGCGGTCGACCGGCAGCACTGTCTCGATCGCCGTAGTGATCGCCGCGAACATCGAGCGATGCCCAGTGTGGAACAGGAGGGGCTCGTCGTCGACGACGAGGAACTGGTTGAAGGTGAAGCCGGTTGGCCCGATGTCGGGGACCAGAGTGGACAGCCGGTAGATGTCCGGGGCGATCTCGTCGACCTTGGTCATCATTGTCGCGCTCGCTTTCGTTTCGGGGCTTCGACGGCCGCGGTTGATGTCGATGCGCAGTGGGTCAGGAACATGTCGACTGCCTCCTCGACGAGGCGTAGCCACCGATCCCCGCCGGGGTCGTTGGAGATCTGCTGGTCGACAAGACCGGTGGTCAAGGCAGTCCAGAGGTCGAGGTGGCGGGGCTCGCTGATGCCGGCCTTGTCCAACCGATCACGCGCGCGACCGAGCGCCGCTACGGCGTGCGCGTAGGACTGCGGCGACGGCTCGAAATCGGGGATCGTCCGCTGGAACAGCAACTGGTAGCGCGCAGGATTGTGCAGGCAGTACTCGGCGAAGCGGTACGTCGCTTCGATGAGGTCTGCCCGGACGTCGCCGCTGTCGGGGATCGCTGCCATCAGATCGCCGAAGTGCTCCGCGGCCTGGCCGAACATCGCGTCGTAGATCGCAGTCTTCGAGTCGAAGTACGCGTAGACGGTCGGGGTCGTGATGCCGGCCTCTCGCGCGAGGTCCCGCAACGTCAGGGCAGCCAGGCCGTCGCGCTCGACGAGTGCCCACGCCGCACCGACGATCGCGTCGCGTGCGGAGCGGCGCCGTGCCGCCCGCCAATCACCCTGGGCACCCTGCACTTTAACCATCGCGCGTGAAACTTATACAGCGTTAAAGTATGTGTCAAGCCTCTGCGCAAGTGGGATCGGGTTGCCATCTCTCGAGCGAGGTGGCACCGCTCGACGATGTCTCGTGCAATGCCACTCCGCGCTATCCCTTGAAGGTGGACGGGCCGCGGTCGCCGTAGGGATCGTCCCGCTCGGCCACGGCCTGCCGGAAGCCGACCTCCGCCGCCCGCTGCTGGAAGGCGTAGCCCTCCCGGGTGTGCCGGGCGATGCCGTCGAAGACCGTGGAGACCATCGTCGACGTCGCGACTCCCTGGGCCAGCAGTGAGCTGTTGAGGGCGAGCTTCGCCATGATCAGCTGGTTGATCGGCATCCGGGCGATCCGCTCGAGCAGGACCTCGGTCCGCTCGTCGAGCTGCTCCGCCGACGGGGCTTCGATGGCGAGCCCCCACTCGGCGGCTTCCGCGCCGGAGATCGTGTCACCCGTGAACAGCAGTCGCTTTGCGCGCTGGTCACCGAGCCGATGTGCCCACATGCCGGCCGCGGGGATGCCCCACACCCGGGTCGGCGGGTAGCCGATCTTCGTGTTGTCGGCGGCGACGATCTGGTCGGCGTACAGCGCGATGTCCGTCCCGCCCGCGACGCAGAAGCCGTGCAGCTTCGCGACGGTCGGCTTGTTCGCGTGCAACAAGGAGGAGAAGCCGCGGTTGAAGCGACTCATCATGGCGTAGTCGAGCATCGGGTCCCACCTCCCGTTCGGGTCGTGATTGCCCATCTGCACGCCGGAGGACAGCACCGTTCCGGATCGCCGAGCCGACGGCGCCCGGCCCGTCTCGTCCATCCGCTCCGCGAACGCCGCGAGGTCGTAGCCGCCGCAGAATCCCTTCCCGCGACCCGAGATGCAGATCACGTGCACCCGCGGATCGAGATCGGCCCGCTCGACGGCATCGGCCAGCTCCATCGGGGTGTCGTAGGTGATCGAGTTGCCCTGCTCCGGCCGGTTGAAGGTGATCCGCGCGATCCGGCCGGTCACCTCGTAGGTCATCGTCCGGTACGACGGTGCCTCGCTCGGCTCACCGGTCTGGCCGGCCAGGGGCGCGTCCGGGCCCTCCAGATAGCCGTCGTACCAAGCAGCGGGTCTGGTTGCATCAGCCATCGCGGCAGCGTATGGCAGCGGGCCTCAGATCCGGGGCTCCCAGCTGAAGTAGCGGGTAGCGACCAGCAGGCCGCCGAGGCCCCACGCCGCGACGACGAGCACGTCGTGCCAGCGGAACGGCGTGCCGATGAAGCCCGACAGGATCCCGTTCGCGAAGTGGCGAACCGGGAAGACCCGGCCGACCCACTTGACCCAGTCGGCGGCGCTGTCCCCCAGCGGGATGAACACACCCGAGAGGAACAGCAGCGGCAGCATGGTCGCGTTGACGACCGGCGTTGCCGACTCCGCGTTCGGGATGATTGTGGTGACCGCGAAGCCGAGTGCACAGAAGGCCATCGCGCCGACCGCGAGCATCACGAGGAAGTGGACGAGCGGCATTCCAGCGGGGATCTCAGCGTCGTACGCCACGTGACCGAAGCCCGCCGTGATCGCCACCAGCAGGATTGCGATCAGGAGTGCGTGGACGACCCTCGCCGCGAAGAACACGATTGACGGCATCGGCGTCCCGCGGGCGCGCTTGAGGATGCCGATGTCGCGTTGAATCGCGAGCAGGACGCCGACGTAGACGTAGCAGGCCGTGATCACCCCGAAGGCTGCCATCTGCGCGACGTAGTACGTCGACTGATGGATCTGCCGGCCGAAGAGCACGACGCGGCCGTCGCCGAGCAACGCCGTGAAGATCACGAGGAACATCAGCGGGAAGACGAAAGTGAAGAACGCCGCCGCCGGGTTGCGCCAGTAGGCGCGGTTCACGTATCGGAGCTGGAACCCCGTCATCCGCAGGAACCTCATGACGACGCTCCGTGGTCAGCCAGGATCTGCAGGTACGTGTGCTCGAGCGTCGGCCGCTGCAGCTGGAGGTCGTCCAGCCCGATTCCGTTCCGCTTCGCCCAAGCCGTCAGCCGGTGCAGCGTCTCGGTCAGGTCCTCCGGCTCGACGACGCACCGTCCGCCCGGATCGACCCGGCCGTCGAGGCCGCGCGGCAACGTCAATCCTTCCGGGATCCGGAAGGTCAGCCGGGGACGCTGCCGATCCCGGCCGCCGAGCCGCGCCGGGGTGTCCTCCACCACGATCTTCCCGCCCGCGATGATGGCGACCCGGTCGGCGAGATGCTCCGCCTCCTCCATGTAGTGGGTGGTCAGCAGGACAGTCTTGCCGAGCTGCGCGAGGTCTCGGACGATCTGCCACGCTTCCTGCCGTGCGGCCGGGTCGAAGCCCGTCGTGGGCTCGTCGAGGAAGAGCAGGTCCGGGTCGCCGGCCAGCGCGATCCCGACGTCGAGGCGCCGGCGCTGGCCGCCGGAGAGCTTGACGACCCGCTGGTCACGCTTGGCCTGCAGGCCGACGAGCTCGACGACCTCGTCGACCGGGCGGGGGTGTGGGTAGTAGTAGGCGTACAGCTCGATGGTCTCGGCGACGGTCAGGTAGGGCTCGATGCCGCTTTCCTGCAGAACCACCCCGATCCGGTCCCGCAGCTCCGCTCGGTGCGTGCCGGGATCCAGTCCGAGGACCTCCACCTCCCCGCCGTCGCGGCGGCGGTATCCCTCGAGGATTTCGACGGTCGTCGTCTTGCCGGCGCCGTTGGGACCGAGCAGTGCGAACACCTCGCCGCTGCGGATGTCGAGATCGACGCCGTCGACCGCGCGCACGTCGCCGTACCGCTTGACGAGGCCGCGGACGCGAACCGCGGTCGCTGTGCTCATCGTGGAGCTCTACTCCGCCACGCCTTTGGGTGCGCGCTGCTTCATGAAGCCGAACATGTAGCCGGCGATGCGGCGCATCTGGATCTCGTCCGAGCCCTCGGTGATCCGGTAGCGACGGTGGTGGCGATAGATGTGCTCGAACGGCTTGTGCCGCGAGTAGCCGAGCCCACCGTGCACCTGCATCGCCTGGTCGGCGGCCTCGCAGCACAGCCGGTTCGCGTAGTAGTTGCACATCGACACTTCGCGCGAGGCGGCGAAGACGCCTTCGGTGTCCATCCGCCAAGCGGTCTTGTGGATCAGTGCTCGCAGCATCTCGGCACGGGTCTGCAGCTCGACCAGCGGGAACTGGATCGCCTGGTTGGACGCGAGCGGCTTGCCGAACGGTGCTCGCGCCTTGGCGTACTCGACCGACTCGTTGATGCAGAACTGTGCGGCGCCGAGACTCGACGCGGCTTGGCGGATCCGGTTCTCGTTGAAGAAGTGCTGCACGATCGCGAGGCCGCGGCCTTCCTCGCCGAAGATCGCCGAGTGCGGGACGCGTACGTCGGTGAGGCTGACGTGCGCATGGTCAGTCGGCATGTTGAAGGTCCAGAGGTACTCCTCGACCTTGAAGCCGGGCGCATCGGTCGGGACGAGGAACGCGGTGATGCCGAGACCGTCCCCGGCCTCACCTGACGTGCGCGCCATGATCATGTCGTACTGCGCGACGTGGATCCCGGTGTTCCACGTCTTCTCGCCGTTGATGACCCACTCGTCGCCGTCGCGGACGGCGTTGGTCTCCATGTGTGTCGCGTCGGACCCGTGTTCGGGCTCGGTGATCCCGAACGCGAAGAACTTCCGCCCGTTGAGCAGGTCGTCGATCCAGGTCGCCTTCTGCTCGTCGCTGCCGTAGTTGAGCATCAGCAGCAGGCCGACGTTGTTGCCGACGATCGAGTGCTCGTTCTGCAGGTCGTTGTGCAGCCCGAGCCCCTTGGTGGCGAGGTGCTCGCGGATCACGGCCATGGCGAGGTTGGAGCCGTCCTTGCCGCCGTACTCCTTCGGGTAGGGGAAGCGGTAGTGACCGGCGGCATCGGCCCGTTGCCGCGCCTCCCGGAGCAGCTGTTCCCAGTCGTGGTTCGGCAGCCCGCCGCGATCCCAGTCGGTGCGCGCGTCCTCGCGGCGATGGTCGAAGAAGCGGATGTTGTCGTTCGCCGCCTCGAGCGGTTTGATCTCGCGCTCGATGAAGTCGTCCAGCTCGTCCAGGTACGCCGCAAGGTCAGCGGGCAGCGCGAAGTCCATCCTCGGAACCTAGCGGTCGACGAGATGCTTGGGGTTGGCGATCTTGAGGTTGGCCTCGACGCCTGGGCGGAGCGCGGCGAGCAGGTCGGTGAAGCGCCCGTCCATCCCGCCATCTCGGATCGCCGCGACGAGAGCCTCGTCGTCGGCGATTCCGAGTGAAAAGAGCGCCTGGGAATGCTCGGCCGCCGCCTGCGGACCGTCGGTGAGCTCGCGGACGAGGATCGCCATGACGTTCGCGGCGACAAGGGTCTGGAAGTGCATGCGGCCTTCCAGAGTCGGCATGAGCTCTTCGCGAAGGAACCCTTCGACCGCTTCGGCCAGCTGCGCCGCAGTGGGGTAGGCGGTCATGTCAGCTCCTCGAGGAGGTTGAGGACGTCGTACTCCTGTTCGGCAAGCCGTCGGCCGATCGCGGCGAGCTCGACGGATCGTTGGCTGCCGGAGAGGTGGCGGTTGGCCTGCACGATGCAGATGACACCCCATTTCACCGTGCCGAGCAGCTCCCACCACTTCACGACTTCGGGATCGACGGCGATCCCGGACGTCTTCTCGTACCCGGCGAAGAGGTCGTCGTACTCACCGAATCCGCCGACCGGTCCCTTGCCGCCGAATCGCCATGCGCGGGTGCAGAGCCAGCCGAGGTCCTCCATCGGATCACCGAGGTGGAGCAGTTCCCAGTCGAGGACCGCGCGCACCCCGTCGGGACCGATCATCAGGTTGCCGTTGCGGAAGTCGCCGTGAACGACGGCACTGCGCGATTCGGACGGTCGGTTCTGATCGAGCCAGCGGAACGCGAGCTCGAGCATCGGTGACACGACGCCGCTGCCGTCGAGCACGGCGCGCAGCCCGTCCAGCTGGTAGGCGTCGGTCATCGGCCCGAGCGCCTTGGGATCCATCTGATGCAGCTTGCCGAGGATCTCGCCGCACTGTCCGGCGAGTCGGTGCCGGATCCCGGCGTACGTGTCGTCGCGAAGGATCTTGCGCGCGATCGTCTCACCGGCAACCCGCCGCATCAGGATGAAGGATCCGCCGAGCGGCTCCGTCTCGGCGCTCTCGGCGAGCACCTCGGGGACAGGTGCGCCCACTCGGGCCGCCTCACGCATCGCGCTGGCCTCGAGCAGCATCGTCGCGCCGATCGCGTCGGAGATCACCGGCGGGGCGAGCCGCAGGATCAGCTCCTCGACGCTGCCGTCATGAACCGCGTCGAATGAGAAGGTCTGCCGGCTCGCGCCGCCCGAAAGCCGCACCAGATCGCGGATCTCAACCGAGCAACCGAGCGCGGAGCCGACGACGTCGGCAAGCGCGTCAGGGTCCACCCCAGCATTCTGCTAGAGCGGATGGCACATCCGCCCCACTATGGGTGGGTGGATGGCACATCCGCGCTAGTACTCGTTCTTCATCACGAAGTACGAACCGCGGATGGTCCCGGCGAGCTTCGACTTCTGCCGGGCGAACTTGAACGCGGCGAGCTCGTCCGGGATGTCCATGCCGTCGGACAGCTTGAAGCCGACGGCGCGCTTGCCGCTGTCCTCGAGGGTGTAGAGCGCATTGATCGACAGTCCACTCTCGTAGAACACGTAAGCCCATCGGATGCCGTCGACCTCGAACTCCGTGGCCTCCAACGCCGGAGACTCGATGACGATCCCGCGCTCTGCTTCGAGGATCTTGCTCACCCAGGCGACGGTCTTCTTCGCCTTGCTCGCCGGCTCGGTGGTGAAGACGTGGTCATACTTGTTCTTGAAGTAGCGCGCCTCGTTCGCCCGCAATCCGGCGAGCGCCTCCGCGGCCGGCGAGGACTCGAGTCCGACGGTCGAGACGTGGGTGAAGTCGACGATGTATCCCATGCCTCTAGTGTCGGCTGCGCGGTGACGCGGCGCTTCTTCGATCCTGCTCGGTATGGCGTCCGGCTAGCCGACGTCGATGTCGTTCGTCGTGACGATGTGCGCGCCGGGGTCCCTCGCCCGTCGCGGCGCCGGGATGATCGGCGCGGAATCGCCGAGACCAACCGGGTAGGTGTGTGCGGCACCGAGCAGGCTGTCGATCTCTTCCACGGACACCGGCGGGCTGAACAGGTAGCCCTGGCCGAGCTCGCAGTTGAGCGCCTGGAGCGTGCGTAGCTGGTCAATCGACGCGATGCCTTCGGCGACGACCTGGAGATTGAGGCCTGCTGCCATCTCGATCACCGATCGCACGAGCTGCCGGGTTCTCGACTTGCGAAGGTCGCGCACGAACAGCTGGTCGATCTTCATGACTGTCAGGTCCAGCTGTTGCAGATAGCGAAGCGAGGAGTAGCCCGTCCCGAAGTCGTCGACGGCGATCGCGGCGCCGGCCGCGCGAAGCTCGGCGACGGTGCCGCTCGCGTTTTGCAGATTGGCCTCGAACGCCTGCTCCGTGACTTCGAACGCGAACTGGTCGGGACGCAGGCCGACATCACGAATCGTCGCTAGCGCGAACTCGACGAAGCCTGGGTCGGCGAGCTGCCGCGGTGAGACGTTCACCGCCATCCGCAGGCCGGGACGGTTGTGTGCTGCGGACAACCGGGCGAAGTCTTTGGCGGCGGTGGCGAGGGCGAGCCCACCGAGCGCGGTGATGGACCCGGCTTGCTCGGCGAGCGGGATGAACATGTTGGGGGGCACGAGTCCGAGGTCGGGATGCTCCCAGCGCAACAGCGCCTCGAAGCCACGAATCGCACCTGTGGCGAGATCGACGACCGGTTGGTACAGGACATGGAACTGCGACAGATCCGGATGTCCGATGTCCTCGCTGATGCGCAGTTGGCGTGCGATCTCGGCACGACTGCTCGCGTCGAGCACGGTGACCGAGGTGTGGCTGCGCCGGTTGGCCTTCGTCCGGTACATCGCGGCGTCGGCGTGGGCGAGAAGCTGCCCGCCGGTTTCCGGCGGCTGGCCGGTGACCACACCGATGCTCGCGTGCACCCGGAACGAGTGGTCACGAATGTTGATCGGGTCGTCGAAGCAAGCGGCCAGCCGATCGATCACCGCCGTACGACGGACGTCGTCCACTCGGCAGGTCAGCACCGCGAACTCGTCGCCACCAAGGCGAGCGATGGTGTCGGCGCCGCGCAGCCGGGAGGCCATACGGCGTCCGAGGGTGCGCAGCAGCTCGTCGCCGGTCGCATGTCCGTGGTTGTCGTTGATCAGCTTGAACCCATTGAGGTCGACGAGAACCAGGGTTACCGGCCACTGCGTCTTGTCGGCCAGCGCGGCGTCGAGCGCTTCGTTGAGTCCGAGCCGGTTGGCGAGCCCGGTGAGCTCGTCGATGCGTAGGGCCGACTCGAGCTCCACCCGTCGCTCGTCGAGCTCGTCAACCAAGCGCTGCTTGTCCCGGCTGCTGGCGAACTGGCGGAACACCAGTGCCACTGCGACGACCAGCGCCGGCAGCAACATGCTGTTGGGCAGGTCTGATCCGTCGATCACCAGGTCCGCGGTGACCACGATGCCGCCGAGGACGGGGATGAGTGGAAACATCTCGAATCCTGGGCCGCGCAGCATCCGCAGCGCCATCGGGGTGTCGACCGGGATGGCGGGTGTTGCGGCCGCTCCTACCAACAGCAGCAACCCGGCTTGGTAGACAACGGTGAGAACGACGCCGTGAGCGTGTTCGTGGCCGTTGACGAACATCCACACATCGGATCCTGCGACGACGCTGAGCCCGGCGACCATCAGGGCCACCATTCGGGTGGTGGCGCCGGCGCATCGCGCGAGCACGGTCAGGCCGGTCGCGACGACGAACACATCGCCGATCGGGTAGGCATAGGCAACGACCGCAGCCAGCCCGCCGTCGGTGACGACGAAGCTGTGCGTCCGTCCGAACGCGACGAGCAAGAACCACAACGACGCTGAAGCGAGCAGCCCATCTGCGAACGCGCGTGCCCGGTGTCCGGTCCGCCGCGACCCGACCGGGATCGTCAGCATTCCCGCGATGGTGAGGGGCGCGTAGCTCAGGGACACCACGTCGCCGATCCACGGCAGGGGCGGCTCGCTGCCCGTCGTCAGCTCGTACAGCCCGATCATCAACGCCGAGGCGAAGGCGCAGACCAGGGCGGCGAGGATGAGCAGCCGGGTCCGGCGAAGCGCATCGTGCCGGCGATCGCCGCTGAAGAGCAGGGTCGCGACAGTGATCAGCGTGAGTGTGGTGACGAGCTCCATCGCCACCGAACCAGCGGCCACGAGAACGAGTGAGGCAACCGCGGCGCTCGCGACCAGGATGACCCGCAACCGCTTCGTGAACTGCACACGCAGCGGCCCTCCTTGCACTCACCAAGTGTCCGTGCCGGAGCAAACCGTGCACATCACCCAGCGGGGCCGAATCGACCCGCCCGGGCGGGCTACGTCACTGGCCCGGAATGACCAGTGCCCGCCGAATCACGCGGAGTGGCGCTGCTTCGCCGGCGCCGCGGAGACGCCGTACCGGAGCCCGTCCATGAGCAGGCTCGAGACCCGACATGCCTGGTCCTGCCAGCCGGGGACGTCGGACATCATGCAAACGCCGGACAGTCCTTTGAGCACGTCGCGGTGGTCGATGTCGGTGCGGATCGAGCCATCCCGCTGGGCGGCTTCGACGAGCCGTTGCATGACGGAGTCCATCTTCGCGTGGCTGTAGGCGAAGATCTCGGCGTCGTGCGACACCACTGACTTCAGGTGGTTCGCCAGGCCCTTCTTCGTGGACACGTAGCGGACGAATCGGTTCATCCACTCGGCGAGTGCCTGGTCACCGGGCAGCGTCTCGAGCAGCTCGTCAGCCTGTGAGGCGATGTCGTCGACGTTGTGGCGGAAAACCGCTTCCAGCAGGGCGTCGCGATTGGGAAAATGGCGGTAGAGCGTGCCGATCCCGACGCCTGCAGTGCGGGCGATGTCCTCGAGTGAGGTGTCGATCCCGTCGCGGGCGAAGGCGGCAGCCGCGACCTGCACCAGGCGGTCCCGGTTTCGTCGCGCGTCCGCACGCTGGGCGCGAGGAGCGTCATCGCGCTGCGCCCTCGTGGTCACCCGACCGCGTCCTTTCTCGTCACCCGTACTGCGTTGACTCCGATTGTGGCGCAGGTCACGGGAATAACCGCTTGCTAACCGGAGGTTGCCTCCGCTAGCGTAACGGAAGCAGCCTCCGCTTATGTCACAAGCGTAAGGCGGCGGCCCCTATTCCGCAACGCGTACCCCGCAGACACGTAACCAATGAGACAGAGGCACCACCATGACCGCAGACCATGACCGGCGTTGGCTGGCGCTCGCCGTGATCGGTATCGCACAGCTGATGATCATTCTCGACTCATCCATCGTGAACATCGCTCTGCCGGACGCGCAGAGCGCGCTTCACATCACGAACGCCGACCGCCAGTGGGCGATCACGGCGTACACCTTGACCTTCGGTGGCCTGCTGCCCCTCGGCGGGCGGATCGGCGACTATCTCGGTCGCAAGCGGATCTTCATGATCTCGCTGTTCGGCTTCGCCGGAGCCTCGGCGCTGGGCGGCGTCGCGCAGAACGGTGCGATGTTGTTCGGCGCGCGCGCGGTGCAGGGCGTGTTCGCCGCGCTGCTCGCGCCGGCCGTCCTGTCGCTCATCACCACCACCTTCCAGGAGGCCAAAGAACGGGCGAAGGCATTCGCCGTGTATGGCGCCATCTCCGGCACCGGCGGCGCACTTGGCCTGATCGCCGGTGGCGCGCTGACGCAGTACCTCTCATGGCGCTGGACGCTGCTCGTCAACACCCCGATCGCGATCGGTGTCGCGTTCGCTGCTTTCCCGCTGCTCAAGGAGAGTCGCGCGGAGGGCGATCGTCGTTTCGACATCCCCGGCACTGTGGCGGTGACCGGCGGTCTCGCACTCTTGGTCTACGGCTTCACCGAGGCCTCGATCCACGGCTGGCGGGCACCGCGTACGTTGGCGCTGCTGGTCGTGGCCGGAGTAGTTCTCGCGGAGTTCATCGTCTGGGAGACGCGGGCGAAGAACCCGATCCTGCCGCTGCGGATCATCATGGACCGCAACCGTGGCGGGTCCTACGCGGCGTTCCTGCTGACCACGCTGGGCATGTTCAGCTCGTTCCTGTTCCTGAGCTACTACTTCCAGGGCGTGCTTGGCTTCAGCCCGCTCAAGGCCGGGATCGCCTTCCTGCCGTTCCCGCTCGGCGTCATCACGTCCTCGACGATCGCCTCGAAGACGCTGCCCAGGTTCGGTCCGCGCGCGCTGGCGATGACCGGGTTCGCCTCGGCGACCCTCGGCATGCTGTGGCTGACCCAGTTGCCCGCGGAGTCGGCGTACTGGACGCACGTCGTGCCGGCGATGCTGCTGATCAGCCTCGGAATGGGCCAGGTGTTCGTGCCGCTGTCCTCGACCGCGCTGCTCGGAGTGCCCAACCATGACGCCGGCGCTGCGAGCGCACTCGTCAACACGATGCAGCAGATCGGTGGCTCGCTCGGGATCGCCTTGCTCAACACGATCGCGACGAGCGCAACCGCGGCGTACGCCAAGGGTCATGGCGTGCTCCCGTCAGCGGGAACCGCGCAGGTGCACGGGTTCGCGACGGCCTTCGCGGTGTCGGTCGGGATCCTGCTGTTCGCGATCCTCGTCGTCGGCTCGTTGATCCGTCGGCCACCGACCCCACCGGCGCCACCCGCGAACGCAGCGGGTCACGACGGCATCGTCGAGCTGGAGCCCGCACTGGCCAGCGTCGGCTAACCGCTGTCGGAAGGCCCTGATGCAGCACACGACTCTCGGCCCTCGCGGTCGCTCCCCGCTCACACCAGCGGGCGGGGCGGCTGCGGGGGCCGAGGTGTGTACTGCTTCGAACGCACTCGGGAAATACGCAACTGGACGGACGCGCGCCGGTTGCTGGCCTGGTTAGCGTCGGATCGTGAGGTACGAGCGCGTCCTGGCCATCGGCCGGGCGCTGAGCCAGGACCTGCTACCCGCGCTCGTCGCGATCGGCATCCTGGTCGGCGGCTCGACCGGAGCGTCGCGGCATCTCGCCGAAACCCGTACGCCGCTCGACGCTTTCGCCTACACGATCCTCGTCATTGCGGGCGCTGCCTTCGTGCTTCGCCGACATCTCCCGCTCGTCGTGGTCGCCGCCGACTCCCTGGTCGCTGCGGTCTACCTCGGTCGGGCGTACGCGTACGGACCGATCCTGGTGGCGGTAGCCGTCGCGGCCTTCATCGCCGCCGCACAGGTCCGGCGCCGGGTCGCGGTGATCGCCGGGCTTGCCTCCGGCATCGCCGTCGTAGCCGGCGACTTCGTCGGCGCTTCGCCGTCATCGTTCGGCGCTGCGCTGAGCAGCCTCGCGCTTGTCGGCTGGCCCGTGATCCCGACGGTGCTCGGCAACCTCGTCGCGGTGGCGCGCGACGCGCGTCAGACCGCGGAGCAGGAGTCGCAGCGCCGCGAAGCCGATGAGGAGCGGCTGCGCCTGGCCCGGGAGGTGCACGACGTGGTCGGGCACGGGCTGTCGGTGATCTCGCTGCAGTCGGGGGTCGCGCTGCATCTCCTCGACCGAAAGCCGGAGGAAGCGCGGGCCGCACTCGAAGCAATCCGCCGGGCGAGCACGGAAGCCCTCGACGAGCTGCGTACGACGTTGGCTCTCGCCCGCGATGACGAAGCCCGCCGTGCTCCGGTGTCCGGCTTGGCCCGGCTGCCCGGCCTCGTCACCGAGGTCCGGCTGTGCGGACTCCCCGTCGACGTCACCGTCGAGGGCGAGGCGAATCGGGACCTGCCACAAGAGGTCGACCAAGCCGCCTTTCGGATACTTCAGGAAGGCCTGACGAACGCGCTGCGGCATTCCGGAGCAACTCAGGCTGCCGTCGTGCTGCGCTATGACGCCGCGGCTCTGCAACTGCTCGTCGACGACAACGGCACCCTGGTGACCTCCGGTCCCGCCCCCGGGGGGCACGGCCTGGTGGGGCTTGCCGAGCGAGCTCGCAAGGTGGGCGGCTGGTGCCGGGCACAGCCCAGGGCGGACGGCGGATGGCGCCTGGAGGCATGGCTGCCGGGCGGGGGCGCGCAGTGATTCGGGTGGTGCTCGCCGACGACCAGCCCATGGTCCGCGTCGGCCTGCGGGTGCTGATCGAGAGCGAGGCAGACCTCAAGATCGTCGGCGAGGCCGAGAACGGGCGTGAGGCGATCGAGGTGATCCGTCGTACCCGGCCCGACGTCGCGATGCTCGACATCCGGATGCCGATTCTCGACGGGCTCGCCGTGCTCCGTGAAGTCGTCGCCGACCCGGCGCTGGCGGACACCAAAGTCGTCATGGTCACGACCTTCGAGATGGACGAGTACGTCTTCGAGGCGTTGCGTGCCGGCGCAAGCGGCTTCCTCGTCAAGGACGCCGAGCCGGCTGAGCTGCTGCGAGCCGTCCGGGTCGTGGCGGCAGGTGACTCGCTGCTCTCGCCATCGGTGACCCGCCGGCTGATCGGCGCCTTCGCCGCGCGCCGTCCCGCCGCTCCGGCGCCTGACCTCGGCGAGCTCACCCCGCGGGAACGCGAGGTGATGGCCCTCGTCGGGCACGGCTTGTCGAACGACGAGATCGCCGGCCGCCTCTTCATCAGCCCGGCGACGGCGCGGACCCACGTCAGCCGAGTGATGCTGAAGCTCGCGGCGCGTGACCGCTCGCAGCTCGTCGTGATGGCGCACCAGGCCGGCCTCGTCGCGCCCGCCTGAGTATCCGGCGTACGCCGGATTGCGTATGCCGTAGCCGACGCCGTGCCGACGACACGACGACCGGACATCGCGAGTCTGAGGACATGACGAACACCGCAGTCGAGGTCCGAGGCTTGTCGAAGCGGTTCGGCCGCAGGGAGGCTGTCACGGCGCTCGACATGTCCATCCCGACAGGTGTGGTCGCCGGCTTCATCGGGCCCAACGGCGCCGGAAAGACCACGACGCTGCGCATGCTGCTCGGTCTGATCCGGCCGACTGCCGGCACCGGGACCGTCCTCGGACTTCCGCTCTCCGACCCCGCTGGCTACCTGCCGAAGGTGGGCGCCCTGATCGAGAGCCCGGCGTTCCACCCGGCGCTGTCCGGCCGCCGCAATCTCGAGGTGCTCGCCTGCCTCGGCGGGCATCCCCGAGCGCGGGTGGATGAGGTGCTGGGTCGGGTCGGGCTTGCTGATCGAGGCGACGACCCGTACCGCGCCTACTCACTCGGGATGAAGCAGCGCCTCGGCATCGCGGCGGCGCTGCTCGGCGACCCCGCGTTGCTCGTGCTCGACGAGCCGACCAACGGTCTCGACCCCCTCGGCATCCGTGACATGCGCGAGCTGCTGCGCGGGCTGGCGGCCTCCGGGCCGACCCTGCTCGTGTCCTCGCACTTGTTGGCTGAGCTCGAGCAGGTCTGTGACTGGATCGTCGCGCTCGACCACGGGCGACGGGTCTACCAGGGACCGGCTGCCGATCTGCTGGCGACCGGCCGGAGCGCTGTCATGTTGCGGCCGGAGCGCGAGGCCGACCTCTCGGCACTTGCCGGCCTCGTCGCGGATGCCGGCTTCGAGACCAGGCTGGATGCCGGGCGCCTGCAGGTCACCGGGGAGGTTCACGACGCCGCCGTCGCCGACCTCAATCGCGGTGCGGCAGCGGCAGGTATCGGGCTGGTCGAGATCACTCCGATCCGCGCCAGCTTGGAAGACCGCTACGAGTCACTCGTCACCACGAAGGAGTCATGATGCGCCGCGCGTACCAGGCCGAGCTGCTCAAGCTGCGACGCCGATCGGTGGTGATCGCGGCGTTGCTTCCCGCGGCGCTCGCGGTGCTGACCACGGTTCTGACCTTCGCGTTGGCGAAGACGTCGCCGACCTTCGACCCGGGTGGGCCGAACTTCGTCCAACGCCTTTCGGCACTGGCCGACCCCGGCGGCATGACGCAGGGCTACTCGCTGGGGATGAGCCTGTTCGGTCTGGTGGCGCTGATCGTCACGATCGCCAACACGACGAGCGAGTTCAGCCTCGGCACGTTGCGCACCACGTTCCTCGCGCAACCCAACCGGAAGGCCTGGCTGGGCGGCCGACTGCTCGCGATCGGAACTCTGCTGGTTGTCGCCTTCGCTGTGGCGCTGGTCGCAGCCGTGGCTACCGCGTATGTCATGGCACCGGTCCGCGACGTCGGCACGTCGGCCTGGCTGAGTGGAAGTGGGATCGCGGCCGCGTTCGGCGACTACCTCAACGCGTTGTTGGGCGCGGCGTTCTTCGGCCTGCTCGGTACGGCGATTGCTGTCGTCGTCCGATCGACCGTGCCCGCGCTGGCGATGGCGATCGTGTGGACCTTCCCGCTCGAGCACATCATCCAGGGCTCGTGGCCGACGGCGACGCAGGTCTTTCCAGGCTTGCTGTTCGCGACCGTTGCGGTCGGCGGGGTGTCGGACGCGCCGTACGTCTCCGCGCTCCTGGCATCGGCCGGCTACGCAGCCGCGGCGCTCGCCGTCGCCATGATCGTCATGACCCGGCGGGACGTGACCGCCTAAGCCGTTCGGAGGTGCTCGAGCAGCAGGTCGAGGAAGCCGACCTGACCTTTCACCAGCTTCTCGCGGGCCGTCGAGATGTCGTACCACTCGGCTCGATCGACCTCCGGGTACTCGCGAATCCTTCCCGACCCCTTCGGGAACTCGAGGGTGAAGGTGTTGCTGTGAGCGGTGGTCGCGTCGAAGTCGCCTTCGACGGCGTAGACGGTGATGCGCTTGCCCTTCGGCTGGCGGATCTCGCCCAGCAGGACTCGCTCGCCGTCCGGCGCGGCGCTGCCGAGCTCTTCGCGGAACTCACGGAGCGCTGCCGCCAGCGGAACCTCGGTCTCGTCGTACTCGCCCTTCGGGATCGACCACGCCCGCTCGTCCATCCGCACCCAGAACGGCCCGCCCATGTGGACGATGAGCACCTCGGGCTCACCGGACGTCAGCCGGTAGAGGAGCAGTCCGGCGGCGAGCGGTGGCATCCCGCCATCCTGCCCGGCGGGGCGCGAGGCTACGAGTAGGTGCGACCGATCAGCTCGAGGTAACGCGCCAGATGAGAGGGCGCGAGGTACTCCTGCGCGACGCGCGCGTGGGCCCGCTTGCCCATCGCCGCGGCGCTGGAGCGATTGCCGAGCAAGGACCGCAAGGCCTCGCCGAACAGTTCGAGGTTCTCCGGATCGACCAGTACGCCGGACACCCCGGACTCGATCTGGTCCTGGATGCCGCCGACGCGGCTGCCGACCGTCGGTCGCGCCTTCCACATCGCTTCCGCGACCGTGAGGCCGAAGCCTTCGGCGAGACTCTTCTGCACGACGATGGCCGCCCGCCGTTGCAGTGCGTTGACGATGGCGGCGTTCTCGTCGACGTCATCCATCGGCAGGCAGGCGATGTGGACCTGTCGGCGCTTGTCCGCGGGCAGCCGGCGCCAGGTCTCCTTCAGCTCTTCCAGTGACGCCGTGCCCTCCGGATCGTCGGTGACGGATTCCGGGTCGGGCCCGACCAGGACGAGGTGGATGCCTTCGTCGGCAGGGCCGTGGTCGCAGAACCCTGCCATCACACCGACGTGGTCCTTGAGCGGATCCCATCGCGAGACCTGCACGACGAGCGTCGCGTCGGAGGGAATCGGCGCATCCTCGATCATCGTCGCCTTTCGGGTGACCTGACCGAGCTCACCGTTGCGTCCGACGTACACCGCCTCGCCGCGCACGGTCTTGGCCGGTACGACCTCGGAGGCGTTGAGAATCGCCGTAGCGATCGCCTCGTCGAGCCGCTGGTTCTTCGCCGAGAACGCGTCGATGCACGGTGGGATCACGGCGATGCGATCCGGGTCCAGGTTCTCCCAGCCGTACTGCCGGCGAGAGAAGACCTGGAAGGCGGTGTAGCCCGTGTACGGCGCGAGGAACCTCCACACCCGCCGCGTGTTGTCGTTCGGCTCGTCGGCGCCGATGTGACAGCTCCACACCACGTGGGCGCCGGCCTCGGTCAGGGCCGGTGCAAGGCCGAGAGTCTGCGGGTCGTGCAGGATGACGGCGTCACCGTGCTTGATGCGCTCCAACAGTGCCGGGAGCTCGGCCATGAGCGCCGATTCGTAGATGTCTCTCTCGGGCTCGCCGAGTGGGCCTTCGTCACCGGGCTGCCCGTGCAGCAGGTGGTGGATCCGCTTGGTGACGGCGAAGAACTCGTCGTTTCCGTCGATGACGAGCCAGCGCACCGGCAGCGCGGAGTCGGTGAGATAGCCGAGGATCGACTGCAACATCTCCGCGACCCCACCACCTTCGGCCGTCGAGTTGATGTGCCAGAGCGTGTGCCCGGCCAGTCGCTGTTTCGCGTCGCGGACGTCGATGGTGAACCGCTCGAGATCATCCGCGGCCAGGACGGCCGCGAACCGGTCGACCGGTTGCGGGGCGATCTCGACTTCGTTCACAGCTGCTCCTCGCTAGCCCGTGGCGCTGGTCGCGCTGCCGGTCTCGGACGGCGTCGGGCTGGTGGTCGGCGTCGGGGTGCCTGACTCGGTTGGCGTCGGGGAGGTCGGCGTGGGGCTGGGTGTCGATGAGTCAGAAGACTCCTTCGAGGTCGGCCTCGACGAATCCGACGCGGTGGGCGTGGTAGACGTCGACGTCGACGGAGAGGTCGATGGCGACGCCGATGGGCTGGTGGGCTTGGCGTAGTTGGCATGGTGGCCTTGGGCTGGCCCGACGAGCTGGGGCGTGAGGATCGGCGCCGTGCTGGGGCTCAGTAGCGCGACGACGATGGCTGCCGTCGCCCCCGCGCCCGCCAGACCGCCGGCCGCAAGCGTCATCCGTCGCGCGGTGCCGTAACGCTGGTACTCGCTGCGGCGGCGCTCCCGCAGCTCCGGCGGCAGGGCCGCGCGCTGGGCGCCGATGCTGTTGAGTGGGGCGGAGAGGTAGGCAAGAGTCGGCCAGACCAGCAGGGCCGCGGTGAGCCAACCGCCTCGCCCGCTCGCGCGGGCGAGAGCGCCGACGATGCCGGCGATCCCCAGCAAGGCGAGGGCTGTCTCGCCGAGGTTGCCGCGAATCGCGCTCCACCAGTTGCCGTCTTCCGCGGTCTTCGGAGTGCGCAGGAACTCGGCCTCCTTGGCGAACAGCGCCTGGACAGACGCGCGCGCGACGACCAGGCTCGTGGACTGCCAGATCATGAAGGCGCCGATCGCGTCGCGCCAGCCCGCGCCGGTCCCTCGACGGAGTAGCGCGATCGCTCGGACCAGGCCCAGCAGGAACAGCAGCGGGATCGCCGCGACGAGGTAGCCGGTGAGCTTGCGGAACAGCAGGCCTCCGCCGCCACCCACATTCGCGGCGCCGACGAGAAGGAAGAGGAAGAAGAGCAACGCGAGCAGGTCGCCGTACCACTGGAGCCCGCCGGACAGATAGGCCCAGCGCTGACCGAGTGTCATCTGGTTGTCGCGGTTTCGCGATCCGGGAAGCATCAGCCGCCAGTGGCGGCGCATCATCTGGATCCCGCCGAAGCACCAGCGGAACCGCTGCCCCTTCAGCGCCTCGAACGTCAGCGGCATCACGCCGACGCCGAACGAGCGATCGACGTGGATGCCGGACCAACCCTTGGCCAGCAGGCGCAGGGAGAGTTCGGCGTCCTCAGTGATGCACCACTCGTCCCAGCCGCCCACCTGCTCGATGGCCTCGCGACGAATGAGTCCCATCGTGCCCGCGAAGATCGCGCCGTCGCGCTCGTTCCGGGACGGCTGTGAGACGGCGAAGAAGTACTGGTAGGAGTAGTAGAGCCGCCGGTAGAACGGCGCCTGCTCCCAATCGCGGTAGTCCTGCGGCGCCTGAATGAAGCCGACGCTACGATCCGCGAACAGCGGCGCGCAGCGACGCAGGAAGTCGGGCTCGAGCTGGTAGTCGGCGTCGATGACGCCGATCAGCTCAGTGCGCGGATCGATCATGTGACGGAGGGCGTAGTTGAGGGCGCCCGACTTGTAGCCGGGCCATTCTTCGAGGTGCATGAACTTGACGCCGTGTTCGCGGCACCAGGCCTCGACGGGACGCCAGGTCGCTTCGTCGGTGGTGTTGTCGTCGAGGGCGATGATCTCGTAGTGCGGGTAGTCGAGCGCGGTCAGCGACTGCAGCGTCTCGATCACCATGTCCGGTGGTTCGTTGTACGCCGGCACGTGCAGGCTGACGAACGGCATCTCGTCGGCGGGCGGCGCGTCGAGGGCGGGGACACCGGAGCGGACGCGTCGTTCCCAGGTCTCGCGACCGAGCGCGTCGCAGAGCTCCCACAGGTACGCGCAGCCGAGGAAGGCGGCGAGCAGCTCGAGCAGCCAGAGGATCAGGCCGCCGATCGTCCCAGCGGTACCGAGCTGGCTGACGAACGTCCACCACATCATGAAGACGAGGTACACCCCGAACAGATAGGTGGTGGCCGACCAGCAGATGTGGGCGCGAGCACTCCATCGCCGGGTGAACGGCAGCCACAGCAGGCTGGCGAGGACCACCCCGATGCCGCCGGCGATGGCGTTGTGGCGGGTGCTGCCGATCGCGACCAGCAACCCGGCCGCGATGACCGCGACGGCGGCGCTCCCGATGATCGCGAAGACGAACCGCCGGGCCCACGGCCAAGCGCCGAAGTCGCGACCGCGGAACGGCGGCTGGACGAACAGCATCATGGTCGCGATCGGCGCGGCGAACAACCCGGCGAGGAGGAGTGCGGAGAGCATCTTGGCCTGTCGATACCCGCCGTACACGGCAACAATCGAAGCGACCGGCTCACGGCCCGCCTCAGCCAAGCAATGTGGCATTCCCTCTGTGATCCGGCCCGAATCCGGCCGATTTGCCGAGGCAATGCCACATTGCTTCAGTCAGTCGAAGATGACGACGCGGCGGGCGCCGTCTCCCGCCGCCATCGAGGCGAAGGCCGCGTTGACCTCGTCGAGGCGGATCCGCTCCGTCACCAGCGCGGCGAGATCGAGCGTCCCGCGAACGGCGTGGTCGGCAAGCACCGGCAGGTCGCGCGTCGCGTCGGTCTCGCCGTAGACGCTGCCGCGGATCTGCTTCGAGTCGGCCATGAGCGACAAGGCGGGGAAGGTGACCGTCTCGTCGTACCGGCCCGCGCCGACGAGGGTGACGATGCCGCCACGTCGCGCGGAACCGTACGCCGCGAGGATCGCCTCCGGCTTGCCGACGACCTCGATCGCGTGATCCGCGCCGATGCCGGCGGTGAGCTCGCGTACGGCGGTCGGCAGGTCGACCGCGCTGGTGTCGACGACGTCGGTCGCGCCGTTGCGCGTCGCCGTCTCCAGTTGGCCGGCGACACGGTCGGCGGCGATGATCCGCGATGCGCCCGCGAGCCGCGCGCCTTGGATCGCGGCAAGCCCGACGCCGCCGCAGCCTATGACGACGACGGTCTCACCCGGCCGAACCTGCGCCGTGCGCAGCACTGCGCCCACGCCGGTCGTGACGCCGCAGCCGAGCAGCGCGGCGAGGTCGAGCGGCAGCTCGTCGGGCAGCGGGATCAAGGCGTCCGCCGGGACGATCGTCTCCTCGGCCAGCGTCCCGGCACCGAGAGCGAACCAGACCGGACCGTGCGGACCCTCGGCGTACGGCGCGTCGTAGATGTAGCCCATGCCGCTCGGGCACAGATAGGACTCACCGCGCAGGCAGTGGAAGCAGGTGCGGCAGGCGACGTTCCACGTCAGCGCGACGCGGTCGCCCTTCTTGACCGCGGTCACCGCCGAGCCGATCCCGGTGACGATGCCGGCACCTTCATGGCCGAGCGAGCACGGCAGCATCGCCGGCATTCCGCCGTCGATGATCGACAGGTCGGAGTGGCAGATACCGCTCGCCGCAAGACGGACCTTCACCTCCGACGGTCCCGGCGCACGCAACGTCAGCTCTTCGATGACGGGCGCCTCATTGACCGCATGGAGAACGGTGGCCTTCACGCCTGGAACATTAGAGCGATCTAAGGTGCGCGCATGGTGGTGTCCGCGCGGTTGGTGATCGACGGCGGGGCGCA
>DASZTL010000011.1:0-51121 GCA_035548055.1 Mycobacteriales bacterium | reverse complement strand
CGTGACGCGTCGAGTCGGGATCGGTCCGGGTCACCACGAAGCACCAGTCGGCGATGTGGGCGAGGGAGGTCCAGACCTTTTGTCCTGTGATCACCCACTCATCGCCGTCGCGGACTGCTTTGGTCTTGACGCCGGCCAGGTCCGAGCCGGCACCGGGCTCTGAGTAGCCCTGACACCACAGCTCCTCACCGAGCTTGATCTTCGGCAGGAATCGCTGCTTCTGCGCCTCGCTGCCGCACTCGATCAGCGTCGGACCGAGCAGGTTCTCGCCGAAGTGATTGATCCGGTGCGGAGCGCCCGCGGCGGCGTACTCCTCCGCGAAGATGACCTGCTGCATGAGCGTCGCGCCCCGGCCGTACGGCTGCGGCCAGCCGATGCAGGACCAGTCGGCCTCACCGAGCACGCGCTCCCACGCCCGGCGTACCTCGACGCCTTCGTGCTCGCGCCCCGGGCCACCGGCATCGCCGAGCTCGGCGAACTCGCCCACGAGGCTTTCGGCGAACCACGTCCGCACTTCGTCACGGAACGCCTCGTCCTCGGCTGAGAAGCGCAGGTCCACAGACCTACCGTACTGTGCTCTGACTACCCGTCAGAAACGGAACCGGCATGGAGATCAAGCAGACCACGGTCGAGGCGAATGGCCTGACATTTGCCGCCCTTACCTGCGGCGAGGAGGGTCCCCTTGCGCTGTGCCTGCACGGCTTCCCGGACTCCGCGCACACCTGGCGCCATCTCTTGCCGGAGTTGGCAGCAGCCGGATATCGAGCCGTCGCTCCCTGGCTGCGCGGTTACGCACCCACCGTCGTCCCTTCGGATGGCGACTACTCCGCTGCCACCCTGTCCGCCGATGTCAACGCGCTGCACCACGCACTCGGTGGCGGCATTGACGCCGTGCTGGTGGGCCATGACTGGGGCGCGATGATGACGTACGCGGCGGCCGCGGCAGCTCCCGGCAACTGGCGTCGGCTCGTCACGATTGCAGTGCCACCGCCCGGCGTGGCCACGAACGCCTTCTTCCGCTACGCACAGCTCAAGCAGAGCTTCTACATCATGCTGTTCCAGACGCCACTGGCCGAGATCGTCGTGAGCGCCGACGACCTGATCTTCATCGAGAAGCTGTGGTCCGACTGGTCGCCCTCCTACGACGGCTCCGGCGATCTGCCGTATGTGAAGGACGCGCTGCGCGGGCCGGCCAACCTCAGCGCGGCGATCGGTTACTACCGCGCGATGTTCGCCGTCGGTGGCGGTGACAAGTCACCACCACACCCGACGCTCTATTTGCACGGAAACGAGGACGGCGCGTTCCTCGTCGAGGGCATTGCGGGCACCGACAAGCACCTGTCCGAGGACTCGAGGGTCGAGATCATCGACGGCACCGGTCACTTCCTACACCTCGAGAAGCCGGCAGCGGTCAACAGGATGATCCTCGACTGGATCGGGGCACGCTAAGTCCGTGCGACTTGTTCGTAGCTCCCGGCTCGATTCGCTGCTTGCGAAGTACCAGTCGGCCGACTTCACCTACTCCGAACTCGGCGCTACCCGCGACGCTCTTCCCTCGGGCTACCACCACATGCGGCTTCGGCGACCCGTCGGTCGTGGCGATGCCGAATTCCGCCGGGCGGTCGACATCGTGGTGGGCTGGGACATGCATCGCGGCTGCGGCATCAGTGCAGTGGCAACCGGCCCCGCGACGGAAGGCCGCACCGTTGTCATGGCGATCGGGCGCCCGTTCGGGCTTCTGGTGCCGTGCCGAGTCGTCTATGCATCGGACGAACCACGCCGCGGTGGTTTCGGTTACGGCACGCTCCCTGACCATCCGGAGATCGGTGAGGAGTCCTTCATCGTCTCGATGGACGCCGATGACGAGGTGTGGCTGGAGATCACGGCCTTCTCGCGTGCGGGCTCACCATTGATGAAGCTCGCGGGTCCGATCGCTCGGATGCTGCAGCGGCTGGCGCTGCACGCCTACGTCCGATCAGTGCGACGTCAGGTCAGTGGCTAGGGACCTCGATGGCCGGCGGGTGCTCGCCGCCGTCAATTCATTCGACTTGCGAGACGACGCAGGTACGTCGATGCGGCGCCATCGAGCTCGAGTCGTCCTCCTGGCTCGCGGCCGGTGGCGATGTCGACGAGGTCGGCGGAGGTGCCCGAGGCGTTGGGCTGGGCCGACGCATCCGTCAGCCCGATCCGAACTCCGTCCGGCGCGACGTTCACTTCGAGTGGACCGTCGGCGTCGGTCGGTTTGATCACGAGCCGCTGCGCCGGCGGTGGCCGCTCGTCGACGCCCCGAGCGATGCCGGCCAGACCGACGACGTAGGTGACGACCACCGAGGCCTCCGACACGTCGGTCACCACGACCTCGCCCGACGGGACCATGAGATCGCGCTCGTGGACCCATGAGTCGAACAGCATGTGAGTGAGCGCGAGGTATGCCGGCACCCACCCGGGCGGCGCCTCTGCCGGCCCGAACCAGTCGTCATACGTCATCTCGGCGATCACCTCATCAACGCGGGCGTCGATCGCGTCGAGCTCGGCGACGAGCTGCGTCGATGACAGCTCAGGTGCGCTGGCGAGCAGCGCCGCCGGTCCGGCTTGCGGGTCGAAGCCCTGCAGCACAGTCGTCGGTTGGCGCTTGCGCGCGTGGTGCAGCGTGAAGGTGAGGAAGTTCGTCACGAGCAGCAGGTGCTGCGCGATGTCGGTGACGTTCCAATCCATGCAGCGCGTCGGCGCTGACCAGCGGTCGTCCGGAAGGCCGGCGAACCAGCTACGCAGGCGCGTCCGATGTGATTGCCACGCTGCAACCACCCGTGCGGGATCGGCGGGCACGTCGAGTGGAGCCCCGTCCGCCTCGTAGTACTGATGACCGGCCGCCACCTCGTCCTCCCAGGATCACCGCGCGGAGCGCCAGTAACCGACAAGCTCGTCGGTAGTGACGACCGTTGCGAGTAGTGCGAGCGTGTTGTCGATGACCGCATCGGCGTACGACGCGGGGACGCCGGCGACCGCGTCGCGGACGAGCACCGTCTGGTAGCCGTTGTTGACCGCGTCCATGACCAGGTTGGTGATGGCGACGTTCACCGAGACGCCGATCACGACAATCGTCGACACCCCGAGGTTGCGCAGGACCGGATCGAGGTCAGTTCCCGCCATCGGGCTCAGGCCGTGGATTCGTGACAGCACGAGATCGCTGTCGGCTTGGGCGAAATCATCGATGACCTCGGTCGCTGCCGTACCGAGCAACGGCACGACCGGTGCCTTCAGTACCGCGCCGAACAGCCGAGCGTTGGAGTTCGAGCCGCGGTCGTCGGGGCGCCGACCAGCGACACAGTGCACGACGGCAGTTCCCGCCACCCGCGCCGCGGCGCAGAGGCGCGCGCCGTTCGGGACCACCGTCTGCGCGGCCGCCGCGGACAGCTCCGGCAGCATCGACTGCCGGCCGACGACGCTGTTCTGGCATTCGCTCGTGACGACCGCGGTGTGAGCGGGCGCGACGATTGCCGCGATGTCCAGCGGCATGAAGACCGGCTACGCGATCTCGAGCACGCCGCGCGCGGCCAGTTCGCCTGACTCCATGGCGTGAACGGCCTTCGGGAGGTCGGCGAGCGGATACCGCGCGGACACCAGCTCGTCGAGCTTGAGTCGCCCCTGCTGGTAGAGGTCGACATACCTGCGAATGTCGCGCTGCGGCTGGGACGAGCCGTACCGGCAGCCGAGCACCCCCTTGTCGAGGTACATCGACGACACGTTGAACGACGCCTCGTCGGCGAACCCGGGGACGCCGAGCATGACTGCGGTACCGCCCCAGTCGAGCAGGTCGATCGCGGCCCGGATCAGCTTCACATGACCCACGCACTCGAAGGCGAAGTCGACACCGTTCGGGGTGACGTCCTTGACCGCCTCGGCGCTCTCGAGGAAGTGGGTCGCACCGAAGGTCGATGCGATGTCCTTCTTCAGCGGGTTCGTGTCGACGGCGATGATCGTGGACGCTCCCGCGAGCGCAAGGCCCTGGATCACGTTGAGACCGATGCCGCCGACACCGATCACGAGCGCGGTCGCGCCCTCGGGCACGCGAGCTCGCTGCAGCACCGCACCCACGCCGGTGAGGACTCCGCACCCGACCAGCGACGCCGCGTCGAGCGGGACGTCCTTCGGGATCGGGACGGCCTGGTTGGCCTTGACCACGGTGCGCTCGGAGAAGACGGATGCGTTGGCGAACGCGTACGCCGGCTCGCCCTTCCAGGTGAACGGCTGCGGCCTGCCACCGAAGGTCGAACGGCACATCGTCGGCTTGCCGGCGTCGCAGTACTGGCAGGCGCCGCAGTTGCCGAGCGTCGACAGGACAACGTGGTCGCCCTCCTTCACGGTGGTCACGCCCGAGCCGACGGCCTCGACCACGCCCGCGCCTTCGTGGCCGAGAACAACCGGCGTCGGGAACGGGATGGTGCCGTTGATGACCGACAGGTCGCTGTGGCAGAGACCGGCGGCCTGGATCCGTACGGCGACCTCGCCGGAACCCGGGTCCTTCACCGACAGGTCATCGACGACCTGGTAGTCGGTGCCGTCGTAAACAACGCCGCGCATGGCGCTCTCCTCTTGTGGTGGGCAGAGCTACTGAAGGTGGATCAGCCGGGCCAGACGATGGCTTGCATCTCGCTGTAGGCGTGCAGGCCGAACGACCCGCGGTCACGGCCGACGCCGCTCTGCTTGAAGCCGCCGAACGGCGCCTCCATCTGCTGCGTCACGGTGTTGAGGTCGACCGTGCCGGCCTGGAGCTGCTTGGCGACGCGGTAGCCGCGGGCGAGGTCCGCGGTCCAGACGTAGTTGATCAGGCCGTAGTCGGAGTCGTTCGCGAGGGCGACCGCCTCTTCTTCGGTGTCGAACGGAATGACCGCCACGACCGGGCCGAAGATCTCCTCGCGGACGATCGTCATGTCGTTGCGACAGTCGGCGAACAACGTCGGTGCGACGTAGAAGCCCTTGTCGATGTCGGGTCGCTCACCGCCCGCCAGCAGCGTGGCGCCCTCGGCCTTGCCCTTGGCGACGTACGCCTCGATCCGGTCCCGGTGCACTGCCGAGATCACCGGCCCGACCACCGTCTCGGGCGCCGTCGGGTCACCGACCTTCAGCGCTTGGGCGTACTGCGTCAGGCCGGAGACGACGTTGTCGTAGACCGAGCGGTGCGCGTAGACCCGGGTCGGCGCCGTGCAGATCTGGCCGGAGTAGAAGGAGAACGTCGTCCCGATCGCTCCGATCGCGGCCTGCAGGTTCGCGTCGTCGAACACGATCGCCGCGCCCTTGCCACCGAGCTCCATCAGGACGCGCTTCATCTGGCCGCCAGCCGCCGAGCCGATCGCGCGGCCGACCTGGGTGCTGCCGGTGAAGCTGATCATGTCCACGTCCGGCGAGTCGACGGACGCCTCCCCCACGTCGATCGCCTGGCCGTTGATGAGATTGACGACGCCGGGCGGCAGTCCTGCCTCTTCCAGTGCCTCGGTCATCAGCACGACGGAGAGCGGGTCCTGCGGGGCGGGCTTCACCACGAGGGTGTTACCCATCGCGAGTGCCGGCGCGATCTTGCCCGACGGGTTGGCCCACGGGTTGTTGTACGACGTGATGCACGTGACGACCCCGACCGGCTGGCGGATCACCAGAGCGCCGGTGAGGCCACCTTTCGACAGCGGGGTGCTCTCACTGACCGTCGGTGGCAGCGGGATCTGGTTGGACTCGAGCGCGCCCTGCGCGTAGCGGCGGAAGCGCTGCATCGCGACGTTGACCTGCAGCGCCTTGACGGTCGCGGAGGTAGCGCCGGTCTCGGCCTGCGCGATCTCGGCGTAGTCGTCCGCGTGCTTGGCGATGACGTCGACGACGCGGTTGAGGATCTCGGCACGCTCTTCTGGCTTGGTCGCCGACCAGCCCGGCAGTGCCGTCTTCGCCGCGGCAGCAGCGTCGTACACCTGCTGCTTGCTGGCCTCCGGCGCCTGTCCGACCACGCTTTCGTTCGCCGGGTTGACGACGTCGTAGTAACCGTTGCCGGGCTCGACCCATTCACCGCCGATGTAGAGGCGGTACGAACGCTCATTTGCCACGCCAGGACGATATCTGACGCCTCGTCAGGTATCGACCGCCGAGGTGACGGTACGCGGAAGGTGAACGAGCGCTTACGATCGGCCGGTGGAGCGCACCACACTCGAGGTCCCCGAGCTTCCGCCCGCGTCGGGCTCGCCGAAGCGACGTCCGCAGCGACGCGACCAGATCCTCCGAGCGGCACTGAAGCTGTTCCACGAGCGCGGGTACGACGCGACGAGCATGAACGACATCGGCGCCGCCACGGGGATCACCGGCCCTGGGATCTACCGGCACTTCGCAAACAAACAGGAGATCCTCGAGGTCGCGGTGCTCGAAGCCGGCGCGCGAGCAGTCGAGCAGGTCAACCGCGTTGTCGACCAGAACCCGGATCCGCAGACGCGGCTGCGCCACCTGGTCCGCAGCTTCGTCGCGCTCGCCATCGAGAATCCCGACCTCACCGTGATGGGGGTGCGTGAGCGCCGCCATCTCACGCCGTCGACCCGGCGGTGGGTCGACCGCTATGACCGTCGGCATCGCGAGCTGTGGGAGGACGCGCTTCTGCAGACCCGCAAGGAGCTCACTCCCGACGAGGCGCACGTGATGGTGCGCGGGGCGGCATCGCTGTGCATCGGCGCAGTCGGCGGCAAGACGCCGCTCGACCGGCAGGCACTCGCCGGTCTGGTCGAGGCGATGGTCGTAGCGGCGCTCGGCCTACCGCGGACCGGTCGCAGAGGTCGCTAGCGTCGACCGGTCGTCGTCGGCTTACGGGATCCGCTGAACGCCGCCCGTGTAGTTGAAGCATCGGCACGCGCCGTCCCAGCCGAACGTCCGCATGCCTGCGCCCCCGGCCTGGTAGTGGGCAGCGAAGTCGGTCAGCAGCGCTTGCGGGGACACGAAGTTGCGGCCGAGTGCCTTCATTCCTGCCGCGAGACCGGCCGGGTTCAGCACCGGTGCCCGCTTCGCCGCGGCGGCTAGCAGCATCAGCGGACCGCAGTAGCTACCCAGGCCGGAGCCGATCGAGTGGCAGACCTTGGTGGCCGAGTTGACCATCGGATGGCTCGGCAGGCCGGTGAACGTGACGCCGGCCGCATTCTTGGTCTGCTGGCTGGAGGCGTTGGCCTGCAGGAAGTCGAGGTTGGCCTGGCTGGTCAGCGCGTAGTGCGGGAAGTAGCCCTGCGTCTGTGCCGCGACCATGAACCCGTAGGGGAAGACCGGGCCCTTCTCGAACACCACGTAGTTGATGCCCTCGGTGTGGAAGCGCAGCTGGATGCTGAGCATCGTCGAGAGCACGTGCGCGACGTCCGGCGTACTGACCTCGTCATCGACACCGACGTTGTCGCGCACCGTCAGCCCGTGGGCCTTGAGAGCGGAGACGATCTTCTGCGTCGTGACGAGATCCTCCGGCCAGGTGCCGCGGACGATGCCGATCTTGGCCGTCTTCGGGAAGTAGTTCTTCGCCACCAGCGCGTTGATGAACGATCCCCAGCGGTCACCGAACACGACCCCGGGGGCATAGAAGAGATTGGGGTAGCGGTCGGCATAGGCCTGGTCGTAGATGTTGACGCTGTTGGCAAGCAGCGGCGTCTGGTGTTGCGACAAGCACGACATCAGCGTGTCGTGGTCAAAGACCTCCGGGGTGAGCACGGCGAACACGTGGTGGTCCTCGGTGAATGCCGAGCATGCGGCCTGCGCGTCAGCGTCGAAGCTGTTGGCCGAATCGATGTTCGTGTCGTGGAAGACCGGGATGATCTTGCGTCCGGCGATCCCGCCGTGCTTGTTGAGGTAGTTCACGACCTGCAGCGCATGCGCCTGGGTCTCGTCGGTCGGGAGACCCGCCGAGATGCCGAGTGCCTCGCCTGCTTTGTTGAATCCCTCGAACGTCTGGATCCCAATGGTGATCGTCTTGGCCGTCACGCCCCTCGACGGCGCCCCCAGCGACGATTTCGTGGCCGTCGCAGCCGCCGACGTCGCGACCGTCGGCAGGTCCGTCGTCGCAGCACCCGGGGTCTCGGCACCACCTGGGCCCGTCGTGACGACTGGCCCGGTCGTTGGCGTCAACGTGACGGTGGTGGGCACCTGCGGCGGCGCGACGACGGGCGCCAGGCCCTGACCGCCCTGCGAGACGGTGTCGCCGGCTCGTTCCTGGATCGTCGAGCCGCAGCCGGCAACGAGCGTCGCGCCGAGGACGACAGTCGCCCACATGCGATGACCACGCCGATCGGTGCGCGATGTCATCTGGCTCCCCTTGAAGTACGTCGGCCCTGGCGAAATCGTGCGAACGGCCGTTAACATCAGCCGTCGGCATCGTATCGCCTCGAGGAGCTATGGACAGCGCCGAACGCGACCGAGTAACCGACGCGATCCGACGGCTTCTCGACGAGTCGCCGCCGGGCCAGATGTCCGCCGAGGACTTCTGGGGCGCGCAGTTCGATGCGGGCCTGGCCTGGGTGCAGTTTCCTGAGGGCCGCGGCGGTCTGGGCGTCGATCCGCGGTTGCAGTCGATCGTGGACGACGAGCTCCGCGCGCTGGGCGCACCGACGAACGTCTTCCGCAACTTCATGGGCGTCGGCATGGCGGGCCCCACGCTGGTGACGTGGGCCAGCGAAGAGCTGCAGGAACGTCTGCTTCGACCGCTGTTTCGCTGCGACGAGATCTGGTGCCAGCTCTTCAGCGAGCCGGGTGCGGGAAGCGACGTGGCGTCGCTGTCTACGTCGGCCGTACGCGACGGCGACGAATGGGTAGTCAACGGGCAGAAGGTCTGGACCACCCTGGCGCACATCGCGCGATGGGGCCTGCTTCTCGCGCGCACCGATCCGGATGCCGCCAAGCATGAAGGTCTGACGTACTTCGTGATCGACATGACGGCGCCGGGGGTCGAGGTGCGTCCGCTACGACAGATCACCGGTGAGGCCGAGTTCAACGAGGTCTACTTCACCGACGTGCGGATTCCCGACAGCCGTCGCGTCGGGCCGGTCGGCAACGGCTGGACCGTTGCACTGACGACGCTGATGAACGAGCGGCTCGCGCTGTCCGGCCTGTCCGTTACCGAACGTGGCGGCGGCCCGATCCGGCAAGCCGTGCGGCTCTGGCAGGAACGCGAGCCGGTCGATCGCGACCCGGTCTTACGTGACGAGCTGCTGAAGCTGTGGGCGGAGACAGAGGTCGTCCGGCTCACCTCGATGCGCGCGCGGGAGAACTTGGAGCGCGGCATCCCGGGTCCGGAGAACTCAACGACGAAGCTGGCAATGGCGCTCAACCAGCAGCACATCTGGGAACTGGCCCTGCGGCTCGCCGGGCCGGCGGGATTGCTGACCGGAACCTACGAGATGGTGCAGCCCACGGCAATGGGCGGTGACGCAGGAGCGCTGGGTGAGCGTGACGACGTCGACATCGCCCGGTGCTACCTGGTGACGCGCGGTACGTCGATCGGTGGCGGAACGACCGACATCATGCGCAACATTCTCGGCGAGCGGGTGCTGCGACTGCCACCAGAGCCTCGCGCGGACAAGGACCAGCCATGGAAGCGTCAACCGCGATGAGCGGCTCCGCTGTCACCGTCGCTGTGACGGAGGGGATCGCGCGGCTCACCCTCAACCGACCGGAGCGCCTCAACACCATCGACCTCTCTGTCGCGCGGGCGCTCGCCGAAGCCGCGCTGCAGCTGAGCGGCGACCCCACGGTGCGCGTCGTACTCCTGTCCGGCGCAGGTCCGACGTTCTGCGGCGGCGGGGATCTGAAGTCGTTCGCCGAGGTCGGTCACGGCTTGCCCGACCACCTGCGCGAGGTGACCACGCAACTGCATGCGGCGCTGACCGTTCTGGCGCGGCTCGATGCGCCGATCGTTGCTGTCGTGCGTGGCTCCGCGGCCGGCGCCGGCCTCGGGCTGGTCTGCCTTGCGGACATCGTGATCGCGGCGGCCTCGACGAGGTTCGCTTTCGCCTACAGCGCGATCGGCCTCACGCCGGACGGCGGCACGAGCTGGAGCCTGCCGCGCCTGGTCGGCCTGCGGAAGGCGCAGGAGCTCGCACTGACGAACCGCGTCCTCGATGCCGACGAGGCGGAGCGGATCGGCATCGTCACGACAGTCGCCGCCGACGAGGACCTGGACGCGACCGCCGATGCGCTCGTCACGCGGCTCGCCTTGGCACCCACTCGAGCCCTCGGAGTCACGAAGCGGCTGTTGCGCACGACATACGACGTGGCATTCGAGGAGCGGCTCGCCGTGGAGTCGGTAGAGCTCTCGAACTCTGCCGGCGCTTCCGACGGGCGCGAGGGAATCGCCGCCTTCCTCGAGAAGCGGAAGCCCGGGTTCACCGGCCGTTAGGGCACCCGCGAGGTCGGCTACGTCGGGGCGGCGAGGTACGACTGAGCGTTCTCGATGACCGCGGCGGCGTCGGGTCCGATCCCGCGGAGTCGGGCACGCTCACCGCGGCGGTCGCGGCGTACGGCGGCGCGACACCAGTCGCCCGCGGTGCCTTCGATGATGGTCGGCGCGGAGGCATAGCCGAGCCGCCAGGTCGAGCCGTCGGGCGCATCGAGCACGAGGCGGACCGCGCCGGGGGCAGGCAGCCCGCGAACCATGAACGCATATGGCAACGTGCTGAGCCCGAGATGCGCGACGTGGTGCAAGCGCTCCGTGTCGACGGGCTCGCGACCAACCGCCTCGAAGCAGTCGAGACCGTGCGCCCAGGTCTCCATCAGTCGAGCGGTCATGAACGAGGTGACACTCATCTTCATCGGCCCCCACTGCAGCCGCTCGCCGCGCGGAACCCTTCGCACCGAGTCAGCGAGACTGCGCACCGTCCCTGCGAACCAGGCCAGCACCGCTGCCGGCGCCATCCCGCGACCACGCTCCAGGTGCTCGCGCTCCAAGGCGTCAAGGGAGCCGCCCGCCGCGAGAGCGGTCTCCATGAACTCGCTCCGGCCGGTCCGTGCTATCTCGTCCGCAAGCTCGTTGGCGAAAGCGATGTGCGTCACCGAGTCGCGGACATCCCAACCGGCCGCCGGCGTGGGCGCGAGCCATTCCTCGTCGGACAAGGTGGCCAGAAGCGCGCCCAACGCGTCGCTTTCGGCGACGAAGTCGGAGACGATCTCACCCATCTCAATCCCCTCGGTCAGACCGGCTATGTTAACAGAGGCTTACATCCGCGATATGCTTCCCGCACCGTGGAAGGAAGGCGATGACCGCACAGGTTCCCGTGGCCGAGGGGCTGTTCACCTGGCCGTCGGAGGAGCCGCAGCTGATCGGCGCGAAGTGTCCGGACTGCGGTGTCACGACCTTCCCCCGGCAGGCGACTTGTCCCCGATGCCCATCGGAACGCATGGACGAGATGCTGCTGCCGAGACGCGGAACGTTGTGGACGTTCACGACCCAAGACTTCCTGCCGAAGAATCCGCCGTACGCAGGCACCGAGTCAGCCGAAGCGTTCGAACCGTACGGCGTCGGCTACGTCGAGCTGCCGGGCGAGGTCAAGGTCGAGACCCGGCTGACGACCGCTGACGTCGAGTCGCTGCAGATCGGTATGGACATGGAGCTGGTCATCGTGCCGTTCCGCCGCAGCGATGCCGGCGAGGAAGTCCTGACCTTCGCGTTTCGTCCCGTGGCCTGAGCCACCAGACCAGGAGCCTGTTGATGACCGAGTCGTCGTACGAAACCGTGCTCGTCGAGATCGCCGGCGGCGTCGCGACGATCACCTTCAACCGGCCGGACAAGCTGAACTCGTTCAACTGGAAGATGGACGGCGAGTTCCACGAGGCGATGTGGAAGTGCGAGGCCGACGAGGACGTCCGCGTCATCGTCGTCACTGGCGCGGGGCGTGCGTTCTGCGGGGGGATGGACCTCTCGGCAGGTGCCGAGGAGGTGTTCGGCGACGCGGCACACAAGACCCACGACGAGACCTTCAAGACCGACTCCGACCGCATCGCGGAGCGCTCGGGATTCTGGCGGATGCGCACTCCGGTGATAGCGGCGATCAACGGCGCCGCAGTAGGCGTCGGGATGACGATCACCACGATGTTCGACATCCGCTTCGTCGCTGAGGACGCGAAGCTCGGCTTCAACTTCGTACGTCGCGGGGTCGTCCCCGACGCAAGCGTGACGTGGACGCTTCCGCGCATCGTCGGTGCCACGCGCGCCCTCGACCTGCTCATGAGCGGTCGCATGTTCAGTGGCCGCGATGCCGTGGAGTACGGCCTGGCGCTCTCGGCGCATCCCGCCGACCAGGTGCTGGCTGTCGCGCAGGAGTACGCCCGTGAGCTCGCCGCCACCACTGCCCCCGGTGCGGTCGCCGCCACGAAGGCGTTGATCAACCGCTTCCTCGAGCACGGCGACCGCAACGCCGCGATGGCGTTGGAGACCAAGCTCGTGTGGTGGTCGGGCGCCCAGCCGGACGCGGTCGAAGGTGTGATGTCGTTCATGGAGAAGCGCACGCCGACGTGGAAGGGTTCTAAGCACGCGGCGTTCCCGGAGCCGGTGTGGCCGGCAGACTGACAGGAGCAAGCCGGTGATCGATCGCGACAAGGTCTTGCCACACCGAATCGCGACACTCGCCGATGAGCGGCCCGATGAGACGGCGATGCTCGACGTCGCCGGACGCAGCCTCACCTGGTCGCAGCTGCAGACCGAGTTCCAGCGCTGGGCGGGTGCGCTCCGTGCCGTCGGGGTGGCCACCGGTGACCACGTCGTCACCATGCTGCCGAACTCCTTCGAGGCGTATCTCGCCTGGCTCGGCACCTCCTGGTTGCGCGCCCTCGAGGTACCGGCGAACAACATGTACCGCGGTGAGACGCTGCGCTACCTGATCGAGAACTCCCAGGCCCGCACCGTCGTCATCGCGCAGCGCTACGTCGACCGACTGACCCTGGTGGCCGACGACTTGAACCTCCTGGAGACCGTCGTCGTACCGGATGCCGAGGGCGAGCTACCGGAGCTTCCGTTCCGCGTCGTACGTGGCGATGACTTCCTCGCCGCCGAGCCGGCCTCCGACCTGCCCGGTCCCGACTACTACGACGTCGCCGCGATGATCTACACCTCGGGCACGACCGGTCCGTCGAAGGGCGTGCTCGTCCCGTGGGGCGAGCTCTACCAGTCGCCGCTCATCCTGCCGGCGGACCTGATCGGCGACCGCGAGCCCTACTACGCCGTCTCGCCCGCCTTTCATCTCTCCGGCAAGATCAGCCTCTACAACGCGGCCATTCCCGGCGGCTACCTCGTGATCCGCGAGTCGTTCAGCCCGAGCGAGTACTGGAACGACATCCGTCAGCACAACGTCCGTGGCGGTGCGCTGCTCGGTCCGATGGCGGCGATCCTGCTGATGATGCCGCCGCAGGAAGACGACGCCGACAACCCGCTGGAAAGCCTGATGATGGGTCCGATGCTGCCCAACATCGAGGAGTTCAAGGAGCGGTTCGGCGTCAAGCGGGTCTGCAGCGGCTACGGCATGACGGAGATCGGCTTCCCGCTCACGACCGGCTGGGATCCGCCGAACCCCCGCACCTGCGGCAAGCGCCGCGAAGGCGCGCCGTTCTACGAGGTGCGCGTCGTCAACGAGCACGACGAGCCGGTCGAGGCCGGCACCGTTGGCGAGCTCATCGTGCGTGCCGGCGACCCGTGGGTGATGAACCAGGGCTACTGGGCGATGCCCGAGGAAACCTCGAAGGCATGGCGCAACGGGTGGTTCCACACCGGTGACGCGTTCGTCGAGGACGAGGATGGTTGGCTCTACTTCGTCGACCGCCGTAAGGACGCACTACGCCGCCGTGGCGAGAACATCTCCTCCTTCGAGGTCGAGGCCGGCATCAACGCACACCCGGAGGTCGCCGAGACCGCCGTGCTCGGCGTGCCTTCGGAGCTCACCGAGGACGACGTGCTCGCGGTGATCGTCCGCACTCCCGGCTCGGACCTGACCGCGGAAGTGCTCGTCGAGTGGCTGATCCCCCGGATGCCACGGTTCCACATCCCCCGCTACATCGAGTTCATCGACGAGCTGCCGAAGACCGACGGCACGTTCCGAGTGCAGAAGTACGTGCTGCGCGAGAAGGGCGTGACCGCGCAGACCTGGGACCGCGAAGCCGCCGGGATCGTCCTGCCGAAGGACTAGGCGTCCTCGTCGCGGCGGCGGAACCGGGTCACCAGCGACAGCACCCCGAACCCGACCGTCGCCGCCAGCGCGACCCAGCCGAGCCAGTCACCCAGCGAGACGTACGGCGACTTGCCCGAGCCGACCGGAACGTCGGTCACCAGGGTGTACGCCGACCCGTCCGGCGTGATGTGCCGCGCGAGGATCCGGCCGTACGGGTCGATCGCCGCCGAGTCGTACGTCGAGTCCGCCTTCACCGTGGACGTCCGGGTCTCGATCGATCGGAAGACCAGGTGCGTGTAGTGCTTGTCGGCGATCCCCTGCACATCGTTCGAGGAGACCGCGATCACCTGGGCGCCCAGCTTCGCGACGCTGCGCGCGGAGTTGAGGAAGTCGAGGTCGAAGCAGATGATCGAGCCGAAGCGGCCGAACGGCGCCTGGTAGACGAGGTAGTGGCCGCGCCAGTCGCTGTAGTCGCCGGCGAACGTGCCCGGGTGTGTCTTGCCGTAGGTGCCGAGCAGCTTGCCGTTCGGCGCGAAGGTTGCGACCTCGTTGAGCCGCTTGCCGTCCTCCGTCGCGTGCCAGCCGGCCGCGATGTAGGTGTGTGTCTGCCGCGCGAGGTCGGCGATGACCTTGCCGCGTGCGCTGGTGGTCGGGTCGAAGTCGAGGCCAGCCTCCCGCCACACCACCAGCTTCGCGCCTTGCGCGGCCGCGACCTTCGTCTGCGCGATGTCGTGGCGAAGCTCGAGCGCCGAGCTGATGTCGCCGCCGCTCGCGGTCCACGACCCGGGCTGGATGGCTGCGACCCGGAGCGTGGGCGCGGGGTGGTTCAGCATCACGACGCTCGTCACGGCCCACGCCACGACGACCACGGCGACTGCGCTCACCCACTTGACCGCACGCGCCCACGGGATCGCGACCGGTGACCAGGCCGGCTGACGATGCTGCAGGCGAGCGAGGATCAGGCCGGCAAGCGCCCAGTTGACGAGCAGGATCAGCAGGTTGAGGCCATGGATGCCGAAGAAGGCGACCGGCTGCAGGAAGGCGGGCCGGTCGTACATGGCATAGGCGACCATGCCCCAGGTGCCTGCCGCGACCTCGGTCGCCGTCGTACGCAGGAAGTCGATCGCCACCCACGCGAGTGGAGCCGAGACCAGCCACCATCGGTAGGACGTGCGCTCATGGAAGCTACGGCTGCGACCGACGAGCAGCGCGACGATGATCGCGATCCAGAAGCCGTAGATCTTCAGGTACCAGCCGACGTCGCCATCGGACAGCCCCGGCCCGAGATAGATCTGGAACATGATCCCGATCGCGATGCCGAGGCCGAGGCCGGACCAGCGCCGCGGCAGGACGTGGTACTGCGCGACCAGCGCCGGCACGAAAGCGAACCAGATGAAGGGCCAGATGTGGGGACCTTCGAAGGAGACGCCGGCCAGTACGCCGGACAGCCCGGCGAGCAGCAGGCCGACGATCAGGCGCACCGCCGTCCTCGACTGATCTTGCTGCGACTGGGCGGCAGGCGACTGGGCGGCCTCGCCGGTTGCCGCGTCCTCGGCGAGCGTCATGCGTCCTCTCTCTTCAAGACGAGCAGCCTCACGTTGTGAGCAGTGTGGTCGCCCCGGTCCCGGGTGCGCCATATACCTGCGTGTAGCCGACCTTCGGGCCGCCCGGCACCTGGCGCTCGCCGGCCTCCCCGCGCAGTTGCAGCACGGTCTCGTAGACCTGCCGTAGGCCCGAGGCGCCGATGGGCTCGCCGTTGGCGAGCAGCCCACCGTCGGTGTTGATCGGCAGTCGTCCGCCGATCCCGGTCTCGCCGGCCTGGATCAGCGCTTCCTGCTCGCCGTCCTTGCACAACCCGTTCTCCGCCATGTGCATGATCTCGGCACCGACCTCACCGTCCTGGATCTGCGCGACGTCGACCTCGTCGGGCCCGATCCCAGCCGCGTCGAAACACGCCTTCGCCGCATCGACTGTCGGCGCGTCCGCTTGCTCGATCGGCAGCCAGGGCGCCATCACCTCGAACGATCCGAACCGCCGGGTGCGTAGTCCGACACCACGGAGGAAGACGGGCCGGGCTGTGTAGCGATGCGCCTGATCCGCGCGGCATACGACGACCGCGGCGCCACCTTCGTTGGGCGAGCACAGCATGTACTGCGTCAACGGGTGGTTGAGCATCCGCGCGCCGAGAACCTCCTCGACGGTCCGCGGCGTACGGCGCCAGGCGTTGGGGTTGAGAGCGCCGTTCGCGAACGCCTTGACCGCGACCTTCGCCAGCGTCGACCGCGAGATGTCGTGGTCGTGCATGTAGCGGTTGATCTTCATCGCGAAGAACTGCGTGGTGAGCATCAACCCGATGTCGCCATACCACTGGTCGAGGCCGAGCACCGACGGATCGGGCGCGAAGGCGCCTCGCGGGTGCTTGTCGAAGCCGACGACCAGTCCGAGCTCGTACTGCCCGGTATCGATGGCGTTCGCGGCGAGAGCGAGAGCACTGCCGGCCGTCGCGCAGCCGTTCGCGACGTTCACGAACGGGACTCCGGTGAGACCCAACCGAGACACGAGCGTGTCGGCGGCGCCGGCGTCCTGGCTGCCACCGAACGCGAACTGGACGTCACGCCACTCGACCCCGGCGTCCTTGAGCGCCTGGCGGGCGGCGAACAGTCCCATGTCCTGGCCGGAGACGCCGTCGAAGCGACCGAAGGGGTGAATGCCGATGCCGACAATGGCGACGTCCAAGATCGCCTCCTCTAAGTGAACCTGCGTTAATGTAACGCCAATTGGCGCCACGTGAGGGGTGATGGTGAACTTCGCGTTCAGCGACGAGCAGGAGGAGCTCCGCCGTACCGTGCGCCGCTTCCTCGACGAGCGCTCCCCGGAGCCTGAGGTGCGCCGACTCATGGCGACCGACGAGGGCTTCGACCGTGCGGTCTGGGAGCAGTTGTCCACCCAGCTGTCCCTGCCGGGTCTGGCCGTCCCCGAGGAGTACGACGGTGCCGGGTTCGGCTATGTCGACCTCGCCGTGGTGTTCGAGGAGATGGGCCGGTCGCTGTTCTGCGCGCCGTACTTCGCGACTGTCGCGCTGGCCGCGAATGCGCTGCTCTGCGCGGACGACGAGGCCGCCCGCAAGGAGTTGCTGCCCGGTATCGCCCGCGGGGAGACGATCGCCACCCTCGCCGTCACCGAGCACGACGGCGCCTGGCGGGAGACATCGATCGCGATGGCGGCACGGGCGGCCGATGGCGGCTGGCGTCTGACCGGCACCAAGGAGTTCGTCCTCGACGGCCACGTCGCGGACCTGCTTCTCGTGATCGCACGGACCCCGACCGGCGTCTCGATGTTCGCAGTCGACCACGCCGCGGCGGGCCTCGAGCGGGAGTTGGTGCACGCCCTCGATGAGACCCGGAAGCTCGCCAAGATCCAGCTCACGGACACGCCCGCCCGCCTGATCGGTGGCGAGGGTGACGCGTGGCCGGTGGTGGAGCGCGTGCTGGATCTCGCATCGGTCGCCCTCGCTCTCGAGTCGGTCGGCGGCGCGCAGCGATGCCTTGACGCGGCGGTCGACTACGCGAAGGTCCGCGTCCAGTTCGGCCGGCCGATCGGCTCGTTCCAAGCCGTCAAGCATCGGTGCGCGGACATGCTGGTCGAGCTCGAGGGCGCAAAGTCTGCTGCCTACTACGCCGCCTGGTGCGCGGCGGAGCAGAACGACGAGCTGACGGTCAGTGCAAGTCTCGCCAAGGCCTATTGCACCGAGGTCTACGCGAAGGTCGCCGCCGACAACATCCAAGTCCACGGCGGGATCGGGTTCACCTGGGAGCACCCGGCGCACCTCTACCTCAAACGGGCAAAGTCCTCGGAGCTCTTGTTGGGGGATCCGGCGACGCACCGCGACCGGCTCGGCGCCCAGCTCGGCATCTGAGCCGCCGATGTTCGCGTCGACAGCAGACGTCCTGAGAAGTCGGGCGACGCTTCATCCCGGCTTGCCCGCGATCACGTTCAACGGCGACGTCCGCTCGTACTCCGACCTCGACGCGCGCTCGAACCAGCTCGCGAATGGCCTGGCAGCCGCGGGCGTACGGTCCGGCGATCGAGTTGCGATCCTCGATCGCAACCGGCTCGAGCACTTCGAGGTCATGTTCGGCGCCGCGAAGCTCGGGGCGACGTACCTTCCGATCAACTGGCGGCTCGCTCCCGACGAGGTGGCGTACGTCCTCGCCAACTCCGGCGCGTCGGTCGTCTTCGTCGGCGCGGAGCTGACCGGGCTTCTCGCCGAGGTCGCCACCGGGCCGACGGTCATCGACCTCGACCAGGACTACGCCGACTGGCTCGCCGCTCAGCCGACGGCGGACCCCGCGGCGGAGCCAGGCGGCGCCGAGATCGCGTTGCAGATGTACACGTCGGGCACGACGGGCTTGCCCAAGGGGGTGCTCCTCTCACACGCCAGCCTTTGCCGCGCCGCCGCGCTCGGAGCCGCATGGGGCATGAGAAAGGACACCATCGCCCTCGCCTGCATGCCGCTGTTCCACATGTCGGGGACGAGCTGGGCGTTCGTCTGCCTGTTCCACGGCGGTCACGTCGTCCTGCTCCGCGACCCTGAGCCTGCCCGGGTGCTCGACGCTGTCGCCAACGATCGGGTCAGCCACGCGCTGCTGGTCCCGGCCGTCTTGCAGATGGTGCTCACGCACCCGGATGCAACAGCCACCGACTTCTCCAGCCTGCAGCGGCTGGTCTATGGCGGGTCCCCGATCTCGCCGGACCTTCTCGCCCGGGGCCTCGACGTCTTGGGATGCGACTTCATGCAGCTGTACGGGCTGACCGAGTCGACGGGTCTCGGAACCGTGCTCGAGCCCGACGACCACGCGCGGGACTCACGGCTGCTGCGGTCTGTCGGCAAGCCGGCGACGGGCGTCGAGCTGCGCGTCGTCGATCCCGACACCGCCAGCGATGTCGCGACCGGCGCGGTCGGCGAGGTCTGGCTGCGGTCCGGCTCGATCATGAGCGGCTACTGGAGAGATCCCGAGGCGAGCGACGAGGTGCTCGTCGCGGACGGGTGGCTGCGAACCGGCGACGCCGGGTATCTCGATGAAGACGGCTACCTGTTCCTCCACGATCGCGTGAAGGACATGGTCGTGTCCGGCGGCGAGAACGTCTATCCCGCCGAGGTCGAGCGGCTGCTGCGCGAGCACCCGGCCGTCGCCGATGTCGCCGTCATCGGCGTACCGGATGAGCGATGGGGCGAGACCGTGAAAGCAGTTGTGGTCCGCGCACCCGGCCATGACGTCGACCCGACCGAGCTGATCGGCTTCACCCGAGACCGGCTCGCGCACTACAAGTGCCCGACGTCAGTGGACTTCGTCGACGCGCTCCCGCGCAACGCGTCCGGCAAGGTGCTCAAGCGCGAAGTGCGCGAACCGTACTGGGAAGGCCACGGCCGCCGCGTCAACTAGCAATCGCGTCGCGCCGGCCACACCTCACGCTGCGCCTAAGCAATGTGGCATTGCATGGCCAAATCACGCCGATTTCGCTGAAATCACGTGGGCAATGCCACATTGCTTCACCGATCGGGCGCTCAAAGCGGGGCGTGGCGAGGCCACGGGGCAGCCGTCTCGAGCTGCCGCGCGACGGCGAGCAGCAGCGGCTCTCCCCCGGTCGGCGCGACCAGCTGCACCGAGAGCGGCAAGCCAGCCGAGTGGACGCCCGCCGGCACCGCCGCAGCGGGATAGCCCGCGACGTTCCACGGCTGGGTGAACGGGGCGAACGTCGCGGCGGCGACGTTGCGGCGAAACGACCGCGTCCACCAGTCCTCCGCCGCCACCGGGAGCCGCGCAAGCGTCGGGGTCACCAGGATGTCGACGTCGGTGAAGAACGAAGCGGTCGCCTGCTGCCATCGACGCCGGCCCTCGTCGCGCAGCCAGCCGCCGCGCCGGATGACGTTGCCGATCCGCAGGTAGGGCCGCGACCGCGGCTCGAGCTTCCGCCTCGGCAAGCCGTCACCCGCTTCGGCGATTCCGGCTATCGCCCGCGCCCCGGCCGTCATCGACAGGTTCCGGTCGTACGGCGGGTCGACCTCCCGCACGTCGTGACCGAGCGAGGTCAGCACCTCCGCCGTCCGCGTCGCAGCAGCGATGTACTCCGAGTCCGCGGTTCCCTTGCCGAACGGCACCCGGGTCGAGACCGCCACCCGAAGCGGCGCCTCGACCGCCATCGGGACCAGCAAGTCACGGCGATTCGCCATCACCGCGAGCGTCGTGGCGGCATCGTCGACCGTCGTGGCGAGCGGTCCGTGCGCCGAAAGGCCGAACCAGTCGCTACCGGTCTCCGATCCCGGTACGACGCCCTCCCCCGGCTTGATGCCGAACAGTCCGCAGCAGGCCGCGGGAATGCGAATCGAGCCACCGCCATCACTGCCGTGCGCGATCGGCACCATGCCGGCGGCTACCGCCGCCGCACTCCCACCCGACGAGCCGCCCGCCGTACGAGTCAGGGCCCACGGGCTGCGCGTGACGCCGTACGCGCTGTCCGTCCACGCCCAGATGCACAGCTCGGGTACCCGCGTCTTGCCGACGACGATCGCACCCGCGCCGCGCAGCCGGCGCACGATCTCGTGGTCGTGGTCGGCCGCAGCGTCAGAGGTCGCAACGGATCCGACCCGGGTCGGCGTACCGCGCACAGCGAGCACGTCCTTGATCGCGACCGGAACGCCGGCGAGCGGCAGCTCGCCGAGGTCGGCGCGCGACTCCAGCGCCTCGGCCTCCCGCAGCGCGTCATCGGCCCGAAGCAGCTGGAACGCGCCGACCTGGCTATCGATCGCCGCGATGCGTTCGAGTTGCGCCGAGAGCACGTCAACCGGGCGAACGGTGCCGGCACGAACCACCGCCGCGATCTCCGTTGCGGTCGCGGAGGTCACGTACGACGGCGGGACGGCGACGTCTTCGCGGGCCGCTTGGCGGGCTTCTTCGCGGCCTTCGCTGCAACGGCGCGGTGGGCGAGCACTCGCGCCGCGATCGCGTCGGTCAGCTCGCTGGTGTCGCGAACGACCTCGCCGAGAGCGGCCCGTCGCAGCGCCGCCTGTCGCCGCCAGATGTGAAGGTCGAGCAAGCCGATTCCGAGTCCGACCAGCGCGATCCCGACCATGCCGCCGGATACCACCCAGGGCAGTTGGTAGATGGCGTACCCACGGGCGGCCGATCCCGACCAGGCAAGACCGATCACGACGAAACCGGCCACCACGAACATCGCGAGGATGACGGCGGCTCGCACCCAAGGATCGCGCCAGCCGGTCCTCACGACTTGTCGTCGAGATCGCGCAGTGTGATGCGGAGGTCGTCGAGCGCCTCACGAAGCTGGTCGAGCTGCCGGGTGCGCTCGGCGGCATCCTGCCGCTTCGCCGAGATGTTCACCAGCACGAAGCCACCGATGATCAGACCAAGGCCCGTCATTCCCCCGGACACCACATACGGCATCTGGAACGCGACGTTGTCCTCGCCCGCCACCTTCGACCACGTCAGCACGAGCAGGCCGAAGCCGATCGCGGCGACGAGGAGCCCGACGTACGTGGGGACGAACGACGACGGCGCCAGCCAGCTGAACCGGGTACGGCGGGGTCCGCCGTCGAGCTCCTCGAAGGAAGCGCCCTCACCGGAGCGGGCGGACGGAGTGAGCACGGTCATCAGTGTCTCCTCTTGGCTGCGCCGGCACCGGCGTTGAGCGGCGTGGCGTCACGAGTGAAGGTGCGGCCCAAAAAGACCAGGGCGAACAGGAAGACGAGCGGAACCAGGAACACGGCGGAGTACTTGTAGCCAGTCGACCGCGCGAGGGCAACGGGCTGCTGCGGCTGTGCGACCACGGGTGGTGCAACCGGATACTGCGAGACGACGACGACGGGTGGCGGCGGAGGCGGGATGACGACCTCGGGGGGCGACGGCGGAGCTGTGGGCGGCACGGTGACCGTTGTGCCGATGTCCGTTCCAGGCTGGGTGTAGGTCAGTCGATAGCTCACATGCGGGGCACCGGCCACGGCCTGCCCATTCAGCGCGACCTGCCAGATCCCCAACGTTCCGAGCTTGTCCGACGGCGTGAGAGCAAAGCCGTAGTTGGGCTTCCCGCCTCGCCATGCAGCGAGGAACGGAGCCAGATCGATCGTGAACGCGTCGCGCTTCTTGGCCAGGACGGCCTTGCTGCTGAACCTGCAGTTGATCGGAGGTGGATCCTCGAGGGCTCCTTGGATCCCGTTGATGACCGGCGCGGTCACCAGGCAGGCAACGATGTGAGCGCCGTCCAGGTTGATCGTTCCGGCCTTCAGATCGGGATCGATCGGGACGGTTGCTGTTGCGGCAGTGACCGTCGCGTCGGTCGGCAGTGAGTAGAGCGCTGGCCGGAGGTAGGTCCGTGAGATCTCGACACCGAGAGCGGCGCCGACGTGCAGCGTCCCTTCCGGATAGATCGTCGACGGCCCCGGAACCGGCAGCGGCAACGGCGGCGGGCAGCCGATCGGCGTACTGCAGATCCCGACCGGCAGGACTTGGTACCAGGCCTCGGTGTCGTCATGGACGACGACGGTGTGCGTCGTCGGGTCGGGCCCGGCGCCGGTGTCCGCTGCCGCCGTACCGACAGCAAGCAGGCCGCCCAGCGCGGAGACTGCGAAGATCCCGAGCCGACGAGGCGACCTCATGCGCTCACCGTCGCCGACTTGCGCCGCCGCGGCGCCGCCGGCCCGGAGCGCTCGATCGCCGTGAGGCTGCCGCCGAGGTAGGACTCCACGACGACCGGGTCGTTGCGCACCGCGTCCGGTGTTCCGTGCGAGATGACCTTGCCGTCCGCCATCGCGATGATCCGGTCCGAGATGCCCATGATCAGCGGGATGTCATGCTCGATGACGACGAGCGTCAGATCCAGCTGCCGCTTCAGCTCGGCCAGCAGGGCTCCCAGCGCTTCGGTCTCACGTTGGGCAACGCCGGAGGACGGCTCGTCAAGCAGCAGGAGCGTCGGTTGCAATGCCATGAGGCAAGCGATCTCTGTGATCCGCCTGGTCCCGGTCGACAGCTCCTGGGTCTGCTTGTCGCGGTATCGGTCGAGCCCCATGAAGCTGACGATCTCGCGCGCCTGCCGCTCCTTCGTACGCTCGCCGAAGGACCAGCCGGCGACGGACCGGAAGAAGGACGTCGGCTGTGTCCGCTCGAGCGCGAGCATCACCGACTCGGTCACCGTCATCGTCGGGAACAGCGCCGCGTCCTGGAAGGAGCGGATCATGCCGAGCTTGGCCCGGTCCTCCGGACCGAGGGCGCTCACGTCGCGCTTGTCGAAGAGCACTCGACCCGAGTCGGGTCGAGTGAAGCCGCCGAGCAGCTCGAACGTCGTGGTCTTGCCGGCGCCGTTCGGACCGATCAAGCCGACGGTCTCGCCGGCGCGCACGACGAACGACACGTCGTCGACTGCGACCACGCCACCGAACCGCTTGCGCAGGTTCCGAGCCTCCAGCAGCTTCCGGCCCGCAACCGGCGCCTGGCGAAGAGCATCGTCGAGCACTGCTGGCCGCTGGGCCGGCACGGCTGTCACCGAGGGCGCATCGTCGGCGTCGGCGGGGTCATCGGCGTAGATGGCCTCCACGTCCAGACCGTTTCGGCGGCCGAGCCACCTCACGGTGCGGTCGCGCAGTGGGAGCAGTAGCTGCGCGAGACCCCCGGGCAGATACAGGATGAGCAGCAACGCGCCCAGCTTGGTGGCGGCGAGCCCTGCGGTGTCGAGCGGGACGAAGGCCGGGATGCCCAGCACGTAGAGAGCCCCGAGGATCGGGCCGGCGAGGATTGAGACGCCACCGATCACGGTCATCGCGACGACATCGATGCTCGCCTGCGCGCTGAAGGCAGCCCCGTCGACGCTCGCGATCGCGTGGGCGTAGACCGCCCCGCCGATGCCGGCGAGGAAGCCCGCCACGACATACCCCTGCACCTTGACGAGGCTTGCCCGCACGGTGAAGGCACGCGCGTTGTCCTCGTTGTCGCGGATCGCGACGAGCAGCCGTCCGAATCCACTGCGCCGAACGTTGCGGGCGAGCACCAACGCGACAAGCAACAGCCCGAAGGCGAACGGGTAGTAGAGGCGTCCGGTGTCGAGCGCGTGACCGAACACGATCGGTCGGCCCGGATTCTTCCCGCTGCCCAACATCCAGGACTGCGGCAGCAGCCACGCCGGAGTCGCCAGCGCGAACGACAGGGTGGTGACGGTGAGCATCAGCCCACGGATCCGCAACGACGGCAGACCGATGAGGACCGAGACGGCGCCGGACACGAGCCCGGCGTAGATGAGCGCGAGCGGGAAGTCCCCGCTTGCTCGGGACACCTGGAACGACACCACGGCGCCGATGGACGCGATCGCGACCTGACCGAGCGTCAGCTGCCCGCCCAAGCCGGTGAGAATGCCGATCGACAGCCCGATGATGGACGTCCCGATGATCTCGGTGACGACCACTGAGTGCTCGTTGTTGATCACCAGCGGCAGCAGCCCCGCCGCGATCAGCGCGACGATCCCGACCATGAGACCGAGGTTGCGCACAAGCCAGATGCGACGCAGCTGCTCCGGCACGGGTCGCCACGCCTGGACCGCGGCCCACGAGCCCTTCTCCTCATCCCTTCCGCCTCGCTGCCGCTGCAGCAGCAAGGTGCCGAGGATGATGACGAACAGCACCATCTCGACCAGGTTCGACTGCGGGTAGTGGAACAGCAGCACCTGTTCGATGACGCCGAGCCCGATCCCGGTCATGAAAGCCTGCGGCAGGTTGCTCATGCGCGCGACGACCGCTCCGGTCATCGCACGGAGCAGCAGCTCGGGTCCGAAGCTGTCACCGGCCAGGAAGCCCTGTGTCGGGGCGGTGAGGATGGCGGTCAGCGCTGACAACGTCCCGGCGATGGCCCAGGCGAGTGAGGACATCCGACCCGCGAACACGCCCGCCATGCGCGCGGCCTCCGGGTTGGCCGCGGCCGCCCGCATCGCAAGGCCGTACTTGCTGAACTTGAGGAAGCACGCAATCAGCACCACGGACAGCGGGCAGAGCACGAGCATCCCCGTGTACGCCGGGGTGATCCGCAACGCGCCGATGGTGAACGTCGGCAGGCCAGGTGGCTGTGGGAACAGCGATCCCGCAGTCGCCTGGGAGTTGATCACCAGGGCGAACACCACGAGGAACTGGCCGACACCCAGGGTCGCGACGATGCTCATCAACCGCGGCGCCTTGCGCAGTCGGCGTACGACCCCCGCTTCGGCCACGGCTCCGGTCGTCGCCGCGAGGAGAAGTGCCAGCGGGAAGGCCACCCAGTACGGCACGCCCCACGACACGGTACCGAGACCGAACAACGCCGAGCCGAACGCACCGATCTGGCCGTGGGCGAAGTTGATGATCCGGTTCGTCCGATAGATGAGCACCAAGCCGACCGCGAGCAGGCCGTAGGTCATGCCGGTGATCGCGCCGAGCACGACGTACGGCAGCGGTGTCCCGAATCCCGACTGCGCGGCAATGAATGCCGCCAACGCGATGACCGCGGCGGTGGCGAGCGCCTGCGCGCCGACCCGGTTGGCCGGCCGCTGGAGCAACCGTCGGGCCTGCGCGATCGTCGTCGCGCTCATCGACCCGCCCCCGCGGCGGCACCGTGCAGGAAGACGGCTCGGAGCAGGTCGTCGCGCGCCAACAAGTCCGAGCTGCGCCCGTCGAAGCGCATCTCGCCCTTCTCCATGAAGTAGGCGTGCTCGGCGAGGTTCAGCGCGATGTTGACGGACTGCTCGACCAGTACGACAGCTGTCCCGTCGTCGTTGATCTGGCGGACCATGTCGAGCAGCTGGCCCACGATCACGGGCGCCAGGCCGAGTGACAGCTCGTCGATGAGCAGCAACCGCGGCCGAAGGATCAGGGCCTTCGACAGTCCAAGCATCTGCTGCTCACCCCCCGACAGTGTCGACGCGAGCGACGTGCGTCGTTCGAACAGCCGCGGGAAGGCGGCGAAGCTGCGCTCGATGGACTGCTCCAGCGCGTTGCGGCTCTGGCCTGCCGCGAACCCGAACGTCCGCATGTTCTCGACCACGGTCATCGGCCCGAACACCGCACGACCGCCCGGGACCTGCGTGATGCCGAGTCGCAGCCGCCGTTCGGCGTCGAGGTAGGTGATGTCGTGCCCCTGGTAGCGGACACTGCCGCGGTTCGGCAGGCCGATGCCCGAGATGACCTTCAGCAGTGTCGACTTGCCGGCGCCGTTGACGCCTAGCAACGCCACCATCTCGCCGTCGTCGACGCTGAAGTCGACGCCGAACAAGACCTGCAGCTTGTCGTAGGCGAAGTCGATCCCCCGGCAAGCCAGCATCGGCACATGCCCACCGTGGCTGACGATGCGCTGCACCTCTTCCTGTTCGATGACCTCGTCGATCATCCGGTCGAGGTCGGCGTTGACCGATCGGCCCGCCCGCGCGATCAGCCACCCGCCGAGGAGACCCGGCACGGCGAGGCTGACCATGGAGCCGGCAATGCCATAGCGGCGATCGATCCCGGTCAGCAGCAGGGCTCCGACGAGGCTGCCTGCCGCGATGGAGATCGCGCCCAACGCCTGGGCGTGTGGCCGCATCCGGGCCGGCACCACTGACATCAGCGACATGTAGAAGGCGGTCGGCGCGATCCCGAGCAGCGCGCCGGCGATGCCGAACGCGACAACGACGCCGGCGAACACCGGCATCAGACCACCGATGGCGATGAACACCACCGCACCGGCCAGGATCACACCGGCCGTCCGCAGGAATCGTGCCGGGTTCTCGCGGAACTGACGCTCCCCCCGTGGCCCGTAGACCAGCAGACCCACGACCCCGATGCCGGAGTAGAAGGCGAAGAAAAGGCCCCGGTGGGCGGCGTCCAGGCCCCAACGCTGGTCGAGGAAGAATGAGAGGAACGTGTAGTACGGCACGACCAGGATGCCGAGCACCAGGGCGCCCAGGTACAACCGCTGGTTGGTCTTGACCAGCAGCATGCGTTGGCAGATCTCGAAGAAGCCCAGCCGTACATCGTCCTCAGTGATGGCCGCGGTCGTCTCGCCGTGCTTGTCGTGCACTGAGGCGCGCAACCGTTCGGTGTCCCACCGGCCGTAGCCCGGGTCGCGGAGGCCCAGCGCGCCGAGCGTGACGAGGATCGAGGTCAAGCCCATCGCGATGAAGACACCGCGCCAGGTCAGTCCCAGCACGCCGGCACACAACCCGATGAGCAGTGGGGCGACCACCTGCCCGAAGGAGTAGAACGCGGAGTAGACCGACAGCGCGCGGACCCTCACCTCCGGGTGATAGGAGTCCATGATCAGCGGCGTGTGCAGGGCAATGACGCTTCCGGTGCTGAGACCGTCGAAGATCAGGATCAATACGAGGCCGAGCAGGGACGTGACGAAGCCGGTGTAGAGCGTCAAGAGGCTCCACAACGCACCGGTGACGATGCACAGCATCGCGCGGCGCGCGCGGTTCTGCGCCAACCAGGCCATCGGCAACGGCGCGGCGCAGAACGCGAGGCTGTACGCCGCTCTGGCCGCCGCGATCGCGCCGATGCTGATCCCGAGGGCTCGGCTGATGTCGGGCGCCATGACGACGAACGCGTAGCCCTGGAGCTGGTCGGAGGCGTAGAGCAGTCCCAGCGCGATGACCGGGTAGTAGGACAGGCCGTGGCGCTTGACCAGGACCCGGAAGTTCTCCGTGTCGGGCCTTCCGACGACACCCAGCTTCTCGCGCGCCTCTACCCGCAGCTCCTCGCGGGTGCGGACGAGGTCGTCGAGGACGGCGCTCGCCTCCGACTGCCGGCTCACGAGAGGGTGCTCCGCTTCAGCTTGAAGTCCCGGTAGTAAGCGTGCTCACCGATCCGCCGTCCGTCCGTGTCGAGCAGCACGATGGTCACTTCGTGCAGCTGCCAGTTGTCGCGAGTGTCGAGGGCATCGACCTCACGAAGCGTGAAAGTGCTGGATGTCGTCCAGTACACCTGGTGGTCGGCGAGGTAGCTCCGGTCCGGGCAACCCGCACTCGCGATGCAGGACGGGTCGTCGCCGGCAACCGCGGCGAGCGTCTGGCCCGGCTTGATCGGGGCGCGATCCACGAACAGCGCGAAGTACCCGGCGTCCTTCGAGGCCGGCTCGCTTGCCAAACCCTTGGCCGGCCCCGCCACCCTGAACCCGCTCACCTGCCACCGGAGCGTGACGGGGAGGGTGAGCTTCGCCCGGGACTCCGGCGCCGTGAACTTCACGATGTGGTCGGTGTGGAACTGCATTTGCGAGAAGTTGGCGCAGCCCCCTACGGCGGCGGCGACGAACGCGAGCGACACGGCCACGCTCGCGCGGCCGGGGCGGCTGCCGGCAAGCCGCATCAGACCTCCCCGAGCGCTACAGCCTTGCTCGCGGATGTTAACGCGTACTCACAATGGCGGTCTATCGCCGGCGTTGCGTGTCGCCTGATCGATCGGCCCTGGGCGAGTGCATCTGATGGGTCGGGGGCCCGGCTCATCCGCCGTTGCCTCGACCTGAGTTGTGTGAGTTACCGTTCACATAGAGCAGCGGCAAGTGAGGAGCTCAGCAGTGGCCGATCGGCAGACCCCGGTCTTCCGGCTCACGGGGACACCGAAGGCTCGCGGCGAGGCGTACGGCGAGGACGCCAGAGGCCTCGTACAGGAGGCCGCCGACCGCTGGTCCGAGAACATCGGACGTGGACTCGCCGTGCCCGTGGCAACCTACGTCAGCGAGCTGGTCGACAACACCGGGTTCCGCGGCGCCGCCAGACGGCACGCCCCGGAGCTACTGGAGGAGCTCGCGGCACTGGCGCGCGCGAGCGGCATCGACGAACGCCTCCTGTTCGCCATGAACCTGCTCGACGAGGAGTGGTGGCTGCGCCGCGAGATCGCATCCGCCGCGTCGAGCGATGCGGCCGCGCACTGCAGCGGCTTCGGCATCCCGCCGGCCGCGGGCCGCCCGGCATACGTCGGACAGAACATGGACCTGCCCGCCTGGATGGACGGGCTGCAGGTCCTGCTCGACCTACGCCCCGACGACGGCCCCGCCGCTCTTGTCCCGTCGTGGCCCGGAATGCTGGCACTTGACGGAGTCAACGAGCACGGAGTCGGCGTTTGCGTGAACACCCTCGCGCAGCTGCCGACCTCCCGGACCGGGCTGCCGGTTGCATTCGTGATCAGGGCACTGCTGGGCCAGCCCGACCGCACCCACGCGCGAGCGCTGCTCACCCAGATCCCGCATGCGTCAGGGCAGAACTACGTCCTCGGTGATCCGACCGGCGTCTGCGACGTCGAGTGCTCAGCTGCGGGCGCGATCGAGGTCTTCTCCGGCTCGAGGTGGTTCGCCCACACCAACCATCCCCTGGCCGACACCCATCCAGGTGATGTGACACCGACGGACAACGGCTCCCAGGACCGCAGCGCACCTCGGCTCGCTCACCTGACCCAACGCCTGGAAGAGCTCGATGACGTCGCTCCGGCCGCGCTCGGCGCGGTGCTCGCGGAGCACCCGTTGTGCCGCGGAGCCGACGGTGACCCCGGCTTCACGTTGTACTCCGCCATCATGGAGCTCCGCGACACGCCCGTCCTTCACCTCAGCGCGGGTCCGCCTTCCCGCTACCCGCTCGTTGCCTACCCGGTGGTGCAGTCATGAACAACCTCTGGCATGGGTTCGCCGACATGGCGGCCGTCGAGCGCGACGGCGAGTTCGTCATCACTCGCGGCGAGGGCGCTTACGTCTTCGACGACGCCGGGCGCCGCTACCTCGACGCGACAGCGGGCCTGTGGTTCTGCAACGTCGGCTACGGCCGTGTCGAGATCGCTGCCGCCGTCGAGCGGCAGCTGCGCGAGATGCCGGCGTACTCGCTGTTCGGGGACTTCGCCAACTCTCCCGCGATCGAGCTGGCCGAGTTGGTGTCGCAGCACGCGCCAATACCGGGCAGCCCGGTCTTCTTCACCAACGGCGGATCCGACTCCGTCGACACGGCGATCAAGCTCGCCCGACGCTACTGGCAGGTGCTCGGCCGGCCCAGCCGAAGAACCGTGATCACTCGTGAGCACGCCTATCACGGCATGCATGTCGGCGGGACGAGCCTGGCAGGTATCGAGGCCAACCTCGTCGGGTACGGCGAGCTGCTCGGCGGCGTCGAGCGCGTGCCGTGGGACGACCCGAAGGCACTCGCCAAGACCATCGACTCCATCGGTGCGGAACACGTTGCGGCATTCCTTTGCGAGCCCGTGATCGGTGCGGGTGGCGTGTTCTTCCCACCGGAGGGCTATCTGGCTGAGGTACGTCAGATCTGCCGCGAACGCGAGGTCCTCTTTGTGGCCGACGAGGTGATCACCGGCTTCGGACGTGCCGGGGACTGGTTCGCGAGCAGCCGGTTCGCCCTCGAGCCGGACATGGTGCTGTGCGCGAAGGGACTGACCTCCGGGTACCTGCCGATGGGCGCGGTCATCGTCGCCCCGACCGTGGCGGAGCCGTTCTGGGACGGTCGCGCCGGGATCTGGCGTCACGGCTACACGTACTCAGGACACGCCGGAGCGGCCGCTGCGGGGGTCGCCAACCTCCGGTTGCTCGAAGCCGAAGGGCTGCCGCAACGGGCGCGCGAGCTGGAGACGGTCCTCGCGGACTCACTCAGCAGCTTGACCACGTCGCCGCTCGTGTCAGAGGTGCGCACCGGCGCTGGGCTGCTCGCCGCCGTACAGCTCGATCGCGCGGCGCTCACCGCCGAGCCGGCGCTTCCCGGCCGGATGGTGGCCGAGCTGCGCCGTCAGGGCGTTCTCAGCCGCGCCCTCGCCAGCGGCGGGCTGCAGGTCTCCCCGTCGCTCGTCATCGACGCAGCGTTCGTCGACGAGCTGACCTCCGGGATCGCGACGGCGCTGGAGGCCGTCCAGGCCTAGGCGAGCTCCGCCAGCCGCTCCAGCGTGCGGATCATGTTGGACGGGTCCGGATCTGCGACTTGCACGAGCAGCGTGGAGACCCCGGCCTCGGCGAACTGGGCCAGCCGGTCCTTCACGTAGCCGGCCGGGCCGAGGATCGAGACCTCGTCGACCATCTCGTCGGTCACCTTGCCGATCGCCTCCGGCTGCTTGCCCGTGAGGTAGAGCTCCTGGATCTCCGACGCCTCGGCCTCGTATCCGTAGCGGCGGAACAGCTGGTTGTAGAAGTTCTGCTTCCGCGAACCCATGCCACCGATGTAGAGCGCCATGCCGACCCGCGCGCGGTCACGCGCGGCGCTCGGGTCGTCGGTGATGGCAACCGCGGCAGGGGCGACGACCTCGAGCGGCGCGAGATCGGCTGCGCGACGGCTCCGGCCTTCCGCCAGCGCGGGACCGAAGACCTCGGCTGCCTTGGCCGGCGAGTACAACGTCGGCAACCAGCCGTCTGCCAGCTCCGCCGTCATGGCGACGTTCTTCGGACCGAGGGCCGCGACTGCGACCGGGATCGCAGGGCGCACCGGGTGGTTGATCAGCTTGAGCCTGCCCTGCAGGTCGAAGACCTGACCCTCGTACTGCAGCTTCTCCCGGCGCATGATCATGCGGACGATCTCGATGACCTCTCGGGTGCGCTGCAGCGGCTGTTCGTAGTCCAGACCGTGCCACCCCTTGATGACCTGTGGCCCGGATGCGCCGAGCCCGAGAACGGCACGGCCACCCGACAGCGCGTCGAGCGTCGCCGCCGACTGCGCGATCAGACTCGGCGTCCGCGAGTAGACGTTGACGATGCCGGTTGCCAGCTTGATCTGCTCGGTCTCCGGCACGAGCGAGGTCAGCACCATGAACGCGTCGAAGGACCACGCCTCCGCGACCCAGAGCGAGTCGTAGCCCAGCCGATCCGCCGCCCGCACGACCTCGAGCACCTGATCACGGGTGAGCGCACCCTCGGCGTAGGGCAACGTCAGGGCCAGCTTCACAGGATCTCCTCGGAGTAGGTCGGGACGACAGGGGCGACGATGAGGTCGACGCTGAGGCTATGGCGCGCGGAAGGCGATGCAGCTCGGGTCGGCGTCACGACTTCGGCTCCTTCGGCAGCCCGAGAACCATCTCACCGATCACTGACCGCTGCACCTCGTCGGTTCCGCCGCCGATGTGGAAGCTGGGCGCGAACGCGTACGCCGCAGCCACCAGGCCGTCGTACGGCGCAGCTGAGCCGGTGAGAGTCCCCCGCACCCCGAGGAGGTCGACCGCCAGCTCGGCATAGCTGCTCCCGACGTTGCTCCACGAGAGCTTGAGCGTCGAGCTCTCGGGGCCTGGCGCACCCGAGCGCGCAATCGCGCTCAGCGTCCGCAGCGAGGTGAGCTCGAGCACTCGATGGCGCATCAGCACATCAATCAACCGCGATCGAAGCACCGGATCGTCGATGGCGGGGGCGCCGTTGTGCTGCGCACTCCGCGCAAGATCGATCAGCGGGGCGATCGGCATTGCTGCGAGACCGATGAGGCCCGCCGTCAACCGCTCCTGGGCCATCGTCGTCAGCGCGACGATCCAGCCCTCACCCGCCGGACCGACGAGGTTCCGTGCCGGCACTTCGACGTCGCTGAGGAAGACCTCGTTGAAGGTCGTTCCGCCCGCCATTTCTCGGAGCGGCCGAACCTCCACGCCCGGCGACCGCATGTCGAGGATGAAGGCGCTGAGCCCGCGATGCCTCGGTGCCGCCGGGTCGGTCCGGACGATGACCAGGCCCCAGTGCGCCCAGTGAGCACCACTCGTCCACACCTTCTGCCCGTTGAGCAGCCATCGGTCGCGATCGGCGTCGTACTCGCCCCGGGTCGTCACAGAAGCGATGTCGGACCCGGCGTTCGGCTCGCTCCACATCTGACACCAGATCTCACTGCCGTCGAGCATCAACGGGAGATGCGTGCGTTGCTGCTCGTCGCTGCCCCACGCCATCAGCGTCGGGCCGATCATGCCCAAACCGATCGAGTAGACGTCGGGCGGGACATCGAACGCCGCGAGCTCCTGGGCATGGATGTATGCCTGCATCGGCGTGGCGGCACGGCCACCGTGTTCCTTCGGCCACGTGATCGCACCCCACCCGTCGGCGGCGAGCCGACGCTGCCACTCTCTCGCCCTCGCGATGACGCGCGGGTCCTCCCGACCAGGAGCAACGAAGCCGCCGCGGTAGCCCGGGGAGGCGGGATCGGCATTGGCGATCAGCCAGCTTCGCCATTCCGCCCGGAACGCCGCATCCTCCGGCGCGTCGTCGAAGTCCACGCCGCAGTTAACAACGGTTCACGCTGGCGGCACAATATGCGTATGGCGAACCACTCGATCCGGATCGACCATGACGTCGAGATGAAGACGCGGGACGGCGTCACGCTCCGAGCCGACGTCTACCGGCCGGATGCTCCTGGTCGTTACCCCGCGATCCTGTCGCGGACGCCGTACAACAAGTCGGCGCACATGGACCCCATCAGGTACTGCCTGCCGCTTCCGGCCGCGCGCGCCGGCTTCGCCTACGTCATCCAGGACATTCGCGGCCGATTCGCCTCGGAGGGCGAGTGGGACTTCCTCGACCTCACCTCCGCGAACGAGGCCGACGGGTACGACGCGGTCGAGTGGGTCGCGAGCCAGCCGTGGTGCGACGGCCATGTCGGGATGGCCGGCGGCTCGTACGTCGCAGAGACGCAGATGGCCGCCGCCACCGCGAACCCGCCGAGTCTCGGCTGCATCGCACCGTCCCTCATGGGCATGGGCAAGGACAGAGCGCTCAGCCAGGGGCTGCCGCTCGAGTCGATGACAGTCGGCTGGATGGCCGGGCTCGCCATCGACAAGGTCGTGAAGCTCCTGCCCTTGGGCCAGGCCTCGTTGGAGGACCTGCAAGGAGTTCTGCAGGCGATGGTCCGGCCCGACCTGGCCGCGCAGGTGCTGCCGCTCAACAACCTCGCCATCTTGAAGTCGCACGACATGCCCGGCTACGAGCTGACCGAGCAGCTGGTAGAGAACGCTGCGGCCCACAAGGGGATCCAGGAGGCCGGCTGGCACGTGCCGGCGCTGTGGACCGCGGGCTGGTACGACAACGCCGGCGGTGCTGAGCAGTTCACCACGATGCGCGCGAAGGCGGCCACCGATATCGCACGCAGCGGCACGCGGCTGATCATGGGTGGCTGGACCCACAACTATTCGCTGAGCTTCGTCGGGTCGTTCGGCCTCGGCGGTCTCGGGTCCTCGGAGGGCGGCGGCATCCCGGCCTTGCATCTTCGCTACTACGACCGGCACTTGCGCGGCGGTGACAACGACCTCGCTCCGGTGCGCTACTTCGTGATGCGTGCGAACGAGTGGCGGGAAGCGACCGACTGGCCGATCCCCGGCACCGAGCTCCAGCGTTGGTACCTGCACTCACGCGGGTCGGCGGCGACGAACGAGTCGGACGGAGTCCTGAGCCTCGACTCGCCGAGTGCCGGCGAGCCCGAGGACAGCTACTCGTCCGATCCGCACGACCCTGTGCCTTCTTGGGGCTTCCGTGTCATGTACACGGGCGGCACCACGGTCTGCGGGCCGTTCGACCAGCATCGCGTGGAGCGGCGCGACGACGTGCTCGTCTACACGAGCGCGCCCTTTCAGGACCCGACCGAGGTGGTCGGTGACATCCGACTGCACCTCTTCATCGCTTCGACGGCCGCCGACACTGACGTCATCGCGAAGCTGTGCGTTGTGTCCCCGGACGGCACGAGCATCAACCTCGCCGATGGGAAGGCGCGCGCGCTTCACCGCAACGGCTACGACACCCCGGCACCGCTCAACGCGGGTGAAGTCGTTCCAATGGTGATCGAACTCGGTCCGACCGGCTACCTGTTCGAGCCGGGCACCCGGCTGCGGGTGCAGATCGCCTCCACCGCGTTCCCGCACTGGGCCCGCAACCTGCAGACCGGCAACTCGCTCGGCGAGGACGCTGTCGGCGTCGTCGCGCGCAACAGCGTCTTCCACGACGAGGTGCACGCGTCGTACCTCGAGCTACCGGTACAGCCGGAGCCAGGCCCGATGGCCCCACCCCCGCTGCCCTTCTAGCCATCACCCAGTTCGAAGTAGCACATGTTGCCCGTCTCGAATCGGACACCGAGCGCAGAAGTGGCTCATTCGAACGAGTTCATGTGCTACTTCGTGCGCGGGGACTAGGGGTGTTGGCTGCTCGCTGAGATGACCTCGCCGGTGAGGTACGACGCGTAGTCGCTGGCGAGGAACACGATGATGTTCGCGATCTCCCACGGCTCGGCGGCACGACCGAACGCCTCGCGCGAGGTCAGCTCGGCAAGCAGCTCGTCTGACGTGACCTTCGCGAGGTTCTCGTGCATCGCCAGCGAGGGCGCCACCGCATTGACGCGTACGCCGAATGCCGCCGCTTCGACTGCCGCCGTCCGGGTCAGCGCCATCACACCCGCTTTCGCTGCGGCGTAGTGCGCCTGCCCGACCTGCGCCCGCCAGCCGATGACCGAAGCGTTGTTGACGATCGCGCCACCCGCGTTGCGCTCGCGCATCCGCTTCAATGCTTCGCGGGTGCAGCGCATCGTCCCGTTGAGCGTGACGTCGAGCACCTTCGACCACTGCTCATCGGTCATGTCGGCGAGCTCCGCCGTACCCCCGAGACCGGCGTTGTTCACGAGGATGTCGAGGTCGCCTACCGCGTCGAACATGCGCTGTACGTCGTCCTCGACGGTGACGTCGCACGGCACCGCGATCGGCGCGCTGCCCATCACCTCGGCCAAGCGTTCCGCGGACTCCGCGAGGCGACGCTCGTGACGGTCGCTGATCGCGACGATCGCGCCCTCCTCAGCGCACCGCTTCGCCGTTGCGAAGCCGATGCCCGTACCCGCGGCAGCCGTCACGAGCACATGCTTGCCCGCGAGCAGACCGTGTGCGGACGGGTACGGCGGCGGGCTTACCACCATGCCGGTCGCTCAGCCTTCGCCGGCGCCGGCCTCAGCCGCGCGCTTCTTCATCATGTCCATGTAGTCGAGCATCGGCAGCCGGTCGAAGCCGACGTCCGCGGGAATCCGTTCCGCCAGTTCCTGCGGCGTCCAGCGGCCGTCCTTCGAGATCTCCTTGATCTCTCGCGGCTGGCTCCACAGCGCGATCCGGCCGCCGACGACCGTGTAGGTCTGGCCCGTGATCTCGCGCGCCGCGTCCGACAGCAGGTACACGACCATCGGCGCGACGTCCTCGGGCTCGCCGGTCTCCGCGGTGCCGCCGGGGACGTTGGCCTGCATCCGGGTGCTCGCGACAGGCGCGATCGCGTTGGCGCTGATGTTGTAGCGGGACAGGCCGAGCGCGGCGCTGCGCATCAGCGCGACGATGCCGCCCTTGGCCGCGGCGTAGTTGGCCTGCGCGACACTCCCCCACATCCCGACGCCCGAGGTGAAGGCGACCAGCGATCCGCCGGTCTCCTGCTTGCGCATCACGGCGGAGGCGGCACGGAAGACGGTGAACGTGCCCTTGAGGTGGGTGCTGATGACGCCGTCCCACTCATCCTCGGACATGTTGAACAGCATCCGCTCGCGCAAGATGCCGGCCGGCGTCACGACGCCGTCGATGTGGCCCCACTTGTCGACCGCGGCGGCGACCAGGCGCTCGCCGGCCTCCATCGTCGAGATGTCGTCCGCCAGCGCGATCGCCTCGCCACCGGCCGCCTCGATCTCAGCGACCACCGCGTTGGCCACGTCGCTCGACGGCTCACTGCCGTCCATGCTCACGCCGTAGTCGTTGACGACGACCTTCGCGCCTTCGGCAGCGCAGGCGAGCGCGATCGCACGGCCGATCCCACGGCCCGCGCCGGTGATCGCAATAACCTTGTTGTCGAGCATTCCAGGCATGGGCGCGAGAATATCTGACGACCCGTCAGATTCCTTCGGCGGCCATGAACGGGGAGAGCTCATGCCAGGTGTCGCCGTGATCGGGACCGGGTTCGGGACATTGACCCACACCCGCGCACTTCGGGCCGCGGGGTTCGAGGTGCAAGCACTCGTCGGACGCGACCCGGAGCGCACCAAGGCAAAGGCGGAGCGGTTCGAGATCCCCGTCGCGTCGACCACCCTCGACGACGTTCTTGCGATGCCGGACGTCGAAGCGGTGACGATCGCGACGCCTCCGCACACGCATGCCGAGCTCGCCCTCGCCGCGATCGCCGCGGGCAAGCACGTCGTCTGCGAGAAGCCATTTGCGCGCGACGAGGTGCAGGCGCAGCGAGTCCTCGACGCCGCCGAACGGGCCGGCGTCGTACATCTGCTCGGCTGCGAGTTCCGCTACGCATCAGGCCAGGCGCTCACGACCCGCCTGATCGCCGAGGGCGCGGTCGGCGAACCGCGGTTGGCGACCTTCTTGCTCCATATCCCGTTGCTCGCCGGCGCCGGCGCGGAGGTGCCGGACTGGTGGTCGCGGGCAAGCGACGGCGGCGGCTGGCTTGGTGCGCAGGGCTCGCACGTCATCGACCAGGTCCGTACGACGCTGGGCGAGTTCACCGGCGTCAGCGCCTCGTTGCTCAACCTCGCCGAGCACGGCTGGACAGCAGAGGACACGTTCTCGGTCCACTTCCGAACCTCGAGTGGCTGCGACGGCTTCATGCAAAGCACCGCGTCGGATCGCGGACCGTTCCTGATCACCTCCCGGATCGCAGGCACGAAGGGAACGGTGTGGGCCGAGGGCGACGCGGTGAAGGTCGCCGACGAGACGGGGACGCGCACCGTGGACATTCCCGGCGACCTCCTCACCCCTGCCGCCGAGGCTCCGCCCGCTGACCTCCTCGTGACGGCCTACGACTGGCTGCACTCGACAGGTATCGACATGGGTCCGTACACCCGGTTGTTCGAGACCTTCGGGTGCCTCATCGAAGGCGCGCCGACCAGCGGCCCGCGCCCGGCGACCTTCGCCGACGGTGTCGCCGCGATGCGGGTGATGGACGCGATTCGGCGATCAGCCGCCGATCACGGGTGGGTCGATATCCCGGCCTAGTCGGCGCAGACCTCGGCGAGCCGATCGAGCGTGCCGTTCATCGCTTCGACCCAGATCGCTCCATCACCCACTGCTTCGCGCAGTGACGCGGGAGCCGCAGTGCAATCGTAGGTCTGCGTGACGACGGTTGCGTCGGGACCATCGGGCTCCAGCGCGAACACCCACCGGTGACCCGCGGGCACCCCGATCGTGAACTCATCACCCTGCGTCGATGCGCTGTCAGCGCCCGCAGGAGCCCACGCGATCCGGCGGTTCGGTTCGAACTCGACGACGTGGTTGTCCATCTTGTAATCGCCACCCAGCGGGTCGAAGTACATCTGCCTCAGGAAGCGATCACCGACCCCCGTGATCGGCTTCGCCCCCTCGGCGCCGCGGAGCATGCCGGAGCCGTCGAGCTCGGTGTGACGGTCAGGATCGGCAATCACCGCGAAGATCCGGTCGGCCGGAGCCTCGATTCGCTTCGAGACCGACACCACTCCAGTGACGTCCGACATGCCCTTACCTCCTATTCGGTTTGCAACCCCCGCAGGTACGACGGCCCACCCGGCCGATCTTCATCGGCCCGCCCCGCTGGAGGCGCCTCGACCCGGCGCCAAACCCAAGTTGTCCTTGTCTTCGCCGCCTATAGGCAGCTGAGAGACGGACAGGTCGCTAGACGCCCACGATCCCCACAAAGCTGACCATCTCGCCCGGGTAACCGCCGAGATTGTGCGTCAAGGCGAGCGACCGCTTGCCGTACGTCGAGATCCGGCGCTCCTCCGGTGCCTCGCCGCGCAGCTGCAGCCACGCCTCGTACATCATCCGCAGGCCGGACGCGCCGACTGGATGCCCGAAGGACTTCAGGCCCCCGTCGGGGTTGACCGGCAGCTCGCCGTCGCGGTCGAACGTGCCGGCCAGCACCTCTTTCCACGCGGTGCCGCGCTCGCAGAACCCGAGATCCTCCATCAGGACGAGCTCGGTCGGTGTGAAGCAGTCGTGCACCTCAGCCATGGCGAGCTCCGCGCGGGGGTCGGCGATGCCGGCCTGCGCGTAGGCGTCGGCTGCGGACACGGCGACCTCGGGGAACTGCGTGTAGTCGTAGGACGGGTCCTCGAGCCCCGACCCGTTGCCCGCGACGAACGACAGCGCCTTGATGATGAGCGGCCTGTCCGTGTACTTGGACGCATCCTCGACCCGGCACACGATTGCTGCCGCCGAGCCGTCGGCTACGCCGGCGCAGTCGAAGACAGACAGCCCGCCGGCTACCGGCGGCATCGCGAGCAGCTTCTCGACCGGCATCTCCTTGCGGAACTGCGCCTTCGGGTTGCGTGCGCCGTTCGCATGGTTCTTCGACGCGATCCGCGCGAGCACGTTCTTCATCTCGGCCTCGTCGACGCCGTACCGCTTCGCATAGGCGGGCGCGACCATCGAGAACATCGCGGCGGCCGTGAGCGAACGCTGCGTGCCGTCGTTGGGGATCGGGAACGCGTTGAGCCCCTGGTAACCGGAGTCCTTGACCTTCTCCACCCCGACGGCCATCGCGAGGTCGTACGCGCCTGACGCAACGGCGTACGCCGCCTGTCGCAACGCCTCCGAGCCGGTCGCGCAGAAGTTCTCGACCCGGGTCACCGGCTTGCCCTCGAGCCGAAGCGGGCGGGCCAGGGTGATGCCGCTCATCCCGGACTGCGCAGTGCCGAGCCAGTACGCGTCGACCTCCTGCTTGGTCACGCCTGCGCCCGCGAACGCCTCGTCAGTCGCCTCCCGCAGCAGGTCGTCGACACCCTTGTCGAAGTGCTCGGCGAAGCGCGTGCACCCCATGCCGACGATCGCGACACGGTCACGAATCCCGTGCGAGCTCACGAGCCAACCTCCGTCCGCTCTGTTGGACTGTCGGACTCCGTCCGAAGCGGCCGGGCCTTCCAGAAGTAGTTGGCGATGCCGTCCGACGTGAACAGCTTGCGGAACGTCATCTCGACGCGCATCCCGATCGCCACTTCTCCGGCATCGACGTCGGTGAGCTCGACGGGCAACCGCTTGCCGTTGTCGAAGTCGACCACCGCGAAGACCACCGGCGGGCTCTGGGAGTACGCCAGCTTGTCGATCGTGAAGGTGGTCACCGTCCCGCGCTGGTCGGCAAGCGCGCCGGATGATCCGTCGAGGCCGAACTTCCAATCCGTCGAACGGCCCGCCGCGCTCGCCGAAGGCCGCGCCGGCTCCGGACGTCTCGGTGGCTCGACCGGAAGCAGACCTCGCCACGACAGATAGCGACCGTAGGTCACCGGCGCCCCTGCCATCAGCTGCGCGTGCACCGGCCGATGCGGCGCGTACGACGCGATGGCATCCGTCGTCCGCAGCACCATCGCATCTGCGCCGTCGGACAGGACAAGCATCACGATCGTCTGTCCAGGTCGTGCCGCCTCGAGCGCTTGGGTCAACAGCAGCAACGGCTGCGCGGCGCCTGGGTTGCCGACGGAGCTTGCGAGTCGGTCGACGATCTTCTCCGGCGCGACAGCCGAAGCCTTTGCGGCACTTGCGCACGCCCGCTCGTGCAAACCGGCGATGACAAGCGCGTCGATCGACTCCGGGCCGATCTGGGCATAGCCGAGCGCGATCTTCAGCGCCTCCGCCGCCAACGGCCCGTACTTGGTTTCGCCAAAGCGCTCTTCCCAGAGCTTCGAGCCCGGATCGCCGGGGGTACGCCAACGGTCGAGGAACTCCTCGGTGACTCCGGCGTACGCGACGAACTCAGCGAGCAGCGGCGCGTCCGACTCATCGCCCCACAACACAGCGGCGGCAGCGTCGCCGCCGGCGGCCTCGTCCGGCGAGCCAGGCCGGCCGACCCGTACGTCGCTGGCAACCGCGAGTGCCGGCTTGTGACTCTCGCCGGTCGCGACCAACGCCGCGACGGTGGAGCGCACCGAGCCGATCGCATCGAACGCTCGCGCTGTGCGATCCAATCGCAGCGCGGCGTGGATCGCGGTCGCATTCGTCTTGTCGAGATAGGCCGGCGACGTCGTCGCGAACCACACCGAGTCCGGGACCACGTCGACGGAAGCCAGACAAGCGCGAGCGGCCTCGACCGCCATCGTCGTCGAGTCCTCGTCGTACGACGCGACCGCCCGGGTCCCCTTGCCCCCGCCGGTCCCTGCGACCGGCGCGATCTGGGTCCGGTCCAACCGGCGATGCGGGACGTGAGCGCCCCAACCAACGATGCCGCGCATGCCTTCAGCCTACGGGAATCTGACGGGGCGTCAGAAACGGCCTAGAGAGCGTTCAGCACCTCTGCCTCGAAGAGCTTCAGGCTTGACCACGCGAGCTCCGGCGGGGTGCCGCCGCACATCGGGTGGAACATCACGAACGGGAACGGCGCTTCCTTGAGGTCCGCGATCATCTGGTCGGGCGTGACGACGCGGTACTCCCCCATCGCGCGCAGCTCGTCCGGATCCGACACCTCCTTGTACGGCCCGGCCTCGCCGCTGTCGGCGATCCACTTGCCATACGCATTCGTCTCGTGCAGGAAGTACGGCGCGAACGCCGTCCACCCTGTGTCGTCGTCATCCGCGAGCGCCACGGTGTGTGCCGGCGGCAGCATGCTCGGACCAGGATCCGGCTTGCCGAGCGTCAGGCACTCGTCGCGGTAGGCGTCCCACACCTCCGGGATCGACGGAATGAACCCGTCGGCGATCCGAGCCGCACGGCGCGCAGCGGCATCGCTGCTACCCCCGAGCATGATGCCCGGACCTCCGGGTCGATGTGGCGCCGGCGTGACACGAACGGTGCGTCCGCGGAACTCGAACGCCTCACCCGAGAACGCAGCGCGCAACGTCTCAACCGTCTCGGTCACTCGCTTTGCACGCTCACCGATCGGTACGCCGAACATGTCGAACTCCTCGCTGACGTAACCGCCGGCGACGATCGCGTCCACGCGACCTCTGCTGAGGTGGTCGAGGACGAGCAGGTCCTCCGCAAGGCGCAGCGGATCGTGGAATGGCGCGATCAGCGCGGCGATCATCAGGTTCACGTTCGTCGTCCTCGCCGCCATCGCGGCCAGCATCGGCAGCGGGCTCGGCAGGTAGCCATCCGGCGACCCGTGATGCTCGGAGACCGTGATGCTCACGCAGCCGAGGCGGTCTGCCCATTCCGCCATCTCGAGCGCCGCGTCGTAGCGCTCGGCCATCGAGACGCCGGCGAACTCCGGATTCCGGAAGTCGAAGCGCATCCCGAACATGACGCTCATCTGCGCACCGCGTCAGGCACTCGGCGTTGCCAGCTCGGCGTCGGTGTGGGCGAACTGCGCCTCGATGTCGGCGCGGCCCTGCTCCGCCGCGAACTTCTCGATCTTGCCGCCGATCAGCGGGATGTTGACCTTGGCGTCGATGTCGATGGTGTGGTGGCAACCCGAGGCTGTCGGAGTCAGCCGGTGAGTGCCGACGATCCGTGACGGCGTACCCGGAGCCTCGACCGTGTAGTTGCACGCCCGCTCCCCAGCTGCGCCGGCGGGTAACCACGTCTCGGCCTGGATCGGGCTCTGGGTCGGTGTGAGCACCTTGCTCGCAAAGCCCGGCAGGTCGACGGTGATCGTTCGCTTCGTGACGACCTTGCACCCCCCGTCGTCGGTCTCGCTGCGGTCGACGCTGACATCACGCCCTCCGAGCGCGACGTACTTCCGCTCGACGTACTCGGGGTCGCTGATCAGCGCGTAGACGGTCTCCACATCGGCCGCGTAGTCGTGCTCGATTCGGATCTTCGCCATCGGCTCAGACCGACTTCTCGGCGTACTGAGCGAGGCCGGCCGCCATCTTCTTGATGGAACGCCCGAGCAGGAACGCCATCAGCGGCGCCGCACCGGGGATCTTGCTCTCCATCGACCCGGCCCAGGTGATGCGGCTGCCCTCGCCGTCGGAGTCGATGGAGACGATGGCGCGGTAGTCGCGCACCGGCATCCAGGTGAGGATCGTGTAGGCGAGGTAGTCCGGCGGGTCGAACTCGGTGATCTGCTCGCGAACACCCCACGCCTTGGACCCGAGCCGGCGGATCGCGCCGACGCCACCCGGCGCGGGGTCACCTTCCTGCACCCATTCGCCGTACCGAACGAACGGCTTTGCCCACCGCTGCCACGACGTGGCATCTGCGACGAGCGCGAACACCGTCTCCCGCGGCGCCTTGGACCGGACCAGAACCTCGTACGTCGACGGCATCGTCACCAGCCCTTGAACTTGGTCTCGCGCCGCTCGACGAAGGCGCGGACGCCTTCTTGCGCATCCTCGGTGGTCATCACCAGCTCCTGCCCCCAGGCCTCGTCGTTGAGCGCGGTGCCGCGGTCGACATCGAGAGCGCTGTTGACCAACCGCTTGGTGACAGCGATCGCACGGGTCGGGCCCGCGGCGAGCCGCTCGGCGAGAGCAGTGGCCGCGGCGAGCGCCTCGCCGGCCGGCACCAGGTGAGTGGCGAGGCCCCAGTCGAACGCGGCCTTCGCGGGAAGATCGTCACCGAAGAAGTACAGCTGCTTGGCGCGCTGCGGTCCGACGAGCCGGCTGAGGAGATACGGACCGCCCGCGTCCGGGGCGATGCCGCGGCGCACGAAGACCGGCACGATCTTCGCCGACTCGGCCATCACGACGATGTCGCAGGCGAGAGCGAGATGCATGCCGCCGCCGGCTGCGGTGCCGTTGACCGCGGCGATCACCGGCTTGTCACAGTCGAGGACCGACGTGACGAGCCGTTGCCAGCCGTTCTGGATCGCCCGTGCGGTGTCACCTTGCGCGAAGGTCGGCGCACCTTTCGGGCGTGGCGCTCGGGGCAGCGAGGTCCGCAGGTCCGCGCCGGTGCAGAAGGCGCGCTCGCCGCTGCCGGTGAGCACGACCGCACGGACGGTGAGGTCCTCACTCGCCGCATCGAACGCGTCAGCGAGCCCGTCGCGCGCTCGCCAGTCGAGTGAGTTGTGCACGTCGGGGCGGTCGAGCGTGATCGTCAGGACGCCACCGGAGCGCCCCTGCTTGATCCCGACATCGGCGTCCTCGCTCAAGTGGATCTCCCAAACTGTTCGCGGAGCTTGAACTTCAGCACCTTGTTCAACGTCTCGTTGCGCGGCAGCGTGTCGACGATCTCGAGCCGCTCCGGGATCTTCTGCATCATCAGCCCGGCGTCACGGCACCAGGCGACCAGCTCCTCGAGCGTGAGCGGCTCGGCGTCCGCAGCGGTCTCGACCACGGCGCAGACCATCTCGCCGCGCTCGTCGTCCGCTACCCCGATGACGGCGACGTCGCCGACCTTCGGATGGTTGAAGATCACGTCCTCGAGCTCACGCGCCGAGATGTTCTCGCCCTTGCGGATGATCACGTCCTTCAACCGGCCGGTCAGCCGCAGGTGACCGTCTGGGCGCAGCACGCCGAGATCGCCGGTCCGGAACCAGCCCTCGCTGTCGAACGCTTCCTCGTTGACCGCCGGGTCGGTGTAGCCGATGCAGACGACTGGTCCGCGCAACCGCACCTCACCTTCCTCGTCGGGGGCGGCAACCTTCTCCTCCGCCGTGACGATGCGGATCTCCGCGCCGACGACAGGCTTGCCGTCGGTGTAGGCGAGCTGCTCATCGGTGTCATGCGGCGAGCCCATCGCCATCATCGGCACCTCGGTCATGCCGTAGCCATGGACGAGCCGCACGCCCATCTCCTTGGCGACGTCGAAGAACAGCTCCGGCGGCTTGGCCGCACCACCACCGGACATGATCCGCAGGGTCGGGATGATCGGGGTGTCCGGCGTCTTGCGCTGCTCGGTGAGAAACATTTGGTAGAAGGCCGTGCTGCCGCCACACATCGTGACGCCGAGCTCGCGGTACGCCGCGACCGCGTCGGCGGGGATGAACGACTCGACCAGTACGGCGGCGAAGCCGGCGGACAGCATCATCAACAGGTAGTCGGGACCCGCGATGTGCGAGAACGGGAAGGCCATCGACCCGATGTCGTCGGGTGACATGTCGAGTGCCGCGGCGAGACCACGGCCGCCGGCCATGAGCGTCTGGTCGGTGTGCTGCACGCCCTTCGGCTCAGAGGTCGTGCCGGAGGTGTAGTAGATCCACCTGACCTCCTCGCCGGACGCCGGCGGATCCGGAAGATCGGCGACGTCGCCGCGCGGCAGGTCGAGACCGATCTCGAGCACCGTCGGCGGATTGGCGAGATCCGCCGACAGCGTGCGCGCCATCTCGCCGAAGTCCCGGTCCTTCCAGACCCCGGGAACGATGAAGAACTGCGGTTGGCTCGCCCGCAGCACGGCACCGACCTCACGCTCGCGGTACAGGTGAAGCACCGGGTTCTGCACCGCGCCGAGCCGGGCCAGCGCCATCGACAGCACCACGCTCTCGATCCGGGTCGGCAGCTGCCACGTCACGCGGGTGCCAGGACGGATCCCGAGTACGGCCAAGCCGGCCGCGACGTGCTCGACCTCGGTCGCGAACTCCGCGAACCCGAGCCGGCGCCCGGCGGTGTCGATCAGCAGCGGCCGGTCGCCGGACTCAGCCGCCCGCCGTCGTACGAGCTCCCAGATCGTCGGGGCTTCGAGCAGTGCGGCCATGGGTCAGCCTCCCGCGCCGTAGACCGGCGTCGGCGCCGGGGCCCTGTCGAGCAGATCGCGCACGACCGGTCCGAGCTCGGCCGGATCCCAACGGTCCCCCTTGTCGACCCGCGGACCGTGCTGCCAGCCGTCGGCGACGCCCACGACTCCCCCCTCGACCTCGAACACCCGGCCGGTCACGTCACGCGAGTCGGGCGAGCCGAGCCAGACGACGAGCGGCGAGACGTTCTCGGGCGCCATCGCGTCGAAGCCGCTTTCCGGCTTGCGCATCATCTCGGGCATCGCGACCTCTGTCATCCGCGTCCGCGCGGCGGGCGCGATCGCGTTGACCGTCACCCCATATCTCTCCCACTCCGCCGCCGCCACCAACGTCAATCCGACGATGCCCGCTTTGGCGGCGCTGTAGTTACCCTGCCCGACGCTGCCCATGAGACCCGCGCCCGAGGAGGTGTTGATCACCCGCGCGTCGGGCGGCGAGCCCGCCTTGGACTGCTCACGCCAGAACGTGCCAGCGTGACGCATCGTGCAGAAGTGCCCGCGCAGGTGGACCCGGCTCACCGCATCCCACTCCTCCACCGACATCGACATCAGCATCCGGTCGCGGAGAAAGCCGGCGTTGTTGACGAGTACGTCGAGGCCACCGAACGACTCGACTGCCGTGCGGACCAGCGACTCCGCGCCGTCCCAGTCGGCGATGTCGTCGGTGTTGGCGACCGCCTCGCCTCCGGCGGCAACGATCTCGTCGACGACGGACTGCGCCGGACCGGCCGAGGACCCTTCGCCCTCGCGAGAGGTCCCGATGTCGTTGACCACGACCCGGGCTCCCTCGGCGGCGAAGGCGAGCGCGTGCGCCCGGCCCAGACCACCGCCGGCACCGGTGACGATGACGACTCGGCCGTCGCAAATTCCCACTTCGTCGTACTCCCTCTGTCCGTTGCGAGCTAGCGGAGGTAAGCCTGACCGCCGTCGACCATGAGCGTCGTCCCGGTGACGTAGGCGGCGTCTTCGCTGAGCAGGAAGGCGACCGCACGGCCGACGTCCTCCTCGAGCCTCCCGACCCGCCCGAGCGGGATCGTGTTGACGAACTCCTCGTACTCCTTGGGCGCGAACTCCGACCACATCTCCAGGCCGGGCGACATGCCGTTCGGGATCACCGCGTTGACGCGGATCCCCTCCTTGCCCCACTCCAGCGCAGCCATCCGGGTCAGCGTCCGGATCATCTCCTTGGTGCCCGCGTAGAGCGTGAAGCCGGGCAGGTCGTTGCGCAGCGCTGACCCGGTGCCGAGGTTGACGATCGAGCCCTTCGTCGCCTTGAGCGACTCGTACGCCGCCTGCATGAACCACAGCGAGCCGAGGAAGCCGCTCTCCCAGGTACGACGGGCGTCCTTCTCGGTGATCTCGAGCACCGGCCCGAGCGCGACCATCTGCGCGTTGTTGACGACGCCGTCGATCCGGCCGAAGCGATCCAGCGTCACCTTCACGCAGGCGTCGATCTCGTCCTGCTTGCGGACGTCGCACTTCACCGCGAGAGCCTTCCGACCGCGCCCCTCGACGGTCGCGGCGGTCCGCTCGACCTTCTCCAACGTCCGCCCCGCAGCGACGATGTTCGCGCCTTCGGCGGCGGCGGCGAGCGCGATGCCCTCACCGATGCCCTGACCGGAGCCGGTCACGATGACGACCTTGTCGTCCAGTCTTCCCACAGTCGCAACCGCCCTCGGCTTTTCGGGGTCCCCGCGGAGTTGTGATCGAAGCGAGCAACTTCGTGGGATGTTCTGACGGGTCGTCAGATTATTGTCTAGCCGTGGACCTGCGCGACTCGGCGGCGGAGCGCGCCTTTCGTGAAGAGCTGCGTGACTGGCTGGCCACGACGCTTCCCACGCTCGGTCCGAAGCCGCATCACACCGACTGGCCGGGCCGCCGGCAGTACGACACTGCCTGGCAGCGACTGCTGTTCGACGCCGGCTACGCCGGGGTCAACTGGCCCACGGAGTACGGCGGCCGCGGCGCGACCCCGACCGAGCACCTGATCTTCCTCGAGGAAACCGAGCGTGCCGGTGCGCCGTACGTCGGCGTCAACTTCGTCGGGCTCCTGCACGCCGGACCGACGATCGTCACCGAGGGAACACCCGAGCAGCGCGCCGAGCACCTGCCGAAGATCCTCAAGGGTGAGGAGATCTGGTGCCAGGGCTTCAGCGAGCCGTCAGCCGGATCGGACCTGGCGTCGATGCGGACCCGCGCGGTGCGCGACGGCGACCACTACGTGGTCAACGGGCACAAGATCTGGACCTCGCACGCGGAGGTCGCCGACTACTGCGAGCTGCTCGTGCGTACCGACCCCGATGCGCCCAAGCACAAGGGCATCACGTGGCTGATGATGTCGATGGATTCCCCGGGCCTCGATGTGCGGCCGCTCAACACCCTGCTCGGGTCGAGCGAGTTCTCCGAGGTCTTCTTCGACAACGTGCGGATCCCCGTGTCGAACCGCATGGGCGAGGAGAACGACGGCTGGCGGGTCACGATGGTCACGCTCTCCTTCGAACGCGGGACGGCCTGGGTCGATCAGATCGTCGACTCGGTCCGGCTGGTGGGCGATCTCGCAGCGCTCGCGAGGAAGGTCACGACGACCACTGGTGTCGCCTGGGACGACCGCGGCCTACGGCGCGACATCGCACACTTGGGCGCCGAGTTCGACGCGCTCTGGGCACTGACCAAGCGCGGCGTCACCGAGGCCGGCGCCGGCGTGCCAGGAGCGAGCGCCTCGGTGCTGAAGCTGCGCTACACCGAGGCGCGGCAGCGGCTGATGGACCTCGGCGCTCGGGTTCTCGACCGCGCATCGCTGTCACGCACCGACATCGCCGGACTGCCGACCGGTGAGTGGACGACGGAGCGGCTCAACTCGCTGTCGTACACGATCGCCGCCGGCACCTCGCAGATCCAGCGCAACATCATTGGCGAGCGTCTCCTGGGCCTTCCCAAAGAGCAGCGCCTGCCGAAGGACCGCTGATGCATTTCCTGCCGACGGATGACCAGCGCGAGCTGCAGCGCGGCGTGCGCGACGTCCTCGACGCGGCGTACCCCCTCGACAAGCTGCCGGCCGGATTCGACGCCGGCGTCTGGGCCACCCTCGTCGAGACCGGCGTCTTCTCGCTGCGCACCGAGCTCGGCCTCGGCATGGTGGAAGCGTCGCTCGTCTTCGAGGAGCTCGGCCGCGCGGCCGTCCCCGGCCCGCTGGTCGGCACCTTCCTCGCCGCGGGTCGCGCGGACGGCCCGGTCACAGTCGTCGACCCGCGGCTTTCGCCGATCCTCGTTGCGCACCTGGCGATCTCGCGCCGTGTCCTCGTCCTCGACCCTGCCGGTCCGCGTCTGGCGAACGCCGGAGACCTGAGCGGCGTACCGCTCGAGGACCCAATCGATCCACTCACGCCCCTCCACGAGCTCACCGCCGTGTCAGGCGGCTCGCCGTTCGGCGTCGGGTACGACCAGGTCATGCACGAGGGTGCGCTGCTGACGGCAGCGATACAGGTCGGTCTGGCAGCGCGGTTCACCGAGCTGGCAGTGGACTACGCGAAGACCCGCGAGCAGTTCGACCGGCCGATCGGATCCTTCCAGGCGGTCAAGCACATCTGCGCCGACATGCTCGTGAAGACCGAGCTCGCCCGCGCCGCGCTGCACAGCGCCGCGGTCATGCTCGACGACCCCGAGGCCGGCGACGCGAACCGCGCCATTGCCGGCGCCAAGCTGCTCGCCGACGAAGCGGCGACGGGCAACTCGCGTTCGTGCGTGCAGGTGCACGGCGGGATGGGCTTCACCTGGGAGGTGCCGGTCCAGTACCTGCTCAAACGGGCCTGGCTGCACGCCACCGAGTTCGGTACGGCGGACGACCACGCCGAGGCACTCGCCGCACTGCTGTGAGTCTCGGCAGACAAGCGTCGCTCGCCGCGCTCTCCGGCGTCGAGGACGACTCCCGGATCGCCGTCGAGGACGGTACAACGCAGCTCAGCTGGCGGGAGCTCGACGAACAGACCAACCGCTTCGCGCACGGGCTGGAATCGCTCGGCGCGACCGCCGGCAGCCACGTCGCGCTCTGCATCAGCAACCGGGTCGACTTCGTCGTCGCGCTCATCGGCGCGTGGCGCGCCGGTTGCGCCTACACGCCGCTGAAGACCGGCTGGACCGCCGCCGAGGTGGGCACCGTTCTCGACGACGCGAGGACGGCTGTCGTGGTCTGCGACCGTGACGGCGGCCGCGACGCCGCTCGTCGACGCGGGGTCGCACTGGTCGATCTCGATGCCAACGGCTACCCCGCCTGGGTCCACAACCACCCGGCGGATCCGGTACCCGACGACCGCTGCGGCTACAAGCTGCCCTACACGTCGGGGACCACGGGTCGGCCGAAAGGCGTCATCATGCGCGGCGCAGGCACGGCGAGCTTCGCAACCGGATGGGCCGGCATCGCCCACTGGGCGGAGGCGCTCGAGCTGCCCGGCGACGGCGTACACCTGTTCTGCTCGCGCCTGTTCAACGGCGCCCCGCAGACGTTCGGGTTCGGCGCGCTTGCCCGCGGCGCGACACTGCGGGTCCTCCGCGGTTGGGACGCCGCCGGCGCGCTCGCCGAGCTCCGACGCCCAGACGTGACCTCGACGATCATGGTGCCGACGATGTTCCGGCAGCTTTTGGCGCTGCCACCCGAACAGCGCACCGGTCCGATGCCCGCGCTGCGCACGGTGCTGCATGGCGGTGAGCCGTGCCCGGTCCCGCTGAAGCAGGCGATCACCGGCGTGCTCGGCGAGGTCCTCGTCGAGTACTACGGCTTCACCGAAGGCGGTCTGACCATCGTTCGCCGCGACGAGTGGCGCGCCCGCCCCGGCACGGTCGGACGGCCACTGCCGGGCATGGCGTTGGGGGTCTTCGACGACGCGGGCAACGAGCTGCCGCCGAACACCGAGGGCACCGTGTACTTCACGCCGTCGAAGGGACGGATGTTCCGCTACCAGGGCGATGATGCGAAGACCGAACGGGCGCACGCCGGCGACTCGTTCACGGTCGGCGACATCGGTCGGATCGACGACGACGGCTTCCTATATCTGTGCGGCCGAGCCGCCGACGTCGTCGTGTCGGCCGGGGTCAACGTCTACCCGGCAGAGGTCGACCAGGCCCTGAGCGACGTACCAGGGGTCGCCGACCTTGCCGCGGTGGGTGCGCCGGACGACGACCGCGGTGAGGTGATCGCCGTCTTCGTGACCCTGACCGAGGGTGCGGACGAGGCCTCGGTGAGGGCATCGATCGAGTCCGCGGCCGCCGAGCGGCTCGCGCCGTACAAGCGACCGCGCGCGGTGCACGTGGTGGCCGAGATCCCCCGCGACCAGACCGGAAAGCTGCTCCGCCGCGTCCTCCGCGACCAGCTCTGGGCCGGCAAACAACAGTTCGCCAACCCCCGGTGATCTTGACGTTGTGTGCCCATCAGCGCGCCTGATGGGCACAC
>DASZTL010000010.1:0-20006 GCA_035548055.1 Mycobacteriales bacterium | reverse complement strand
ACCCCCGACTACCAGCACTTCTCCTCGACCGGTCGCTGACGCTCGGGAGCTAGTGGATCCGGACCGTCGTACCCGGGTGAACGAAGTGGAACAGCTGACGCATCGCCCTGAGTGGTACGTGCACGCAGCCATGTGACCCGTGCATCGCGAACTTCGGGCTGCCGAACGGGATCTTCTGCCAGGACGCGTCGTGGAATCCCCATTCGCCGAAGCGGAACGGGATCCAGTAGCGCACGTGGAAGGACCCGCCGCGGCTCGGCCGAAGGGTCGTGTTCGGCGTCAGTGCCTGCACCGCGAACGAGCCGCGTGGGGTGGCGCTGCCGTGCCGAGTCTCCGCGCCCGTCGTGACCGGCGTGCTGAGGACGGTCCGCTTCCCGGCGCACGCCCACGCGTGCTGCTGCTCGATGCTGACCGTCACCAGCTGCTCTCGTCGGTTGTGCCGACAGGGGGACAGCAGACGGTCGGTGGGTGCTGCCTCGCTCACCCGCGCCGGGTGCGACATCGCGCCGAGTGGATCGGTCAGCAGCCCTTGCAGAGACCTGCTACCGGTGCGGTCCGCAGCCGCGGCCGCCACGGACCCGCCGTCGAGTGGGCCGCGAAATATCGTCGCGAACAGGCCTAAAGCGAGCGTTGCGCTGATGACGGCGGCAAGTGCGATGCGGTTGGTGTGGGCTGGGGTCACACCTCTCCTACGAGTGAGCGGGTTGTTTCGTTGCGTGCCGTCAGCTGTTGTCCTTCGTGGGGTCTCCCTCGGTGTTCCACAGGCAGTGGGCATTGACCTTGCTGTCACATGATCCGGTCGCACGCTGGAGCAGCTTCACAGTGTCGCTCCCGTCCGGGCTGGTCAGCGTCATGTGGATCTGGCAGGTGTACTTCTGGGTGTCCCCGGTTTCGACACATGACACATCCGTGATCTGGACCTTGGCGCCCGGAATGTTCTCGTCGACCGAGTTCTGGAGCTGTGCTTGGCCGTCGTCCTTGATCGCCTTCTCGAGCGCGTTCGAGTGGTCGCCACCGCTACCGAAGATGACGCCCAGCACGATCAGGACGACCAGGATCGCGACCGGGATGAGGAATGCCTTGCGCTTGTACCAGGACTTCTTGCCAACCGGGTCCGTCACCTCGCCAGCCATGGGGACCGACCAGGCGGGCGCGCTCGTCGCCGGACTCGGCGTGCTGGTCGGCGCGGCAGCCTGCGGCATGGCGCTCGCCACACCTGTGGGTGCGGTGTGACCCGTCCATGCGGTCCCGTCCCAGTAACGCTGTTGCATGGCGTCCTGCGGGTCCGGATACCAACCGGCAGGCGGCTGCGCCTGAGTCATTGCGTCCCCCTTCGATCCTCCGCGGGACAGTACTACTCATGACAGGTCTCGAACCGCTCACCGTCGGCCGGTTCTTCGGCAGCTGGGATTTCGACCCTTGGGTCGCCGCTGCCTGTGTTCTCACCCTCGCGGCTTACCTCTTCGGGGTGCGCCGGGTGCGCCGCCACGGCGCACCTTGGCCCGCCGTACGAATCCTCTCCTTCACCTTGTTGGGGCTCGGCGTGGTGGTGCTGGCGACCATGTCGTCGCTTGCCGTCTACTCGCGCGTGCTGCTCTGGCCGATGGCACTCCGCGTCACCTTGCTGCTGGCGATCGTTCCGGTTGGGCTAGGTCTGGGCGATCCGGTCGGGCTGGTCAGTGCTGCGCTGTCGCCGGCCGGTGCGGCCCGATGGCAGGGGGCACTGCGGGCATGGCCAGTACGGTTGCTCACCTTCCCTGTGGTCGCGCCGGTGCTGGCTGTCGCGACGCAGTTTGTCGTCTTCTACACCGGCTACATCGGCGCTGCCCAGCGCCACGACGTGGTGATGCGCCTGCTCGAGTTGCAGCTCGTCGCCACCGGCTGCCTGTTCGCGTTGCCGTTGCTCGGGGTCGAGATCCTGCCGGCATGGTGCACGCAGCCGGTGCGGATGACGTTGGCGGCGATCGACGGGCTGCTCGATGCGATTCCCGGGATCGCGGTGATGACGAGCAGTGGATTGGTGGCGGGGGGCTACTACGGGACGGTCACGCGAGGGTGGGGTCCCACCCGAAGCTGGGACCAGACGATCGGCGGCGGGCTGATGCTCACCGTGGCTGAGGTCGTCGCGATCCCGTTCGTCGCGATCCTGTTCGTCGCCTGGATTCGCGAGGACGCCCGCCACGCGACGGAGGTGGACGCGGCGCTTGACGTGGCGGAGGCCCGCCGTCGTGCCCTCACGCCCGCGAATGAGGAGCCGCCTTCCGATCGGCCCTGGTGGGAGGTCGATCCGGGCCCGCTCGCGGATCGGGCCAGCCGGTACGGCTGGAAGCGCCCGGGCTGGGAAGGACCGGATCACGGGCATCGCGAATAACCTGTCCGGGTTCCAAGTCGGCGTTGCAAGGAGTGCTCGATGAGTCGTCACCGTCTGCTCGCTGCCGCGTCGGCCCTTGTCCTCTTGGCCGGAACCGGCACGCTGCTGGCTCGAACCGTGGGTGAAGACGAGGGGCACGCTCCGGCCATCGGCATCCCGAGCTCGGAGTTCTGGGCACACCGGCTCTACCCGAGCCGGACCCTGAGTGAGGAGGCGCGGGAGCACGAGGGTGATGAAGGGGAGGGCGGTGAGAGCGAGGCCGAGGAAGAGGAATCGGGACGCGATGAGGGCATCGCACAGAAGCCGATCTCCAACGTGCTCTATCAGGGCAACACCGACACTCGATTCCTGAAGTTGACCAAGCAGGCTGCTGCTCTCGGCAGGACCGGTCGCGCGTGGAAGAACAAGGGCCCGTTCCATGGCGTCGAGTCGATTCTTGGGACCGGCAGCGGGGCCGAGATGCTCGGCAAGGTCGGCGGCATCGGCACCGCGATGGTGGTTGATCCCAGCGACCGATCGGGCAACACCGTGTACCTCGGCACCATCGGGGGTCTGTACAAGACCACCAACGGCGGCAAGACAGTTCACAACATCACTGAGGGGAAGATTGCCCGCGAGGCCGTCGGTGCGATCGCGGTAGACCCGCACAACCCGAAGCTGCTCTACCTCGGCACGGGTGTGTCCGTGTTCACACTGTCCGACGACGCGGCCGGTACCGGCGTCTACGTGTCGCGCAACGGCGGCAAGACCTGGTCACGACCGAAGGCGAATGTGCACGGGTACGGCGTCAACGCGGTCGCCGTCAACCCCAGCAACGGGTCGATCCTGGTCGGGACGACGTACGGGTTGTGGCGCTCGACCGACCACGGCCACAGCTTTCACCGGGTCAGCATCCCGAACCACGCGAAGTACGGCCTCGGCAACTGGCTCGCTTCGATCGCGATCAACCCGTTCAACCCGCGCGAGGTGACCGTCGACGTCGGCTATGCATTCGGCAAGAAGACCTACGGCGGCAAGGTGCTCGCGCCCGGAAACGGCCTGTACCGCTCGACCAACTACGGTCGCACGTTCAAGTACATGGCCTCCAACAGCCAGCTCACTCAACCGCTGTCGTCCGATGATCCGCTCGGTCGGATCAGCCTGTCCTACAGTCCAGTCCAGAGCGGCGGCAAGAACGTCCTGTGGGCACTTGTGCAGGACGCCGGTCTCGCCAACGGCGATCATCTGATCGTCGACAACCCGGTGCTTCCGGTGGCGGTCGATGGAAACACCGAGCTCAACGGGCTTTACCGATCGAATGACGACGGTAAGACGTGGGCGTTGCAGGCGGACGCGCAGACGCTGACCCTTGCACTCGGCGCGGCGACCGGCTTGGTCGGCTACCCGCTGAGCTACGCCGCCGGCGTGCAGGCGTCGTACAACAACTGGGTGCTCGCCGACGGGAAGGACCCGAACCGGGTCTACATCGGTCTCGAGGAGGCCTACACCGGCGAGTACCACGGTCCGACGGCGACCAACGTCCCGCTCGGTACGACGTTCACCGCGGTGGAGAAGTACGCGAACGTCTGCGGCTTCCTCACCTACTTCAACACGATCCCGAACAGCAACGGCATCGCGTGCCCCTCGATCCTTCCCGAGTACGGCAAGGGGACGACCCACCCTGATCAGCACAGTGCCGCGATCGCGGTGACACCGCACGGCGAGCGCTTTTACAGCGGCAATGACGGCGGCTGGTGGGCGCAGGACGCGCACACCGTCACGGACACGACCGGTGCCCTGTACAAGGGCTTCGACAACTCGTCGTGGACGTCGCTGAACGCCCCGGCGACGGTGCTGCCGTGGGACGTCACGATGCTGCAGGACGGGTCCTACCTGGCTGCGCTGCAGGACAACGGTGTCGCGCACATCATGCCGAACGGCAGGTCCTACCAGGTGTGCGGTGGTGACGGCGTCTATGTCTTCCCGGGCCCGAATGCGCACTCGTACTACTGCGGCATCGACGGTCAGACGATCCTCGGCACGGTCGACGACTTCAAGCACACGATCAACGTCAGCCCGGATCTCAACTCGTCTGGCGCCACGTTCCTGTCGCCGTGGTGGGTGGACCGCACCAACCCCAACCACCTGATCGCGGCGGCCGGGAACGTCGATGAGACGACGTCCGGCATGGCCAGCAACACCTATGACCCCGCGCAGGAAGTGCTGCTCACGTCGACCTGGAAGACGGTCTTCACGCCAGGTAAGGCGCCGAACGGTCCGTGGGACTCGACCGCGGTCTACACGCAGGGCAAGACGTCGTACGTGGCGTTCTGCTCTCTCTGCCGGCCTTCGCTGGGCACCGGCTCCGCGGCGACGCCCAAGAAGGTCGTCACGAAGATCGCGACCAACGTGAAGCCGGGTTGTGCGGCGGCAGCGGCCAGCTCGAAGTGCTGGCACATGGCCAAGTCGAAGGGATTGCCCCACCAGCAGGTCGGTGAGATCGCAGTCGACCCGAAGGACCCGAGGACGATCTACGTCGGGATGCGCCAGATGATCGTGATGGGCGCCAGCAACAAGGCGGTCGGCGCGGCGAAGATACTCGTCAGCCACGATGGAGGGAACACCTTCCACGACCTGTCGGGCAACTTGCCGCGCGCCGACGTGCATCGGCTGATCATTCGCGCCGGGCATCTCTACGCCGCCACCGACGTCGGGGTGTTCACGGCGAAGGCGGGCAGCAAGCATTGGAAGCGGTTCGGCACCGGGCTGCCGGAGGTCACGTTCCGCAGCATGGCGCTGTCACTCGACGGCAAGCACCTTGTGCTAGGTGCCTACGGTCGGGGAGTCTGGGACTACACGTTCAAGAACTAGCTGGAGGCCGACATGCGGCAACCCACTTCGACGTCGCGCTATCGCGCCGCAATTGTCGCGCTCGCGGGCGTGGCGCTCGCGTCGGGAATCGCCGGTGTCGGCATCATCGCGGCCCAGGCCAGCCCGAGGTCGTCGGCCACTCCGGCCGCTGCGCCAGCGGTTGCGTGCCCGATACCGATTCCTCTCCCCGGGTTGTGTGACACCGCCACACCGACGGCGACGTCGACGTCCGGGTCGAGCTGCCCGTTGCCCATCCCGTTGCCGGGCCTGTGCGACAGCACCTCACCAACTGCGTCCGCGAGCCCGACCGCGACGACGAGTCTGACCCCGTCGGCGACTGCGACCGCTAGCCCGACGGTGAGCGCCACGCTCAGCGCTACGCCCACGGTGACGGCAACCCGTACGACCACACCAACCGCTTCCCCCACGCCGAGCCCCACGCGTACGGCGCACAAGCCGCTCGCAGGCTTCAGCTACCAGGCCGCCACCAGCAAGCATCCGACGCGCGTGGTGATCACGATCACGGCACGTGGCAGCGCCATCAAGAAGCTGACGAAGGTCCACCTGGCCCACTGCACATGGAGCCTCGGATCGGCGACCTCCAAGCACTTCAAGAAGGGCCGCTCCCAGATCCGGATCGTGGTGAACCGCAAGCACGAGTCGAAGGTCGGCCACGCGAGGTTCCACGCGATCGACAAGGCGGGCGATGACCGGGCGGTATCCACCCGCGTCTGACCCTGCGTGATCATGGCGTTTGTGACAAACACGCCCGTGCGCCTTGCCCGAAAGTCCATGATCACGGCACTCTGCCTCGGGTTGGGCCTCGGCTTTGCTGGACTGCATCGGGTGTCGGCTTCCGCTCCGGCGGCGCCTCCGAGTGAGGGGCCGAAGGTGCTGGACGCGCCCGCCAGCCTGGTCGGGCTGGCGCCGACGCTGCCGGAGAGCGTCATCAAGGCGAGCGCGTCGCCGCGCAGCGCCTGGCGGCCGGGTCGCGCGATCTATGGCACCGCCTCGAAGAACAACATCGCGATCAAGGGCGCGGGTGGCACGACGATCCGGGTCAACCTGATCTACCCGACCACTCATGGCTTGCCGGCGAAGGGGCGGTTCCCGGTCGTCATGACGATGACGCCGTACGGCAAGGGCAGTGGCGGGTCGAGCGGCCCCGGCACCGCACAGAACCCGTCCGGCGGCGCCGTCACCGGCGGCGCGAACAACTACCTGGTGCAGCGCGGCTATCTCAATGTCGTCGAGGACGTCCGAGGCACCGGAGACTCGAACGGCGAGTGGGGTCTGTTCGACCCGATCCAGCAGCGAGACGCGATCCGCGTCTTGAACTGGGCCGCCCACCTGAAGCACTCCAACGGCCGGGTCGGCACCTACGGCCCGTCCTACCTCGGGATCGACCAGGCGCTGCTTGCCGGTGCGGTCGGCAAGCACTCGCCGCTCAAGGCGATTTTCCCGATGGTCACGGCAAACGACTCGTATCGCGACGCGGCGTTCATGGGCGGCCTGCTCGATGCTGAGTTCGCGAGCGTCTACCTCGGGCTCACGGGGACGCTCAACACCGTCAACCCGTTGCAGGACGCTCTCTCCGACCAGGCGGTCCTCAGCCAACTCGCAAGCATCGAGACCGACCATGCGAAGGGGCTGGCGAGCTACCACGCTGCCTTCGTCGGCACGCAGCTGGCGGGTGGACCCGCGACGTACGATCAGAAGTACTGGAAGGACCGCGCGCCGAGCGAGCTGCTGAAGCGGATCGTTGCCAACCGCATCCCGGCCTTCCTGATCGGCGGCGAGTTCGACCTGTTCCAGCGCGGCGCGCCGTTGAACTACGCGGGCTTGCAGAACGCATGGGCGGGACGTCGCGTGGCCGCGCCGATGCGGCCGCACCAGGAGGTGTCCGGCCGCTACCAGCTGATCAACGGCCCGTGGGAGCACCTCAACGGCTCCAGCGTCAACGTCGACGTGCTCGAGCTCGAATGGTTCGACACCTGGCTGAAGCACAAGCACACCGGTATGGCGCACACCCCGACACCGCTGCACTACTACGACCTAGGCACCGGCAAGTTCGACGAGACCACGACCTACCCGTTCACCGACAGCCGGCCGACGCGGCTGTACTTCGGTCCCGGTCAGTCGCTGGTCTCGAGGCCCCCCGCGGCCGGGACGACGTCGGTCGCGTGGCTGCCGTCGGGCAGCCCGTGTGGCCGTCCGATCGACCAGTGGGCGATGGGCGGTGTCTCGATCCCGGCGCACATCGCGGGGTTGATGGCGCCGTGCGCGGATGACGACACGCTGTCGAAGCTTGGGCCGGGACAGGTGAGCTTCACCACGGCGCCGTTCCGGTCATCCAGGGCGATCGCCGGTCCGATCAGCGCGACGGTCTATGCCACCGCGACGACGACCGACACCCAGTGGGTGGCGACCGTCGACGACGTGACGCCCAGCGGAAGGTCTTACCCGCTCACCGAGGGCGCGCTGCTGGGCTCGTTGCGCGCGGTCGACGCGAAGCGCAGCTGGGCAAGGCGCGGCATCACGGTGATGCCGTATCACCCGTACACGCGAGCGTCTTCGCGTCCCGTCGTCCCCGGCCATGTGACGCGATACGACATCGAGATCTTCCCGACGCTCGCGACGATCGCGAAGGGTGACCGGTTGCGCGTGACGCTGTCGACCTCGGACACGCCGCATCTCACGCCGATTCCCGTGCAGATCCCGAACCTGGTCGGCGGGCTCTACACGATCAAGTACGGCGCAGCTGCGCCGTCATCGCTGAACGTCCTGCTGCGGCGGCCCTGATGCAGGCGGGGTCGCTACCCGGTCTGACGCGCCTCCTTGTTGGCGTCGATGGTCTCGTCGATCAGGTCGACGGTCTCCTTGGCCTGGAGAGCTTCGTCGGTGAGATCGATTGCGTCTGACTCGGCTCGCAGGGCAGCTGCCTTTGCGGCGCGCTCATTGCGGTCGATGACCTTCTCTTGAGCGGCCGCCTTGGCCTCTGCTGCGGCCTCGCGCTTCGCGGCAGCCGTATCAGCGGCCTGCTTCTCCCTGGCGGCCTTCGCTCTAGCCGTGTCCTTACGGTCCCGCGCTGCGCGGTTCGTACGCGCCCTCTGTCGGGTGATCTCCGCCTCGCGCTCGCGTTCCTCCTCGCGGGCGGTGGCCTTCTCGTAGTCGGCGGCAGACTCCAGCGCTCGCGCCTCTTCGAGCTTCACAACCTTGGCGGTGCGCTGCTCGCCGGTCTCGGCCAGGTCCTCGTCGCGCAGCAGTGAGCCCGCGAACGTCTCGAGCCGTCCCTCCAGCTTCTCGAAGGCAAGCGCCGGCGGCCAGCTCTCGTTGTCCTGCTGTCGTGCGACGCGCTCGGCCACCGACAGTGGGAGCCGTAGTACGCGTAGCGACGTGGTGATGGTCGTGCGGGGGAGGGCGCGGATCGTCTGCATCATCGGTCTTCCTCCGTTGCGTCGGGGTCGAGCTCTTCGGCGGTCCGTTCGGCCTCGCGCGCCTTCGCCTTCAGCGCCGCAGCCTGACGGTCGCCTTTCGCCCGCTCAGCCGCGGCCTGCTGCTCTTGGCGCCGCAACGCGGCGCGCTGTGCCTCGGCCTGCTGATCGGCTGCCACCTGCTCGTGTGCGGCCTTCTGCTCGGCAGCCTGTTGCGCCACCGCGCGGTCGCGTTCGATGCGCTGCTCCTGAGCGTCAGCGGCTGCTTCGGCCGCCAGCCGCTGTCGCTCCGTCTTGACTTCCTCGCGGCGTTCGACCACCTCGGCCTTGCGCTGCTCGTGTTCGGCGTCCGCTTCGAGCCGTCGGGCCTCGGCGGCGGCGTCAGCCTTGTCCCGATGCAGCTCGGCTTCGCGCCTGAGACTCTCGTCGCCGGTCAGCGTGCCGGCGACATGCTTCGCGGCGCCCTTGACGCGGTCGAGCAGACCATTGGCAAAGCCCGAGTTCGCAGTGCTCACGAAGACTCCTCGTGGTGTTGTCCTGCTGGGGTCTGACTAGGCATGCCCGCCGGGACCGCGCAAAACGCATGCTGCGAGGTACGTCACACCTTTCGCGTCGCTGCTGATCCCGCTCGCCTTCTCGGGGTGCGCTTGGTCGCCGCCGGTTGCGCCGTGATGCCCGCCAGTGCCCCGGCAAGTGCCTCACCGTCGAGCGTCTCGTGGTCGAGCAGCTGCCGCACGAGGGCGTCGAAGCCGGCACGGTGCTTGCGGAGCACCTCGGTCGCATCCGTCACGGCCAGGTCGACCAGCCGCCGCACCTCGGCGTCCAATGCCTCCTGCTGGTGCGGGGACACGTCGGCGAGGGGTGTGTCCTCGTCGAGGAATCCCGCGCCCGATGCCGCCAGCAGGCGTACCGGGCCGATGCGGTCGGACAGCCCGTAACGGGCCGCCATGTCGCGTGCGAGTGCCGTGGCGCGCGCAATGTCCGGTTCACCGGCAGTGGAGCCGCCGCCGAGGACCAGCCGCTCGGCGGCCAAGCCGGAGACGAGCCCGGCGAGCCGGACGGCGAGTTCGTCGCGGGACAGGACCGCGGCGTCGTCGGCGGCAACCTGCGTCGTGCCACCGATCGCGCCGCGAGACAGGATCGAGACCCGGTGCAGCGAGCTGGGATCACCGTGCGCGGCGACGTACGTCGCGTGACCAGCCTCGTGCACGGCGAGTCGCTGTCGCTCGTCGTCGCTGAGCAACCGGCCGCGGCGCTTCGGACCGGAGAGCACTCGCTGCACAGCCTCGTTGATGTCGGCGACCGTGACCTCGCGGCGGTTGTCGCGGATCGCGAGGAGCACCGACTCGTTCATGACGTTCGCCAGGTCGGCGCCGGTGAAGCCGGGGGTGCGCCGCGCGACCTCGTCCAGTGATACGTCGGCGCTGAGCGGCTTGCCGCGCGCGTGGATCCGCAGGATGTTCGCCCGTCCCTCGAGGTCAGGACGGTCGATGGTGATGTGGCGGTCGAACCGGCCCGGTCGCATCAACGCGGGGTCGAGGATGTCAGGCCGGTTGGTGGCGCCGACGACGACGATTCCCTGCGCGATCTCGAAGCCGTCCATCTCGACGAGCAGCTGGTTGAGGGTCTGCTCGCGTTCGTCGGACCCGCCACCGCCCGAGGCGGAGCCGCGCTTACGTCCGGCGGCGTCGAGCTCGTCGATGAAGACGATCGCGGGCGCCGCGGCTCGGACTCGCGCGAAGAGGTCGCGCACCCGCGCGGCGCCGACACCGACGAGCGACTCGACGAACTCGGCACCGGCAACGTTGAAGAACGGCACGCCCGCTTCACCGGCGACGGCCTTGGCGAGCAGCGTCTTGCCGGTGCCCGGCGCGCCGAACAGCAGCACGCCCTTCGGAGGGGCGGCGCCGAGCGCCTGGTAGCGCTCCGGGTCGGCGAGGTAGTCACGCACCTCGCGAAGCTCGGCGACGGCCTCGTCGGCGCCACCGACGTCGTCGAAGCCGATGGTGGACTTGCCGCGCTTGAGCCGCCCGCGACCGATGGTGCCGAACACCATCACCTCACCGATCGCCGAGCCGCCGGCGCGGCTGACCGTGAACAGCAGAGCGAACAGGTCGGCCAGCACCATCAACGGCAGCAGGAAGGTTGAGACCGCTTGCACCGCGTGCTTGGTGCCCTGCTGGTCGACTACGTACGACGTGTCGGTGTCGCGCAACGCGTTGCCGAGTGCTTGGAACGCCTGACCGCCACCGGGGACTGCCGCGTGCAGGACGCCCTGCTCGGTTGCCGGGACGCCGGACGACGGGACCGGGGGCGTCACCGTCGTCGGGACGTGTCCGGTCCGGGCAGGCTGCTTGCTGTCGTCGGGTTTCCTCGGCTTCTTGGCGGGCGGGTTCGCGACCGGCAGCGGACCGTACGCCGCGACGACGACGTTGTCGAAGTCTCGGAAGGTGACCTGTGAGAGCCGGCCTTCCTGGGCGAGCGCACTGACGACGCCGAGGCCGACGGTTCTTCCGGGATCCGTGCCGCCGTACAGGTAGGCCATCGACCAGCCGAACCCGCCGAGCAGGACGAGTAGAGCGAGCGTCAGCACTGCCGTGAGGCCGCGGCGCTGGCTGCGGCCGCGTCCCTTGATCGCGCGGGTTCGCGCCCACTGCCGCACCGCGGTCCGGATCGCGGTGAATGGCGCACGGCGTGGAGCGCGCTCGCTTGGTTCGGCCGGTGTCATCTGGTTCCTTTCCTGCGAACGCGGGCGAGGCTCGGTTGGGACGCCGTGCGATGTCGGAAGGCGAATGCGGCTGCTCCGGTCAAGAGCAGTGCCGCGGCGTAGAGCATCGGCGCGGCCATGTCGGGTCCGTCGTCACTCACGGCGGGTTGTGAGTCGGCGCTCTGGCTGAGGTCGGCAACGGCGAGCTGGCTCTGCTGCTCCTCCTGGGCGGCTGCGCCGGTGCCTGGGTTGACGTTGGGGTTGACGTTGCTGGTCAGCGGTGGTGGCGGCGGCTGCGCGGCAACCGCTGGCGCGACGACCGCTGCGGGTGGGATCGCGGGAGCAGCCGCCGGCAGGCACCGCAGGACGACGGCGGCGTGGGCCACCGTCGTTGCGCCGACCGCGCCGGAGAGCTTGATCGGCGTGCGGCTGCCGGCCGCAGATGCCGGGCAGCTGTAGACGACGCTCACCGGCAGCTCGCTCCTCGCGTGCAGGTTCGCGTGTTCGCGGGAGGCTCCGGAGAACGTCGCAACGTCCGGCCGCTTGGTATGAAGGTGGACGGACAGCAGGCCGGGAGCAACGACCTGCTCGATCAGCCGCGAGACCGGGCCGGCGAGGACAGCGATCCCTCTGCCGGTGATCGGCACACTGCACACCATCGGCGCTCCCGCCGGCACGTCGGTGCGGCCGTGTGCACCGCACGCGAGGCCACCGGCCGGAGCCTCCGTCCGTGATCCGGCCGCAAGCGCGCGTAGGTTCGCCGCGGCATCGTTGAGGCCGGCGTTGATGCTGATTCCGACCAGCTTCACGTCGTAGGCGCGCAACGCGTCGGCGGTCGCGGCCAGCGACGGGTATGGCGAGTGCCGGTGCGTCGGTGCGTCGGTGATCAGCACGATCACCTTGGTCGCGTCCGGTCGAAACCCCGCCTCCTGCCCAGGCGCGATCCAGCCGGGGATACCCGAGCCGGTGAGTGTCTGCATCACGGCGATCGTGTCGGCTTCGGGGTCATCCCCGCCGCCGCACGCAGTCAGTCGCTGCAACGCCTGCGCTAGGTCTCGGCTAACCGGAGCGACCGGCTGGTCGCGAACGTATAGATGGTGGTGTCGCGCGAGGCTTGGGACGAGCTCAGGACACCGACGTCCCAGCGAACCGGGCGGGATTCCTGGGTACAGGAGGTCGCTCGCCTTCAACTCGCCGTCGTTGTAGTCGCGGAAGTCGGCGAGCCCGACCTGCAGGTTCGGCGTAGTCCGGCTGAGTGCCTCGATGATCTGTTGCATGCCGTGGCGCAGACCATCGATCGCCGGCGTCATGCTTTCCGTGGTGTCGACCAGGAAGTCGACGTCGAGGGGTCCGGAGCGGGCGGGCACTCGTAACAGGTAGTGCGCGATGCGACGTTCCCCGACGTGCAAGGTGACGGTGTGCGGAGCGGGAGCGAACGACGGCGGGTTGTCGCCGAAGCCGGCGACCCCGTGGAGTGACACGGCCCGCCCCGGCCGATGGGCGAGTGGCGGCAGCGTGACGAAAGCGGCAGGGAAGCGAAGTGGCAGCTCGTAGATGAAGCCGGCCGCCACGCCGTACAGAACTGGTGGCAGTGCGGGACTCACGAGCTGCAGCTGCTGAGCGACCAGGCCCAGTGGGCTGATGAGCCGCCACCGGCGCTTGATCGGGTCGTAGCCGTAGTCGCCGTGCCCGGTCGAGACGGCGCGCACGTCCGGCTCCAGCGAGACGTGCGTGGCGCTGCGGATACCTGCCGGGGCCCGGATGGCGCGGTAGTGGCTACCCGCGACCGATAGCAGCCGACCCGCCCGCAGGTAGACGTCGAGGTTCCCGCCGGCGGCGTCGATCGCCGCGATGTGTCCGGGTACCCGGTGGATGTCGGTGAACGTGGCTCCGCCGTTCGGTGAGCGCGCGTAGGCATTCGCGGAGGCGACGTCCACGATCTCCGCGACGTTCGGATCGGTTGAGATGTCGGTCAGTGACGACAGGCCCGGGACGTTGCGTTGCTGCCACGTGACGGCGCCACCGAGCGGGTGGCTTGCATAGAGCCGGTTGCCGGTCAAGGTGTGCACGAGCGCGTAGGCCACGCCCGTCTTGATAGTCGGCTCCAGTTGCAGCACGGTTGCGTCCGGCGGTAGGCCGGCCGCGGCGAAGCCGAAGTTCCCCGTGCCGGTCGGGCTGTGCCAGATTGTCGCCGCGCCGAGGCTCCCCACGGTCGTGGCGGTGGTCACCCAGACGCCGTCGCCAACGACGACCTGCGCGATGTGGCTGCGCAGCACGCCGCCCGGAACCGATCGGACCGTCGCCGGGGCGTTGAAGACGGTCTGCCAGGAGCAGCCGCCGTCGTCCGAACGAGCGACCGTGGTCGCGTCGTAGGCGTAGATCCGGGCGAGGGCCCACGGGTCTGCGGCGACGCCAAGCAGACCCGACAGGCTCGTGGGCGGACGGATCGAGGTCCATCCGTCGGTCCGCGCGATGACGCCGTGCGTCCGGGAGCAAGCCTGCGGGCTCAGCCCGGTGGTCGGTCCCGCAATGGCCAGCGGCGCTGCGATCGCGGGCGCGGCCAGGGCGGCGGCGATCGCGAGCTGCAATCGCGCGCTGGCCGGCCTCACCCCATCACCCCCCGTACCTGTCGCCGCGTCGATCCGTTGGGAGCCGCTGCCGTCAGGCCCGGCAGCGGGCTCCGAGCTTCAAGCCTTCGCCGGGCTGTGGCGCGGTCGCAACGTCCTGGGTGAAGCCGAGCGGGTTGGTCGCCGGAGTCGCGCCTGCGAGGTTGTAGACCGACATCGCGTACGGGTACTTGAGAATCGTCCCGGGTTTCGGGTTGCCAACGTCCCTCAGGGGGATCCGCATGGTCACGGTCCCGGAGCGGAACGAGCCAGTGATCGTGTGCTTCGGCTTGTAGCTGGTCTTCGAGATCCCATCGACGTAGGAGACCCCGCCCTGCTCGGTCACGTTCGCCTCGGCGAAGTACGTCGTCTTGCCGGCCGTCCACAGCATGAGGAATGCCTTGCCGCCGGCCGCGCCGAGCGGAGGCGTGGTCGACAGGCTCTGGCCCGAGATCGTCGCAATGAGGCTCTTGCCGGACCTGTGCAAGGCCGCGCGGGTGATGTCGTTGCTGGGGTCATTGATCCCGGGATACAGCGGGTTGGTCGCGTTGCCCGACGGGCTGGTGAACGCCACGCATCCGTTGAGCTTCATGTGCAGCTTCCGTTGCGGCTTCGGGAACGACGGCGTCAGCCGGTGGTCGACGTCCCGCATCAGGTTCTTCACGTTCATCGCGCCCCAGCCGGTGACGTAGTCCCAGCCCGCACCTGCGCGGTAGTAGACGTTGCCCGCCACGGTTTCGCTCTTGGTGATGTCGGTGAAGTCGCGCTGGTAGCTCTTGCTCTTCCCAACCCGGTAGAAGGTCTCGTTGGCGAAGCCGAGGCCCTTGCGGGTCGGTGCGCCCGCCTGGATCCGTGACCACATGCCGACCGCAAGTGGTGAGGACAGGCTCGTGCCACCGTTGCTGCTGTCCAGCATGTCGGACTCGGTCTCGTAGAAGTTCGTTGCGAGCAGCGAATCCGGCGACAACGACTGTGCGGTCCCCGACATCGCGGCGATGTCGCCGACGCCGCGGCAGATCGTCCCGGGGGGGTACGGCGTACCGCTTGGATCGACGACGCACGGCACGTTGATCGCCGCCATGCCCTTCTGGTAGTCGGGCTGGGCGATCCAGAAGCTCGAGCCGCCGCCGGAGTAGGTCCAGCCGACCTCGCTCTGCCGATGCGTGGCGACGAAACGCGGCGCCTTGGTCGTCGTGGTGACCGCGGTCCCGTCGACGCCGGTGACGTGGGGGCTCGCGGCGGGGTAGTTCTGCTCGGGAATCGGCTGCGGGGTGAGGCCGTTGCCGGCGCCGAGGACCGGTACGACGATCGCGGGGCAGGAGCCACCGGTGTCGCCGGTCGAGGCGAACAGCGTGCGGCCTTCCAGGTTTGCCTGGCGCAGCATCGGCTCGGCGACCGGCTCGAGCTCGTCGCCGGCCTCACTCCCGTAGTAGAAGGGGGGCTGGGCAAGCGGCCCGAGCACCGGGTTGGCGGGTGAGGTCTCACACTCCCCGAAGCTGGCGTTCATCTGCTGCGGCCCCTTGGCGTCGTTGACCCAGGTCGCGATCCCGGCGCCGATGGCGGAGTCGAACAGCTCCTTCACCGTGTAGAGATCCAGCTCGCGCAGCTTCGGCGCCATGCCGGTCACCGCAGCGGCGTCGAGGAACCACTCGCCGGCCGCGCTGTTGTCGCCGTACGCCGCGGCGCTGCCCTTGCCGTCTGCCTTCACCGCCCGGACCGGCACCTGCGGAAATCTGTTGTGCTGCTCGAAGATCCGAAGGTTGGCGATGACGCTGTTGGTGTAGCCCGCCATGAAGATGCCCGCGGTCTGGCCCTCACCCTGGTTGGATTTCGGCAGGTGGTAGACCCCCCACAGGTTGCGCGGGTAGAGCAGGCCCAGGTACGGCCCTTTCTTCGCCTTGGCCTCCGGTGCACTCGCCACGGCGGTCGGGAGGGCGGAGATGAGGCCGTTGGCCGCGTTGACCTGCGCGACCTGTGAGCTCGTCCACATCCGACGAAGCGTGTTGAGGCCGAGGACCGCGGTGATGGGCAGGTTCGCCGGGACCTCGGGCGCGACCTCGTTGGCGATGAAGCGCAACGTGCCGACCTTGAAGGCGCCGAAGTGGGTGTGCATCAGCTCGCCGACCTGGTCGACGGTGCCGGTCGCGGTGATGTAGTCGCGGGCACCGGAGACAGTCGCGATCTTCAACCCGCCCGATCGCAGCCACGACGCTGCGGCGCGCTCGGTGGCCACGGGTACGGCGAACCGTTCCCGGTACTGCTGCGGAGTCAGGAAGTGGCGGTAGAGCGGGCTGCTCGGCCGGTAGAGCTGCTTGTACAGCACATCCTCCCCGGCGGGGTTCGGGTGGGCGAGGCCGAGGCCGATGGTCAGGACAGCCTGGTCCGGCGCTGCGGCGAGCCGGATGGCGTTGGCCAAGCCGGGCAGCATCGCCTTGGTCCGCACCAGCTGGAGACCCGAGGGGGTCGTCGCCGCACTGGCGACGGACACCGAGGCCCCGAGCACCGACAGGCAGGCGAGACCGACAACAGCGCGCCGGACGTTCATCGAGGGTCCTTCTTCGTGAGACGCGCGGGCCGCGCGCCGGGGACGACGGGTTCCCGGTGAGTTTCGTCCCTGAATGCCCGACTCCTGCACTGGGGCTCGCCAGGGGGCTAGTGCGTGGCCTTCCACTTGTTGAGCATGCGGCGGGCTTCGGGCCGCACGCCGAGGTCGAACAGCGGCGGCACCAGGTTCTTGAAGACGAGTGACGGGCGCAGCCAGCGCGGGATGAAGATCTCCGGCGTACCGCGTTCGATCGCCCGGATGGTCAGCTTTGCCACGCGGGCGGTCGACACCGGCCTGGGGAAGTCGCGGTCGTACGGGTGGCCGCGGGTCTCGCCGAACGTGGTGCGGACCGGTCCGGGGTTGATCAGACAGATCTTTACGCCGGAGTCGGCGACCTCTGCGCGCACGGTCTCGGACAGGCCGACGACGGCGAACTTGCTCGCGCAGTAGGCCGCCTCGCCGGGCGCGCCGATTCGGCCGGCGACCGAGGTCATGTTGACGATCACGCCGCTGCCCCGCGCCTGCATGTCGGGCAACACCTCGGCCATGCCGTGAGCCACTGCCGCAACGTTGATCGGCCACAGTTCGTCGAGCTGCTTCGCGCCGCCGTCGACGAAGGGTCCGTATGCGCCGATGCCGGCGTTGTTCACGAGTACGTCGATCGGCCCCAGCTCGTCGCGTACCCGGCGAAGCGCCTTGCTGAGCTCGGTCTTCTTGGTCACGTCGACCGGCACGACGAGCGATTCGGTCGGCAGCTCGGCGGCGAGCTCCTTCAACTCGGACTCGTTGCGGGCGAGCAACCCGAGGCGGGCGCCCTTGGCGGCGGCCTGGCGCGCGATCTCGGCGCCGATGCCGCGTGACGCGCCGGTGACGACCACGACCAAGCCCGACCAGTTCATGGGACCGCCTCTCACTCGACTTGTCAGCTCGTCGCCGTCTCGCGGCTTCAGAGCCTGACAGATTCGAGTATCGGGGCCTCGCGATCAACCCGCCGTCGTACTGCAGGCGCAGGTGACTTGCGGTAGCCGACCTGCGCTGGAAGGTTGGGGAGATGCAAAAGATGTCGCTAGAGGCAATCGCGCGGGAACAGCTCGCTGAAGCGCGCCGCGGTTCGGGTCGGGCCGCGACCACGGTGTTCGGTGGCCACGAGCAGGTCCTGCGCCAGACCGTGATCGGCCTGGTTGCCGATGCCGACATGCAGGAGCACGAGAGCCCCGGTCCGGCGACGCTTCACGTGCTGTCGGGCCGGGTGCGGTTGACGGCAGGCGCGGACAGCTGGGACGGCAGGACCGGTGACCTCATCGTCATCCCGCCCGTGCGACACAGCGTGAGCGCGCTCGAGGACTCGGTCGTGCTGTTGACGGTGGCGAAGGTCTAGCAGTCGAGGCGGACGGCCGCGACGCGCCGTCCGGCGACCCGGGTGATGGATGTCGAGGGGCTAGGGCTTCTCGAGCCGGTCGAGGAAGCGCTGGACGCCGTCCGCGTCGCCGCTGACGTAGGCGCCCATCTGCTCGGCTTCGCCCAGGCCGATCCGGCCATAGAGGAGCAGCGCCAGCGCAGCCGGCGATCCGGAGAGCATGTCGGCGCCCTCCTCCGCCGCCGCGTGAATGTCGGCGTTACCGCCGCGGATCACGAGGGAGAACGGCGCCCCGCCGGCCGGCGCGATCACCAGCGTGCCGTCGCCTAGCCCGTCCGGGCGGACATAGGTGTGAAGGACGTTGGCGAGCAGGCGAAGCGTCAGCAGGCAGCTCTGGTCGTCCAGCGGCCAGTCCTCGCCGACGGCGAGCGCGACGTCGCGGCCGTGGATCAGCAGCTCGCTGATCCAGTTCGTCCGTAGGCACGCGACGTCCAGCGGCAGGCCGCCGCGCAGCGGGAAGAGCGCATCCAGAGGGAGCTCGGGCCAGAACGCGTTGTACTTCGCGTTGCGCGAGCGCAGCCGCCCGACGAGCTCACCCATCGTCGAGGACTCGAACTCGCTGATCTCCTGCTGGTTGATGACGGCGACGTCGTTGGCCGAGGCTGCCCGTTGGCCGTCTGCGTTGAGATAGCGACCGATCATTCCCACGAGGTGCGAGCCGACGTCGTGCGCGGTCCAGGTGCCGTTCGGCACTGTCACGTCGGGCTCGACGCGCTGGAGGACATCGACGTTGCGCGCCAGCGCCTCGGCTTCGTGCTTGGCCAGCAGCTCGTGGTTGACCGGGCAGACAAGCATTCGCAAACCCTTTCACACGGAAGCAATGTGGCATTGCATGCGTACATCGCCCCCGCGTGAGGCGAAACCAGGGGGCAATGCCACATTGCTTCTGTGAAGCATCAGGTCGTCGAGTGTCGCGGGACCCGGATCCACTGCGTCGAAGTCGGCTCTGGGCCGCTCGTGCTGCTGGTGCACGGCTTCCCGGAGTCCTGGTACTCCTGGCGCCACCAGCTGCCCGTCATCGCCGAGGCCGGCTTCCGCGCGGTGGCGATCGACGTGCGCGGTTACGGCCGGTCCTCGGCGCCGCACGAGGTCGAGGCCTACGGAATGGTGCACCACGTCGGCGACAACGTCGGCGTCGTCGAGGCGCTCGCCGGACCCGGTGGGCAGGCCATCCTCATCGGCCATGACTGGGGTTCGCCGATCGTCGCGCACTCCGCGCTGCTGCGACCCGATGTCTTCCCGGCCGTGGCGATGCTCAGCGTGCCCTACAACGCCCCCGGCGGACCGTGCCCGACCGAGGCGTTCGCGAAGATGGGCGAGCTCGCCGGCACGGTGACCGGCCTGGAGGAAGAGTTCTACATCAGCTACTTCCAGGAGCCCGGCCGCGCCGAGAAGGAGTTCGAGTCCGACGTACGGACGTCGCTCCTCAAGTTCTATGTCGGTGCGTCAGCCGACGCGCACCGCAGCACGGACGGCGGCACGACGGCGACCAAGGCCAAGGGCCAGATGCTGCTCGACCGCGTCACCCTGCCCGACGCGTTGCCGGGCTGGCTGAGTGAGGCTGACCTCGACTTCTACACCGAGCAGTTCCAGTACGCCGGGTTCCGCGGACCGCTCAACCGCTATCGGAATGTCGATCGCGACTGGGTCGACCTCCGGGCATGGACCGCAGCGCCGATCCGGCAGCCATCGCTGTTCATCGGCGGTGACCGCGACGGTCCGGTGCTCTGGGGCCAGAACGCGATCAAGCGGTTCCCGGAGAGCCTGCCCGGTCTGCGTGGTAGCCACATCCTCGAGAACTGTGGCCACTGGGTGCAACAGGAGAAGCCGGAGATCGTCAATCAGCTTCTGGTCGACTGGCTCAAGTCGCTGTAGCTGACGAGTTGTCAGGTCCTCAGCGCGCTATAGCCGCGTGTGAACCTGACAAGTCGCGCGGAGCGGGCGACGGGAATCGAACCCGCATAGCCAGCTTGGAAGGCTGGAACTCTAGCCATTGAGCTACGCCCGCGCGGGCCCACTCGACCTAAGATCGCAGGGCAAGCCGCGGGGCGTAGCGTAGTGGCTAGCGCGCCTGCT
>DASZTL010000009.1:0-8892 GCA_035548055.1 Mycobacteriales bacterium | reverse complement strand
ACAACAGGTCTTCAGACAACTGACACCCCTCGACCTAATTACGTTCCGGGCACTAATGTATCTATCACGATGCGCTTCACCGACACCGAGGAAGAGCTCGCCCTCCGCCGCGAGCTACGGGAGTACTTCGCCACCTTTGGCGCAGCCAGCAGCGGCGAGGAGGTGAGCGCTCCCGGCACCGACGAGCAGTCCTTTCGCGAAGCCGTCCGCCGGCTCGGCAAGGACGGCTGGCTCGGCTTCGGCTGGCCCAAGGAGTACGGCGGCCAGGGCCGCTCGGCGACGGAGCAGTACGTCGTCTTCGACGAGATCCAGCGCGCCGGTGTCCCGTTCCCGTTCGTGACGATCAACACCGTCGGGCCGACGATCATGCGCTTCGGCACCGACGAGCAGAAGGCGACGTACCTGCCTGGGATCCTCGCCGGCGAGATCAACGTCGCCATCGGCTACACCGAACCGATGGCCGGCACCGACCTCGCCTCTCTGCGCAGCAGCGCGCGGCTCGACGGCGACGAGTGGGTCATCAACGGCCAGAAGATCTTCACGTCCGGCGCCAACCAGGCGGACTTCATCTGGATGGCCTGCCGCACCGATCCTGACCAGCCGAAGCACCAGGGCCTGTCGATCATCATGGTCCCGACGTCGTCGCCCGGCTTCCGCTGGACGCCGATCGTCACGGTCGGAGACATCGTCACGACGACGACGTACTACGACGACGTCCACGTCCCCGCCGGCAACATCGTCGGCGAGCGCGGCGGCGGCTGGCGAATGATCACCACGCAGCTCAACCACGAGCGCGTCGGTCTTGCCGCACTCGGGGGTCTCGCCTGGCGGCTGTGGGGCGAGGTCCGCGAGTGGGCGCGGGAGGCAACCGTCCCCGGCGGCACGCAGCGGATCATCGAGCTGCCGTGGGTCAAGGCCGACCTGGCCGAGTGCTACACGCGACTCGAGGCGATGAAGCTGATCAATTGGCAGCTCGTCGAGGCCGTCCACGAAGAGCGACTGCAGCCGCAGGACGCATCGGTCGCGAAGTTCTACGGGACCGAGACTCATGTCTTCGTCTACCGCAAGCTGCTCGCGATCCTGGGTGCCGGTGGCTGGCTGCGCAGCGGCTCCCCCGCCGCTTCATTACGCGGCGCTGTCGAGCGCGCCGGACGCAGCGCCCAGATCAACACCTTCGGCGGCGGCGTCAACGAGATCCAGCGTGAGATCGTCGCGGCGGCTGGCCTGAAGATGGCGCGGCGGGCCCGATGATCTCCACTCTCACCGAGGTGCAACAGGAGCTCGCCGAGCTCGCCACCAGCGCGTTCGCCCGCAACGGATCCGCCGAGCAGATCACGGCGGCGGAGGAACGGCCTGACCGCTTCGACCGCCAGCTGTGGTCGGATCTCGCCGAAGCCGGCCTGCTCGGCGTGGCGATTCCGGATGAGTACGACGGGCTCGGCCTCGGCGCGAGCGAGGTCGGGCTGGTCTGCGAGCAGCTCGGTGCGCACGTCACACCGATCCCGCTGGTCGCGACACTTACTGCGTCACAGCTGTTGTCGGCAGCGGGCACCGACGAGCAGCGCAAGAGCTGGCTGCCCGGCATCGCCGCCGGCGAGGTCGTGGCCGCCATCGCCCCACTCCAGTCGGTCGTTGCCGCGACCTACGAAGACGGGAGGTTGTCGGGACGTCTCGTAGGCGTCGCCTGGGCGCACGCCGCCGACCTGCTTCTCGTGCCGGTTGCCGACCGTGTCGTCGCACTCGCACCGGCGGCCGAAGGTGTTAGGTCCCAACGCGGCGTCACCACTGCCCGCGAGATCGCCCTCGACCTCGACCTCGACAACGTGGCCGCTGAACTGATCGGCGACTCGGGTGCCACGCGGTGGCTGCGCGAGCGCTGGTTCGCGGCGCTCGCCTCGACGGCGGCAGGAGTCGCCGACGGCGCGGTTCGCCTGACCGCGTCGTACACCTCGCAGCGCGAGCAGTTCGGCAAGCCGCTGTCGACGTTCCAGTCAGTCGCGCTGAAGGCTGCCGACGCCTATCTCGACGCCACGGCGATCCGGGCTGCGGCACGGCAGGCGGCATGGAAGCTGGACGTGGGCGCGGACTCGTGTCTCGACGTGCTGACCGCCGCCTGGTGGGCGGCCGAAGCCGGCCAGCACGCCGTACACATCACCCAGCATTTGCACGGCGGCATGGGTGCCGACATCACCTACCCGGTCCACCGCTACTTCCTGTGGGGCAAGCAGATCGAGCTGCTGCTCGGTGGCGCCTCCGCACTGCTCGCCGAGCTCGGCGAAGCGCTGGAGAGCTACCCAGCAGCAGGCGACGCCGTCACCCTGTAGCGAGGAATACGCAGAGCGCCTTTACCCAAGCAATGTGGCATTGCATAGGTAAATCCGCCGAATCTCGCCCCAATCGCCGGGGTGATGCCACATTGCTTGGCCACATCTTCGCGCTGCGGTGGCCTCGCTCGACGCCGGCGCGGCACAGGAACGCGGTCCCGCAGCGTCGAATGGTTGTCCGGTGCGCCGACTTCTGTTCAAGCCTCAGACCCTCATTCTGATCACCGCCGCCGTCGTGTTCGGCGTGGCCGCGCCGGCAGCAGAAGCCGCCTCCACCGCGCAGCCGCGCACGGGAGCGGCCGCCGGGTACGCCGGCACCCACTTCGGGGACGGCAACCTCCCGGCAGGCTGCATCACCGACATCGACCAGGACGACCCGGACAACAAGTGCTTTCACATGAAGGTCGGCCTGAACGCGCTGGACTCGCCCGAGATCAACGTCGCCGTGCTTGTGCCGGTATCACCCTTCGCCACGCGCGACGCAAGCCTGATGCGACAGGCAGTCCAGATGTGGGACGGCGGGATCCACATGCTGGCCGACCAGATGAACCTGCAGTGGCTGTCCAAAGGCGTGCACTTCCACATCACGACCGATCTCGTGCCGGTCGACAAGGACGGACTGCCCACGCACCTGATCCGCCTGGTCAGCCCGAAGATCGTCGTGATCGCGACGAACCCGGCCGGCGGCCTCGGCATCGGCATCGATCCGGTCGCCTTCCTCAAGGAGGCCGGCCTGGACGTCCTCGGTCCCGGCGGGGCCCCGTGCGGCTCGTTTCCGAACCCGTTCTCCATGCAGCAGTGGCTGACGGTTCCGGGCTTCGACGACCATCACGGCGAGCTTGGCGGGATCTACGTCCACCGTTGCGACGGGCCGGGCGGCAACATCTGCTTCTCGATCAACGGAGCGGTCGACCCGCTGCCCGGCAAGACCGACTTCTTCTCGATCTACGACCTCGTCGCGCACGAGACGGGCCACTGCCTGACGCTCGGCCACGTCGGCGACGGCGCCGACGGCCCGTGGGGCCCGATTCCGACGAACGACATCATGGCTTACAGCTCCGATCCGGTGGATCTCGCGAAGTGCGTCTCGACCCTCGACGTCGAGGGGTTCGCACTACGGATGAGCAACTTCATCGATGTCAACGGCGACGGCAAGGTCAATGCCGCCGACGTCCTCGTCCCCAACGACAAGGCCGGCGACGGGCTCAACTCGTTCCAGGTCCAGAACCCCGCCGACCACTGGTACGCCTCATCGACCGGCCGGGCAGAAGACTGTCCGCAGCCGGCCTGGAACTCGCTGCTGCCGCTCGGCACCCCGGTCGACTTCCAGCCGAAGACAGTGCAAACGAGCAGCCCTGCGCTGGACATCAAATCCGTCAGGTCGAAGGCCGGTCGATTGGTGTGGGGCGGAACGGCCTCCTGGGTGAGCAACGCACCGCAGCCGACCAAGCGCAGTACGACGGTGAAGGACGCATCCGGTGACGGCACGCTGCCGATGACCGACATCACCGGCTTCCACGCGTGGGTGACTCGGCACGCCGTCAAGGCGACGGTGAAGATCGACAAGCTCTGGCCGACCGTCGAAGGCGGCCGGGTGACCGGCTATGGCCTGTACGTCGGCGGCCGGAAGTTCGACTCCTTCGTCCAGACCCAGAGCACGAGCTTCGGCGACGTCGAGACCATCGACTCGGGGGCACGTTTCGTAATGCCCTCCGGCACGTCCACCTGGGACACGAAGAACAGCTCGATCACCTTCACCATCCCGCGCAGCTACCTCGCCGCACAGCGGATCGAGGCGCCGTACTCGGTGTTCGCCGAGACCGGCGTACACATTCGTGACAAGGACTGGGTCACGTCGCTCGACCGCGCACCGGCGAGCGGTTCGATTCCCCTCGCGGCACCGCCGATGGCGCACCAGCGGCTCAATGCCCCGATGGCCAAGAAGGTGACAACGCACACGTTCCAGGTGAAGCACGTCGGGGGCAACGACTTCACTCCCCTGGACACCTCGACCTCCGGCCTTCCACTGGTGCCCGAGGTGGGCAACATCCACGAGATCACGGTGCCGGTCAAGAAGCAGGCGACCGTGAAGGTGACGCTGAAGTGGAGCGACCCGGCGTCATCGCTGGGCCTCGAGGTCAAGGGCGGGTCGGGCCAGGAGGTCAAGACCGGCGTCGGCTCGGTCACCGTCACGGTCCCGTGGGCACACCGCAACCTCACCGCACGTGTGATCCCGTCCGAGGTGCTGTCGCCGTCGGTGCACTACACCGTGAGTGCGAAGGCAACCACGATCACCGACAACGCCGATGGTGACGGGGTGCCGGACATCGCCGATGTGTGCAAGCACGCGAAGGGCCCGATGGCCTCCGGCGGCTGTCCCGACACCGACCGCGACGGCATCCTCGACAACCAGGACAAGTGTCCGAAGGTGGCCGGCCTCGGCGCCTTCGGATGCCCCAACGCCGCGGATGACCGAGTCGTCGCCTACGTCGACGGCAAGCGGGTCGACACGACGTACGTCATGACGCTGCACGGTGCCTACACCTTCGCCGGCTCGGCCGCGGCGCCCGAGGGCAAACACACCCTGAAGCTCGTCTGGTACTCCGGCTCGACCGCCGTGAAGAGCGTCAGCCGAGCCGTCACGATCTAGCCGCTAAAGCAATGTGGCATTGCCCAGGCAAATCGCCCGAAAAGCGAGGGAATCGCCTATGCAATGCCACATTGCTTTGCCGCAGAATGGGCGGGTGGGCACCGCGGAGCTCGACGAGCTGAAGCGGCTCCGGCGCGCTCGCGACCGAATGGACCGCGAGTACGCCCAACCGCTCGACGTCCCGGCGCTCGCCCAGACCGCACTGATGTCCCCCGCGCACTTCAGTCGGCGATTCCGCGAGGCGTACGCCGAGACGCCGTACTCCTATCTCATGACGCGACGGATCGAGCGCGCCAAAGCATTACTGCGCCGGGGCGACCTGAGCGTGACGGACGTGTGCTTCGCGGTCGGCTGCACGAGTCTCGGCTCCTTCTCCGCACGGTTCACCGAAATCGTCGGCGAGTCGCCATCCCGCTACCGTGCCGCCGACCACGACGACATGCGCGACACCAGCTCGTGTCAGTCCATGGTTCTGACTCGACCAAGTCGCCGGAAGTCGCAGGAAGTCGCGAACAAAGCAGTTTCGAAGAAGCCCGCCGCGGGTGCCCACTCCTAAGGTCGGCGACATGAGCACTTCGATCAGTGGCGTGCACGTGACGGTCGACGACCCCGAGGCAGCCCTCGCCTTCTATCGCGACAGCCTCGGGATGACTCTCGCCAACCGCGTCGACAAAGACGGCTTCAGCTGGATCACCCTGACCACCGACGCCCAGCCCGAGATCTCGATCGTGCTGTCACAACCGCACGGCGGCCGATCGCAAGAGGACGGCGACGCTCTCGCGACGCTGCTCGCGAAGGGCGCGCTGCCGATGTTGCAGGTGCGTGTCTCGGACCTCACCGCCACCTTCGACAAGCTCGCCGCGACGCCGGGCGTGGAAGTCCTGCAGGAGCCGGACGACCGCTTCTGGGGCGTCCGCGACGCCGCGGTGCGCGACCCCGCCGGCAACATGATCCGCGTTGCGCAGGCCTAGACGCTCGCCGCGGCCGCGGAGAAGGCGGCGAGCTCCTCGCGGATGTGGTTGCCGAGCTCGCGCAGGTTCGGCATGAACTCGCGACATGACTGCATCCCGATGGAGAACGTGTCGAGGTAGCTCCAAGCCGTGATGTTGAGACCGAGCAATCGAGTGATCGGGCCCATCGACCGGACCGCAACGACGGGCGCGCCCGCGACGGACAGCTCGCGCGGACCGCGAACGTTGGAGACGACCGCGTTGAAGAGAGGTCGCCGTACCATCCGCTCAACGACGGTCAAGGACTTGAGCGTCATCTTGCCGAACAACAGGTAGTAGTCCTGCCACACCGCGAACAGCTCGGCGTCGCCCTGCGCCCAAGCCCGCGCCGCGTTGAGGCTGTCCTTCACCGCGGCGAGTCTTTCCATTGGATCGGCGACATCGGTAGCGAGCGAGACGTACCAGTACGACGTGCGGTTGCCGAAGTCATCGATCTCCTCGGGCCGACGCAGCGATACCGGAAGCGCCACGTTGAGACACTGCTTCGGCGTCTCGCCATGGGCAGCGAGATACCGGCGCACCGCACCGCCGCATACCGTCACGAACACCTCGTTCACCGTCGCTCCGACCCGGGTCGCCAGGTCTTTGACGTCAGCGAACGGCACGGTGAGATCGACGTACACCCGGTCAGCAACCAGACGCTTGTTGAACCGGGTGGACGGGCCGGAAAGCGGGTTCACCACGGGCGGTGCGCCCGACTTGCGCAGGTTGCGGTTGAAGCGAATCGAGGCCACGGAGCGCTTGGTCACCGCCGGCAGCCGGCGGAGCTGCCGTCCCTGCGACCGCAGCGCGAACGCGACCAGCCGCAGCCGCCCCGGATCCGGCTCCGCCGCCGGCACATCGCCGAGCGGATCGTCGGCGCCGCCGTCGAAGGCCAGCTCGAAGAACCGGACGCTTGCCTGGCCGTCCATGACGGCGTGATGAATCTTGAAGACGAGGGCGGTCCGGTCGCCCTCCAGGCCGGTCACGATGGTGAGATCCCACAGCGGCCGGTCACGCGGGAGCTGAATGCTGGCGATCCGGGAGATCACCTCGTCGAGCTGCTCCTCGTTGCCGGGGGCGGGCAGTGCCGCGACCGAGATGTGCCGGTCGATCTCGAACCGGCCGCTGTCGATGAAGACCGGACGACCCAGTCCGAGCGGGATCTTGCGGACCTGCCAACGGAACGGGGCGAGCCGAGGCAGGCGCTCCGTCGCCCATTCCTCGAGCTCGGCAGCGGGCACCGGCTGCCCCTCACGCGGGCCGACGATGGCGATCTTGAGGGTGTGCATGTGCTGCCGGGCGTTCTCCTCGAGGATGTGGAGCGCGTCGACCCCCAGCAGCTGTCTCATGGCAATCCCGAACGCTACACAGCCGGCGAATCGCACGCTGCTACGGTCAAAGCGGCATAGCGCCGGGGGTTCGAGGAGGATTCGAAATGCCGCTCAACCGTGACTTCATCGGCCGGTCGTACGAGGCCGAGGGCACGTACGAGATCGGACGGGAGCACATCCGACGGTTCGCCGACGCGATCGGCGACCCGAATCCCCTCTACCGGGATCGCGAGGCGGCCAGGGCGGCTGGCTACAAGGACGTCATCGCACCGCCGACATTCCTCACGACGATGGGCTTCGCAGTCGGCGGCCGCGGGGCGATGGCTGACGGGGACCTCGGCCTCAACTACGCCCTGGTCGTTCACGGCGAGCAGCGATTCGTCCACCACCGTCCGGTCCACCCGGGCGACGAGCTCACTGCCACGACCTTCATCGACGACATCCGTGACGCGGGCGCCAACGAGCTCATGACGATGCGCATGGAGATCCGTACGACGGGTGGCGAGCTGGTGTGCGAAGCCACCAACGTTGTCGTCTCGCGAGGTACCGCTGCCGGGAACTGAGGCGACGGCCCAAGCGCCGCGCTCGCTCCACCTTCCGCGACAGCTCTTTCGCCTCGAGCTGCCCAGCGAGCACACGACGTCCCAGGATGCCCGGCCGCTTCTGCTGACTCTTGGCCTCCCGACATTCGGGCTCGCTTTCGCGATCACGATCCTCACCACTTACGGCCCCAGCGTGCTGCTCTCGCTCACCCACTCACCGGCGAAGGTCGGCGCGCTGATCGGCGGCGAGGGCGCGTTCGCCCTCGCCATCCCGCTGATCTCGGGGGCACTGTCCGACCGCATGCTTGGCAGCGGTCGCTACGGGCCGCGGCTGCCCTTCATCGTGGTCGGTGCGCCGCTGGCCGGGGCCGGCCTGGTGCTCCTGCCGTTCGCGCCGGACTACCAGCTGGCCGGCGTCTGCATCCTCGCCTTCTTCATCGGCTACTACATCTATTACCCGCCGTACCGCGCGCTCTACGCCGACCTCCTGCCGAAACGCCTGCTGCCACGAGCGCAGTCAAGTCAGGCGATCATGCGCGGGGCCGGGCTCGGGGTCGCCCTGATCGCGGGCGGCCTGCTGTTGTCGGCGTGGACACCACTGCCTTTCGTGCTGGGCACCGCGACACTCGGCGTCAGCTCGTTTGCACTGCGGCCCGTCATTCATCTTCAGCGGGAGGTACCGCCGCGCCGAAGCGACGACGACGACGAGATCGAGAACGCGGGCGACCTGCTCCTGCACCACCGCGGTCTGCAGATCTTCGCCGTCGCCAATGCGATCTGGGAGTACAGCTTCGCCGGGCTGAAGGTCTTTATCGTGCTCTACATCACAAAGGGCCTCGGAAAGTCGGCTTCACTGGCCTCGGCGTTCATCGCGGTTGTCGCGGTGGCGTACGTCGTCGGAGCGCCGATCGCTAGCCGACTGGCGGAGCGGTTCGGGATCGTGCGCGTGATGGAGCTCTCCGCCATGGTCTATGGCGCCCTGCTGTGCTTCGGGCTGTTCTCGACGTCGGTGACCCCGATGATGATCGTCCTGCCCATCGGTGCGATCGCCGG
>DASZTL010000008.1:0-32853 GCA_035548055.1 Mycobacteriales bacterium | reverse complement strand
GCGGCGACGCCGGTCGACGCACCGCACGGCACCACGATCGTCGCCGTGGCACACACCTCCGGCGTCATCCTGGCCGGTGACCGGCGCGCCACGATGGGCAACGTCATCGCGATGCGCGACATGGAGAAGGTGTTCCAGGCCGACGAGTTCTCCGCGGTCGGCATCGCCGGCACCGCCGGTGTCGCGATCGAGCTGGTCCGTCTCTTCCAGGTAGAGCTCGAGCACTACGAGAAGCTCGAAGGCACCGTCCTCAGCCTCGAGGGCAAGGCCAACCGGCTCTCGCTGCTGATCCGCAACAACCTCCCGATGGCGATGCAGGGCCTCGCCGTCGTACCGCTCTACGCCGGTTACGACCTCGAAGCCGCCAGCCCCGAGAGCGCCGGCCGGATCTTCTCCTACGACGTCACCGGTGGCCGCTACGAGGAACGAAAGTTCCACTCGGTCGGCTCCGGCAGCGTCTATGCCCGCGGCGCGCTGAAGAAGATCTACCGCGACGACTTCAACGAGGCAGACGCGATCCTCGCCAGCGTTCAGGCGCTGTACGACGCGGCCGACGAGGACTCCGCCACCGGGGGACCGGACCTGGCCCGCCGCATCTTCCCGGTCATCACGGCAGTGGACGCCAGCGGCTTCCGCAAGCTGGGCGAGGACGAGGTAGCCACCGTCACCGAAGCGGTAGTGGCCGAACGCATGCAGCACCCCGGTGGCCCGCAGGCCCCGCTCCGCTAGAGACAGAAACTCAGAGAGGACTCCGACCAGCGATGACGATGCCCTTCGGCTACGTCTCACCCGAGCAGGTGATGAAGGACCGCGCGGACTACGCGCGGAAGGGCATCGCACGCGGTCGGGCCGTCCTCGTCATGAGCTACGGCGGCGGTATCCTCTTCGTCACCGAGAACCCATCGAGCGCGCTGCACAAGATCTCGGAGATCTACGACCGGATCGGCTTCGCCGCTGTCGGCAAGTACAACGAGTTCGAGAATCTCCGGGTCGCAGGGGTTCGCATGGCGGACCTTCGCGGCTACTCCTACGACCGCCGGGATGTCACCGGTCGGGCCCTCGCGAACACCTACGCCCAGATCCTCGGCACGATCTTCTCCAGTGGCGGTGAGAAGCCGTTCGAGGTCGAGCTGACCGTTGCCGAGGTGGGGGAGACGCCGGCGGCCGACCAGCTCTACCGCCTCACCTATGACGGCAGCGTCGCGGATGAGGAAGGCATCGTCGTCATGGGCGCCTCAGCCGACGAGATCGGCACTGCACTTCGAGAGGGGCGGACCGACGACATGGACCTCGGCGCCGCACTCCGCTTAGCGGTGGCCAGCCTCGCCGGGGTCGACGGTGAGACCCGGGAGATCGCCGCTAACGCTCTCGAGGTCGCGGTTCTCGATCGCACCCGCCCCCGTCGTACCTTCCGCCGCCTCAACGACACCGCCGTCGCCGAGATCCTTGCCGGCTGACTAGCGGCGGACCACGTGCGCGTGGTGGAAGTGCGGCGTCGTCCGCAGGTACTTGATCGCCCGGGACAGGTTGTAGGTCTGCGCGGCTGCCTGCGCCACCGGCGCGCCCGGGATCGGGCCCTTGGGCAGCACGAGCAGCATGCCCACGAGCCGCTTCCCGATCGTGACCGGCGAACCGCAGTCGGCCTTCTTCCACATCGCTGTCGGACTGCTCAGATCGAGCTCCCAGCCGTTGCGATGCGTGGCACCGGCCTCCGCCGAGGTGGCACCGACCCGAAGCGCTGAGCCGTTGGATGGCAGCTTCGCAACGACCCGGCTCGGCACGCCAACGCCAGGGATGGCGGCACTGACCCGAGCGCGATCGTGCCGATTGACCCGTACCAACGCCAGGTCGTTGTAGTAACAGCGACTCGGGTTGACGTCCCCGCGCAGTTGCATCTGGCTGTGGGAGCTGTACACGAGGCGACCCCGGTGCTTGGCGCCCTGGATGGACACGGGCGAGCCGACGGGGGTCTGCGGCGAGGAGCAACCGTCTTGGTCGGCCTTGCCGAGGGCGATCCCGCCGCACGACGCCGGAACCGCAAGGAACACCCGGTGCCCCGCCCGAAGGACCGCGCCCACGGTGCAGGTGACGTCGCCGTAATTGACGGCCACGCCGGGGTGAATGGTCTTCGCGACCGCGGCGCCGGCGTCCGGCAACCCGGCGATGAACGGCATCAGCGTGGCGACTGAGAGCGCCGCGCCGAGGACACGTCGCGCTGGCTGGCGCGCCACGTCCACCTCCCGAATCTCGTTGTGACTCAGGTCACTTTCGTGTTCCCCCAGCCAACATCCTGCCCCGAAACGCCCAGGTCTGGGCAACGCGGCTTCATCCGGCGCGTCGACTGCCGCCGTACAGTCCCTTCATGGAGCGGCGCATCTACGGGCTCGAGAACGAGTACGGCGTGACGTGCACGTTCCGCGGCCAGCGGCGGCTCTCGCCGGACGAGGTCGCTCGGTACCTGTTCCGCCGGGTGGTGTCATGGGGCAGAAGCAGCAACGTCTTCCTGAAGAACGGGGCCCGGCTGTACCTCGACGTCGGATCGCACCCGGAGTACGCCACGCCCGAGTGCGACAGCGTGGTCGAGCTCGTCACGCACGACAAGGCGGGGGAGCGAACCCTCGAGGGCCTCCTGATGGACGCCGAGCGGCGGCTTCGCGAGGAAGGCATCGCGGGCGACATCTACCTGTTCAAGAACAACACGGACTCGGCGGGCAACTCCTACGGCTGCCACGAGAACTACCTTGTCGGCCGCCATGGCGAGTTCAGCCGCCTCGCGGACGTCCTCATCCCGTTTCTCGTGACGCGACAGATCATCTGTGGAGCCGGCAAGGTGCTGCTGACGCCGCGAGGAGCCGTGTACTGCGTCAGCCAGCGCGCCGAACACATCTGGGAAGGGGTCTCGTCGGCGACCACCCGAAGCCGGCCGATCATCAACACCCGCGACGAGCCGCACGCCGACGCGGAACGCTTCCGCCGGTTGCACGTCATCGTCGGGGACAGCAACATGTCCGAGACCACGACGCTGTTGAAGATCGGTACGACGGACCTCGTCCTGCGCATGATCGAGGCCGGTGTCGTGATGCGCGACCTCACTCTCGAGAACGCGATCCGGGCGATCCGTGAGATCAGCCATGACGTCACCGGCCGTCGTACCGTCAAGCTCGCCAACGGCCGCGAGGCAAGCGCGCTTGACATCCAGCAGGAGTACTTCATGAAGGCGCGCGACTTCGTCGAGCGCCGCGGCGGAGACGAGACCAGCACCCGGGTCCTCGAGCTCTGGGAACGCACGCTGAAGGCGGTCGAGACGCAGGATCTCAGCCTCGTCGACCGGGAGATCGACTGGGTGATCAAGCATCAGCTGATCGAGCGCTACCGCGCGAAGCACGGCCTCGCGCTGTCATCGCCGCGGATCGCGCAGCTCGACCTGACCTACCACGACGTCAACCGTCGGCGCGGGCTCTACTACCTTCTCGAGCGCCACGGAGCGGTCGATCGCGTCACATCGGATCTGCGAATCTTCGAAGCCAAGTCGGTCCCACCTCAAACCACCCGGGCGCGGCTGCGCGGCGACTTCATCCGCAAGGCGCAGGAGAAGCGCCGGGACTTCACCGTGGACTGGGTGCATCTCAAGCTGAACGACCAGGCGCAGCGCACCGTGCTTTGCAAGGACCCGTTCCGCGCTGTCGACGACAGAGTCGAGAAGCTCATCGCCAGCATGTAGCCCCAACCCGCCGTGATCACGGGGGTAGGAGGGTGGCGGTGTGGCGGCCGGCGGCGGCGCATCCCACGAAGTACGCCTCGTCCGCATCGAGACCGCGACCCATCGACGAGGCCTTCACCGGTGCCGCGGCCACCGCGTCACGCAGACCGTCGACCGCCACCGTCACGAGCCGATGCGGCGGCGACAGCGCCGATACCGCCGCCGTGACGGTGACGCCGAGATCGCCGGTCAACGCCGGTACGGCGATGTCCGCGGGTGCCAGTGCGACCCGCCCCAGGGCGGTCAGGGAGTGATGCGAGACCCCTCGGTGACGTTCGCGCGGGTCCGCCGCACTGATGCGCAGCGCCGCGACCGGCCGGCCGCCGAGCACCGCGGTCGCGTTGACCGCCTCGCCGCTGGCGACCCCGCTGAACCCCCACCGGGTGCCGGTGCCGAGATTCCCCGGGCCTTGGGTGACGATGACCACGTCGGCGTCGAGCACATGCCGCGCGGCCAGCAGCCCGGAGTGCAGTGTCACCGCCTCGACATCAGCGCCGAACGCCTGCCCGACCGTCACGGTCGCCGCCAACCAGCCCGCGTCCCGCAACTCGCCTACCGATCGCGAGAACGCGAGTGGCAGCGCGCCGCCATCGGTCATCACGTACACGACGCGCGGCGTGCGCCCCCCCTCCCGTAATCCCGCGAGGATCGGCGGCAACGCCGAGTGAAGGTCTGCGACCACGACCGGCATGCCGTCGATCGAGTCCGCATCCCGCAGGATCGCGTGTGCGGGTGAGTCCTGCTCGTCCACGGCGAGCACCGTGGCCTGCAGAGGTGTGTAGCGTGCCTTGACCACATGGCCCGGCTCGTCGCGGTCGGCCGGTAGCCGGTCCGGGATCGCCACCACCATTGCGAAGCCGCCGGTGCCGAGGCCGAGCGCGATCGCCGTGGTGTTGAGCAGGACCCGGTCACCGACCTCCGGCTCGCCCACCAGCTGCGGATAGGCGATCGCGTCGATCGTCCCGTCGCTGGTCGCCACTTTCAGCTCGATCGCGCCGGCCCGGCGGCGTACGACGGCGGAGACGTTCCCGTCGCGCCACCTGATCACGCGCCGGAGCCTATGTGGCCGCTCACGCCCGCGCGGGCGGTAGCGTCATCGGCCATGGCAGCGGAGCGCACCGAACGGCTGATGAACCTCGTCATCTGCCTGCTGCACACCCGCGCCTACCTGACGGCCGAACGGTTGCGGGAGATCATCCCCGGCTACGCGGAGGCGCCGTCCGACGAGGCCTTCAAGCGGATGTTCGAGCGCGACAAGGAGGACCTTCGTGATCTCGGCATCCCGCTAGAGGTCGGTTCGCACAGCCACTTCGACGATGAGCAGGGGTACCGGATCCCGCGCTCGGACTACGCCCTGCCAGAGGTCCGGCTGGAGCCGGACGAGGCCGCCGCGCTGGGCCTCGCCGCTCGGATGCTGTCATCGGCGTCGCAGGGCGCGACGGCGGCGCGCACGCTGCGCAAGCTCGAAGCCGCCGGGGTCGAGCTCACCCCGTTGCCGGAGGGCCTCCAGCCCCGGCTCGGCGCCGGTGGCGCGGGACTGCCCGCCGTCCATGAGGCACTTCGTGAGGGCAAGCGGCTGAAGTTCTCCTACCGCGGTGCGAACGACCCCGAGCCCGCGGCACGCAAGGTCGAACCCTGGGGGGTCGTGTGCTGGCGCGGTCGGTGGTATCTGGTCGGGCACGATCTCGACCGCAAAGCGTCGCGCGCATTCCGGCTGTCTCGAGTCGTGGGCGACCCGATCGTCGACGGCAAGCCGGGGTCGGTGACGATCCCTGAGGGCGTCGATCTGGTCGCACTCGTCTCCTCGATGGACGCACCGCAGAGCGAGACACTCGCGCGAGTGAAGGTGCGCCACGACCGAGCGATGGGGCTTCGCCGGCTGACCATCGATGTCGCGGACGACGGCGACGGCTGGGACGTCGTCACCGTGCCCTGCCCCGACCCCCATCGGCTCGCCGAGCAGGTGCTGTCCTACGGCAGTGACGCCGTCATCCTGTCGCCACCGGAAGCACGCGATGCCATCGTGAACCGACTGCAGAAGCTGGCTGAGGCATGAGCGGCGCGACCGACCACCTGCCGCGCCTCCTCGCGTTGGTTCCGTGGCTGCTCTCACACCCGGACTCGTCCGTCGCCGAGGTCGCGCGCGAGTTCGAGGTCACCGAGGCCCAGATCCGTGCCGACGTGAACCTGCTCTGGATGTGTGGACTGCCCGGGTACGGACCTGGGGACTTGATCGACGTCGAGTGGCGGGGTGACCGGGTCACGCTGTCCAACGCCGAGACGATCGAACGCCCGTTGCGCATCACGCCTGACGAAGCACTCGCCCTCATCGCCGCGCTACGCGCGCTCGCCGGCGTCCCCGGGATCGTCTCGACCGCCGCGATCGATCGCGCGCTCGCCAAGCTCGAGAGCGCCGCAGGTGGCGTCCCCGCCGCGGACAAGGTCGTCGTCGCGCCGGTGAACGCCGCCAACCCCGAGGTCGTCACGACGATCACCGATGCAGTCGCTCAGTCGCGCCGAGTGCATCTTCGCTATTGGGTGCCGGCACGCGACGAAGCGACCGAACGCGATGTGGACCCGATCCGACTGTTCACCAGTGATGCGACTGCCTACCTGTCGGGATGGTGCCACGCGGTTGAGGACCTGCGCACCTTCCGGCTCGATCGCGTCCTCGAGGCGAAGCTGCTCGACGACGCGATCGTTGTTCCCGACGAGATCCGCGCCCGGGCTTTCGACACCGAGCTGTTCACGCCATCCGCCGAAGACCGGCTCGTGACCTTCTCGTTGGATCCCGCCGCGCGGTGGGCCGCCGACTACTACCAATGCGAAGTGGTCGAGGAACGCGGCGACGGTGGACTCGTCGTCAAGCTCCGCTCCCGGGACGATGCTTGGGCGCGGCGACTAGCGCTTGGTCTGGCCGGCGTCGCCCGGTTGACCGATCCACCCGATCTTGCCCGGCAAGTCCGGGATGCGGCGATTGCTGCCCTCGTAGCGTACGGCGTCTAGATCTGACGAGAACTTCACGTCAAGGCGAGCGTTCTTCCTGCCGAAAGTGAGGTATCACCACCCGCCCAGGTGGTGGTGATGAGTGAAGGACGGCGGCCGTGACAACCATCAAGGCTTCGTGCCCCAGCTGCGGCGAGGTCGAGCTGACCAGCGATGACATCCGGCTGCGCGTCTGCAGCCACGGTCAGCTGTCGTACTACACGTTCACGTGCCCGTCGTGCGTCGAGACCATCCGTAAGCCCGCCGACGATCACATCGTGTCGTTGCTGATGTCCGGTGGGGTGGAGGCCGAGGTCTGGGATGTTCCAGCCGAGGCACTCGAGCCCAAGGCCGGCTCGCAGCTCACCTACGACGATCTGCTCGACTTCCTGCTTCAGCTCACGGGCGACGACATGCTGGCGGCGCGCGCGACCGCCCCTGCCCACCGCTAGGACTTCACGACGCGGTGGCGACGCACCCCCTACGCTTCACAGTGTGTGGGTGGCGTTCTACGTCGGGATCGGCGTTCTCGGGATCGCCGTGCTCGGCGCAGTCGGCTTCCGGCTCTACCGCCAGGTACGCGAGCTCGCCCGCGACGTGAAGACTGCGGGGGAGAAGATCGCCGCAGCCACCGAGCAGTTGTCCCGCGAGCAGGCAGCCCAAGGTCGCAGGGCGTCTACGGGCGACAGCCGGGCGTAGACTGGCAACCACGGAATTCCCACCACCGGGGATTCGACGAGAGGACCTGACCATGGACATCGGTTGGCCTGAGATCGCCATCATCGCCGTTGTCATTCTCGTGCTCTTCGGCTCGAAGAAGCTCCCCGACGCGGCTCGTTCGCTGGGACGCTCGATGCGCATCATGAAGACCGAGATCAAGGGCCTCCACGAGGACGACAAGCCGGCTGCTCCCGCTGAGCTGGCGACGGCTCAACCGGTCAACGCGGAGGCGAAGAGCGCCGAGCAGACCACCTCTCCCAGCTAGCCCAAGCGCCGCAGTCTCTAGTCCTTCAAGCCGGTGAGGATGCCGCGCCCGGCGCGGGCGCATCGGGATCGGTCGCCCGACGGCCGGATGACCCTCGGCGAACATCTCGCCGAGCTCCGCTACCGCGTGGTCGTCTCACTGATCGCGGTCGTGATCACGACCATCGTCGCCTACGTCTTTCACGGCCACATCTTGAGCTTCATCTCCCAGCCCTACTGCGACCTGCCCGCCAAGTATCGAGCGCTTCCTGGAAGCTGCAAGCTCGTCGCCTTCGGCGTCCTCGAGCCATTCACGGTCACACTGAAGCTGTCGCTGTACGCCGGGGTCCTCGCAGCCTGCCCAATCTGGCTCTTCCAGCTCTGGCGGTTCATCACGCCCGGCCTCTACAGCCACGAGCGGCGCTACGCATCGGCCTTTGTCAGCATCTCGGTGCTGCTCTTCGCGATGGGTGCGGCCTTCGCGTATCTCACCCTGCCCAAGAGCCTGCACTTCCTGCTCGGCGTCGCGAACGGTGACATCTCCTCACTGCTCCCGTTCAACAACTACCTCTCGTTCTTCATGGGCATGGTGCTCGTCTTCGCCGCATCGTTCGAACTGCCGCTGCTGGTGGTCATGCTCAACCTGATCGGGATCCTGCCCGCCGAGCGCCTCCGTGGGTGGAGTCGCGCAGTCATCTTCGGCATCTTCGTGTTTGCGGCGGTCGCGACGCCGAGCCAAGACCCGTTCACCATGCTCGCGCTTTCGGTTCCGATGTGTCTGCTCTACGGTGTCGCGGTGCTGATCGCCACGCTGCACGACCGTCGTGTGGCACGACGTGCACCGCTGTACGGCGACCTGGCGGACGACGAGCTGTCGTCTATCGACGACGAGCAGACCGTCTGATGGCCAACCATCGGAACGTCGCGCTCATCGTGAACCCGAGCGCAGGCAAAGGGAGGGCAGCGAAGCAGGTGGCCGCGGTTGCCGGCCGGATTCGCGAGGCCGGCTCGAACGTCTCGATCCTGGTGGGCGCGGACGCTGGGGATGCCCTGGCGCAAGCGCGAAAGGCGGTCGCCGACGGCGTCGATGCGCTCGTGGCTCTCGGCGGCGACGGCATGGTGCACTTGGCGCTCAACGCGGTCGCCGGCACGGAGACGCCGCTCGGCATAGTTCCGGCCGGTACGGGCAACGACCTCGCTGCGACACTCAAGCTGCCCAAGAAGGATCCGCTCGCCGCGGCGGGCATCGTCAGCGATCGGCTCCGTGACGACGCGGCGTGGCGGATGGATGCGATCCGGGTGGGCGAGAAGTGGTTCGGCTGCGTCCTCGGCGCCGGCTTCGACTCGCGAGTCAACGATCGCGCCAACCGGATGTCCTGGCCGAAGGGCCGAATGCGCTACAACATCGCGATGGTCGCCGAGCTCGGTGTCTTCGCCCCACTGCCGTTCGAGCTCGTCGTCGACGGCGAGCAGATCAAGACGGACGCGATGCTCGTAGCGATCGGCAACGCGAAGTCCTATGGGGCCGGCATGCACGTGACACCGGATGCGGACGTCACGGACGGGCTGATGGATGTCATGGTGCTCGGGCCGGTCAGCAAAGCGGAGTTCCTCAAGACATTTCCGAAGGTGTTCAAAGGCACGCACACGACACATCCCGCGGTCACGATGCGCCGCGCCAAGGTCGTCGAGCTCGCCTCACCAGGGGTGACCGCCTATGCCGACGGCGAGTACCTGGCTGACCTTCCGATCCGCTGTGAGTGCGTCCCGGGAGCGGTGCGCGTTCTCGCCTGACGGCCGGACAGGCGGCATACCCTGAAGCCGTGCCGAGTCCGGCGGAGAAGTACGCCGCGGCGCGGCGGCGCGGGTTGGCGCCTGTCCTGCAGGACTTCCTGAGCGGCTACGAGTTCGCGCTCGATGACTTCCAACGGCGTGCCTGCGAGGCTCTCGAGGGCGGCCACGGCGTGTTGGTTGCGGCGCCCACCGGGGCCGGCAAGACCGTCGTCGGTGAGTTCGCCGTACATCGCGCGCTGACAAACGGTGGCAAATGCTTCTACACGACCCCGATCAAGGCACTGTCGAACCAGAAGTTCAACGACCTGGTCGCCCGGTACGGCGTCGAGCAGGTCGGGTTGCTCACCGGCGACAACTCAGTCAACGGTGAAGCGCCGATCGTTGTCATGACGACCGAGGTGCTCCGCAACATGCTCTACGCGGACTCCTCGACGCTGATCGGTCTGTCCGCCGTCGTCATGGACGAGGTGCACTACCTCGCCGACAGGTTCCGCGGCGCGGTCTGGGAGGAGGTCATCCTTCATCTCCCGCGCGCCGTCCAGCTGGTGTCCCTTTCGGCAACCGTGAGCAACGCCGAGGAGTTCGGAGCATGGCTCCAGGAGGTGCGTGGCGACACGACGGTGATCGTCGAGGAGCACCGACCGGTGCCGCTCTGGCAGTCAGTGCTGGCCCGTGGTCAGCTGCACGATCTCTTCATCGACGAAGAGCAGAAGGAGGTGAACCCGCACCTCGCGCGGCTCGCCGCCCAGCAGTCCCGCTTCGACACGGACCGAACCCGCCGCCCGCAACGTGGTGGCAAGCGCCCGCGACCGATTGATCTCCCGCGCCGCCCGGAGGTCGTGGAGCGACTCGATCGCGACGGGTTGCTTCCCGCGATCGTGTTCATCTTCAGTCGAGCCGGCTGCAACGCCGCCGTACGGCAGTGCATCCGTGCCGGGCTGCGACTTGCCCCTCCTGACGACCGGGACGTGATCCGGCGGACGCTCGAGGCGAGGACGGCCGGCCTGCAGGACGACGACCTAGCCGTGCTCGGGTACGGCGAGCTGCTCGACGGACTCGAGCGTGGGATCGCCGCGCACCACGCCGGCATGCTGCCGGCCTTCAAGGAGGCCGTGGAGGAGCTCTTCGCTGCCGGGTTGATCCAGGTCGTGTTCGCCACCGAGACCCTCGCGCTCGGGATCAACATGCCGGCTCGGAGCGTGGTCCTGGAGTCGCTGGTCAAGTGGAACGGCGAGGCACACGTCGACCTCACCCCCGGTGAGTACACCCAGCTCACCGGCCGAGCAGGTCGTCGTGGGATCGACATCGAGGGGCATGGGGTTGTCCTCTGGACCCCGGGGTTCGACCCGCGCCACGTGGCCAGCCTCGCCTCGACGCGCACGTACCCGTTGCGGTCCAGCTTCCGCCCGTCGTACAACATGGCCGTCAACCTGGTCGGCCGAATGGGCCGCAACGCCGCCCGCGACCTGCTCGAGACCTCCTTCGCCCAGTTCCAGGCCGATCGAGCGGTGGTTGGCCTCGCCAAGCAGGTGCGACGCAACCAGGAGGCGCTTGACGGGTATCGCGAGGCGATGACCTGCCATCTCGGTGACTTCACGGAGTACGCCGGACTGCGCCGGGCGCTGTCAGACCGCGAGTCGGAGCTCGCGCGATCGCGGTCGGCATCCCGCCGGGCTGCCGCGGCCCAGTCCCTGGAAGAGCTTCGCGTCGGGGACGTGATCCGGATGCCAAGCGGCCGGCGCCCCGAGCTCGCCGTCGTCGTGGCAGGGATCGACAACACCGGCCGGGTGCTGGTCGTGACCGGTGAACGCCAGCTCAAGCGCGTCGCGGCCGGCGACTTCGCCGACGCGGTCGAAGCAGTCGGCAGGGTCAAGGTCCCGCGCAGCTTCGTCCCACGCTCCCCGCAGGCGCGGCGTGATCTGGTGTCCAGCCTGCGGGCGCTCGGGGTCGAGTCGGGTGGCCGCCAGGAACGCTCGCGCAGTGCGGCTGCCGACGATGCCGAGATCGCACGACTCCGTGCTGCGATTCGACAGCATCCTTGCCACGGCTGCGCCGACCGTGAGGATCATGCACGCTGGTCCGAGCGCTACTGGAAGCTCGCGCGTGACACGGAGGCGCTCGAACGCCGGGTGCGCAACCGCACCGGCACGATCGCGCGCACCTTCGACTCGGTGTGCGACGTACTCACCTCGCTCGGCTACCTCGCGAAGGAGGACGTGACGCCACCCGGCCGCACCTTGTCGCGCCTGTACTCCGAGTCGGACTTGCTCGTCGCCGAGGTGCTGCGCGACGGGGCATGGGAAGAGCTCGACGCCCCGGAGCTCGCCGCTGTCGCATCGGCGGTGGTGTACGAAGCGCGCCGTGACGACGAGACGAGCCCGAAGCTCCCACCCGGAAGGTGTCGCGCTGCACTGCAGGACCTCGACCGCCGCTGGGAGTCGCTGCGCGGCGTCGAGTCCGATGCCGGGCTGACCTTCCTTCGCCAGCCTGAACCCGGCTTTGCCTGGTTGGCGTGGCGCTGGGCGAAGGGCCATTCGCTCGACGCGGTGCTGCGTGACACCCAGCTCGCGCCAGGCGACTTCGTGAGGTGGGTCAAGCAGCTGCTCGACCTGCTCGACCAGGTGACCAAGGCAGCGCCGGAGGGATCACGCACCGCGGCGACTGCCCGCGAGGCGGTGGGCAAGCTTCGTCGCGGTGTCGTCGCCTACTCGGGGGTGAGCGAGTAGGGCTGCCGGCCGCGCCGCTCGCTCACGCCAGTGCGTCCAGGACGCGTTCGACCGAGCTGGTCAGACCCCAGCGGTCGCACAGCGCACCCAACGCATCGGGCTCGCGCGGCTCGCGCGGCAGTCTCGAGTCGATGTCACCGACCGGAACGTCCCGCGCAACCGCGACGACCTCACGGGCCGGTCCGATGTAGCCGGCCGCGGCCATGATCTTCGCGTGCGACCCGCGCGGGAACCCGACGTCGGAGACCTCGGCCGCGGTCAGGATGCCGTCCAGCGTGCCGAACTCCCGAAGCAGGGCAGCGGCGGTCTTGTCGCCGACGCCCGGCACGCCGGGCAGGCCGTCGGACGGATCTCCTCGCATCGTCGCGAAGTCGGCGTATGAGCGGCCCGGAATGCCGTAGCGGCGGGTGATCTCGGCCTCGTCGATCACCTCGGCGTTGCCGACCCCCTTCACGATGTAGAGCACGGTGACACCGCGGGCGTCCTCGACCAGTTGGAACAGGTCACGGTCACCCGTCACGATCTCGGTCGGGCAGGTGGCCGCCGACGCCAGTGTGCCGATGACGTCGTCGGCTTCGTAGCCGGGCACACCGAGCCGGCAGATCCCGAGCGCGTCGAGGACCGCCTCGATGACGGGCACCTGCGGGGAGAGCGTGTCGGGGACGTCTTCCTCGTTCGTCGCCTCGTCGGCGACCCGATGCGCCTTGTACGACGGGATCGCCGCGACGCGCCACTCTGGTCGCCAGTCGGCATCCATCGCTGCGACGAGCCGCGTCGGGCGGCGTTCGCTGACCAGACGGGCGATGTAGTCGAGGAAGCCGCGGACCGCGTTCACCGGCGTTCCATCGGGGGCCACCATCGTGTCCGGCACGCCGTAGAAAGCGCGAAAGTACATCGACGCCGAGTCCAGAAGCATGAGCCGGTCGCCAGTCCGATCAGGCATGCCGAGACACTAACCGGGTGCCCACGATCGCTCGCGACGGTGACGTCGCTGTCCTGAACCTCGGTGGCGACGAGAACCGCTTCTCGCCGGACTGGCTCGAGTCGATGCACGCCTGTCTCGACGAGATCGAAGGTCTCGGATCGCCAGCGGCGCTCGTCACGGTCGCGGAGGGCAAGTTCTGGTCCAACGGCCTCGACCTGGACTGGCTGATGTCCCACACGGACCAGGGCGAGTGGTACGTCGACACCGTCCAGCGCCTGCTCAGCCGGGTGCTGGTGGCGCCGCTGCCCACGGTCGCCGCGATCCAAGGCCACTGCTTTGCGGCCGGCGGCATGCTGGCGATGGCGCACGACTGGCGAGTCATGCGCGCCGACCGCGGCTTCTTCTGCCTGCCGGAGGTCGACCTCAACCTGCCGTTCCCACCTGGGATGGACGCGCTGCTCCGCGCCAAGCTGTCACCCGCCACTGCGATCGAGGCCATGACGACCGGTCGCCGTTACGGGGGAGTGGATGCCCTCGCCGCGGGCTTGGTGACGGCTGCGGTCGAGGAGTCCGCCGTGCTCCCCGCCGCCTTGGACATCGTTCGACCGCTGACCGCCAAGGCGAGCCCGAATCTCGGGGTCATCAAGTCGACGATGTTCGCCGAAGCGGTTCGGATGCTCGCCGTCGTCCATCGCCCGCAATCCGCGGGACCGGCCTAGTCCGCGTCGTAGCCTGACCTCGTGAGCGCCCCCTATCGCGACCGGCTTGCTCGCGCCGCGCAGGCCGCTGCCGATGCCGGCATCGATGCACTCCTCCTGACGCCCGGTGCTGACCTCCGGTATCTCGTCGGGTACGACGCGCTCCCGCTCGAGCGGCTCACCTGTCTGGTCGTGCCTGCGGCGGGCGCCCCATTTCTCGTCGTGCCCGGCCTTGAACAGCACGCCGCCGAGGCCAGCGGTGCGACGGAGCAGGTGTCTCTCGCCACCCACGGTGAGACCGACGATGCCTTCCGGCTGCTCGCCGCGCGGCTCAACGAGACGCTCGGCCGGGCGCCGCGGACCGTCGGAGTGGCGGACCGGATGTGGGCGCAGCAGGTCCTGCGCTTCCGAGAGGTCCTCACCGGTGCGGTGCAAAGTCTCGCCGGCGATGTGCTGCGACCGCTGCGGTTGCGCAAGCTGCCGGACGAGGTCGACTCGCTACGCGCCGCCGGCGCCGCGATCGACCGGGTCCACGCCCGGATGGGGGAGTGGCTGCGCCCGGGGCGCACCGAAGCGGAGGTCGCACGTGACATCGCAGACGCGATCCTCGCCGAAGGGCATCAGAAGGTGAACTTCGTGATCGTCGGCTCGGGGCCGAACGGCGCCAGCCCGCACCATCACGTCAGCAACCGGGTCATCGAGGCCGGCGATCCGGTGGTGATCGACATCGGCGGCACGATGTCCGATGGCTACTGTTCGGACTGCACCCGGACCTACGTTGCCGGCGACGACGCGCCGGATGAGTTCGCGGCCTACTACGACGTCCTGCTGGCCGCCCAGCTCGCCGCCGTGGCTCAGGTTCGACCGGGGGTGACCGCGCACAGCGTCGACGCCGCGGCCCGCGATGTCATCGCGGCGGGCGGATACGGCGATCTGTTCATTCACAGAACCGGTCACGGCATCGGTCTCGAGGAGCACGAAGAGCCGTGGATCGTCGCCGGTAACGACGTCGTCCTGGAGCCGGGGATGTGCTTCTCGATCGAGCCGGGCATCTACTCGACCGGCAAGCACGGTGCGCGGATCGAGGACATCGTGGTGGTGACCGACGACGGCGTCGAGCGACTCGACACCATCGAGCGCGACCTCGTCGTACTGTCGAGCTGATGGTCGTCCAACGCGTGCTTCCCAGTGAGGAAGCGGAGCAGCTCCTCGCCCTGGTGCGCGAGCTCGCTCGCGATGAGCTCGCCCCGAATGCCGCGGCCTACGAGGATCGCGCGGAGTTCCCGCGCGAGACGATTCGCCTGCTCGGCCGCTCCGGTCTGCTCGGGCTGGCCTATCCGGAGGAGTACGGCGGCGGGGGCATGCCCTACGAGGTGTACCTCCAGGTCCTCGAGGAGCTCGCGAGCGCCTGGGCGGCCGTCGCGCTCGCCGTGAGCGTTCACACCCTGAGCTGCTACCCGGTGGCCGGCTTCGGCAGCGAGGAGCAGCGCAAGGCCCACCTGCCGGACATGCTCGGCGGCGAGCTGCTCGGTGCGTACTCGCTGTCGGAGGCGACGTCGGGCTCCGACGCCGCATCGCTACAGGCCCGCGCCCGGCGCGATGGTGACTCCTACGTCGTGTCCGGCACGAAGGCGTGGGTCACGCACGGCGGGTACGCCGACTACTACAACGTCTTCTGCCGCACGTCGGAGGATGCGCGCGGAGGTGTCTCGACGCTTCTGGTGCCGGCGGACGCCGCTGGGCTGCACCCGCAGCCGCCGGAGCGCAAGATGGGGCTCCGCTCGTCCGCGACGGCGCAGATCGTGCTCGACAACGTCCGGGTCCCGGCGCAGCGTCGGATCGGCGACGAGGGCGAGGGCATGCGCATCGCGCTGTCTGCTCTCGACGGCGGCCGCCTCGGCATCTCGGCGGTCGCGACCGGCCTCGCCCAGGCGGCGCTCGACGCCGCCGTCGGTTGGGCGAAGGACCGGCGCCAGTTCGGCCGACCGATCGCTGACAACCAGGGGGTGAGCTTCCTCCTCGCGGACATGGCGACCGGCATCGAGGCAGCTCGCGCCAACTACCTTGCGGCGGCCAGGCGCCGTGACGCCGGCCTGCCGTACGGGCCGCAGGCGGCGATGGCCAAGCTCTTCGCGACCGACACCGCGATGAAGGTGACGACCGACGCCGTACAGGTGTTCGGCGGTTACGGCTACACGACCGAGTATCCGGTGGAGCGCTACATGCGCGAGGCGAAGGTCATGCAGATCTTCGAGGGCACCAACCAGATCCAGCGGTTGGTCATCGGCCGTTCCTTGCTGGCCTGACCCGCGGTCGAACCAGCCCCCGACGCGAGCGGAAGCGGCGGCGAGATCGGGCATCCGGGCACAGATCGCCGACAGAGTGCCTCCGTCGGGCGCTGCTTCGGCGAGCGGGGTGAGGATGACGCCCGTTTGGCGTCTCAAGATCGCGGTTGGGAATCCCGACCTCGCAATTGGATTCGGCGACCTGCCGGAGCCGCCAGGGACCGATGAGGTCCTGAACCGGACGACGGGGACCCGCCACGCTCATCCCGGCTGTTGCGGGGATGGTGGGCAGCGGGCGGGCCCCGTCGGCCGCGTCCGTCGGCGCGCACGATCGACGCCTCCCGTCGCCTGAAGCGGCCTACTAGGGTGCTCGTTCGTGGAGGACGTCGATCGGTCAATCGTGCGGCTGCTCTCCGAAGACGGTCGGCGCAGCTTCACGGACCTGTCCAAGGAGACCGGCCTGTCCGTCTCCGCCGTCCATCAACGGGTGCGCCGACTCGAGCAGCGCGGCGTGATCCGCGGCTACCGGGCAATCGCCGACCCGGTCGAGCTCGGGCTGCCGGTCACGGCATTCGTGTCCATCAAGCCGATCGATCCGAGCTCACCGGACGACGCCCCGGAGAAGCTGGCCCACCTGCGCGAGATCGAGGCCTGCCACAGCGTCGCCGGCGACGAGAGCTACATCCTCAAGGTGCGGGTCGGCTCGCCCGCGGAGCTCGAGGTCCTGCTGCAGCGGATCCGGGCGGCCGCCAGCGTATCGACTAGGACATCTGTCGTTTTGTCGACTCCGTATGAAGACCGCCCGCCTGCGCTGTGAGCGCGACCAGCCCGCGACTGCCCGACTTCTTCGTGATCGGCGCCCAGAAGGCCGGCACCAGCACCCTGCACCGCCTCCTCCGGCAACACCCCGAGGTGTACATGTGCGACCCGAAGGAACCGGACTTCTTCGCCGCGGACCAGGAGTGGGCGCGAGGAGCGGAGTGGTACGCCGCCCTGTTCGCCGCCGCGGGTGACGCCGTGGCCGTGGGGGAGGCGTCGACCACCTACGCGATGTACCCGCACTACGGCGAGGTGGTCCACCGGCTGACGGCAGCTGTGGCCGAGCCCCGGCTGGTCTACATCCTGCGAGAGCCGCTGGCGCGGATGCGGTCGGCCTACCGTCACGGGCTGGCCGGGGGAACCGAGACCCGTCCGATCGGTGAGGCGCTGACCGCCGACCCTCGCTACCTGCTGACGAGCAGCTACGCCCTGCAGCTCGAGCGGTGGCTCCGGCGGGTGCCGCGCGAGCGCATCCTGCTGCTGAGCCTGGAGCAGCTGCGGGACACTCCCGAGGCCGTGATGAGCCGACTGTTCGGCTTCCTCGGCATCGACCGCGCATGGCGCCCCGGGCAGCTGCCGGCCGCCAACATCAGCGAGGGCAAGCTGGCGCCCCGCGGGTGGTGGCGTGCGTTGGGCTCGGCGGCGATTCGGCATGACAAGACCGACTGGGTTCCCGCCTGGGCAGCCCGGCTCAATGACAGCGCCTCGCCCATGGTGCGGCGGGAGCTGTCCGCTCAGGAGTTCGAGCTTCCGTCGCCGGTGATGGCCAGCCTGCAGCGCGCACTCGCCGCCGATCTCGACCGGCTGCGCCGACATTGGGGGAGTGATCCGGCTCCGGACTGGCTGCAGGAAGATCCGAAGGCCTCAGCCATCCCCTCGACCTCACCTTGAGATCGAAGGAAGACCCGCCAGCAGGTCCCAATCGGTCCCGGGGTGGCAGGCTGTCCGGGCAATGTTGGACTTGTCGTGATCAACTTTCGTGCCTCTGACCTGCGATTTTGGGCGTTTTCGCAGGTCAGAGGGCGGTTGACAGCGCGAGGAGCCACCTCGCTACGGTCCTGCCGTCCACCACAGGGACGCGTGGCCTTCAGCCGATGACCACGCCGAAGTACCCGACTGGCCGGTCGTCGACAGCGTGCACCCGCTGTCATCGAGCTGGTGCCAGGTCCAGTCGGCCTTCGGCACGCCATCGGGTGCGGGGCCGGGCGTGGTGCGACCACTCGGGAGCGGCCCGGGTGCCCAGTAGACAACGGCGCTGGGGCGGCGGCCGGCCGTCTCAACGTCGGTCCGAAGGGCACCCGGGCCGGATCCGGACTCACGTCCGATCCAGCCGGGTTGTGTAGCGTCCGAGCCGACGTGATCCGGCTACCCCGCCCGCGAAGCCTCGCTCGCCCGACGACTGCGGTCGTCGCGGGCGTCGCGCTCTGGTCCGCCTTCCCGCCCCTCAACTGGTGGCCCGCGGCGCTGGCCGGTGTCGCCGCGATGGCGATCGCGGTGCGAGGGACACGGCTTCGTGCCGCCGCCGGGCTCGGCTACCTCACCGGGCTCGGGATGTGGATCCCCACCGTGTCGTTCCTCCAGCCGATCGGGGTCGACGCCTGGATCGTCGTCACGCTGATCGAGTCCCTGTGGTTCCTGGGTCTCGGGATCACGCTGTGGCTGGTGGGACGCCTGCGCTGGTGGCCACTAGCAGTCGGGCTGCTGTGGGTGGGCCAGGAGTTCCTGCGCGACAGATGGCCCTTCGGCGGCTTCCCGTGGGCCCGGTTGGCCTTCGGCCAGGCAGACGGCCCGCTGGTCCGCCTCGCGGCCCTCGGCGGCGCTCCGCTGGTCACCTTCGCTGTTGCGCTCGGCGGCGGCCTGCTCGCCTACCTCGTGATCGAGGGCGGGTTGTCCCGCCGGCGAGCTCCCGCGGCGCTGACCCTCGGCGCGTTCGGCGTCGTGGTCGCCGGTCCGCTCGCCATCGGCCTCCCGACCGCCGGGACGTCGAGCCGCGGGCAGCCCAGCTCTGCGGTGGTCGCGGCCGTACAGGGCAACGTCCCCAGGCTCGGCCTCGCGGAGTTCGCCCAGCGTCATGCCGTCACGCAGAACCACCTGACGGAGACCCGGGTGCTGGCCCAGAAGGTCGCCGCCGGGACGCTGCCGCGTCCGGACGTCGTGATCTGGCCGGAGAACGCCTCGGATCTCGACCCGCGCACCGACCCGGTCGCCCGGGCTCAGGTCGACTCCGCCGTCGCCGCCATCGGCGTTCCCACGCTGATCGGAGCAGTGATCGACGGGCCTGGCCCCGACCACGTCCAGAACGCCGGCATCGTGTGGTCACCCCGGACCGGGCCGGGGCAGATCTACGTCAAACGCCATCTGGTGCCGTTCGGGGAGTACCTGCCGTTTCGCAGCGTGCTCAGCAAGATCGTGGGCGAGTTCTCGCTCATCGCGAAGGACTTCGTCCCCGGGCACCGGGCCGGAACGCTGCAGGTTGGCGCGGTTCGCCTGGCTGACGCGATCTGCTTCGAGATCGCCGATGACGCCGTCGTCCGGCAGGCGGTCAACGGCGGCGGCCGGCTCCTGGTCGTCCAGACGAACAACGCCAGCTACGAGCATGCCGGCGACAGCGGCTACGGGGGAGAGACCGCGCAGCAGCTGGCGATCTCCCGACTGCGCGCCGTCGAGAGCGGGCGGGCCGTCGTGGTCGCTGCCACCAGCGGCGTGAGCGCGATGATCGCCCCGAACGGCCACGTGATCGCGCGTACCGGAGTGTTCGAGCCGGGCGTCCTCGACCTGCGGCTGCCGTTGCGAGACCCGCAGACCGTCGCGGACCGGATCGGCGCTTGGCCGGAGTGGCTCATCAGTGGCCTCGCGGGCCTGGCCCTCGTCCTCGCGTTCGTGCAATCTCGAGGTGCTCGACGGGCCAACGGCCTCGACCTCGACTCGAGGGTTATTGAGGTCAAGGCTGAGGCACCCACACGGGCGCCCGCCTGACTACCCGCCCGTACGACGGCGCCGAGCGGCTGGCGATGACGGTCAGGCCGACTTGCGGCGAGGCTTGGGCGCTGGGTGAAGCTCGGCCAGCCGCTCGTTCAGCACATCCTCGAGCTCGGCAACGGAGCGACGCTCGAGCAGCATGTCCCAGTGCGTCCGGACATGCTTGGTCTCCCGGCCCTCCGGCAGCTCACCGTCGCGAAGCAGCGCGGTCACGCCGCAGCTGCGACACTCCCAGGTCGCCGGAACCTCGGCATCACTTGCCATCACCATGCGGGTCTCGTGGCCGGACGGGCAGTCGAACACCACCTCGCGCCGCGGCGCCAGGTCGGTGTTGCGGTCCATCTCATAGCTCGTCGTACCAAGGCGGCTGCCCCGCAGGACGCGCTCACCCATGTCGGCCTCCCAAGTCGTTCGACGTCAGGAACAACGTCGCTGATGCATCTGAGGATTCCCTGACGGCGATCAGGTACGCCGTCACCGTGTAAGACGTCCGGCAGCCCGGGTCGGTTCGCTGTCGGCTCCTCGCCTCCAGAGTATAGATGGCCGATAATGGACATTTGTCCGATTCTGAGCGCGCGCTTTACCGGAATTCCGCCGTCGGATTGGTACGTTCAAAGGAGCCGCCTCACGGGTGGGTTGATACCTGTGTCGGTGGTCAGGCCCCGGTGACTGCGTCAACAGCCCGGGGCCGACCTTTGCGCCGATAAGGGCGCTTACGGTCAGGTGTAGCTCGGCTCCCTCGGCGGGAAGTCCGGGACGGCGGCGAGCGCCGGCGACTCCGCCTTTTCCTCAACGTTAGCAGCGAAGAAGACGCTGAGTTCGGCGTAGTTGTACTTGCTGCCGTCCTTGCGGGTGCCCTCGCGCATCCGCTCGCGGACGTCAACGAGGACCTGGAGCTGCTCGCCCTGCTCGGGCGCCGCCTGGAGCTTGTCGTGGGCGTAGAGGAGCTCTGCGAACCCGCCTCCGTCAGTGAGCACGGTCACGACGGCGTATTGCCGAGCAGGGTTTTCCGAGGTCGCCTCGGAAGTGCGCTTGTCGACTCGATGTGCCAGGCCAGCGCAAATAAAACGGGGCGGGATATTCAGAGGCATCGGTGCCAACTCCAGTTCGGTTGATTCAGCCTCGTCAAAGGCTGGTGGGAGTGAACGTGCTGTTGAGGGTTATAGCGCCTGTGACAGAGGACACACCGGCGACACGCCGTAACCACCGGCGATCACGACGGAAGTAGCTGGAGGACCAGGCCGAACGTGAGACCGACGATCAGGCCGGTCACGAACCCACCACGCCAACAGGAGGCCTTGACCCGGCCGACGAAGTGCCAGGTGTGACGGCCGATCTGCCGAGCGGTCCAGACCGTACGGTCACCGTCAACAACGGGAGGACCGTCGGCGCCCCAGTCGACGTCCTTCGCGACCTCCATGAACCAAGCGTGGGTACCGATCCGGGGTTTCTTAGGCATGGCAAGCATCATGCCGAGAAATCGATCATGCTGGGCAAGCCGGCCGCTCTGGCCCTGTACAGGGCCGCGGCCGACGCGCGGCACGCCGCAGTGCTCCACGGGGCGAAGTCAACGGCCGCGGTGCTCGCTCACGAGCAGCTGCTAGTGACGATCGACTCGCTATGCGACGACCGCGGCGGGCATTCCTCGCGGCGGGTCGCCCCGGCCGCGCTTCGCGACCGCCGCACGGTAACGGTCGAAGGCACGGTGCACGATGCGGGTAGCGCCGGGACCCGGCGGCTGTCCTCGCTCTAGATCGAGCTCGACAGAGCAAAGCAAGGCAAGTGCCAGGCCGGTGGAGCGCAACACGTTCCACTCGTGGTTGCTGAGCTCGTAAACCGTCACGGTCGGTGTAACGGCTTCCTCGAGGTGGCCGTCGACCTCCTCGCGCAGCCGCTTCGCCAGGTTGCGGCTCATCTCCTGGCAGCGCCGGCCCCGCGTCGCCCGCTCATAAACGCGCACCAGCTGCTGCGCGCCGAGATCACCGCGGACCGCAGCCTCCGCGACCTCGAAGTAACTGCGGTGCTTCGACCGGCCCTTCTTCAGATCACCCCGAAGCATCTCCGTCGACGCCGACCACTGCGCCTGGTCGTAGCCGTCCTGGGTCTTCATCAGGTACTTGGCGAGCGCACCCGCGCCGGTCGTCACCCGCAACGCCCTCACACCATGCTCCGCGGAGGGACGGCGCAAACCCTCAGCCTCAACGGCGTCAGCCCAACGCTCGTACAGGTGCACGGACAGCAGGTCGCACTGCCGCTGCGTCACCGGCCGTTCCGTCCACAACAGGACGTGGGAGTGCGGATGCCACCCGTTGTACCCGTGGGTGATCTCCGTGGCCCTCAGCGCGCCTACGACACCGAGATTCTCCGCGGTGGCCCGCCAGGCCGAGTGCTGCTGAACGCGCCGCCACGCCCCGCTCAGCACCGCCAACAGCGACGGGAGATCATCCGCGATCGTGTGCGGCATCGTCAACGTGACGAACAGCAGGCCGTGGCCGGCCGCCAGCCAGGCGCGGGCACGCGCGTCGGTCTGCTCGGCGCGTTCCTGCCGCTTCGCCGCCGAACACACCGGACAGGCCCAGATGGACTGGCACGTCGTCACCATCGTGAACGACGCAACCCCCTCACGCACCCGGACCGGCACGAACTCCTCCACCGGTGACCGGCCACACGACGCAAGCGGATCCAACGTCGTCACCGACGCCAACTTGCGCCGCAGATCCCACCGCGCCTTACGCGCACCCCGCGCCCGATCCCGACGCTTCCGCTCGATCGCCGCAACACTGTTCACAACGTACCGAGACTGAGCCCTACCGGGCTCAGAAGGCGACCTCATCACAAACCCCCCAGATCGTGCCGACGTCGTCGGACCCCGGCCCGAGCAGCCACGTCACGCCACAACGCCGACACTCGCCAACGACTCGCTCGCCTTCATAGAGGTCCGGCCAATCAACGCGCGACGGCACCGCAAGACGACCGCCGTGGAAGGGGCAGAAACCTTCGCTGACTGCGGCCAGCTGACGCTCGTGTTCACCCATCAGGAGCCGCCTTCGGCGGCGCAGCTGCTATGCGGCAGCCGGGTCGCACGGCCGGTCTCCCCGTCAAGGGAAGGTGTACCGCTCCCTGCGGTCGCGCCCTTGACGGCGAGCCTCTTCGGCCGTGCACCGCGGCGATAGCCGGCAGGCACGAGGCCCGCCGCATCCAAAGGCGCCGCAAAGGAGCACACACCATGGCGATCATCTGGAAAGCATCCGAAGACACCCCGGGGGTCCGCATCCTCCGCTGCGAGGACCACGGGCGGGACACCCTGCTCGTCGGATTGGACAAGCAAACCGGAGAGATCTGGGTGACCTGCCTGGAGGCGAGCTGCACCGCCGGCTACCCGGCCCTCGACGACGTGATGGAGGGCTGAACGGTGACGATGTGCGACCAGGTGATCCAGCTGCCTACGATCCTCGACCCGAGCCGATCCCGGCCCTGCTCCCAGCAAGCCGACTACTACGTCCTGATCCCCGGCGTGTGCCGGTCGAACTGCTGCGGCCGGCACCTCGAAGCCACCCTCGACACCGCGCTGCAGCTGGCAGCCGAGATGGGGGAGCGCGCCCTCGCACTCGTCACACGCGACGGGCAGTGAACCATGACGTACTACGGACAACCAACCGTCTGCCACCACTGCGGAATCAGCCTCAAAAGCGACGGCCGGACCTGGGTGCGCTGGAGCACCCGGTTCTGCTCCGGGCGATGCCGCACCGCCCACAACCGCCTGGCCGCCGCGATCACCAGGGCGCAGGAACGCCTCGCCGAACTGCTCAAACAGACGACGAGCTGCGAAGACGAGAAATGCGAGTGCCACTCGGCCGCGGCCGGCAACCGCTACAGGAAGTGACACGACCTCGCCGGCGGCGGCGTCACACAATCCGTCACGCCCCGATCGATCGCTCGCCGTCACAAGACACGACACGCGACGAGCTCGAGCATTCGTTACAGATCCGGCAACGGCTTCCTCGAGGCGGATCATCCGTGCACCAGCCGGAAGACCAGCCAAACGATCGAGACGACCGACCCGACGTACACGCCCCGCCACCTCACGCCACATCCTCGACGGTCGTGACCGGCGCTACGTCCGGGTCCGGTGTCGGCGCGTCCGGTGCGTCCTCACCCCTAGCGGGGTTGCGGGCGACTCCGGCGCGTCGACGCCGACCACGGGCCGGTTGATCCGGACACGAACACGCAGGAGTGCTGCGACGCCCGCCGCAGCTGATGCACAGCCCACCCTCGACGGTCGCACCGAGGGAGTGGACCTGGTCCAACGTGTCGTAGGCGTCCTCGGCGCACGAGCTGGGACGCCAGAAGAGCTGGCGCGCTGTGGCCTTGACGCTTTCGCGTTTGTGCGCGGTGAACTCATCGAAGGCCATCGCGTCGTAGGTGCGCCAGAAGAACAGCCGGCGGTCTCGCCACATCCGATCCGTGACACCGTCGCGACGCACCTTCGGGAAGTAACCCGAGCAGTAGGTGACGCCCTGGGTGACCTCGCGCATGATCTTGTCGGCGCGGGCCCAGTTCGGTGAGGTCCACCGCAACAGCACGTCACGGCGACGCAGCTGAACCAGGTAGTTGGCGACCTGCGCCGGCAGCGACGCGGACTCCCTGGAGGACGCGACACCGGTGACCTCATCCATGAGCACGTCACCGTCACGAAAGTCGAGCAGCTGCCGGTAGTCGGTGAAGGGGATGTAGCCAGGATGGGGCGGGTAGGCGTTCTCACCGCACCGGCACGGCCGCACCTCACAGTGCCCACACGGCGCGGACCAGTCGATGATCCGCACCGTGGACAGCAGCGGCCGGCCGGCCCCCAACGACGGGATCGAGTCATAGACCATCGCCAGGGACTTGCCGCCACCGTTGGGCCCGACATAGGCGTGGATGGGGACGGCGCGGCGCCGCGGCCGCGCGGAACTACCGATCACAGCAGACCTTTCTGGCGAAAACGACGAGGACCACGGGCGAACGAAGCGGTGCGGTCCTCACGAGAGACGAGCAGGGCATCGGTGCGCGCCAGCCGCCGTTTACGGCGGGCACGGAGGCTGAGCAGCGTCATGACGACGGCAACGGCGAGAATCGGGGCGATCATCCGGCACTGCCACCGCCGCCGGTGAACAGCGACAACACCACCCGCAGCATGCGCATGCACAAGCCCGCAAACAGGATGCCAGCTGCGGCGGTGAGCGCCATGAACAACGTCTCGCCAGGCACCCACGCCCCGAGGTCGAACAGGTAGTTGTAGACCGTGGCCATCAGCGGCGTGACCGTGGCCGCACCCTCGGCGACCTTCGAAACCCAGCCGCCGGCCAGGACGAAACCGCACAGGCCGATGATCAGCAGGGCAAGCTTCACCGCAAGCAGGATGAGAACCTTGACAATCATCAGTCGTCGTCACCGCCGCCCATCGGAACGCGCATCCCAAAAGCGCCAGCGCCGACCTTCACCATGAGCAGCGCCAGACCGATCCACAGTCCGATCTGCAGCAGGGTCCGCACGTAGTGCGCGACCGTCTTCATCGGCTCGGCGCAGGCGTCGAGCGGGTGCATGTCGACCAGGCCAAGAGCGCTGATCGACAAGGCCGGCCCCTGACAGTTGCCGGAAGTGTCGGAGTCGCCGCTCGGCGGGAGGAACGCGCTGATGAAATCACCGAACCCGGTCATCAACAGACCGACCGAGGACCCGACGAACCCGTCGTGAAGATCCTGCAGCTGCGCAGAGACCCAGTCGCTATCCGGGACGAACGCCCACTGCAGCGCGCACTCGACCGGCTTCATCACCCAGTCGACCGGGTTGAACAACGCCCAGCCGTGCGGCGTGCACGACACCGCAGAGCTGCCGTCGATATGGACGTCACCGTCCTCAGGATCACCAGTACCAGTCGCGCCGGTCGTCTGCGTCTCGCCGGCCGGCGACGGGCAAGCCGACACCGGCATCGTGGCGACCTGGACCCCGGCGCCGGTCTTGAGCTCGCAGCGATAGTCGCTCGCGTAGTTGTCCGGGACATCAGCAGCATCAACATCGACCCAGTGACTGTTCACCGAGTGCTGCCAGGCGGTGTAGCAGTCGGCATCCTCGGCCTGGCAGTCGGCGGGTAGCCACGGGTTATCGACGGTGATCGGTCCGGTGGCCGTGCCCTTGGGTGCGCCGTAGCGGGTCGGGTCCGGGGTGGTTTCGACGTCGACGCCGGAAGCGCTGCCGGTGCCGTCGACGTCGACACCACCGAGCCCCTGACCGGACGGGCACGCCGGGAGAGTGGTGTCAGGGATCGACGTGTCGGAACCCGACCATGACGACGAGCCCGCCACATCCCCAGTAGCAGCGCCGGTGGCCGGGTCATAGCAGTGGCCAGTCACGGTCAAGCCACCAGCGCCAGGCGCCGACGGGTACACACCATCAGAACGCCACTCACCGGTACCAACGTCGGTAACGAAAGTCCAATCCACAAGACTGCCGTGGCCCGAGCAAGGATCAAACCCAGTGCTCTGAGAAACCCACCGAGTTGCCCCGGGGGGATCCTCAGAGAACTCGTAGGTGAAGCCGTCAGAGCACTCCTTGTGACCGCCGAGGAGACGGAAAGTAGTCGATCCGTCATACGGGTAAACCTCGAACGACATCGGAACCGTGAAGGCAGAAGAGCCAGTGCAAAGACCGGCCGAACCGGAGTGGGAATAGCAGCCCTGCGTGTCACCAGCTGCCGGGGGAGCAGGGTGGCTCGAGCCGAACGCAAAATGCCACACAGAAGGACCCCACTTGGCCGCAAGGACCGCGGCACCGACACCGAGTGCAGCTGCGCCGCAAGCAGGGAAGCCCTCGACACATACCGAGACCAGCGCAAGGTCACTAGTCGCACCAACGCCGGCAGCGGCGACGCCGTCGAGCTCCGCGGCCGCGGGGACCGCCGAGTAGAAGCCCTGAAGTGCCTGAGCGCCAGCCGGAATCGGATCGGCGAACGCCTGGCCGGTCATGGTGTCACTAAGCAGAACGCTGGCAGCGATGGAGGGCACGACGACAACCGCCGCAAGGACCCGTTGCAGGGTGCGGTGTCTCAAGGTCGTGCCCTCCATCGCTAGTAGTTGCGGCGTTCTAGCCGCGGACGAACTTCTTGGCGAAACGCCAGCCGACCGTGAGGGCCAAGATGGGCGCGGCGTAGGGGAGCACTGCGGTCCCCACACCGACCACCGTGTCCTTCACGCTGCCGGCCGCCGTCGAGACGGCGGTGACGGTCGCGGAATCAGCAGCCATCGGGTTCTAATCACCCCCTCTCACCGGAGACACGAGGCGACCTGCCGCCGCCACGAGGGCGAACGCGGCGAGGGCGTCGATCGAGTAGTGGTTGCCGCTGGCGACGACGAACACAGCGACGACCACCGGGTACAGCCACACCAGGCGGCTGGCGCCGGCGCGGCGGCCCGCGTGGGCGACCCACGCGGCGACAGCGACATGCAGCGACGGGTAGGCGGCGACCATGTCGATGCCGGCAGAGGCGACGTTGCCGTGCAGCTGCGGCGTGCCGTCACCCAAGCCGAGCATCCACGGCGGGGCGACGGGCGCAACGGCGAAGGACACGAGCGCGAGCACGACGACCGCGAGCAGCACCCACCGCTCGAGCAGCCACACCGGCCGGTGCCGGCGGTACAGCCACAGTCCGAACACGAAGGTGCCGGCGAAGTGAGGGAGCAGGTAGAGCCACTGGCCGGCGATCACCGGGACGTGGCGCAACGCCTGGTCGACGTACTGCAGGCCGGTGTAGTGCTCGACAGTGAGCAGCGCGGCGGTGTCGGCCGCGACACGATGAACACCGGCCGTGCTGCCGAGCGGGTCGAGCTCGCCGAGGGCAAGGGACACGGCCAGCCACACACCGGCGATCGCGAGCAGCTGCACCGCGCCGGCGGCGTAGCCGCGCAGACGGCGAGAGGGGCCGAGGAACAGCAGACGGCCTGCCGGGACGAAGGCCATCAGCGGCCACCCGGATGCAGCAGCGCGCGGACCGCGCCGAGAGCCGAACCGGCGACGAGCGCGGCGATGAGCAGGTCCATCAGCGCAGCCACCCCCTGACCACTGACCACACGACCAGCAGGCCCATCACGGCGATGTAGCCGGCGGCCAGCTGCGCGAACACCCCGGTCGCTGTCACGCCCGCCCCCAGCTGCCGACGAGGAGCGCAGCGAGAAGGAACACGACCAGTGCCAGGCCGAGCGTCACCACGTCGAGCGCCTCGCGAGGCTGCGGCTGCCACGACGTCACCGCACAGCCCTCCGACGTGCACACCCACGACGACGGGACGAACGCGCCGTCAGTCGGAGCAGGAGACGGGACCGGCACGGCCATCAGCCACGCCTCATCTTCGACGTCCAGTCGCCGCCGTTGGACGGACCAAGCGGGCGACCTGCCGCGCCTCGACACGTATTGCAGTTGCACACCTCGGGAGCGTCAGCGGACTCAGCGACGAGATGACGCACCAAACGCCAGCCGAGGAGGAGCCCGAGAAGCCCGCCGGCGTAGGGGACCACCGCCGAGCCGACTGAGACCAGCGTGTCCTCAGTGCCGGCCAGTGCCGTCGCAACGGCGCTGACAGTGGCGGAATCCGCGGCCATCAGCGCACCCGCCTCCAGCCGTAAACCGCGGTCGCCACCACCGCGGCGAACACGCCCCAGCCAAGCGCTGACTCGACGTAGCCGGGAGAGACCGCCGCGATGACCGCGACGAGGACGAACCCGAGCAAGAAACGACGAACACGCCGGACGTACCGCTCAAGCTCCGACGGCGAGCAACCAAGCCGCGCCGCATGCGCCGCGTACACCTCATCCCTAGAGGCCACGACAACCACACCAACCGGCGCCAGCGGAGTTAGAACCACGATGCTGCGCGCGGGCGACTGCCGTCGAGGCGCCTTCACCAGGCCCGGCCAAAGCGCCAACACCGGGCGTTTGACCGTGCCCGGCGAAAGCTCTAGCGGCGGTCACCGCGGCCACCCCGGAACGATCAGCGCAGCGACGAACACACCAACCGCGACAGCAAGCGAGCAAACCAGACCGCCGGCGACGCCGAGACCGACGAGAAGACCAAGACGGAGCCTCACGACCGGTCCCCCCACAGCGGCCATACGCTCAACGGCCGATCGAGTGACGGCGCCGGGCCGAACGTGCCGTCGGCGAGCTGCGCGGCGCCGCACAACGCGCACCGGGTCTCGCTGAACGTGTCCAGCTCGTCAGTGACCTCGACCAGCGTCAACGTCCGAGCCGACCCGCAGAAGCAGCGACCGAGCGGAGCACGCTCGACATGCGCGACCAAAACCCCGGGCCGGCCATTCCGAGCATTTATCGAAATGCAGTCCGAGCCGATTTTCGGGTACTGCCGATAATGGACATTATGTCAGGTCGCGGAGAGAGGACCCAGGGTGATGGGATCCCCCGATTTGCCCATCCACAGCCCGGTATGAGGACCTCCGACTTTCACAATGGGGCAAGAAGTCCCTAACTTTCGGCCATACGCCTGCCGAGACTGCAGATGACCGGCGCCGCCCGACGCCGGTAAGGATCGCAAGACGAAGGGCACGCAGATGTGCCAACACTCACCGCTCTGCCCGCCGGCCGACGCCGCTGACCGCGATGCCGCCAAGGTGGTCTCGAGCCATCCCGAGCAGGGTTGGAGTCTGCTGTGCAACGGCGTCGTCAGCTTCGACGACTCGGGGGACCTGCTCCCCGACGGCCACGCGATCCCGCCGCAGCGACACTCGCCCGCTTTCCACCGGCCCGCTGCTTAGCCTTCAGCCCTCGTAGGCCTCCGGCGCGGGACAGCTGCAGGCCAGGTTCCGGTCGCCGTACCCGCCATCGATGCGCCGCACCGGCGGCCAGTACTTGTCGGCGCGGACCGAGGGGAGCGGGTACGCCGCGCGCTGCCGGTCGTAGCCGGCCTGCCAGTCCCCCAGCAGGCACGCCGCCGTGTGGGGCGCGTTGCGCAGCGGACTGTCCTCGAGCGTCCACTCGCCGGCGCCGACCCGGTCGATCTCGGCCCGGATCTCGGCCATCGCGTCGCAGAACCGGTCCAGCTCGGCGAGGTCCTCGGACTCGGTCGGCTCGATCATGAGCGTGCCCGCCACCGGGAACGACATCGTCGGAGCGTGGAATCCGTAGTCGATCAGCCGCTTCGCGATGTCCTCAGCCGTCACACCGGTCTCACGGGTGATGCCGCGGACGTCGAGGATGCACTCGTGGGCCACCAGGCCGCCCTGGCCGGTGTAGAGCACGGGGTAATGCGGCGCCAGTCGGCGAGCCACGTAGTTCGCCGCGAGCAGCGCGACCTCGGTGGCCTCCCGCAGCCCGTCCGGGCCCATCAGGCGCACATAGGTCCACGGAATGGCCAGGATCCCGGCGCTGCCCCACGGCGCCCCGCTGATCGGCCCCACGCCGGTCTCGGGCCCCGCCTCGGCCACCAGGGGGTGGTTCGGCAGGTACGGCGCCAGGTGCTCCCGCACCGCGACCGGGCCGATTCCCGGGCCCCCGCCGCCGTGCGGGATGCAGAAGGTCTTGTGCAGGTTGAGGTGGGACACGTCAGCCCCGAACTCCCCCGGCTTGGCCAGCCCGACCAGCGCGTTGAGGTTCGCCCCGTCGACGTACACCTGGCCGCCGGCGTCATGGACCATCGCGCAGAGCTCGGTGATGCCCGCTTCGAACACCCCGTGCGTCGACGGGTAGGTGACCATGATCGCGGCCAGGTCGTCGCGATGCTCGTCGACCTTGGCGCGCAGGTCGTCCAGGCTCACGTTGCCGTCGTCGTCGCAGGCCACCACCACCACTCGCATCCCGACCATCGCGGCACTGGCGGCGTTCGTGCCGTGCGCCGATGACGGGATCAAACAGACATTTCGGGCAGCCTCACCGCGGTCGCGGTGGTAGGCCCGGATGGCGAGCAGACCGGCGAACTCCCCCTGCGAGCCCGCGTTGGGCTGTAGCGAGACCGCCGCGTAGCCGGTGAGGCCGGCGAGCCAGGACTCCAGGTCGCGGATGATCCGCAGGTGCCCGCCGGCCTGCTCGAGCGGGGCGAACGGGTGGATCCCCGCCAGCTCCGGCCAGGTGATCGGCTCCATCTCGGCGGCCGCGTTGAGCTTCATCGTGCACGAGCCGAGCGGGATCATCGTGCGGTCCAGCGCCAGGTCCCGGTCGGCGAGCCGGCGCAGGTAGCGCATCATCGCCGTCTCGGAGTGGTGGGCGTGGAAGACCGGGTGGGTGAGGAAGCGCGAGGTACGACGCAGCGCGTCGGGGATCCATGCCGTCGCCGAGGCCGTCGCCACGGGGACGCCGAAGGCATCGCAGACGGCCGCCACGTGCGCGGCGGTGGTGCGCTCGTCGGTGGTGATCCCGACCCGGTCGGGGTCGATCCGGCGCAGGTTGATCCCCGCCTCCACAGCGGCTCGGATGACGGCATCCGCGCGGCCCGGCACCACCGCGGTGACGGTGTCGAAGCCGTTGGCGTGCAGCAGCCGGACGCCCCCGGCGGCCAGCGATCCGGCGAGCGCCGCGGCGTGGCCGGCCACCCGCTCCGCGATCCCGGTGAGGCCGGCCGGGCCGTGGTAGGCGGCGTAGGCGCCGGCGACGACGGCGAGCAGCACCTGGGCGGTGCAGATGTTGCTGGTGGCCTTCTCCCGGCGAATGTGCTGTTCCCGGGTCTGCAGGGCGAGCCGGTACGCCGGCGCCGCGTCGGCGTCGACGCTGACCCCCACGAGGCGGCCCGGCAGGCCGCGCTCCAGCCCGGACCGGACAGCCATGAACCCGGCGTGCGGACCGCCGAAGCCCATGGGCACTCCGAACCGCTGCGCGGAACCGACCGCGACGTCGGCGCCCCACTCCCCCGGCGGGCTCAGCAAGGTCAGGGCGAGGGGGTCGGTGGTGACCGCGACCAGGCCCTCGCCGGCGTGGACGGTGTCGACAAGTCGACGGGGGTCGAACAGTCTCCCAGTGGTTCCCGGGTAGGCGATGAGGACCCCGAAACAGCCCCCCTCGGGTAGACCTTGGGCGAGGTCCGCGACGGCCACCTCGATGCCGATCGGCTCCGCTCGGGTACGCAGGACGGCGAGCGTGTGGGGGTGGCATTCCGTGTCGACAATGAACCGGGTACTTGTCGACTTGGCGCTACGGCGACAAAGCGTCATAGCCTCAGCAGCTGCTGTCGACTCGTCGAGAAGCGACGAGCCCGCGATCGCCAGCCCGGTGAGGTCCGCGACGACGGTCTGGAAGTTCAGCAGCGCCTCGAGTCGGCCCTGGGAGATCTCGGGCTGGTAGGGGGTGTAGGCGGTGTACCAACCGGGGTTCTCGAGGATTCCGCGCCGCAGGACCGGCGGCGTCACGGTGTCGTGCCAGCCGAGCCCGATCATCGAGGTCAGGACCCGGTTGCCGCCGGCGATGCCGCGCAGCTCGGCGAGCACCTCGTCCTCACCGACAGCGGCCGGAACGGGCAGCTCTCCGCCGGCCCGGATCGTCCGAGGCAGGGCCGCATCGGTGAGCTCGTCGAGTGAGCCGTAGCCGACGACGGCGAGCATCTTGGCGCGTTCGTCGGCGCCTGGGCCGATGTGCCGGTCGGCGAACCGGGTGGGATCGGCCGCGCCGGAGCGTTGGGTCGATGCAGGACTGGTCACGTGGAGCCTCCCGGACGCGGATCGCGCTGCGTCACCGTCGGCGACAGCCGGCGGTGTGGCTCCCCCTCTGTCCTTCCACCTGAAAGCTTCACCACGCAACTTGCTGCGGGTTTGCCCCGTCGGTGAGGCGCCGAGACGCCTGCTCTCCAGAGTGCCCTGCCCGCGCGGTCCGTCGGCCTGAGAGGTTCCGGGGAGGTTGCTCCTTCGGCGCCCCGGACTGGCTTGCCGGGGTCTCTCCCACGCGGGGTG
>DASZTL010000007.1:0-2066 GCA_035548055.1 Mycobacteriales bacterium | reverse complement strand
TCGCGGCCGAAGTGACCGTACGCCGCGGTCAGGGCGTAGATGGGACGTAGCAGGTCGAGATCCTCGATGATCGCGGCCGGACGCAGGTCGAAGACCTCGAGCACGGCCCGCTGGATCTCCTCGTCGGGCACCACGCCGGTGCCGAACGTCTCGATGAACACACCGACCGGCTGGGCCTTGCCGATCGCGTAGGCGACCTGCGCCTCGCAGCGCCTCGCCAGGCCGGCGGCGACGACGTTCTTGGCGACCCAGCGCATGGCGTAGGCAGCCGAGCGGTCGACCTTCGACGGGTCCTTGCCAGAGAACGCACCGCCACCGTGACGCGCCATGCCGCCGTAGGTGTCGACGATGATCTTGCGCCCGGTCAGACCGGCGTCGCCCATCGGGCCGCCGACCTCGAAGCGACCGGTCGGGTTGACCAGCAGGCGGTAGTCCTCGGTGTCGAGGCCGAGCTCGCCAAGCTCCGGATCGACGACGTGCTCACGAACATCCGGCGCAAGCAGCGTTTCGATGTCGATGTCGGCGGCATGCTGGCTGGACACCACCACCGTGTCGAGCCGCACCGGCTTGTTGTCGACGTACTCGACGGTGACCTGGGTCTTGCCGTCCGGGCGCAGGTAGGGAACGGTGCCGCTCTTGCGAACGGCGGACAGCCGGCGGGCAAGCCGGTGCGCGAGCGCGATCGGCAGCGGCATCAGCTCGGGGGTCTCGGTGCACGCATAGCCGAACATCAGGCCCTGGTCACCCGCACCCTGCCGGTCCAATGGGTCGTCGTCGCCCTCGGCGCGGTGCTCGTACGCGTCCTCGACGCCCTGCGCGATGTCGGGCGACTGCGAGCCGAGCGACACGCTCACCCCGCAGGAGTCGCCGTCGAACCCCTTGCGCGAGGAGTCATAGCCGATGTCGAGGATCTTGTCGCGGACGATGCCGGCGATGTCGACGTAGGTATCGGTGCGGACCTCGCCGGCGACGTGCACCTGGCCGGTCGTGATCAGGGTCTCGACCGCGACGCGGCTGGTCGGGTCCTCCTTGATCATCGCGTCGAGGATCGCATCGCTGATCTGATCGGCGATCTTGTCGGGATGACCCTCGGTGACGGACTCAGAGGTGAACAGACGGCGCGACACGACAACTCCTCGGGCATGGGCCGGTCGCGTCGGCGCCGGCAGACGGCTCGATCCTACCGAGGTCCGGCCCGAAGCGCGCTGGTCCGAGCGAGTGCCGCTGCGGCCCCAGGCCACTCGTGCACGAGCGTGGCGTAGACGGCGAGGTCGACAAAGCCCTGCGGGAGTTCCTCGGCCTCCCGGCGGACTCCCTCGTACTGCATCCCGAGACGCTCCGCCACCGCACGGCTGCGCGCGTTGCCGGTCGCGGCTTGGAGCTGGATCCGGTGCAGGCCGAACGCTTCGAACCCGAGATCGAACAGCTCAGCGACCACGCGCGTGATCACACCCTTGCCGACGGCCGACGCGCCGAGCCAATACCCGACTTCGCCGCTGCGCTGGATCGGAACCATCCGTAAGTCTGCGAGTCCCGCGAATCGACCATTGAGCCGGAGCGCGCTGTGCAGCCCTTCGCCCGCCGCATCCTGCCGCTCGGCCGTCTCGAAGTAGCGGCGGGTGTCCGCCGGCTCCAGCGTGAGGTCGACCCACGGCAGCCATCGCCGGAGCCGCTCCCGCTCGGCGTCCACAACGGCGAAGGCGTCCGCGGCGTCGGCTGCGGTCGCCGGATGCATCACGAGCCCGCCGCCGAGGTCGCGGGGGAACAGCGACGAGGTCACCTCTGGAGGCGAGCGGCGACCAGGTCCCAGATCGCGTGCCCGAGGTCTTCCTTGCTCACGTCCTCGACCGACGTACTCGAGCCATCGGAGCCCAGAATCGTCGCCGTGTTGTGCTCGGCGCCGAACGTGAGGTTCTCCCCCACCTGGTTGACGACGATCAGGTCGCAGCCTTTCGAGGCGAGCTTCGCCCGGCCGTTGTCGAGCACGTCGTTGGTCTCGGCGGCGAACCCGACGATCATCTGGCCCTCGCGGCGACGATTCGCGGAGATGTCGGCGAGGATGTCGG
>DASZTL010000006.1:0-53507 GCA_035548055.1 Mycobacteriales bacterium | reverse complement strand
CCAGTCGCGAAGGTGATGCAACCTCATCGGCAGCCGGACCTTCCGCAGCTGACCGCCCGGGGGTTCTTCGAGGAGGTGGAGCATCCGGTGGCTCCGCGAGCGCGCTACAGCACGCTTCCGATGCGGTTCTCAGGCGGACCGGAGCGGATGCATCAGCGGCATGCGCCGTTGCTCGGCGAGCACACCGCAGAGCTGCTCGGCGAGGTCGGCCTTGATCCGGCGGAGATCGCCGCGCTCGAGGGCGTCGGCGTGATCGGCATGGCGCTTCATCCAGTCGGAGGGAACTGATGCCCGAACATCGCAACACGAGGCGGGCGAACGGCTTCGAGCCGGCACCGTTCGATGTCGTCGAGGCGTCTCGCCAGGTCTGGTTGCGTCACTGGAAGCCAGAAGCCGCCTCTGGCATGGCGGTGTTCACTGCCGTGCTGCGGTCCTATCAGCTGCTCGCCGACGAGGTGAACCGGGTGATGCGCCGGCACAACCTGACCTTCGCACGCTACGAGGTGCTGACCTGGCTCGCTACGGATCCGGAGTCGTCGCTGACACTGAGCTGGATCAGCAAGACGCTGCGGATCCCGCCCGCCACCGTGACGAACATCATCGACTGGCTCGAGAACGACAAGCTCGTGCGTCGAGTGCCGCATCCGTCCGACGCGCGCACCACCCTCGCCGTGATCACCGCCAAAGGCCGCAAGACCGCGGAGAATGCCACCGAGGAGCTCAACACCAGCGTGTATGAACGGATCGGGCTGTCCGAAGATCAGCGGCGGCAGCTGACGGACCTGCTGGCGCAGTTGCGAGCCAGCGGAAACGAGTTCGATGTCGAGCGTTCGCAGGAGGTCATCGCGGAGGTCGGCAGCCGGCAGGGCAATCGCGAAGACGTGGCATAGGTGGGAATGATGGCGACCAAGAAGTCCAGTCCAACGCCCAAGTCCGGCTCGGTTCCGTTCGCGATCGACGTGCCGGACCGGATTCGCAAGGAGCGGTATTACGACGCGGACTTCTTTGCGCTGGAGGCCGAGCAGCTGTGGCCGCGGGTGTGGCAGATGGCATGCCGGCTCGAGGAGATTCCCAACCCGCGGGACTACGTCTCGTACGAGATCCTCGATCAGTCCGTGATCGTCGTACGCGGCGACGACATGGGGGTCCGGGCGTTCCACAACGTCTGCCGTCACCGCGGCGTTCGGCTCGTCGACGCCCCGGGCACCTGTACGAGCGGGTTCACGTGTCCGTTTCACGGCTGGTGCTACGGCGCCGATGGCGCGAACACGTTCGTGTCACGCTCCAGCACCTTCTCCCCGCACAACATGGCGGCCGACGAGATCGACCTGCAGCCGGTTCAGTGCGACACCTACGGCGGGTGCGCGTGGATCAACCTCGACCCCAAGGCGCCGCCGCTTCGCGAGAGCATCGAGCCGTTCGCGACGTACATGGATGCGTGGCAGCTCGAGAACATGCACCCGGAGTGGTGGTACTCGTTCCGGCTGCCGGTGAACTGGAAGCTCGCGCAGGAAGCGTTCATGGAGCAGTACCACGTGCTCGAGACGCATCCGCAGCTCCGCTTGCCCGGCCGCTACCCGTCGAAGACCAAGCCGTTCGACGCGAAGACGTTCCTCGACTCAGAGCTCGAGTACCTGCGCGTGATGAGCGAAGGCATGGCCGGCATGGTGCATGCAAATGACGTGAAAGTCGCGGAGCGGCTGATGCCGAAAGTGAAGCTTCCGAACGACCCGGTTCAGGCGCGAGTCGCTTGGGAGCGCGAGTTCAACGATGCGGTCGTGAAGTGGCACCGCGCCAAGTTGCACCTGATTCCCGACCTCAACCAGGTTGAGGCCGACGGCCGCACTGAGCCGATGGTCTACTGCTTCCCCCACAACTTCATCCTGCCGATGTACTCGAGCGCGTCGCAGTACCGCTTCCGGCCGCTCGGGCCGGAGGAGACGCTGATGGAGATCTGGTCCCTGACCCGGTTTCCCGAGGGCAAGCAGCCGCCGAAGCTGCCGGTGCCCGAGCCGTGGGCGCACGACGATCCACGCGTGCCGCCGATCCCGACCCAGGACTTCTCGAATCTGCCCAAGCAGCAGCTCGGGCTGCATTCGCGGTCGTTCGAGTTCATGCGGATCTCGGCGCAGATCGAGGGTCACCTCTCGAACTTCCACCGCACGATCGACGGCTACCTCGAAGGCCGCACCAGCAAGAAGCTGTTGCGCGCACTTCGAGAGCTGAACATCAACCCCTTGGAGCGCCCGGTCGTCGACCTCGGCCTCTAGGCCCGCCCGAGTTCGAGCGGCGCGGACCGTCGGAGCGGCGCGGACCGTCGGAGCGGCGCGGACCGTCGCCACGGCGCGGGGCCGGCGGCGGTGGAACCGGGTCGCCCGACTCTGCGATCATTCGCACGGCCTCGTGTCCAGGCCGAACCGGCACTGACGTTGAGGTGACATTGGCATCTCGGTGTAACTGCTCGATGACACGTCGCTGATCCGGAACGACGAAGGACAGCACAGTGCCCGTCGCTCCCGCGCGGGCGGTGCGACCGGAGCGGTGCAGGTAGTCCTTGGAGTCGTTCGGCGGGTCGAAGTGCACGACGAGGTCGACATCGTCGACGTGGATGCCGCGCGCGGCGACGTCCGTCGCCACGAGCACCCGGGGGTGCCCGGCCGTGAAGCCGGCGAGCGCACGCTGGCGCTGGTTCTGCGACAGGTTGCCGTGGATCGCAGCCGCCGGCGATCCGAGCTGCGTGAGCTGCTTGGCAAGTCGGTCAGCCCCGTGCTTGGTGCGCACGAAGACGAGTGTGCGGCCCGGTCGGGCTGCGATCTCGGCAGCGATGCCGACTTTGTCGGAGTGGTTGAGCAGGAAGACCTGGTGGTCCATCGACTCGACCGGCGACGCGGCAGCCGCAATCGCGTGCACCGAAGGATCGCTGAGATAGGCACGCACCAGCTTGTCGACCCCGCGGTCGAGGGTTGCGGAGAACAGCAGTCGCTGACCCTTGGCAGGCACGTCGTCAAGCAGCCGGATCATCGCGGGAAGGAAGCCGAGGTCGGCCATGTGGTCGGCCTCGTCGAGCACCGTGACCCGGACGTCGGACAGCGAGCACGCCCGGCGGTCGATCAGGTCGATCAGCCGACCCGGGGTCGCGACGACGATGTCGACGCCACGGTCGAGAGCATTGATCTGCCCGCCGTACGGCGCACCGCCGAAGACCGCGATGAGCCGCAGCCCGACGGCATCACCGAGGGGGCGGAGTGCGTCGGCGACCTGCATGGCGAGCTCGCGGGTGGGGACGAGGACGAGGCCGCGTGGCCGTTGGACCTGCGATCGCTGGCCGGCGAGCCGGGCCAGCATCGGAATGCCAAAGGCGAGGGTCTTGCCGGAGCCGGTCTGCGCGCGGCCGAGCACGTCGCGGCCGGCGAGTGCATCGGGCAGCGCTCGGCCCTGGATGGCGAAGGGAGCGGTGATGCCACGGCGCTTCAGCGCTGCGACGAGAGGGGCGGAAACGCCGAGCTCGGCAAACGAGGCGTCCGCGGGCGCGGGGCGCGACAGCGCCTCCTCGAGCATCAGGTCGAGTTCGCTGACGCGCGGCTCTTGCCTCGGCCGTGGACGCTGCGCGGGACGGGCCGCGTGCTTGGTCGTGCGGGAACGATGCTTAGGGGCACCGTGTTGCTGACCAGAGCCATGTTTCGGGGCAGCGCGGTGTGGGCGTGCTTGGGCAGGCATGTATTCGTTTCTCCGTGCGTCTATCAGTTAGGCCGCAAGAGGCTCACCGATTGACCCGGGAACGAAGTTCTTGTGCGACCTCACGGGCGGCTCGCCCGCGGGAGGTAAGCGGTGAAGTGCACCGCCGATGAAGCAAGGCTAGCAGCCGCGTCAGGCTTCTGCGGCGAACGCGACGAGCAGCGCGCCGAGCATGAATGCGGCGATGACGCTGGCGAGTGCGCCGGTGCCGAACGCGGGCAGGGCATGCCGCCAGCCCGACGCGACGGCATCAGCACCGTGGTACTCGTGGGTCAATGCGTGTCCCCTGCCGCGGTCGAGGAGGTAGCGGTTGACGGGGACCGCTGCGGCGAAAGCGACTGCCAGCGACAGGATCATGCTGAGCCAGAAGGTGACATTGACGAGTCCGGCGTTCATCGCTCCGGGGATCGCGGCCACGACAGCGTTGTCCACGATCTCCATCGTGAGGATCGACAGCGTGTCCGCGGCCAGCACGACAGTCAGAGCTGTCCGCACCGCGACGCCGGACCGAAGCAGCGGCAGTGTGGACAGCGAGTAGCCGAAGGCGAACGCGAGCGCAACGGAGATGGCGATCGTGGCGACGTTGCCGATCCCCGCGGAGGTGCCGATGATCAGACCGACGATCTCGCCGATGGCGCAGCCGGTCAGGCAGTGGAGGGTGGCGCTCACCGCCATCGACGTGAGACTCCCCATCGAATGATGGTGGTGGCTGGTCCGGTCGGCACTCTCGGAGTCGTGCCCGGCGTGGCCGGTCGGTGCAGTCATGAGGTGCGTCCTCGCTGAGGTCCAACGCCAATCGTCGATGTCCCGGGCGGGCGTACGAAGTCCGCAACGCCGTATCGCTCAGGGGTATTCCGGGCGCCTTGCTAAGGCGATAGGTTCACGCCAGACTTCTGACATCAATCATGTCGTCGAGCTCCAGACAAGGTGAGTCCGTGTCCGTCTCCACCGACGCGCCGCCGTACTACGACCCGTACGACGTCGCTCTCGCCGCCGACCCGTACCCGATGTGGCGCCGACTGCGCGACGAGGCGCCGCTCTATTACAACGAGCAGTACGACTTCTATGCACTGAGCCGTCACGCCGACATCTCGAAAGGCCTGCCGGACTGGCAGACGTTCAGCTCCGCCAAGGGCGTGATCATCGAGCTGATCAAGGCAGATCTCGACCTGCCGTCCGGCACCTTGATCATGGAGGATCCGCCGGTCCACGACCTCCATCGCAGCCTGCTGGTCCGTGTCTTCACGCCGCGACGCATCGCCGCGATCGAGCCGCAGATCCGCGCCTACTGCGCCCAGCACCTCGACCCGTTGATCGGTGCGGAGCGCTTCGACCTCATCGCAGAGCTCGGCGCGCAGATGCCGGGCAAGGTGATCGGCATGCTGCTCGGTATCCCGGAGGAGGCCACAGCGGCTGTGCGCGCGAACGTCGACAACAACCTCCGCACCAAGGCCGGCGAGCAGATGGTGGTGACGGACACGTCGTTCGCGGAAGGAGACATCTTCGCTGAGTACGTCGACTGGCGGATGAAGAACCCGTCGAACGACCTCATGACCGACCTCCTCAATGCGGAGTTCGAGGACGAGCACGGCGTGACGCGCAAGCTGACGCGCCAGGAGGTCCTCACATACGTCGCGGTCGTAGCCGGCGCCGGCAACGAGACGACGACACGGTTGATCGGCTGGATGGGGTCGCTGCTAGCGCAGCACCCGGACCAGCGCAAAGCCATCGTCGAAGATCTGTCGCTGGTGGCGAACGCGGTCGAAGAGACAGTCCGGTTCCAGCCGCCCGGGCCGCACGTCGCCCGCTACGTCGCGCGCGACTGCGAGCTGTGCGGTCAGACGGTGCCGGCGGGCAGCGTCATGCTGTTCCTGCTCGGCTCCGGGAACCGCGACGACCGCGTGTACCCCGACGGGGACACTTACGACATCCACCGCCCGATCAGCCAGCACCTCGGATTCGGCTACTCGGTGCACTACTGCATGGGTGCGGCGCTTGCCAGGCTCGAGGGCAAGGTCGCCCTGGAGGAGATCCTCAAGCGCTGGCCGACCTGGGAGGTCGACTGGGCAGGCGCAAAGCTGGGCTCGACCTCGACGGTGCGCGGCTGGGAGACGCTACCGATCGTTGTTGGCTGACCCAGGCCCCCGACCGGCCATGACTGCCTTCGTCAGGAGTCCGACCAGCCAGTTGACGCCGCGCGCGGCGTCGGTCGCGTCGAGACCCCAGTCGCCGGTGAGCCGGTTGTAGGTGGGCATGCCCCACAGCGTGTCGATCATCGCTGCGACGAGGCGCGTCTCCTCTTCGGACAGGCCCTTGGCGCCGAGGTTGACCGTCTCGAGCAACGCCGCTTTTCGGCGCTGGTCGAGGGCGACGAACAGCGCATCCGGTTGGCGCCGTGGCGCGCTCGAGAACTCCGACAGGTAGCCGAAGAGCTGCTCGACGTGGTGGGGGACCTCGTCGAGTCGCATGCCTTCGACGGTGACGCCGGCCTCCTCGATCAGGCGCTGCAGCACCGCGGCCCGCAGGTCGCGCTCGGTGGCGAAGTGTCGATGGACGGTCCGCTCGTGAACGCCGGCACGTGCGGCGACCTCACGGACCGTCAGGCCGCTCCAGTCCCACGACCCGATTTCGCGGACCAGCCCAGAGCCGGCCCCGACGATGCGCTCGCGGGTCTCGGCGGAGCGCTCCCGGCGTACCGGGCTGTCGTACGGCCGCGTCGGTTTGTCCGGCGTGCGCTCCACGGCCGTGATGCTAGGCCGCTCAGCGCTCTCGCGAGAGATCGTCGAGCTGGCCGCGGTAGATCGGTCGTGAGATGCGCCGCGTGAGGCCGGGCCAGCGGCGCATCGTCGCGACCAGCGCCCGCTGGGACCGGGGCGGCGACGTATGGGTGATGGGTTGGCGTCCCACCGGAACGGGCTCGCGCTCTCGGGCCTCTGCTGACGGGGCAGTGACGACCCGATGGACCCCCCACGTTCCGGGGATTCCGCGCAGCTCGTGCTCGCCGGTGCTCTCGAACTCGATCCCGGCCCCTGCGACGAGGTCGCGCACAGTGCTGGAAACGAGGACTTCGCCGGGACCGGCGAGTGCCGAGATGCGTGCGCCGATGTGGACGGCAAGCCCTCCGATGTTGTCCCCGTCGACGCGCTCGCACTCGCCCGTGTGCAGCCCGGCGCGGATCTCCAGGCCGAGTTCCTGCATCCCTTCGATCAGCGCACGCGCACACCGCACGCCGCGAGCCGGGCCGTCGAAGACCGCGAGGAAGCCGTCTCCGGTGGACGTCACGGCGCGGCCGCGGAACGCTGCGATCTGCTGGTTGCTGAGGGAGTTGTGTTGTTCGAGGAGTCGACGCCACTGCGCATCACCGAGCGCGGCGGCTCGTTCGGTCGAGCCCACGATGTCGGTGAACAGAACGGTCGCGAGCATCCGGTCGTTGGAGCGTTCGGGCTTCGCACCGGTGACGAACTCCTCGATGGCGTCGGCGATGGGGGCGGCCTCGCCGACCCACCAGTAGTGATCCGAGCCGGGGAACTCGACGAGCCGCGCGCCGGGCACGTGCTCGGCGAGGTATCGCGCGCCTTCGATGGGGACCACGTCACCGATCCGGTGAAGAACCAGCGTTGGCACGTTGATCGTCGGCAGGATGTCGCGAACGTCCGTGTCGAGGATCGCGTCGAAGGCGGCACGCGCCATCGCCGGGCTTGCCATTGCCCGCTCGTGGATCCCGGCGACGCGGCGGGCGAAGGGCGCGCCGGCGAGGGTGGGGCTGAACATCTCGAGGAGATGTCCCTCGCCCCAGTTGTCGACCACGATGCGCAGTCGTGACGCGGCCGCCTCCCAACGTGCGCCGGCTGGGTTGTGTGGGCCGATCTGGCCGCAGACGATGCCGCCGAAAAGGATGAGACCTCGCACGCGGTCGGGGTACGTCGCGGCGTACAGCAGGCTCATCGGTGCGCCCTCTGAGACCCCGACCAGAACCGGCCGCTCCGCGCCGGTCGCGTCAAGGACCGCGCCGAGGTCGGCCATCCGCTGTTCCAGCGTTGGTACCGCCGGAACCGGGTCCGACAGGCCGGTGCCGGCCTTGCCGTACATCACCAGCCGCGAGAACGTCGCCATGCGCTCGTTGAACCCGGTCATGCCGGGGTCGGTCCACTGCAGGTCGAGGTTCGAGACGAACCCGGGCACCATGACGAGATCGATCGGACCGTCGCCGAACACCTGGTAGGCGATCTTGACGCCGCCGCTGTCGACGTAGCGGGTTACGGGAGCTGCCCCCATGTTCGGTGAGCATAGGTCTTGCGGCCAGGCCCGCTTCGCCGAGTTTCAACCCCAGGATCGCGCTGAAGGGCAGGGTCGCCTGCCAGCCGGTGAGGGGCCCTGCTGGCGCGGGACGCGCGAGGCTGGCATCGTGAGGTCGTGCGCGGCGCTTCATCGCTCTCGGAGAGCGGGGACGGCTACAAGCCGATCCCACCGCCGACGCCTGAGATGTTCGTCGAGCTCCTGACGCGAGTCGGCTGCCATATCTACAGCGGCGAGGTCATCCCCGGCGGGGGTTACAACGAGCTCTACACCGGGCCGGGCATCGAGATCTTCCTTGGTGGCCTGCCAGAGCCGGGCACCGATCTGAGCGCCGCCTGGGCCCGAGCCGTGCATCCCGACGACCGCGACGCGTACCTGGATGCGGCGACGATCGACAACTCGGGTGTCATGCAGGTCGAGTACCGAATGCTCGGGCTCGACGGTGCGACCCGGTGGGTGCAGGACCAGATGTGGCTGCGGGAACAGCTGCCCGACGGCCGCCGAATCATCGACGGCGTCGTCACCGACATCACGACCCGTAAGCACGCCGAGCTCGGCTTGCGCCGGCTCGCCCATACCGACCCGCTCACCGGCCTCGCGAACCGGCTGTCGCTCGCGGACCGTATCGAGGTTGCAATCGAGGGGCTTGCCGCGGCAGGTCCCGGCATCGCGCTGCTGATGCTCGACCTCGACGGCTTCAAGGCGGTCAACGACACGTACGGTCATGCGATCGGCGACGAGCTGCTGATGATGGTGGCCCGGCGGTTGCGCGGGTCGCTGCGCCCCAGCGACCTCGTCGCCCGGCTCGGCGGTGACGAGTTCGCCGTACTCCTCGAGCGGGTCGACCACCACCAGACGCTCGCGGCGGCGCAGCGACTGCTGATCGCGGTCAACGCTCCGTTTGCGTTCTCGCGCGGCACGATCTCGCTGTCGGCGAGCATCGGCTTGTGTCACGCGGCGGATGCACGCGGAACGCTCGATCTGATGCGTGACGCGGACGTTGCGATGTATCGCGCCAAGGCGGATGGCAAGAACCGGATCGTCAGCTTCGAGCCGGCTATGCAGGCGCGCGTCGCCCGTCGGCTCCGCCTCGAGACCGAGCTGCGGCGCAGCGTCGACAACGGCGACTTCGTCCTTCACTATCAGCCGCTCGTCGACCTCGACACACTCGAAGTGGTCGGTGCCGAAGCATTGTTGAGGTGGCGCCACCCCGAGCGTGGCCTGCTGCTGCCGACCGCGTTCGTCGACATCGCCGAGGACACCGGGTTGATCCTGCCGCTCGGTCGCTGGGTGCTCGAACAGGCGGCGAAGGACGCTGCAGTCTGGCAGGAGGTCGCGGGTGCACCGTTCTCGGTGTCGGCCAACCTGTCGCCCAGCCAGCTGCACGACCCGGACCTCGTCGCGATCGTGGTTGCGATCCTGCAGGACGCGGACATGCCACCGGAGTCACTCGTCGTCGAGATCACCGAGAACCTGCTGCTCAAGGATGCCGAGCTGGCACGATCGCGACTGTCGGCGTTGCGATCGGTCGGGGTGAAGGTCGCGGTCGATGACTTCGGTACCGGCTACTCGTCGTTCGCCTATCTCGACCGGTACCCGGTCGACATCCTGAAGATCGACCGCAGCTTCGTCGGATCGCTCGGCGGTCGGCCGCGCGCATCGGTGTTGGTCCGATCGATCCTCGACCTTGCTCTCGCCTTCGACCTGGAGACCGTCGCCGAAGGCATCGAGACGACCGACCAGCTGCGCACGCTGCGCTCGCTGGGTTGCCGCTTCGGGCAGGGCTTCCGGTTTGCGGTGCCCCGCCCGGCCGAGCAGATCACCGCGATGCTCACGACCGACACCCTTGCCGGGATGCGCGACGACCACGCAGATGACGTCGCGGACGCGCACGCCGCCGCTGCCGGCTGACCGGTCAGGCCGATTCGATCGGCTCGATCAAGCCTGGTCCGTTGTTGCGGACCGAGTTCACGGCGGTGGACACCTCGTACGCGTGCAGGCGCGGTTCCGGCATTGCCGCGATCAGGTCGCGCACCGTGTCCGGGTCGGTCATCGTGGGGTCCAGCCACGCGTCGGTGAGCTCCCGGGGTACGACGACGGGTGAGCGGTCGTGGATGTGCCCGAGCTCGTCGGTCGCCGTACAGGTGAGGATCGTGTACGTCCGTAGCCACGCATCGGGATCGTCGAAGTCGCGGCGGCTCTCGTAGAGCCCGGCGAAGCCGAGGACGCCGTCACCATGAAGAAACATCGGGTGCTTGCCGTCCTCGGCAACCATCCACTCGTAGTAGCCGTCGGCGGGGACGATGCAGCGGTGCTTCACCGCGGCGGCCTTGAAGGCCGGCTTGGTGGTGACGGTCTCAGAGCGGGCGTTGATGTGCTTGGCGGCGATCCGCGGGTCCTTCGCCCAGAACGGCACCAGACCCCACTTGAGGGTGCGGAGCTGGCGGTCGGGCCGGTCGTTGACGATCCGCTCGAGCACGACCCGCCCGGGATCCGTCGGCGCGATGTTCCAGGACGGCTCCGGCGGATCGTCGACCACCGATGCGATCTGGAAGTCGCGCAACAGGTCGCCGTCGTGCCTCGCGTTCGCGTAGCGACCACACATGTGTCGTTTCTATCCCGGTCGGGATACGGCTGGTTCGATAGCGTGTTTCCCCGCATCACATCGATTGACCTACTTCCCCACGATCGAGGAGCTGGAATGGCGCGTACGGCGAAGAAGACGGCGAGCAGGCGACCGGCGGCGAAGAAGACCGCGGCTCGTCCCGCCGCAGCACGCCCAGCGGTTGGCGCACAGGTGATGGACCTCGCCGGCGGCCTGAAGGCACTGCTCGGCGCAGTCGAAGGCGAGGTCAAGGCGGTCACGGCGCTCAGCGGCCAGATCGATGAGCTGGTGACGAAGCTGAACGCGGCTCGCGAGGAGCAGGCGGAGCGGTTGAAGGCACTCGACGCCCTCAAGGGTGCCGCGAGCGACGGTGGCCTGTCGTCCTTCCTCGACAAACTGATCCGCCCGCGCATGCCGCGCGTTCCTGAGGTTCGCGGCCCGCGCTAATGGCCGTGTTGGTCTGATGACCGTGTCGGCTCGTGAGCAGAGCCTCGACGCTCGAGCCGAGGCTCTGCTCCGGGCTGCCGGGCAGCGGGTCACCAAGCCGCGGGTTGCGGTGCTGAGCTGCGTGCTTGCAGCCGGTGGCGACCATCCGTCAGCCGAGGAAGTTCTCAACCAGGTCGCGCTCCGCAACGCTGGTGTCCATCGGGCGACGGTGTACCGGACGCTCGACGGTCTCGCCGCAGCGGGAGTGCTCCGCCACGTACATCTCGACCGCGGCCTCACGGCGTACCACGTGGTCGAGCCGGCGCCCGTGCACGAGCACCTGCACGCGCAGTGCGCCGGGTGCGGCCGGGTGGTCGACTTGCCGCCGGAGATCCTCGGGGACACTGCGGACCGCGTACGAAAGATCAGCGGCTTCCAGTTGGACGCCAGCCACGTCGCGCTGAGCGGGTACTGCAAGGACTGCGTCGCCCAGCACGATCACTAGCACTGCCTTCGCCCTCGAAGTAGCACATGATGTACGTCGCGCGAGCCACTTCTGGGCTCGTTGTCCGATTCGAGACGGACAACATGTGCTACTTCGAGGCCAGCTTCAGGTGGATCCTGGGGCATCGGTGGCAGCGTAGGTGTCGCGCCCTTGGCGCACGACCTCATTGCGCGCCCTCGCTTCGCGAAGCACTTCGCGCAACCGACCCGGGCCCCAGTAGCGGGCGCCGACGCGCCCCGCCAGCGCCGACATCGAGGCCGGGCCATCGCGCCGTAGCGCCGCGATCACGATGTCGATCTCCCGATCGGTGACCCGCCGATGCGTCTCGCGCACCGCGGTGGAGCCGGGGCGCAGGTCATAGCGTCCGAACCGGCCGCTCTGCGCGGGGTAGGGGTACGGCCGGACGTTGCGTGGAAGCTTGGCCGGCGCGCGGGCTGCACCGGTCGGCGCGGCTTGCGTCGTGTCGGTCTCAGCCGCCGTGATGGGCGAAGCGATGTCCTCGAGGCTCTTCTGCTCGGCGTCGACGCCGAGGAAGATCTCGACCACACCCGCCGCGAACATCAGACCGCCGCCGATCAGGTAGCCGATCGCCGTGTCGAACGGATGCTTCGTCGCGATGAGGTGCCCGAACAGCACCGGCCCGATGATGCCGCCGAGACCGGTGCCGACGGCGTAGAACAGCGCGATGGCGATAGCCCTGGTCTCCATGGGGTAGATCTCGCTGACCGTGAGGTACGCCGCACTCGCGCCCGCCGAGGCGAAGAAGAAGATGACCACCCAGGCGATCGTCTGCGTCGTCGCGGTGAGCGTGCCGGCGTCGAAGAGCCACGCCGTGATCGCCAGCATCACTCCCGACAGGATGTAGGTCCCCGCGATCATCGGGCGCCGCCCCACGTTGTCGAACAGCCGCCCGAGGATCAGCGGGCCGAGGAAGTTCCCGACGGCGAAGGCGATGAGGTAGAAGCCGACCGATGAGCTGCCGACCTTGTAGAACGTGGTGAGGACCAACGCATAGGTGAAGAACACGGCGTTGTAGAGGAACGCCTGCCCGACGAACAGGGAGAGTCCGAGAACGGTTCGCTTCGGATAGGAGCCGAAGACCGTTCTCGCCATGTCGAGCAAGCCGACCGACTCCTGTGGCTTGATCTCGATCTCCGTGTCATCCGGCTCGGGCAGGTCTTGCCCGGTGGAGGACTGAACGTGTTGCTCGATGCCGTCGACGATCTGTTCCGCCTCGTCGACCTTGCCGTGGGTCATCAGCCATCGTGGGCTCTCTGGGATCGTCCGGCGGACGAACATGATCCCGAGGCCGAGCACCGCGCCCATCAGGAAGCACACCCGCCAGCCGACGTCGACGGCGAGCACCTTCGGGTCGAGCAGGAGCAGCGTCGCGGCCGCACCGGCGGCAGTACCGAGCCAGTACGAGCCGTTGACGACTAGGTCGACCGTGCCGCGCACCCTGGCAGGAATCAACTCGTCGATGGCCGAGTTGATCGCGGCGTACTCGCCACCGATGCCCATGCCGGTGAAGAACCGGAAGGCGAAGAACATCCATGCGTTCGTCGAGATGCCGGTGAGCACCGTCGCGACCAGGTACACGCCAAGGGTGACCAGGAAGAGCTTCTTGCGCCCGAGCTTGTCGGTGAGGTAGCCGAAGACGAGCGCGCCGAGACACGCGCCCGCGACGTACACCCCGGCGGCGTCGCCGACTTGGGCGGTCGTGATGGAGATGCCACTGTGAGCCTTGGTCAGGGTGCTGCCGACCGCACCCACGATCGTGACCTCGAGCCCGTCGAGGATCCAGACGGTGCCCAGACCGGCAAGCACCAACCAGTGCCAACGTGCCCACGGCAGCCGGTCGAGCCGTGCCGGGACGTCGGTAGATGCGCGCGCGGAGATGTCGCTCGCGGCGTTGTGGGTCTCGCTAGTGGTCAGCGCCCGACCGCCTTCTCGAGCTCGGCTTTCGTCATCGTTGAGCGGCCCTCGATGCCCTTGCGCTTCGCCTCGGCGTAGAGCTGCGCCTTCGTACGCCCGCCCGGCCCCTTGTGGGAGCGCAGCCCGCCGCGCCGCCCGGAGGAGATGTCCTTCGTCGACGTACGGCTCGCCTGCTTCGACTCATCGGCGCGGGCTCGCTCCTTGTTGACCGTCCGGGCTGCGATCTCCTCGGCGGTGTCCTCGTCCCGGCCCCGGTTCTCGAGGCCTTCCTTGATGTGCTCGTACTGGCGCTCACGCTTGCGGGACCACGCTCGGATAGGCATAGCCGGGAGGTACCCGTCCGGTTTTGCGGGTATTCGCACGCTTATCCCGCAGTTGCACGCTTATCCCGCAGTTGCACTGTGCCGATGGGGGTAGGAGAGTTCTGTGACAGGAGCCGCTGTCTGCGGCTGGTGAGCAAGGAGTAGCCGATGCCGCGCGCGTTGTGGTCAGGAGTCCTGACCTTCGGGCTGGTCAACGTGCCGGTTGGGCTGTTCAGCGCGACGAGTGAGAAGTCGATCCGCTTCAACCAGCTCAACAAGGCCACCGGCAACCGTGTCCGCTACCGCAAGGTCGACGACGCCACCGGTGAAGAGGTGCCGGCGAGCGAGATCATCAGCGGTTACGACACCGGTGATGACGAGTACGTGATGGTCGAGCGCGAGGAGCTGGCCTCAGTTGCACCGGGCCGTTCGGAGCTGATGGAGATCAGTGATTTCGTCGATCTCGCCGACATCGACCCGATCTTCTACCGTCAGACGTACTACCTAGCGCCGCGGGGGAAGGGCGCTGATCGCGCCTATGCGCTGCTGCGTCGCGCAATGGTCGACACCGGCAAGGCCGGTGTCGCGACGATGGTGATGCGGGACCGCGAGCACCTCGTCGTCCTACGTCCCTCCGGCGACGCGCTCGTTGTCGAGTCGCTGTACTTCGCCGACGAGATCCGCGCAGCGGAGGACGTCATCGGCGAGCTACCGGGTGATGACAGCTTCGCCGATCGCGAGCTGAAGATCGCCGAGCAGCTAATCGAGTCGTTGAGCGTGGAGTGGGAGCCGGACCGCTACCACGACACCTACCGCGACCGGGTGCAGGAGCTCATCGATTCCAAGCGCGAAGGCCGCCAGGTGGTGACCGCGAAGAAGGCTCCCCGCACCAACGTCATCGACCTCATGGCCGCGCTGGAGGAGTCGATCGCCGCCCGCGGTGGACGCGGCGGCGCCAAGTCCGACAAGGCAGGCAAGGCCAAGAAGGCCGAGAAGTCCGCTGAGAGCGGGCCGGCCGCGGCCGATGGCGTACCGGCCGAGTACGCCGAGATGTCGAAGGCGGACCTGCTCAAGCTCGCCGCGCAGGCCGACATCAAGGGCCGCTCGTCGATGAGCAAGGAAGAGCTGGCCGAGGCCATCGCCGCGGCCCCGAAGCCACGGAAGTCGAAGGCCTCCTAGGTCGACTTCTTAGCCGTCCTCCGCGGCTTGGCTTTCGGCGGGCGGGATGCGAGCAATGGTGCGAACAGGTCGCCGTGCTTGTCGAGCCGCTTGATCACGTCGCTGCTGAGGAACCGGAGCAAGGTCGGGTCCTCCGACCGTGCGCAGGCCGCCACCTCGTCCCACGTCACCGGCGTTGATGCGGTGGGCAGTGGGGTGGCGCGCAACGAGTAGACGGCCACCGTCGTCTTGGCCGGGTGGTTCTGGCTCCAGTCGATCAAGACCTTGCCCTTGCGCAGCACCTTCTCCTGGGTGCTCACGACGTGGTCCGGAAGCTGCTCCTCGAGCTCCTGCGCCAGCGCCAGGACCTCCTCGCGGATGTCGTTCCACGACGCACCCTTCATGGGCGCGTAGACCTGCAGGCCCTTGGAGCCACTGGTCTTCGCGACCGCGTGATCGCCGGCCGACAGTCGGTCACGTGCGAGCAGCGCGATCCGGCAGCACTCGACGACCGTCGTCCCGGGACCCGGGTCGAGATCGATGACCAGGTGGTCGGGCTCGGTCGGCGGATGCTGGTCGCCCTCTCTGTGCCAGAGGGGCACGTGGAGCTCGAGTGCTGCGAGGTTCGCCGCCCACAACAAGCTGGGCCGGTCCCCGATCAGTGGGTAGTCGATGGTGTCGCGCCCCTTGCGCCCGGACGGCGAATGGACCTTCATCGACCGCACCCACTCCGGTGCATGCCGAGGCAGCTGCTTCTCGAAGAACGTCTCGCCGTTGACACCGTCGGGGAAACGGCGGAAGGTCACCGGCCGGTTCGTCAGGTGCGGCACCATCGCGTCCGCGACCTTCGCGTAGTAGTCGAGGACCTCGGCCTTGCTGAAGTGCGCTTCTGGATAGAGCACTTTGTCGAGGTTGGACAACGTGAGGGTTCTGCCGTCGACCTCCACGGCAACCTTGGTGCTACTCACGGCGCACTTCCTCGGGATCCTTGTCCGGCCGAACGCCGCGCCAGCTCGGGTGCCGAAGCCGGCCATCGCCAGTCCACTCGCCGAACTGCACCTCACCGACGACCTCCGGTCGCACGTAGCGAGCGGCGCGGCGGTCCTTCGCCTCGATCGGGTTGATGAACGGAGAGGCGTCGGTGCTCAGCTTCTGCAGAATCTCCAGCAACCGCGCTCTGGTTCGCTCGTCGAAGCCCGTCCCCACCTTGCCCACGTACCCGAGGCCGTCGTCCTCGGGCAGCCCGAGGAGCAGCGCACCGAAGGTGTCGGCGAGTCGACCCTGCCCGGGCAGCCACCCACCCACGACGACCTCCTGGGTCCGGAACGCCTTGACCTTGATCCAGTCGGTACTGCGAGCGCCCGGTCGGTACGTCGATGCGCGACGCTTCGCCACGACGCCTTCCAGGCCCCTTGTGCTCGCCGCCTCGAACACGTCGGCGCCCGGGACGTCGCGATACGCCTGCCCGATCATGATTCCGTCCGCAGCGACCTTGATCGCCTCGAGTCGATCTCGCCGCTCGTCGTACGTCTCGCTCGTCGTCGCCTGCTTGCCGCGGTAGAGCACGTCGAACACGATGTACGTCGCGGGAACTTCGGCGGCTCGCCTCGTGATCCTGGCAGCGGTGGTGAGATTGAGGCGCTGCTGAAGCAGCCCGAAACGTGGTACGCCGGCCTCGTCGATCGCGACCAGCTCGCCGTCGAGCGTGGTTGGCGTCCCGTCGCACGTGTCGATCAAGGCGGCGAGCTCGGGAAACATCCGGGTGAGGTCCTGGCCGTTGCGGCTGCGCGCTTCGATCCGACCCTCGCCGTCGAGTCGGGTGATCGCCCGGATCCCGTCCCACTTCGGTTCGAACGCCCAGTCCGCATCCGCCGTCGGTAGCGGACCCGTGGTCGCAAGCATGGGGGCCACCGGCGGGGGCATCACACCGTCGACGCTAGATGACCTTGCCGTTTTTACCCCACATGCCCGGGTACGAGCCTGTTGTGACGAGTCCCGCAACGCAAGCGAGCGCCGACCGCGACTGGGAGCAGGTGCGCGGCCGGCTCGCGGCCCACTTTCCCGAGTTCGATGACGATGACATCCTCGCCGAGGTCGTCCACGCGCACGATGCCGTGAGCTACGTCGGCACCCCCGAGGACGAGCGCCTGGAGCTCGTCGAGTTCATGGCGCGTTACGGGTTGCTGGTTCGGGCCGGTCGGGTCTCGCCCAGCGACCGCCTCGATCCCGAGAGGCACGCCAGTCCTCGCCGCGGCTAGCCGGCACGTTCGAGTACGCCGCGAATGATCGCGGCCTGTCCGACGTGTTGAAGGTCGTCAGAGATCACGCTCACCAGCCGGGCGCCAAGCGTGACCGGCGGGTCCCAGCTGCCGTCAACGACACGCGCTAGGTCGTGTTCGCCCAGCGTGGCGACGAAATCGAGCGTCCGCGCATGGACCGTGTCGTGGTAGCCCGCCAGCAGCTCCGGCGCAGAAGGCTGGACCTTGCCGACGTCGATCGGTGTCTGGCCGTAGCCGGTTGCATCCGGGTCGAACGGCAGTCCGAAGCGATCGACCCACCCGAGCTCCTGCCATGCCTGCTCGCGTCCCGACAGCGCGGCCACATGGTCGTCCTGAACCCGCGTGAGGTGCCAGACGAGCCAGGCGATCGTGTTCGCCTCCGGATCGAGGCGGGCAACCAGCTCAGCGCCCCCGAGTCCGTCGAGGACGCCGTGGACACCTTCTCGGATCCGGTTGAACGCATCGGTGAGCAGGTCCGCCGCAGTTGTCATGGATACGTCTTACCCCGGCACCGTTCGGGCTTTCGATGCGAGGCGGGGAGTGTCACGCGGGCTGACCGGGGAATGACGCGGGCATGACGCTGGCTCGGGAGCTGATGACGGCCGCCGACCCGATTTCTGACGATGCAACGGTTGCGGAGGCCGCTCGCCATCTGGCCGGCCCTGGGTTCCACGCCGTCCCCGTCTGTGACCGGGATGGCCGCCTGCGTGGCATGGTCACCGACCGTGATCTCGTGGTCGAGGTCGCCGCTGCGGGCAAGCTGTCGAGCGAGACCCGGCTGATCGATCTCGTTCGGGGTGAGGTCGTCTCGGTCAACGTCGACGACAGCATCGAGCACGTCGCTGCCATGATGCGCGACTACCACACTCCTCGGGTTCCGGTTCTCGACGGCGGTCGGCTCGTGGGCATGTTGAGCCGAACCGAGCTGGCGCGGCGCGTTCCGGATGCACTCGTGGGGGTGCCGAGCGACGAGGCGGACTGCTAGCCGCTGCGTTCGGCGCGATGCTGAGCGACCGCCTTCTCGAAGCCGTCGATCGGGGCCGGTCGAGCCCACAGGTACCCCTGGCCGAGGTCGCATCCGAGGCCACTGAGGATGTCGCACTGCTTCAGCGTCTCGATACCGGTCGCGATCGTCGTCATCCCGAGATCGTGGGCGATGTCGATCACCGCGCCCGCGATCGTCGTCGCTGCCAATCCGCTGCCGAGGTCGGCAACCAGCGAGTGATGGATCTTCAGGTAGCCGATGTCGAGACCGCGGAGCCGGCGAAGCGCCGGGATGTCGCCGGCGAACTCGTCGAGTGCCACCGCCACGCCGAGCTGACGCAGCCGTTGAACCGGCTCGACCACGCGCTCGGGGTCGGCCGACAGGTCGGAGATGTCGAGGACCAGCCGGGATCCGCGGAGCCCGCTCGTCGCCAATGCGGAGGAGACGATGTCCGTCAGGTCCGGATGGCGCAACGTGCGACCCGAGATGTTGACGGTCATCGTGAGCCCGTCGACGCACGCCGCGGCCCGACACGCCGCCGCGACGGCCCACCGGTCGAGCTCGACGATGAGCCCCTTCGTCTCGGCGATGTCGACGAAGTCGGCCGGCTCGAGAAGGCCATGCTGCGGATGTGGCCACCTGGCGAGGGCTTCGACCCCGCGCCAGTCCGCATCGACCAGATCGATGAGCGGCTGGAAATACAGCCGGAAGTCTTCGCGGGCGAGCGCATCGCCGAGCTCGACGCGGAGCCGTGACCGAAGCTCGCTCGCCGACCGCATCGAGGGATCGAAGATCTCGTAGCGGTTCTTGCCGCGCGCCTTCGCGGCGTACATCGCCGCATCGGCCTCGGCGAGCAGCTCTTCGGACGTCACGTCGCGCCCGGAGACCATCGTCATCCCGACGCTGAGATGTACGACGACCTCCTCGTCATCGCCGAGCCGGATCGGCGAGCTCACCGCGGCATAGAGGCGATCGATCACATCCAGCGCGCCGGGCAGCTGTGTGTCTTCGAGCAAGACTGCGAACTCGTCACCGCCGAACCGCGCGACGGTGTCAGCAGGCCGCACGCACTCCCGCAGCCGCTGGCCGATGACGCGGAGCAACTCATCGCCCGCGCGGTGCCCGTAGCTGTCGTTCACATCCTTGAAGTCGTCGATATCGAAGAAGCACACGATGAGCTCGCTGAGCCCGCGTCGCTCGAGTGCGTGCTCGGCCCGGTCACTGAACAGGGCGCGATTTGCCAGCCCCGTCAGCGTGTCGTGGGATGCCTGGCGGCGCAGCTCGGTCTCGAGCTTCATCCGCATCTTCTCTGCGGCGATACGTTCGCGCACCCGCTGCTCGGTGCGCGCGACGCCAGCCTCGACGGATTCGATGAGGTCGTCGACCGGCACCGGCTTGGTCAGGTACTGGTCGATCTGACCGACCGCGGCAATGGCGGAGTCCAGCGAGGCGTAGCCGGTGAGCAGGATCAGCGAGACGTCCGGATCCATCGTCCGGATCGTCGCGCAGAGGTCCAGGCCCGACATGTCGGGGAGGCGCTGGTCGCACACGACGACGGCGGGGTGCAGCTCGCGCTCGCGAATGATGGCCGCGCCAGCACTGGTCACCCCGATCGCGGCAAGCCCTCGGCCGGTGAAGATCTCCACCAGCGTTCCGGCCATGGCGGGGTCGTCGTCGACGACGAGCACCTGAACGGGTCGCTCGCCGTTCGAGGTCGCCGGCTGTTCCACATCTCCCTCCACGTCCGAAATAATGACGGGTCAGTGCATGGTGCGGCTAGCGACTCGGCGGTCGGGACCCCGCGGCAGGGAGGGCGACCATGGCGAATGCCAGGGAATCACGGGTCCGATGGCCCGCGTTCCTCTTGGTTTTCGTCCTTCTCGGGATCACGGTCGGCTCGACCGTCGGGGCGTACCGCGCGAACCGCCTCCAGGAGGGCCGCCTGCTCGGGGAGCGCGCATCCGAAGTCGCGTTGATCCTCACCGACAGCTTCAGCAGCCTGCAGACGCAGCTTTCCACGATGGCCGCCGAGACGAGCCTGAACGGTGCCAACCGCCATTCGTTCTTGTCGGCGGCGAACGCGCTGGCGCCCGCGAGCGCCGGCTTCGAGACCGGCCTGGCTCAGCGGGACCCGGCCACGGGGGAGATTCGGTTCATCGTCACGACCGGCTCTCTGACGAGCACGCCCGAGCCGGTGGTCGCGGACCTGTTGAACCGCACGTTGCGGGACTCGGCACCAGGCGTGACCACGGCCGTCCTCAGCGACGACCGCCAGCGATCCCTAGCGCTTGCCCTGCCCGTCGGCCGCCACGATCTCGCGATCTACGAGCGCCTGCCCCTCGACCTCAACGCCGCCACGAAGGCGTTGACGAGCGGCAAGCAGTTCCACGAGCTGCGAGTGGCGCTCTACGCCAGCGCGTCGCGGGATCCCAGCCAGCTCCTGCTCACGACCAACGGCTCGCCCCCGCAGGGTGACTCGGTGGTGATGGCTCGCACCCGCTTCGGTGCCGACACCTGGCTCGTCGCCGTACAGGCGACCTCACCGTTGACCGGTTCGTTCGCGCACCAGGCGTACTGGCTCGTCCTGGGCGTCGGCCTACTGGTCACGGTGCTGGTCGGGTTCGTCGTGGTGACCCTGCTGCGCCGGCGCGACTATGCGATGGTCCTGGTTGCCGAGCGCACGGAGGCGCTCGAGGACTCGATGAGCGAGCTCGAGCGGACGCAGGAGCAGCTCGTGCGCAGCGAACGGCTCGCGGCGATCGGTGAGCTCGCTTCCGTCGTCGGGCACGAGCTGCGTAACCCGCTCGGGGTGATCACCAACGCTCACTACCTGCTGCGAAACGTCCTCGAGCGCGGCCAGGTGGATCCCGATGCGGCCCGGCACCTGAGTACGGCGGAACGTGAGGTCGGCGCCGCAACGCTCATCGTGGGCGACCTGCTCGACTATGCGCGCGCACGGCAGCCGGTCACGAGCGCGGTGGATGTCGGCGACCTGGTCACCGAGATCGAGTCGATCCTTCCCGCGCCGCCCGGCGTGTCCGTGGCACGGGAGGAGCAGCCTGACCTGCCCGCCGTACAGGCAGACCGAGATCAGCTTCGCCAGGTCCTGCTCAACTTGCTCTCGAACGCCTACGAGGCCGTCCAGGCAAACCCGCCGGCGAGGCCGAATGGCGGAACGGTGACGATCCGTACGTCGGCAACGGGCGGCAAGGTGAGCATTGCCGTTGCCGATACTGGAATCGGTATGGACGATGAGACGCGGGCACAGGTGTTCGAGCCCTTCTTCTCGGGGAAGACCCGTGGGACCGGGCTCGGGCTGGCCGTGACGCGCCGCATCGTCGACAGCCACGGCGGTGCCATACGGATCGACAGCGAGCTGGGCGTCGGGTCCACCTTCACCGTCGAGTTCCCGGTTGCCGGGGCCGGCGGACACGCCTCGGTGGAAGGCGGAGGTGTGGTGCGGTGACTCCCCACACGGTGCTGGTGGTGGACGACGAGGCCGGCATGCGGGACACGCTCGTCGACATCCTCGAGGCCGCCGGCTACGACGTGACACCGGCCGAAGACGGGGCCATCGCGCTGGAGATGGCGCGCAGCCACCCCTATGACGTCATCGTCATGGACATTCGGATGCCGGTGCTCAATGGCGTCGAGGTCCTCGCTTCCCTGAAGAGCCCACCTCCGCAGGTCGTGCTGATGACCGGGTTCGCCTTCGAAGAGCAGCTGGAAGAGGCTCGGGCGCACAACGCTTTCGCGATCATGCAGAAGCCGTTCCAGGTTCCGCATCTTCTCCAGGTGATTGCGGCTGCCGCGGCCGCCTAGCAGTGGCCCGGCCCTGTCAGGACCTGACGTAGAGCGCGTCCAGGTTGACGAGGCGCCCCTTACAGAAGAAGTCGAACCTTCGGCTTGCGTTGGTGGTGCTCGTGAAGAAGGTGAACTTCTTCTCGCCGCGGCCGCCCGCGTGCAGGTTGATGACCTTCACCTGATGCCCGTGCTGCGCCACGACGATCTTCCCGTACGTCCGACCGGTTCGCGCCAGCAAGGAGTACGTCCTGCCGGTCGCTCGCACACTGGCCGCGGCACCGTCGTGCCTCGTCTGCGCCAGCGTGCCCGCGAAGTCTCCGCGGCCATGAGTGTGCTGCCACGATCCGAAGAAGTCGAAGGCCTTGTCGTCGATCGGAACGACGAGTGTCGAGGTGGTCGGGATCGATGTGGTGCCCGCGAGGTCGCGGGCGGTCACGGTCAGCTTGTATGTCGATCCCGGCTCGGCCGTGAACGTGTCCGAGCCGGTCGCCGGTGCGTTGAGCTTCGAGAACACCGAGGCGGATTGGCCAACTCGCGTGATGCGCACCGCGGCGTTCGCGACGTTCAGACCGCCGGTGGCCGGCGTGCTGCTCCACGTCGCCTTCACGTTGTACGGCGACGAGCTGTGCGGCCTGGTCAATGACAGTGCGGCGTGGGCGACCGGCCATTCCAGCGGGTCGAGCACCCGATCCACGATCTTCGGCCACAACGGCGCCCCGAGGCCGGACACCGTGTCGTACCCAGGGGCGGTGGAAACCGACGGGTTGCCGCCGGCGTCCGCGATCGCGCCGTTGGTGCCGACGGTGATGTCTCGGAAGGAGCCGTCATTGGCCGCAAGTGCCGTGTAGAGCGCGGGAAGAACGTCGACGGCGCCGAACGTGACCGCGTGTGCAGCCAGCGCGTTGGTGAACAGCGCCGCGGAGACCGGAGCCGCCAGGCTCGTGCCGCCGATCAGGAGAAGATCGGCGTCCGACGACGGGTCGCTGGTGTAGACCGGGAAGCCGGTCTCTGGGTCGGCGGCAGCGGCGATATCGGGCACCATCCGGTGACCCACCGTGGCGTATGGGCCTGGCACCAGATCTTGGAACTGCGGCTTGTCGAACCCGAGGTTGACCGCGTCGCCGGACACGCCGCCGCCGCTGCCACCGTTGTCCGCGCAGTCGGCATCGCTGGTGCAGCTCCACGCGGTCTCCGTCCAGTTCGCCCCATTGTTGGGCGAGCTGCTCCCGATTGGCGTCAACGTCGTACCACCGACGCCGATCACCTCCGGGGATGAAGCCGGATAGTCGACGTGCGCGCCGGAGGTGCTGCACTGGTCGTAGATCCCGTCGTCGCCAGACGAGGCGAAGACGGTGACGCCGGCGGCGAGCAGCGATGCCAACACCGGTTCCATCGCGTTGATCGACGCGGCCCCCGTGTCCAGCTCGCAGAGGCCCCAGGACGACGAGAGGGCAACGATGTTCGGGTCGCCACCCTGGTAGGCGTAGCTGTCTTGGAGCACGTCATCGAGCACCTGCGCCAGTGCGTCTAGATACCCTGAGCCGTCGTTCGGCGCGAAGTACGGGCGCTGGTGGGAGTACGGGCTGGTCGAGAGGATCGCCTCCTGGTCGAGGTCGACCTCGATGTCGCCGTCGTCATCCGTGGTGGGGGTCGGCACGGTCGGCTGGTCCACCGGCACGACTGTGAGGTCGGTGGCCGCGTCGTAGCCCGGCACACCGAAGGTCGGGTGACTGGCCCATGTGGCGAGGTCGTCTGGGTTCCAGGCGGCGAACTGAAGTGTCGCAATCGTCAGCGTCGTCTTCGGGTTCCGGCCGCTGTACGGCGGCTGCCCATGCGCGGTCAGCTCGGGCGAGGTGTAGGCGTTGCGAAAGTCCGAGCCGATGAGCGGGTTGGGCGCGTAGTGGTGGTAGCGCGCTGGGCCCGACCCGGACGGGTAGGCGAGGGTCGCGACGTCACGGATCGAGGCGGGCAGCGCCGGGTAGGGCCCGGTGGCCGCCCGTCGCTGCGCAGGCGTGGCGTGAGCGTGCATGACGGCGTGCGTGCCGAACGCGCTGGTGATCGCGGACGTCGGCCCGGTCGCTGACACCGACCAGGCCGACTCGCGGGTCACGGCGAGGCCGGCGGCGCGTAGCGCGCCGACTACCTTGTTGTGCTGCGCCTGGGTCGGCAGCAGGCGGCTCACCGCCGTGAGGCGTTGCGCGCGCGACAGGCCGTGGGCGTGGGCGAGCTGGCGAAGCGCGGCGAGGTGATGAGTCTTGAGGACCACGGTCACGGTGTCGGTCGACGGCGCGGCGGACGCTGGCACGGCCGTGGCCCCGATCGATGCGATGACGCCGACGGTGACAGCCACCGGCAGGCAGGACGTAGCGATCCGACGCAGCATGAAACTTGGTCCCTGGCTCTCGAGGAAGTATCCGCCCCACCCCATCGGCAGTTGCGGCAAATATATGAGCCTTCGCGTGCTTTTGCAGATCGATCAAAGGATCCGATCGAACCGTTCGAGGTCGCCGATGCAAGGTGGACCGGTCATCGTCAGGTGCAGAACGAACATCCCGGCCTTCGGAAGGGTGGGATCGGCGGGGACCTCTGCGCCGAGCGCGGCGCAGGTTGCCGTCACGAGAGGCGGGATGGTCCTGCCCTGGCTGCAGACCACCGAAGGGACGGGCGCCTTCAGCAGCGTGACGAGCCGCTCGAGGGCGAGTTCAGGCTGCTGCGCATACCCCGTCTCCGACAGCAGCGGTTCGCTCTGCACCGTGAGCCGGGCGGCCTCGGCGAACGGTGCGAGAGTCTGCTGGCAGCGCAGCACGTCCGCAGAGTGGACACGTTGGACGTGGTAAGCCGCGAGCACGGGAGCCAGCGCCCGCGCTTGTCCGTCGCCCAGCGCGTCAAGCGGCCGGTCACGATCGTCGCCGGTCCAGGCCGAACGGTCGCCCGCGCTGGCGTGGCGAACGATGAGGCAAGGACGTGTGGCGACCGAATCCTGGTCGACGCCGACCACGATCTTCCGGTCGCGCTCAGGAAGCAGGTGCTGCCACGCCTCTTGGGGCGGCAGCCAGACCATCCGGTCGACCTCCTCACTGGCCGCGAACGACCCGCCCGTAGCTCTCATCGCCCAGTACCGCACCCGCTTCGGGACGCCCTCCTTGAGATAATGGATCTCGCCGAGAGGCCGCCCCGGTTCGGCGATGTGGCCGGTTTCCTCTTCCACCTCCCGCAAGGCACCGAGGACGGGATGCTCGCCCGAGGTCAGCTTCCCTTTCGGGATCGACCAGTCGTCGTACTTCGGCCGATGGACGAGGGCCACCTCGATCCCGGCGTGACCCGGTGCCGAGCGCCACAAGACGCCGCCAGCGGCTTCGATCAGCTTCTTGCGGGCCATGAGGACACCATCGTGCCCTAGGAGCCTGCGGTGGAAGTGAGTCGATCCGCTGCGGCAAGGAGCAGTGTCTGTTGGTAGTCGCGCAGCGGCGTTCCGTCCGGCGTGCACACCTCACGGTGCCAGGCGCCATCTCGGTCGAGCGTCCACGCCGAGGTCGCCGGGTCCGTGGCGAGCGATAGGACATTTCCGAGCGCCATGCTGACGGCCGGATCGCGGATCTCGACCAGCGCTTCGACGCGTCGATCGAGGTTGCGGTGCATGACGTCCGCGCTGCCGATGAAGTAGCGGTCGGCTCCACCGGAGACGAAATGGAACACCCGCGAGTGCTCGAGGAAGCGGCCGAGGATGCTGCGGACCTTGATGTTGTCGGAAAGGCCAGGGACGCCGGGACGTAGCGCACACATGCCGCGCACGATGATCTCGACCGGGACGCCGGCGACGGAGGCGTCGTACAACGCGTCGATGACCTGCTCGTCGACGAGGCTGTTCAGCTTCAAGGTGATGCCGGAGGGGTGGCCGGCGGCGGCGTGCCCGGTCTCGTCGGCGATCAGCTGGAGCAGTCCGGTCCGCAGCGTGTCCGGCGCGACCAGCAGGCTTCGGTACTCGCGATGCTTGGTGTATCCGGACAGATGATTGAACAGGTCGGCGACGTCCGCGCCGACTATCGGGTCAACGGTGAGCAGACCGATGTCCTCGTACATCCTCGCCGTCTTCGGGTTGTAGTTGCCGGTTCCGATGTGGGTGTACCGCCGAAGGCTGCCGTCTGGTTCTTGTCGTACGACGAGGCACAGCTTTGCGTGGGTCTTCAGACCGACCACGCCGTATACGACGTGGCAACCGGCCTGCTCGAGCGCCCGCGCCCATCTGATGTTGGCCTGCTCGTCGAACCGGGCCTTGATCTCGACCACGACGAGCACCTGCTTGCCCGCCTCTGCCGCGTCGATGAGCGCGTCAACCAGCGGTGAGTCTCCGCTGGTCCGGTAGAGGGTCTGCTTGATCGCCAGTACGGCAGGATCCGCCGCCGCTTGCTCGACGAAGGCCAGCACGCTGGTCGCGAACGAGTCGTACGGATGATGGAGCAGGAGGTCGCCGCGTCGCATCGCCGCGAACACGTCGGGTGAGGCGGTCGCGTCCGGGTTGCGCAGCTGCGGGTGCGTGATCGGCGGCGTCACATCGAACTTCAGCGCCGGTGCGTCGAGGTCGGCAAGGGACCACAGGCTGGAGAGGTCGAGTGGGCCATCGATCCGATAGAGCTGCTGATCGCTGATGTCGAGCTCGCGCACCAGCAGGTCGAGAACTCTGTCGCTGATGTCCGAGACCACCTCGAGCCGGACCGCAGGACCGAAGCGGCGGCGGGTGAGCTCGCGCTCCAGCGCCTGCAGCAGGTTCTCGACGTCGTCACCTTCCACGGTGAGGTCCTCGTTGCGCGTGACCCTGAACAGCGAGGTCTCGATCACGTCCATGCCGGGGAACAGCTCTGGGACGTGAGCGGCGATCACTTCCTCGAGCGGGACGAACCGCTGCTCGCCGACGGTGATGAACCGCGACAGCAGCGGTGGGACCTTCACCCGCGCGAAATGCTCTCGACCGTTCTCTCGGTCACGGACCACCACGGCGAGGTTCAGGGACAGACCTGATATGTAGGGGAACGGGTGCGCGGGATCCACCGCGAGTGGCGTCAGGACGGGATAGACCTGCTCGGAGAACAACGTGTCGGTTCGACGCCGCTCGTCGTCCGTGAGGTCGCGGTACCGGAGCAGCTCGATGCCCTCTGCACTGAGCGCCGGCAGCAGCTCGTGCTGGAAGAGGGTCGAGTGCTGGGTGACCAGATCGTGCACCCGAGTGGCGATCAGCTCGAGCTGTTCGCGGGGCAGCAGACCAGCCGGCGTCGTGACGCCGATGCCGGTGGCGAGCCGACGTTGCAGGCCTGCGACCCGGACCATGAAGAACTCATCCAGGTTGGTTGCGAAGATCGCCATGAAGCGCGCCCGCTCGAGCAATGGCACGGACACGTCCTGGGCGAGCTCCAGGACCCGAGCGTTGAAGTCCAGCCAGCTGCTCTCCCGATCGATGAAGCGGTCGGGATGGGCGGGTCGACTGCTTCCTCGCGGCGCGCTCCGGAAGTCCTCGATCTCCTCGGCGAGATCGTCGGCGTAGCGAGGCAGATCAGGTCCGCCAGGCGCCGAGATGGTCACGGTGCCAACTATGACCCGTTCGTGGTGGCAAGGCGCACGTGACGTCCCTCCCGGACCAGCTCCCAGCCGATCGTGCGCGCCGGCGTGCCGCCGGTGGGACCGATGCGCAGCCAGATTCGCCAATGGGACCCGCCGGGCAGTCGCCGCGGCAGCTTCGCGGTGAAGCGGGAGCCGTCGCGGCCGACGTCGATCGACCCTCCGATGCGGAGGCTCGGCGACTCCGCATCCGACGGCTCGAGGATCAGGGTCGCCTCGAGTCGGCCGGTCCTTCCGCGCAGTCCCGGAATCGTCAGGCGCAGCCGCCGCCGCCGTAGCTCGGGGGGCGGGGAAGCGTCCAACAGGTCGACCAGGGGATGGGACCACTCGGCCACGTCGAGCGCCAGTACCGGCGACGGATAGGTCCAATAGGGCTGTACCACGCGCAGATCGGCGGGTGCCTCGATCACCCAAGCGTCGACCGGTTCGGGCTCTGCGTCGCCCGGCGGGCGTAGCGCCGCCGCTCGCGTGAGACCGCCGAACATCATCCGGAGCCGGAGGTCCCAGAGGCCGGCCTCGAGCGGCGTCCCACCCTGCACGGTGGCGAGGTCGATGACGACCTCGCCACTCACCTGCACGGCACCGGTGGGAGCGATCGTCAGCGACAGCCCGTCGGTCGAGGACCACTGCTGAGCGTCGGTTCGCGAGACGGTTGCGCAGTCGAGGTCGACGGCATCGAGGTCATCCGTCGTGACGAGGCGGTCGACGGCGTCGACGCTCGGCGCCACCGAAAGCGGCACGTACCAGCTGCCCTCATGGCCTTCGAGATGGAGCGGTATGTCGCCGGCGTACAGCACCGCATCGAGCTCGAGGTGCAGCTTGCCGTCACGCCACGTCGCCGCGTAACACGTTGCCTGCAGCCGGATCGACTCGAGCCATGCTGAGTACGACGTGAGGAGTGTGACTGCGCTGTCGAGCATCAGCCGTGACTGGGTTCGAATGAAGAAGGGCAGGCCTTCCCGCACGCGGGGATCGAACCGCGTGGTGGCAAGATGGCGGACGTTGTCGAGGACCTCTCGTCGGTAGCGCTCGTCGTACGAGCGCATCGCACGTCCGCGCAGTCGCCCCAACATCTCGTTTCGGTAGAAGCGACGCTGGAGCGGGATCCGCGCGCCGACGTCGTCAACCGTCTCGTCGATGACGTCGAGGACATGTGCGAGGTCTCGGAAGTACTCGCCCGGGAGCATCTCCACGTCACCCAGGTTGCGCCCCGAGACTCGCCGCCGCCGATAGAAGTAGCACGCCAGGTCGCCGACGACCGCCACGGAGCGCGCGTGCGTGTAGGCCTGCATGCTGAAGTGCTCGTCTTCGACGTGACGCGGCCCTTCGGCGAACCGGATGTCATGGTCGATTAGCAGCTGGCGGCGTACCAGCTTGTGCGGCGTCAGCGTCTCGACGAGTGGGTAGTCGTGAATCGTCGCGCCGGTGACCGTCTTGCGGAAGACCGGATGGTGCAGACCGCGGAAGTCACTCGACAGCTTCCCCACCACGACGTCGGCGTCGGACGACGCCGCGACCTCCAGGAGGCGCTCGAGAGCACGCGGGTGGAGCGTGTCGTCACTGTCGACGAACTGAACGTATGCGCCGCGTGCGGCAGCGACACCGACGTTGCGGGGCTTCCCCGGCCATCCCGTCGCTTCGATCGTGATGACCCGGATCAGATCCGGCCATCGTCGCGCGTACCGCGCGACGCGCTCGTCGCTGCCGTCCGTGCTGCCGTCATCGACCAGGACGACTTCGAACCGGGTGTGCGGCAGCGTCTGCGCGACGAGTGAGCGCAGGCAATCATCGATGTTCGCGCCGGGGTTGAAGAACGGCACGACGACACTGACATCGAGCATTTCCCGCTGACTTTAGTGGTCGAGGGACTCGGTAGCCTGCCGACATGGCCGAGCTGACGCCGCTCTCGCTCGAAGCGGCGCGTGCAGAGCTCGACGCCCTGGTCGCCTCACCGCAGTCACCACCGGACAAGTCCACGTTGCTCACGCTGCATGACGTGCTGCGCGCGGCTAGCGGAACGGTGGACGTCACGCCCCGCGAGCTGCTTGGCCAAGCCGCGAACATCGTCGGGCGAGCGGACAGCGAAACCGTCGAGTCGCTCGCGCCTCGCCCACGAGTGGCCCTTCGACTGCTGCGGGAGGGTGCACATGATGCGGCGTGGCTGGTCGTCATCGACAACGCGACCGGCGCCGTCCGCCGAGACTTCCGCGCCGCGACCTCGTCCGGTGCCGATCGGACCGAGTGGCCACTGCCCTTGCTCACCGCCGTCGAGCCGCCGAGTATCTACGCCGAGCTACCGGGTTTTCGAGACCCGAGGTACGGCGTGACAGACGAGCACTTCGAGATCGGCAGCGCAGTCAGGCTCCGGTGCCACGTCGACGAGGTCGCATCGGGACGGCATCCGACGATCAGCGGATGGGCGGCGCTCGACCATGTGATGACCGATTCCGATGAGCTCGTGGCGTTGGTCGCCGCCCAGGACGGGCGTGAGGTGCGTTGGCCCGGCGTTCGGGTACGGCGGGCCGATCTCGTCGGTGGCAACCGCGAGACGATTCGGCGACGGGCGTGGGCCGGGTGGTCGGTCGAGTGCCTGCCTGAGGAGCTGGCGGGCGCGACCGGACGCTGGTCCCTCTCCGTGGAGGTGACGCATCAAGGCTTGGTGCGGCGTACCCGCATCGGCAAGTCCGTGGGTGAGCTCGCCGTGTCGGTGGTCGGTCGCCGGTTCAGCGAGCGTCCGGCATCGCGCCTGCTTTCCGGACCCGGCGGATGGGTGATTGCTACCGGCTGATCCGCAGGTAGCGGGTCACGGCCGCGGTGAAGGCCGCGGCCAGCCTCCGCTGGAAGTGGGTTGAGACCAGCTTTCGGGCATCTCGAGCGTTACGCATGTTCCCGCACTCGACGAGGACCTTCGGCTGCGTCGCCAGGTTGAGACCCGCCAGGTCGTCGCGATGCGCGATCCCGCGGTGGCCGTCGTAGCTGCTGGTGGGCATGCCGGTCATCGTGAGCAGCTTGTGGCGTACCACCCGCCCGAGGACGGCCGAGGCACCGACGACGCGTCGGTTCACCGTGCTCTTGACCGGCTCGAGAATGGCGAAGCCACGCCCTGACGCCGGACCACCGTCGGCGTGGAGGTCGATCGCCACGGTCGCACGTGCCCGATTGAGGATCCGAGCGCGTCGATCGATGCACGGTCCCACACCGTGGTTGTCGTGCCGCGTCATCACCACGTCGGCGCCGAGCTGCCGCAGATCCGCGGCAAGGAGCTTCGCAACCCGGAACGTGAACCGCGGCTCGGGGTACCCCGCGTTCGTCTCGGTCCCCGTGGTGTCGCAGGCCTCCTGCTCGCGGCCGTTCCAGACAGTGTGGTTGATATAGGCCGGGTCCATGTAGTTGTGGCCGTTGTGACCCGGGTCGATGCCCACGACGACACCGGCGAGCGGTGGCAGGTGCGGGCTGCCGGAGTCGTGGGTGGCGGCGCTCCGCGCCGCGATGTGGCTGGCGGGCGTAGCAGGACTTACGGTGCAACTCCCGGCGAGCGCCGCTGCGACGATCAGGAGGCGCATCACGCCCTCTGTCTACCCCTGACGGGCTCGCACGTGAAAGCGACGCCCGGCCTAGTGGGGGGGTGTACTGGGCCGGACGTCGCTTCTCCGAGTCTATCGTGCGCTTAGGCGATAGTTGCAATACGTAACAGCTCGTACACGCGGGCATCGGCTATCGATCATGGCGCGGCCGATCAGGCGGATAGGCGCGGCTCGGCTGGGATGGTCGCCACAGTGTGACGCCGGCGGCGATCAGGCCGCCGGCTCCGGCAAGTGCGACCGGGGCTGGTCCGGCGAACCCAGAGCTGAACAGCGCGATGCTGCCGGCGATCGCGACCGCCGCGACGACAAAGCAGCAGACAGCGGACAGCCGCCGCGCGACCGATGGTCGGCGCGGCGGCTGTCGGGGCTCGCCTGGGTTGAGCAGGGCTTAGCGCTTGCGCGCCGGTGCCTTCTTCGCGGCAGCCTTGCGGGCCGGCGCGCGCTTTGCAGTCTTCTTGGCAGCGGCCTTGCGGGCCGGCGCCTTCTTCGCAGCCTTCTTGGCTGTCGACTTTCGTGCGGTGGTCTTCTTGGCCGCCTTCTTGGCGGTCTTCTTCGCAGCTACACGTGCCACGTGAGCCCCCTAGCTCGGTGATGGGACTGTGCCGCGGACAACTCTGACACCGAAAAGTCATGCATTCCATCACCGTGCTATGTATCGCGGTCGCGTGTCGCGGAGACGCGTTTCGCGCATCAGTCTGCATCTCGGCCGTCAGGTATTCAGCACATTGCTCAAAACGCCAATGATCGCAACGAAAAAACCATGTACTTGTGTCGCGACGATGATGGCGACTGTCGACGCCGTCTCATCAAGGCCAGTTGAAAAATCCGTCACCGAACAACGGGTTGGAGCGCTTCGGACTCGGTGACGCGTGCGTTGCCGACTCAGGTTGTTGTGCCTGCGGTGTGCGTCGTACCTGCGTTTGCGATGGTCGCGGACGCGGTGTGGATGTTGCACGCGTCGGGTGTGAGGTCTCGCGCGACGCAACGGATTGCTTCGGTTGCGGTGTCGCCGGTCGGTGCTCGAGCAGTGCGGCGATTGCGCGTGACGCGGCAAGTGCGAGTTGCGTGCCCGGTAGCTTGCTGCCTTCGAGTACGTGTTGTTCGAGCGTCAGAAGCTTTCGCACGACGTGCAGCTGCGCGGGGTCGTTGGTAGAGGTTGCGATCATCCGGGTGAGCTGCTTGTGCAAGTCGTCGGCCACTTTGATGACTTGCTGAGCCTTGGCGTGATGCGTAACGACGTCTTCGAGTCTTTGCAGCGCAGTGCTCGCTGACGCGTGGTGTGCAGGCGATGCTGACGCTGCCGGTGCGACGGCATGATGTGGGGGCGTGCTCGGGCTGCTGGACAGCGCGGCTGCGGTCGTCATCGCGAGCGCACCGACGAGTGGTACAGCGGGCAGTGCAAGCAGAGCGCGGGTGCGGCGCGATCGACGACGGCTGGTGACCTCGTCGTCGCCTGCGTCGCGGACTTCGCTGGTGAGTCGAGCGAGGTCGTCGGAGGTTGCCGAGAGGATGTCGCGGGCGACGCGCGTCTCGCTGTCCTCGAGTGCCCCGGCCGCAGCTGACAGGTCGATCGCGAGCGTGGTGCGGACCTCTCGCACGGTGTCGAGCAACTCGGTGATCGCCGGGTCGTCGGCGGCGCGAGCACGTGCCGCCTCCCCGGTTCGACGCCCTCTGCTCACCACGCCCCCTGTTTCGCCACCGCTGCAGGCCTTCCTGCCCATTACCCACGATGGGGGCGGCTACCCGCCTTGCCCGGGGGCGGGCCTTTGCCCGATATCCACCCTGGGACGATCGTCTCCCGCCGTACGAATGAAAAGAGGAAACGGTGACCACGCTGCCGAGCGGCTCTGCCGCTGATCTCACGCTGGCCTTCCTTGGTGGAACCGGCGATCAGGGCCGCGGCCTCGCCCGTCGCTTCGCCATGGCCGGCAATGCCGTGATCATCGGATCCCGACAGGCCGACCGCGCGGAGCAGGCCGCTGCCGAGCTCGCCGCCACGGTGCCGGATCCGTCGCTGGTCACCGGGACCGACAATGCTGCCGCGGCCGCTGCAGCGGACGTCATCGTGATCGCCGTGCCGTGGGAAGGTCACGAGACGCTCGTGACTGCGCTCGCGCCGGCTCTCGCCGCGAAGATCGTGATCGACTGCGTCAACCCGATGGGCTTCGACGAGAAGGGTGCGTACGCGCTCCACGTCCCGGAAGGCAGCGCGGCGCAGCAGGCGCAGGGCCTGCTGCCGGACAGCACTGTCGTCGCTGCGTTCCACCACATCAGCGCGATGTTGTTGCTCGATGCCGACGTCGACAGCATCGAGACCGATGTCTTGGTGTTAGGGGACAGCCGTGAAGCGACCGACCTGGTTCAGTCGCTGGTGGATCGCATCAAGGGGATGCGCGGCATCTACGGTGGTCGGCTTCGCAACGCCGGTCAGGTCGAAGCGTTGACTGCCAACCTGGTGTCGATCAACCGGCGGTACAAGGCTCACGCAGGTCTGCGGGTCACCGACGTCTGAACGCCGACGAAGCCCGGTTACTCGAAGGAGTGCTCCGGGCCTGGATAGGTCCCGTCGGCCACCTCGCGGGCATATGTGCTCGCGGCTTCGGTGATGACGGAGCGCAGATCGGCGTAGCGCTTCACGAAGCGTGGTGCGGGGCCGGTGTTGAGCCCGACCATGTCCGTCCACACCATGACCTGGGCATCGCAATCGGGGCCGGCGCCGATTCCGATCGTCGGAATCGAGAGCTCCTTCGTGATCTGTGCAGCGACGTCGGCCGGAACCATCTCCAGCACGACGGCGAACGCGCCGGCAGCTTCCAGCGCGACGGCGTCGTCGATCACGCGCGTCGCGGACTCGCCACGGCCTTGCACCTTGTAGCCACCGAGCGCATGCTCGCTCTGCGGTGTGAAGCCGACATGCGCGACGACCGGTACGCCGGCGTCAACGATGGCGCGCACCTGCGGTGCCACTTGCGATCCGCCTTCGAGCTTGACTGCCTGCGCGCCGCCTTCCTTCATGAACCTGATCGCGGTCTGCAGCGCCTGCTCCGGACTCACCTGGTAGGAGCCGAACGGCATGTCCGCGACCACCATCGCGCTGCGTGTCGACCGTACGACGGCGCGGACGAGCGGCATGAGCTCGTCGACGGTGACGGGAAGCGTGGTGTCGAAGCCGAACACGTTGTTCGCGGCTGAGTCGCCGACGAGGAGCGCAGGGATACCGACCTCGTCGAAGATCGCCGCCGAGTGCATGTCGTAGGCGGTCAGCATCGCCCACCGTTCGCCGCGGTCCTTCATCGCCTGCAGGTGGTGCGTGCGAACCCGTCGCACGGTGCGTGGGCTGCCGTACGGAGAGATGCCGCCGTCAGTCATGTGATGACCTCCTCGCCTCGAGGCTCCGTTCGGAGTCCCCGGACTACGCCGTCAATTGTGACACAGCAACGCAGAAGCGCAACCGAACGAGGTTCTGGCCTCGGGAGCGTCTAGAAGGGCTCGCGCCAGCGGTTCGTGATCGGCAGCCGCCGGTCGCGCCCGAAGCCCTTCGGTGTGATCTTCGGGCCGGGTGGGTACTGGCGTCGCTTGTACTCGGCGAGGTCGACGAGCCGGATCACCCGGTCGACGAGCTCGGCGGGGTGCCCGAGCTGAATCAGCTCTTCGCGACCCAGATCCTGCTCGACGTAGGCGTCGAGGATCGCGTCCAGCACCAGGTAGTCCGGCAGCCGGTCGCTGTCGAGCTGGCCGGGGGCGAGCTCGGCCGACGGCGGCTTGTCGATGATCTCGGTCGGTATCGGCTCGATCTCGCCGGCTGCCCGGGCGGTCTCGTTACGCCAGCGCGACAGCTGCCAGACGAGCGTCTTCGGGACGTCCTTGATCGGCGCGAACCCGCCTGCGCTGTCGCCGTACAGGGTCGAGAAGCCAGTTGCGAGCTCGCTCTTGTTCCCCGTGGTGAGGACGAGGTGTCCGACCTCGTTCGAGAAAGCCATGAGTGCGGTCCCGCGCACTCGAGCCTGCAGGTTCTCCTCTGCCAGGCCGTGCAGACCGCCGGCGTCGGTCTCCGCGAAAGCCTTCTCGTAAGCCTCGACCATCGGCGCGATCGGCAGCGCCTGCCATTGCAGGCCTTGCCGACGTGCGAGCTCCGCGGCGTCGGCGACGCTGCCCTCGCTCGAGTAGCGGCTCGGCATTCCGACGACGTGGACTGCGTCAGCACCCAGCGCGTCTCGCGCGATCGTTGCGACAAGTGCCGAGTCGATGCCGCCCGAGAGACCGAGGATGACCGAGCGAAAGCCGTTCTTCCGCACATAGTCACGTGTTCCCAACACGAGCGCGCCCCAGATCTCCTCGCACTCTTCGAGTGCCGGCGCAACGCGTGTCGGCAGCTCTTCAAGACCGGACGGACGTCGAGCCGGTGTCATCAGCCGCTCGACGGACATCGTCGTCCCGTCCTGCGCGTCGAATCCGCCTGCGTTGTGGCCGGCTGCGGCGGGAAGGTCGAGATCGGTGACGAGCAGCTCGGGCGTGAAGCGGGCCGCGCGGGCGATGAGGTCTCCGGCATCCGAGACGATCAGCGAGTCGCCGTCGAAGACCAGCTCGTCCTGACCGCCGACGAGGTTGACGTAGGCGAGCGCCGCGCCGGCTTCGATCGCCCGCCGCGCCGCGAGCTCGAGGCGCACGTCGTCCTTGTTGCGCTCGTACGGCGAGCCGTTGAGGCAGAGCACGAGCCCGACGGCCGCATCGCGCGCGACGGCGATGGGTCCACCCGCTTGCCACAGGTCTTCGCAGATCGTCATGGCGATGTCGACGTCGCCGAGGCGGACCACCGGCATCCGGTCTCCCGGCACGAAGTACCGGAACTCGTCGAATACGCCGTAGTTGGGCAGGTGGTGCTTGGCGTAGCGGGCGATGACGCTGCCGCGATGGATGAACGCCGCGGCGTTCTGGGGGTCGCCGGACGGACGACCGACGCGCGGGGCGGGCATCGGGCAGCGGTCGAGGTAGCCGACGACGACGGCGAGGTCACCTAGGCCCCCGGCTGCCAGGCGCGAGGCGAGATGCTCGAGTGCCATACGCGAGGCGTCGACGAAGGCACGCCGGAGTACGAGGTCCTCTGGTGGATAGCCCGTGATGGCCATCTCCGGAAACGCCACCAGTGCGGCGCCTTGCTCCGCGGCGAGTCGGGTCTGTTCGACGATGACGTCGGTGTTGCCATCGAGGTCACCAACAGTCAGGTCGACCTGCGCGAGTGCGATCCGCAGCCTCGGCATGTCTCGAGTTTAGGTTCGTCATGCGGCTGTAACGCAGCGGCTCTACGCTTGCCGGGTGGACCGACAGCAGGAGTTCGTGCTCCGCACGATCGAGGAACGTGACATCCGCTTCGTTCGGCTGTGGTTCACCGACGTGCTCGGCTTCCTCAAGTCGGTGGCAGTCGCGCCCGCTGAGCTCGAAGGCGCTTTCGCCGAAGGGATCGGCTTCGACGGCTCTGCCATCGAGGGCTTCGCCCGGGTTCACGAGTCGGACATGTTGGCGCGGCCGGATCCGTCGACGTTCCAGGTGCTGCCTTGGCGCGAGGAGCAGCCCGGGACGGCGCGAATGTTCTGCGACATCCTCATGCCAGACGGGTCGCCGTCGTACGTCGACCCGCGGCACGTTCTGCGTCGGTCGATGCAACGCGCCGCTGACCTCGGGTTCACGTTCTACGTGCATCCGGAGGTCGAGTTCTTTCTGTTGCGGAGCCGGCCGTCGGACGGCGAGCTGCTGCCGCCGCCGATCGACTCCGGCGGCTACTTCGATCAGACACCTCACGACCTCGGGCACGACTTTCGCCGTCAGGCCATCACGATGCTCGAGCGGATGGGCATCAGCGTCGAGTTCAGCCACCATGAGGTCGCGCCCGGCCAGCAGGAGATCGACCTGCGTTACGCCGACGCGCTGACCACGGCGGACAACCTGATGACGATGCGACTCGTGGTGAAGGAGGTCGCGCTTTCACAGGGCGTGTATGCCTCGTTCATGCCGAAGCCGTTCAGCGAGCAGCCGGGTTCCGCGATGCACACGCACCTGTCGCTGTTCGAAGGCGATCGCAACGCGTTCCATGACGCCAGCGATCCGCTGTCGCTGTCGAAGGTCGGCAAGGCCTTCGTTGCCGGTCTGCTGGTGCACGCCGCGGAGCTCACTGCGATCACCAACCAATGGGTGAACTCCTACAAGCGGCTCTGGGGTGGTGGCGAGGCGCCGGCGTACGTCTGCTGGGGTCGCAACAACCGCTCGGCGCTCGTGCGAATCCCGATGTACAAGCCGCAGAAGGGAAACTCGACACGGATCGAGATCAGGTCACCGGACTCGGCGTGCAATCCGTATCTCACCTATGCGGTGTTGCTCGCGGCCGGCCTCAAAGGCATCGAGGAAGGCTACGAGCTTCCGGACGGCGCGGAGGACGACGTCTGGGCGCTCACCGATGTCGAGCGCCGCGCGATGGGCATCGCCCCGCTGCCCGGATCCCTCTCCGACGCGATTCAGGTGATGGAGGGTTCCGAGCTCATGGCGGAGACGTTGGGTGAGGGCGTCTTCGACTTCTTCTTGCGCAACAAGCGCGCGGAGTGGGAGGACTACCGCCGACAGGTCACCCCCTTCGAGCTCGAGCGCTACCTGCCCGTCCTCTGAGCGATGGCAGCTGCCCTTGTCATCCAGCACGCCGCGGTCGAGGGCGTCGGGCGCTTCGCCGACTGGCTGCCGGCGCACGGCGTCGATCTACGCATCCTGCGTCCGTACGATGCCGACTCGTTGCCGGACGAGGTCGACGCGGACGCGCTGATCGTGATGGGCGGCCCGATGGGTGCCTACGACGACGCCGATGTGCCCTGGCTGCCGGCAACCAAGGCGCTGCTTGCCGACGCGGTCGAGCGCGAGATCCCCACGCTCGGCGTATGCCTGGGTGCGCAGCTGCTTGCGGTCGCGGCCGGAGGCAAGGTCGAGCGGGGTGAGGCGGGACCGGAGCTGGGCCTCGACAGCGTCGAGATCCACACCCCCGACGCGCTGTTCGACATGGGTGCGATCCCGGTCGTCCAGTGGCACTACGACACGGTGACCGAGCTGCCGCACGGTGCGGTCGTCCTCGGCTCGAGCCGGCGATACGCCACGCAGGCCTTCCGGGTGGGTACCGCGGCATGGGGGGTGCAGTTCCACGTCGAGGCGACGGCGCGGATGGTGTCCGACTGGGCGAGCTCCGAGCGGCTCGATCCGGCCGGCGTCGTCGATCCGGTGACGGCGGCCGAGGAGCGGCTGTCGGCGATCGGAGAGCAGGTCGCGCGCCGCTTCGCCGCTCGCGTCACGAGCTGACGTCGTAGCGTGCCTCACTGTGAGGCAGCCGGATCGAGCCGCGAGCGCCAGCGGCCGGCTCGCCCGTTTCGGCTTCGCCGACCCGTACGTGGCGGAGCATCGCCTAGCCGCGCTTGGCTTTGCGCGAGACGACGCGGTCGTGGAGACCCTCGGGCGCGCCGCGGATCCGGACCTGGCCCTCGCGCTGCTCGAGCGGATCGCGGGCGCCGCCGATCGCAACGAGCTGTTGACGAAGGTCGCCACGCACGCCGGCCTGCGCGAACGGCTGTTCTCGGTGCTGGGCGCCAGTGCGGCGTTGGGGGATTGGCTGGTCCGGCACCCGCAGCAATGGCGCCGGTTGGACGATGACGACGCTGCCGCGACGCGGCCCACCCGTTACGGCCTGAAGGTCGCGCTGCAGCGCGAGGTCGACGGTCGCATCGGCCGAGACGGGTACGACGCCCTACGCATCGGGTACCGCAAGGCCCTGCTGAGCCTCGCGGCCCGGGATCTGTGCGCCGATCTCGCGGTCGACGATGTCGCCGCCGAGCTGGCCGACCTCGCAGAGGCGACCCTGGATGCGGCGCTGCGCACCGCTGAGCGCGAGACGAACGACGCGAGTCGGCTGGCGGTCATTGCCATGGGCAAGTGCGGCGGTCGCGAGCTGAACTACGTCAGTGACGTCGACGTCGTGTTCGTTGCCGAGCCGGCGGATGCTGCCCCGGCGGCCCTGGCCGCGTCGATGATGCGCGCCTGCTCGCAGACCACGTCCGAAGGAGCGATCTGGCCGGTCGACGCGGCGCTTCGCCCGGAGGGCAAGGCCGGTCCGCTCGTCCGCACCCTGGCCAGTCACCTCGGATACTACGAGCGCTGGGCGAGCACCTGGGAGTTCCAGGCGCTGCTGAAGGCTCGCGCAGTCGCCGGTGATGCGGAGCTCGGTGCGGAGTACGTCGCGTCCGTCGCGCCGATGGTCTGGGCGGCCGCTGGTCGACCGAGCTTCGTTGAGGACGTGCAAGCGATGCGGCGTCGCGTGGTGGGAACGCTGTCCGCTGCAGAGGCCGCGCGCGAGGTCAAGCTCGGACCCGGTGGACTTCGCGACGTCGAGTTCGCCGTTCAGCTGCTGCAGCTCGTCCATGGCCGCGGTGACGAGACGCTGCGCAGTCCGACCACGCTGGTGGCGTTGGCGGCGCTCGCCGAGGGCGGGTATGTCGGTCGTGACGACGCGGCGTTGCTGGCCGCGGCGTACCGATTCCTGCGCACCGTGGAGCACCGGCTGCAGCTGCAGCATCTGCGGCGCACCCATCTGTTGCCCGCCGACGAGGCCGGGATGCGATGGCTGTCCCGTTCGATGGGGCATCGGGATCTCGTGACGTGGCAGGCCGAGTACGACGGTCACGTCCGTGAGGTCCGCCGGATCCACGAGAAGCTCTTCTATCGCCCGTTGCTCAACGCCGTGGCCCGATTGCCCTCGGAAGGCACCCGTCTCACCACAGAGGCTGCGAGTGCGCGACTCGAAGCGCTGGGCTTCGCCGACCCCGCCGCGGCGCTGCGCCACATCGAGGCGCTCACGGCCGGGGTGAGCCGTAACGCCGCCATCCTGCGCGCACTCCTGCCGGCGATGCTCGGCTGGTTCGCCGACGCTGCCGATCCGGACGCCGGCCTGCTTTCGTTTCGCCAGGTGAGTGACGCGCTGGGCAGCACACCTTGGTACCTGCGCGTGCTGCGCGACGAGGGCGCGACGGCTGAGCGGCTCGCGCGGCTGCTCGCGACGAGCCGGTTCGTGGCCGACCTGCTCGGTCGAGCACCCGAAACGGTCGCGTTGCTCGCTGATGACGACGAGCTGCGCCCGCGTGGTTCGCGTGCGTTGCGGCGCGAGTTGCTCGCCATCGCCGGGCGGAACGAGCAGGCGGAGGACGCGGTGGCATCGGTCCGCGCGCTGCGGCGCAAAGAGCTGCTGCGAATCGCGTGCGGCGACCTGCTCGGTCTGCTCGATGTGGGCACCGTCGGGCGCGCCTTGTCGGACGTCGTCAGCGCGACTCTCGCCGCGGCGCTCGAGACTGCGAAACGCAAGGTCAGCAACGATCTGGGATCGGACCTGCCGATGCGGCTGTCGGTGATCGGCATGGGTCGCCTCGGTGGGCTCGAGCAGGGATACGGCAGCGACGCCGACGTGCTTTTCGTGTACGAACCGATCGGCGAGGACGGTCCGGACTGCACGTCGGCGGCGCACGAGGTCGCGCAGGAGCTTCGGCGCCTGCTCTCCATGCCGGCGCCGGATCCGCCGCTGGTGGTCGACGCCGACCTGCGGCCTGAGGGCCGGCAGGGTCCGCTGGTACGCAGCCTGGCGTCGTACGCCGAGTACTACGAGCGCTGGTCCGCGCCGTGGGAGATGCAAGCCTTGCTGCGCGCGCATCCGATGGCGGGCGACGAGGAACTGGCTCGTCGCTTCATCACCCTGATCGATCCGCTGCGCTACCCGACCGGAGGCATCAGTGATGCCGACGTGCGGGAGATCCGCCGGTTGAAGGCGCGGATGGAGGCGGAGCGACTGCCGCGAGGCGTCGACCCGTCGTCACATCTCAAGCTCGGGCGGGGCGGGCTGTCCGACGTCGAGTGGACGGTGCAGCTGCTGCAGCTTCGACACGGTGCCGAACTTCCTGCACTGCGCTCCACAGCGACCCTGGAGACCCTCCGCGCCGCCGCTGCCGCGGACCTGCTGTCTGATGCCGATGCTCGTGCACTAGAGGATGCCTGGGTGATTGCGACCCGCGTGCGCAACGCGATCGTGCTCGCGCGCGGTCGCGCCTCCGACGTTCTCCCGTCGGACGCGCGCACGCTGGCTGCTGTCGCGCGCGCCATGGGGTACGGCGCCGGACACAGCGGCGATCTGCTCGAGGACTACCGGCGGGCCACCCGCCGCGCCCGCTCGGTGCACGAGCGGGTGTTCGCTGCATGACGCAGGTCTCTTCCGCTCGACCGCGATGGGTCGTGCCCCTGACCGTCGCCGTCGTCCTCGCCGGGTTGTACGTGTGGCTTGCACCTCACACGGCCGACCTGGCCGCGCAGACGGCACGTGCGCAGGTCTTCCGCCGAAGCGGCTATGTGCCGTACTGGACCGGCTGGTACGGCGGGACGCCGATGGCCGGCTACAGCCTTGTCACGCCGCCGCTGCTCGGCCTGCTCGGCGCGGTGTGGCTCGGGGCGTTGACGATCGTCGCATCGGCGGCGGTCGCCGTGCCGTTGCTTGCCGGCTGTCGTCGGCCACGGGCGGCGGCGATCGCGGTCGCGGTGTCCGGCACGTTCGATGTCTTCTCGGGCCGCTCGACGTTCGCTGCCGGTGTTGCGGTCGGGCTCGCGGCGGTGCTGGCGGTCGAGCGCCGTCGCAGCGGCCTCGCCTTCCTCGGCGGCTTGCTCACGGCTGCGACCAGCCCGGTTGCGGGCGTCCTGCTCTCCGTCGTGGCGGTGGCGACCGTGCTGGCCGGACCGCGGCGTCGGCGAGCCGGCGGTGCGGCCGTCATCGGTGTGCTCGTCGCGATGCTCGTGATCGCGATCCTGGCGGGTGGCTCGCGGGGCGGCTACGAGCCGTTCACGCTGACCTCCCTGCTGCTGTCGATCGGTACGACGCTCGTGGTGATGCTCAGCCCGGTGGGGCACCGGCTACGGGTGATGGGGTGGTTGACGCTGTGGCTGCTGCTCGCCTGCTACCTCATCCATTCACCGATCGGCGCCAACGCCACTCGGATCGCGGTCCTCGGCGCTGCGCCCGCGCTGGTCGCGGCGGCCCGGTGGCCGAAGCTGGTACTGATCCCGTCGGTGATCGTCGCGTCGCTGCTTCCATTCGGGCAGCTCGTGAACGACATGGCCGCATCAGGCGGCGCGGTCGCGTCGCGAGGGTTCGTGACACCGCTCAAGAACCAGCTGCTCGCGCAGTCGGACATCTACCAGTATCGCGTCGAGGTCGTGGCACCGAAGACGCATTGGCCACTGACCTACGTGCTGCCCGAAGTCGCGGTCGCGCGCGGCTGGGAGCGCCAGACGGATGAGGCGCGCAACCGGATCTTCTACGGACGGGCGTCCCTGACCGCTTCCTCCTATCGGGCATTTCTCGACCAGAACGCCGTTGGGTACGTCGCACTGCCCTACCGTTCGGCACTGGACTACGGCTCGGTCGCCGAGGGAGCGTTGATCCGTGGTGGGTTGCCCTATCTGCACCTCATCTGGAGCAACTCGCACTGGCGGCTCTATGCGGTGACCGAGCCGTCGCCGATCATCGAGCGTCTCTCCGACCCGTCGCCCGTGCCCACTGCGCTCGTCCTGGCTGCCGACGACACCGGCTTCACGTTCGACACGTACTCGGCGGGGCGCTACCTGGTGCGGATGACCTGGTCGCCCTACCTCGTGACGAGCGGTGGCCACGTGAGCCGGGCCCCGCACGACCATGTCTGGGTAACGCTGCCGGCGCCCGGTCACTATCGCATCCGTGCCGTGTGGCGATGGCCCTAGGGGTTGATGGCTACGCGGCGGCCAGCTCTGGTTCGGCAGTCGTCACGGCACCGGTCATTGCTCTGCCGTAGGCATGGCGCCCTGACAGCAGTCGCTCGATGGCGACGGCGATGCCGAGCACGAGCGCTCCGCCGGCGGCATCGAGCACGAAGTGGTTGGCCGTCCCGATGATGACGAGCGCCGTGAGCAGTGGATAGGTGATGCCGAGAATGCGCACCCATCGACGTTCGGCAAGGGTGACGATCGCGATCGCGCACCACAGCGCCCATCCGACGTGCAGCGAGGGCATCGCGGCGTACTGGTTGGACTCCTTCGCCAAACTGCCGGACGCGATCGAGCCCCAGGTGTGGAACTTGATGAGCGTGTCGGTGAATCCCGGAAGCATCCGCGGCGGCGCGAGTGAAAGGAACCAGAAGCCCACCAGCGCGACCACGTTCATGATCATCAGCACGCTACGGATGGACCGGTAGCGCAACGGGTGGCGCAGGTAGAGCCAGATGAGCACGCCGATCGTCACCACGAAATGAAGCGTCGCGTAGTAGTAGTCGCAGACATATGCGATCCACGCGTGGCCTGCGACGAACAGATTGGCCGAGTGCTCGATGTCGATGTGCAGCGAGCCCTCGAAGGAGAGCAGCGACTGGGCGCGATGTATCGCCCCGGTCTCGTGGCTGGGCACCGAGTTCCGGACCAGGGAGTAGAGGTAGTAGACGAACGCGATGAAGGCGATCTCCTGCCACCACTTCGGGGGTCGGATCGCACGGACCCGCTCGGGCAGGAGAGCAAAGGTACGACGGCTCGGATCAGCCATCGCTTGCCTCATTTCCTGCTTGCGGGGGATCCGACCATTTTGCCAGAACCCTCGGCGGCCCGAGTCAACTGCAGGCGAGCGGGTGCCTAGCCGACGCCCCGGGGCACCTAGCCGCCGATCGACCAGGTGTCACCGGAGCTCAGGAGGGCGGCGAGGTCGCCGTCGCCCTTCGCCCTTCGCGCCTCCTCGATCTGGGCCCGAGCGGCGTCGTCGTACGCGGGACGCTCGACGGCGCGAAAGATGCCGACCGGGGTGACGCCGTTGTCGACGTTGCCGAGCCGCGACAGCGCGAACGCCAGTTCCGGCTCATCTGCCTGAGGGTCATGGACGAGCAGGGAGTCGGCGTTGGATTCGTCGACGTCGACGACCTCGAGTCGGCCGCGCGGGGAGACGCGGACCCCCTTCGCGCCCTCGTGACCGAACCGAACCTGCTGGCCGGCTTGGAGGAACACGGCACGGTCTTCCTTGCTGTCGACGTCCTTGATGACGTCCCACGCGCCGTCGTTGTAGATGTCGCAGTTCTGCAGGATCTCGACGAACGCGGCGCCGCGATGCTCGGCCGCGGCCTGCAGTGTGGCGGTGAGGTGCTTCCGGTCGGAGTCGACGGTGCGCGCGACGAACGTCGCCTCGGCGCCCAGCGCGATCGAGACCGGGTTGAGCGGCCGGTCGACCGATCCCATCGGCGAGGACTTGGTGTTCTTGCCGACCTCGGACGTGGGGGAGTACTGGCCCTTCGTCAGGCCGTAGATTCTGTTGTTGAACAGCAGGATCTTGAGGTTCACGTTGCGCCGCAGGGCGTGCAGCAGGTGGTTGCCACCGATCGACAGCAGGTCGCCGTCACCGCCGATGACCCACACGGAAAGGTCGGGGCGTGAGGTGGCGAGACCGGTCGCGATTGCCGGGGCGCGGCCGTGGATCGAGTGCATGCCGTAGGTGTCCATGTAGTACGGCAGCCGTGCCGCGCAGCCGATGCCGGAGATGAACACGGTGTTCTCGCGCTTGATGCCGAGTGTCGGCATGAACCCCTGGATCGCGGCGAGGATCGCGTAGTCGCCGCAGCCCGGGCACCAGCGGACCTCCTGGTCGGAGGTGAAGTCCTTGCGCGTCTGCTCGTCGCTGGTCACGGGGACGAGCTCCAGACCACGACGCGGACCGGGCACTGGGAGGGACACGCTCATGACGAGACCAATCCGTTGATCGCTTCGAGCAGGTCCTCGCTGTGGAACGGCAGCCCGCGGACCTGGTTGTACGAGTGCACGTCTACGAGGTACTTCGCCCGCAGCAGCATCGCTAGCTGGCCGAGGTTCATTTCGGGGAGCAGCACCTTGTCGTAGCGTGCGAGGACGTCGCCGGTGTTCGATGGGAACGGGTTGAGGTGGCGCAGGTGCGCCCGTGCAACCTTGAGGCCGTTGGCGCGCGCGGAGCGGACCGCCGCAGCGATCGGACCGTACGTCGAGCCCCAGCCGAGGACGAGGATCTCGGCGTCACCGCTCGGGTCATCGATCTCCAGCAGCGGGATCGACGCGGCGATGCCGTCGATCTTCGCCTGGCGCAGCCGGACCATCTTGTCGTGGTTGGCCGGGTCGTAGGAGATGTCGCCGGCGCCGTCGGACTTCTCGATGCCGCCGACGCGGTGTTCGAGGCCGGGCGTGCCGGGGATCGCCCATGGCCGGGCGAGCGTCTGCGGGTCGCGCGCGTAGGGCAGGAACGGCGCACCGTCCGTGGCCGGCTTGGCGAACTCAACGTTGATCTCGGGAAGGGTCGAGACATCCGGGATCAGCCACGGCTCGCTGCCGTTGGCGAGGTATGCGTCGGAGAGCAGGTAGACCGGCGTCCGGTACGTCGTCGCGATCCGGACCGCCTCGATCGCGGCGTCGAAGCAGTCGGCGGGCGACTGCGCGGCGATGATCGGCACCGGCGCCTCGCCGTGGCGGCCGAACATCGCGAGCAACAGGTCGGTCTGCTCGGTCTTGGTCGGCATGCCGGTCGAGGGCCCGGCGCGCTGGATGTCGCAGACCACGAGCGGTAGCTCGATCATTACGCCCAGCCCGATGGTCTCCGCCTTCAGGTCCACACCTGGGCCTGACGTGGTCGTGACGCCGAGCGCGCCGCCGAAGGAGGCGCCGAGCGCGGCACCGACGCCGGCGATCTCGTCTTCTGCCTGGAACGTCACCACACCGAAGTTCTTGTGCTTCGCGAGCTCGTGCAGGATGTCCGACGCCGGCGTGATCGGGTAGGACCCGAGGAAGATCTGCAGCCCTGCCTGCCGCGCCCCGGCAATCAGGCCATAGGCCAGCGCGGTGTTGCCATGCACCGTCCGATAGTTGCCGGGCTTCATCGGCGCCGGGCCGACCTCGTAGCGCACGACGAAGCCTTCGGTCGTCTCGCCGAAGTTCCAGCCGGCTTTGAAGGCTGCCACGTTCGCCGCGGCCAGCTCGGGCTTCTTCGCGAAGCGCTGCTCGATGTAGTTGATGGTGCTCTGCGTCGGCCGGCTATAGAGCCAGGACAGGAGGCCGAGGGCGAACATGTTCTTCGCCCGCTCGCCGTCCTTGCGCCCGACGTCGTGCCCTTCGACCGACTTGACCGCGAGGGAGGTCAGGCCGAGCGCGTGGACGGCGTACCCCTCGAGGGAGTTGTCCTCGAGCGGGCTCTCGGCGTACCCGACCTTCTTGAGGTTGCGGGCGGTGAACTCGTCGGAGTTGACGATGATCGTGCCGCCGCGGCGCAGCTGGTGGAGGTTGGCCTTGAGCGCGGCCGGGTTCATCGCCACCAGGACGTCGGCGTGGTCGCCCGGCGTGAGCACCGAGTGGTCGCCGAAGTGGAGCTGGAAGGCGCTGACGCCGGGCAGGGTGCCGGCTGGGGCACGGATCTCGGCTGGGTAGTCGGGGAGGGTCGAGAGGTCGTTGCCGAACTCCGCGGTTTCCGACGTGAACCTGTCGCCGGCGAGCTGCATGCCGTCGCCGGAGTCACCGGCAAAGCGGATCACCACGTGATCCAGACGCTCGACGGGGGTTTCGGCGATCTCGGTCATCGAGGCGTCACTGCCTGACCGCTCCTCTTACTTTGCTCGGCCCCTAGCGAGTCTTGTGGACCCGGGTCGGTGGCCCTGCAGGTGGATGTTTGGCGGGTGCTCAGGACAGGGTAGACCTCCTGATTTGCTACCGCCCGGTAGGTCTGGCCTTGAGTGCGCGCCGGGGCGGCAGCAGTTCGCTGACCTCGATGTCCAGGCCGATCGCGAGCCTCAGAACTTGGTCGAGACTGGGATTGGACTCGCCGCGTTCGATGCCCGACAAGTACCGGCGGGACATCCCGATCTTGTGAGCGAGGTCTTCCTGGCTGATGGTGGCCGCTTCGCGTCGGGTGCGTACCGAGCGTCCAAAGCAAGGCGGTACTCGGTCTCCGCGGGACGCGGCTTGCGTCCCTCCGATCGCACGGGTTGAAGCCTCGGGCCACGTGCGTCCTAGATCCACGCTATAAATAGCGCACCAATCATTTACGTCTCATTGCGGGTGCTGGGGCAGGGGGGTCGGGCTTGTACGTCGTGCGCACCTTGAGCACCGCCGCCGAGATCATCGCCAGCCAGCAGCTTCGCGGACAGATTTACGCGGGCGAAAGGGGCTATCTCGCAACCACTGATCTCAAGTCCGACGGGCGGGACGAGGACGACTTCGACGCCAAGGCGATCCATGGCGGTGTCTTCTCACTTGACGGGGCTCTTCTCGGCAGCGTGCGACTGATCGAAGCGGGCGACACTCCGCTTCCTATCGCGACGCTGTATGGCATCACGCCTGCTCGCGGCGATCTCGAGGTTTCGCGACTTGTGGTGCATCCCAAGTATCGGCACTCGGTCGTCACCATGGCGCTCTTCCACTGGGTGTTATGGGAATCCATCGATCGTGGTGTCGAAGGCCTCTTGGCGATCCTGGAGAGGCCGTTGTTGGTGAGCATTCAGACAGTCGGGTTCCCCTTTGTCGCACTTGGAGAACCCAGGTCGGTGTATCCGAACAGCATTGACCTACCCGTTCGTTGTGAGGTGGCTGACCTGCTGTCGGGCGTGCGGCGCGCCGACCTGCGTCGCACGCATAAGTTCCTCGAGTTCTTCGAGAATAGGTTGGATCGCGGCCGGCTTCCTGCGGCGTTCGCTTTGCCTGAGTCCTAAATATGTACGGCGGCCGAAGTTGCTGAACGTGCCTGACAGCTACCCGCTGTTCCTCGCGCGCCACGAGGGGCTGTTCGGCGCGTGTGAGTTGGGCACCCTCGCGACGTCCACCGTTGCCATCGCGGGTGTCGGGGGCGTTGGTGGCCGTGTCGCCGAGGTCTTGGCACGCTCCGGAATCGGGAGCCTTCGATTGGCCGATCCCGATGTCTTTACTGAATCGAACCTGAATCGGCAGGCTGGTTCGACTCGACGCAACCTTGGCGTTAACAAGGCACAGGCGTTGGCTGAGCTGTGCCGGGACGTCTCGCCTCTGGTGCGCGTGGAGACCTACCCCCAGGGGATCAATCGAGACAATGTGTCGGCCTTCACGTCGGACGCGGCGGTTGTGGTCGATGGGACCGACTTCACGATGCCGTCGCTGGGCCTGATGCTCTCGCGCGAGGCGGCCTCACGATCGATTCCAGTTGTCATTGGCGTGGAGGTTGCTTTCGCCGCCTGGCACTCCGTCTTAACCGGCGAGGGTGCGTTCGAGAGGTTGTTTGGGCTGCCGCGGACTGCGTCGATCGAGGCGCTCGACTCCGGCGAGATCAAGATCCCCCTGTGGCGCTGGATCGCCCGGTTACCGAGGTACGTCGACCTCCGAGAGTTCGGCCGAGTCAGCGACGGCGAGATCGACGCCCCCGCGATCGCGCCCGCAGTGGAGATTTCGGCGGCCTTGGTGTCGACCGACGTGATTCGGATCGTGCTCGGTCAGCCAGTCGTCGCACACGCACCTCGGGTCCACTATGTCGACGTCATCACCGGCCGGTCATCGGTGTTTCGGCCGACGAGTACACGCTTCAATCTCTCTGCCCTGCTTGCTGCGCGAAGCCGGGACTCGCTAGTCGAGGCGTAGGGCGCTGCGTCAGATGCGGAGATTCACGCCGGGGAGGTGGGCGAACGCCGTCTCGTCGGTCGAGACCACGAGCCGGTCGTGGGCGGCCGCCGTCGCTGCGATGATCAGGTCGTGCGCGCCGCGAGGCGCGCCGGCCCGTCGTACGTGGGCTAGCAGTGAGGCGTGGGCGCGGGCTACCCGCTCGTCATAATCCTCGATCGGGATGGTGTCGAGCACACTGCGCACGAAGGCAGACCGGGCGCCGCGCCGGCGGTCGTCGGCGAGCTCGACGCCGACGAGCAGCTCGGCGACGGTGACGGATGCGATGGCGACGTCGTCGTCGTCCTGGATGAGTCGGTCGATCTGCCGTCCGTGTCGCTCGGCGTCGATCAGGATGGTCGTGTCCAGGATCAGGCGGGCCACTCGCGGTCCTGGGTGGTGAGCAGCTCGCGTACGTCAGCAAGATCGGCGGCCCAATCCGGGTCGGGCCGATAGTGCTTGAGCAAGGCCTTGACCGCGGCGCCTGAGGTGCCAGCGGCAGGCTCGATGCGCGCGATGACCCGTCCGCCGCGCGTGACGAAGAAGGTCTCGCCAGTCTTCTCCACCGCTGTGAGCAGCGCCGAGAAGCCTCTCGCTGCGTCTGTCGCGGTGACCTCTTTCATACGATCAGATTATCTGATTCATGCGGCGTACCGCTACTTCGAGGCGAGGCGGCTGGCTGCGGCGAAGGCGACCTTGATCACCCCGTCGAACGCGCGGGCCGGGAGCAGCCAGCGGGTGAACAGGATCATCCCGGCGCCCTTGCCCGTCGGGTAACGGGTCAGCGGGTGGCGCACGGTTGCCGCCTTGGCGATCTTCTTGGCCACCACCTTGGTGGGTGAGCTGAACGCCTTGCGGTCGGCGAGCTCGAGGATGGCTGCGGCGTGCTCGGCCTGGCCGGCGTACGCGGTGTCGCTCGAGGTCTTGCGGAGGTTGTCCGCGGCGATCGCCGCCCACTCGGTGCGAATGCCGGCAGGCTCGATGACGACGACCTTGATGCCGAACGGCTTGAGCTCGAGTCGCATGGCGTCGCTCAGGCCTTCCACGGCGAACTTCGTGGCGTGGTACCAGCCGCCGAGGGGCTCGTAGATGCGGCCGCCGATCGAGGAGATGTTGATGATCCGGCCGCTGCGCTGCTCCCGCATGTGCGGAAGGACGAGCTGGGTGAGAAGTGCGAGGCCGAAGATGTTGACGTCGAACTGGTAGCGCGCCTCGGAGATCGGGACGTCCTCGACCGAGCCGTAGGACCCGTAGCCCGCGTTGTTGACCAGTACGTCGACCCGTCCGGTCTCCTCGAGGATGGTGGCTACCCCGCCTTTCACCGACTTCTCGTCGGTGACGTCCATCTTGAGGACGCGGATGCCATCGGCCTTCAGGCCGGCCATCCGCTCGACGCGGCGGGCGGCGGCGTAGACCGTGAACCCCCGGCGCTGCAGCTCGCGCGCGGTCTCCTCGCCGATCCCTGACGATGCTCCTGTGACGAGCGCCGTTCCCTTGGACAACCCAGTGCCTTTGGACATGAACCCCTCCCGGTCATGGGAACATCCGTTGTGTGGCGGAGAACCATTTTGACCTTGTGATCGTCGGCGCGGGGTTGTCCGGCATCGGCACCGCGTCACAGTTCAGCAAGGAATTCCCGCGAAAGACCTACACCATCCTCGAGCAGCGCGACGAGATGGGCGGGACCTGGAGCCTGTTCAAGTACCCGGGGATCCGGTCGGACTCCGACATGCACACGCTCGGCTACCGCTTCAAGCCGTGGACGTCGGCCAAGGCGATCGCGGATGGACCGTCGATCCTCGACTACGTCCGGGAGACCGCGCGAGAGCACGATGTCGAGCGGCACATCCGTTACGGCAAGAAGGTCGAGCGGGCCGAGTGGGACAGCGACACTGCCCTGTGGACCTTGGACGCGCGGGATGCCGCAACGAACGAGGTCACGCAGATCACGTGCCGCTACATCTTCTGCTGCGCGGGGTACTTCAGCTATGACACGCCGTACCGCCCCGACTTCCCGGGCGAGGAGAACTTCAAAGGCCCGATCATCCACCCGCAGCTGTGGCCCGAGGACCTCGACTACGCAGGAAAGAACGTCGTCGTCATCGGTAGTGGTGCGACAGCGGTGACGCTCGCCCCGGCGATGACCGACAAGGCCGCACACGTCACGATGCTGCAGCGCTCACCGACGTACGTCGTGTCGCGGCCGGCCGAGGACAAGCTGGCCAACTTCCTGCGCCGGCATCTTCCGGCGATGTGGGCGTACGGAATCGTGCGGTGGAAGAACGTGCTGCTGGTTCTCGCCAGTTTCCAGCTGAGCCGGCGCCGGCCGGGCATCGTGAAGGCCGCGTTGCGTAAAGGCATCGAGAAGGAAGAGATCAGCAAGTCGGAGATCGACAAGCACTTCACGCCGACGTACAACCCGTGGGATCAGCGGCTGTGTCTGGTGCCCGACGGCGACCTGTTCGAGGCGCTGCGGGCGAAGAAGATGTCGATCGTCACCGATCACATCGAGACGTTCACCGAGAACGGCATCAAGGTGAAGTCGGGGGAGGAGATTCCGGCTGACATCGTGATCTCCGCAACCGGTCTCACGCTGGTGCCGTTCGGTGGGATGACGGTCGTCGTCGACGACGAGGTCGTCGAGTACCCGAAGCACATGGCCTACAAGGGCATCATGCTCAGCGACGTACCGAACATGGTGTTGTTCTTCGGCTACACCAACGCGTCGTGGACTCTCAAGGTGGATCTCACCTATGCGTATGCGTTCCGGCTGATCAAGCACATCGAGCGAGCCGGCCTGCGACAGTTCACGCCCAGGTTCGACCCGTCGGTCGAAGAGGCGCCGTTCCTCGACTTCTCGTCGGGCTACGTCATCCGGGCGCTAGACAAGTACCCGAAGCAAGGCGCTACCCAGCCCTGGCGACTGTCGATGAACTACGCCATCGACGCGTTCATGCTGCGCTTCACCAAGTTGGAGGACGGCGCGATGGAGTTCTCCAACCCGAAGCGGTCGGACAAGCGGTCTGCGGCTGCGTAGCTCAGCTCAACGCGGCGCGACAAGGGGAGGGGGGAGGCCGTGGCTCAGTCGCTCGGTGAATCGTTTGCTCGTGCGCTCGCCGCCAAGGACAACGACGGCATCCGCGCGCTTCTCCATCCCGAGCTCGACTTCCAGGCCATGACGCCGCGCCGGGTCTGGGACGCTACCGGCCCAGAAGACGTGATCACCACGATCAACACCTGGTTCAGTGCGAGCGACAACATCGAGGCTCTCGAGTCCATCGAGACCGATGCGTTCGCCGACCGCCAGCGCGTCGGCTACCGCCTGCGAGTCCGCAATGGCGACGGCGAACACCTTGTCGAGCAGCAGGCGTATCTCAGCGAACGAGACGGGCGGATCGGCTGGCTGCGGATCATGTGCGCCGGGTACCGCCCGAGCGACTGACGGCGCGATTGTTGTCCACAGTTGTGGATGATTTTTGTTGGAAATAAAGAGAAAAGACCCTTGACTTCGTATCTGTTCGAACGTATGTTCGATATATGGACCCGCAGCTCCGCTCCCTGTTCGGGAAGACTGCTGCGCGGGTCTCCGTCGCCGAGCAGATGCCGGTCGACGCACGGCTGCACGTAGTGCTCGAGTCGCTGTCGGCGGAGCCGATGGACGCGGCGACCGCGGTGCGGGTGCATGCACTGTGGGGCAAGGTCATCGCGCATACCCAGGCCCGCCAGATGATCGCGACCCACGCCACGGTCGATGCGGTGCGTGACGGCTTGGTTCAGCCGGAGTCTCCTGAGGAGGCGGACCTGCTCGCGGCCCAAGAACTGGCGTGCGCGACCCATGTCCCGTATTCGACGGCGCGGATCCAGCTGGCTTTGGTGCGCCGGATCGGTGCGGCGATGCCGCAGTCCTGGGAAGCCCTCGACCGCGGTGGTCTTTCGCTTCAGCATGTGAAAGCGGTCGAGCGCGCGACGCACAACTGCACGCCGCAGATCACCGAGGCCGTCGACGCCAAGGTCATCGGGCTCGCGGTCGAGCGGGGCTGGACGCCGAGTGAGACACACAAGGCTGCGCGCAAGCTCGTCCTCGCGCTCGACCCGAAGGGTGCTGCCGAGCGGGAGGACGCCGCGCGTTCGGAGTCCGACGTTCAGTTCTTCCCGCAGCCCGACGGCGTCGCGACCATCAACGCCACCGGCGACGCCTTGCTCGCTCGGCAGATGCACGACGCGATCAACCGCACCGCTGAGGTGATGGGGCGAGCCGGCGATGACCGGCCGGTCGGCGTACGACGTTTCCATGCTCTCGCCGGCGCCCTGCTCGGTGACACCAGCACCGCTTCGCCCCGCCCGGTGCACGGTGAGGTCCTCGCGCTCGGCCAGATCAGCACCCTGCTCGGCGACGACGACCAGCCCGGCGAGCTCGTGGGATACGGACCAATCAGCGCAGGCCATCTGCGACGCATCACCCACGACCACCGGCTGCGCCGGATGCTCACCGACCCGCTCAACGGTGAAGTGGTCGACCTCGGCCGCCGGGCCTACGCGCCATCCGAACGACTGCGCAAGGCCGTGCAAGCGACCAATCCGACCTGCAC
>DASZTL010000005.1:0-7416 GCA_035548055.1 Mycobacteriales bacterium | reverse complement strand
GGCGACGGACAGTACGGCCCGTGGTCGTTCAACCAGGACGGGCGAGGGATCTGGACTCCGCAGTACAAGTTCCGGGTCGAGTGGTGGAACCCGTCCGTACCGTCGTCGTTCAACGGCCAGCCCGGCCGCTGGGTGGTCGGCAAGAGATGGTTCGGCCTCAACGAGTCCTCCGGCAAGACGATGCCGGTCTTCCCCCGAGGGCCGCAGTGACCTCGCTGCTCACGGGCCGGCGAGCCCTGCCATACACCGCCGCTGCAGTCGCCGTGGCGGTCGTCCTGGTGCTGACGCAGACGGACTCGCATGACGTTCCGATGGGCACCGTCCTCTATGGGGTGCTCTACGGCAGCCTGAATGGCCTGCTCGCGGTCGGCCTCGTCCTGCTCTACCGCGTCACGCGCTCGCTGAACTTCGCGTACGGCGCGATGGGCGGCTTGCCGGCGGGCGTCGCAGCCTCGCTGTACCTGTCGCACCACACGCCGTGGGGCGTGTGTGTCGCGCTCAGCCTCGCGCTGGGCCTGCTCGTCGGGCTGGGCACTGGCGCGCTGGTCAACTGGCGGTTCAGCACGTCGCCCCGGCTGGTCCTCACGGTGGCAACGATCGGGTTGCTCCAGCTGCTGGGCGGGCTCGCCGTCTATGTGCCGCGCTGGTTCCATGGCCCGGCCCTGATCGCGCCGTTCGCCACCGGGTTGACCAGCTGGCACACCCAGATCAACCCGGTGCTGTTCAACGGCAACGACCTGGTCGTCGTGATCGTCGTACCGGCCGTTGTCGTCGCGGTGTCGTGGTTCTTGTTGCGCACCGACGCCGGCCGAGCCGTCCGCGCGATCGCCGACAACCCGGACCGGGCGCGCCTCGCGGGCGTGCCCGCCGGCCGCCTGATGCTGCTCGTGTGGTCCGTCGCCGGCGGCGTCGCGGCGCTGGCCGTCACGTTGCAGGCGCCGTCGGCCGGCGTACCGCTCAACGTCGCTGCCGGTCCGGCTATCCTGCTCGCTCCGCTGGCGGCGGCGATCATCGCCGGGATGCGCTCGATGCCCGGCGCGTTCCTCGCCGGGATCGGCCTGGGTGTGGTCGAGGCGGTTGTCCGCCTGGACATCTCGAAGCAGTCGGTCGAGGAGCCGATCTTTCTCGGCGTTATCCTGCTCGCCCTTGTGCTGCAGCACCGTAGCGAGAGCAGGGCCGACGCTGCCGATGACGCGTCGTGGACGGCGATCGGCGCGACCCGACCGCTACCGGCGGCCTTGCGCCGGCTGCCCGTGGTGCGCGCGTCGAAGATGTCGATGCTGGCCGTGGTCGTTCTCGTCGCGGTGTTGCTGCCGGCAGTGTTGTCCGACGGTCGGCTCTACCAGGTCACCAGCGGGCTGATCTTCGGCATGGCAGCGCTGTCGCTCGTCGTCCTCACCGGCTGGTCCGGCACGGTGAGCCTCGGTCAGATGGCGATTGTTGGCATCGGTGCGATCGTCGCCGGCGACCTCATCGCGCATCTCGACCTCGACCTCTTCCAGGCGCTGGTCGTGGCCGGGGCGGCGGGTGGCGTCGCGTCGCTTCTGCTCGGACTGCCTGCCTTACGGGTGCGCGGGCTGTATCTCGCCGTGACGACGATGGCGTTCGCCGTGGCGGCGAATGACTTCTTCTTCAACCCGTCCAACTTCGCCAGCGCCCTGCCGGCCGAGGTTGTCCGGCCCGTGTTGTGGAAGCGGTTCTCGCTGGGCGACCAGCGCCACCTCTACCTGTTGTGCCTCGGCGTGCTCGCGCTGTGGATCGTGCTGCTCGTCGGGCTGCGTCGCGCCCGACCCGGACGCGCGATCATCGCTGTCCGGGACAACCGGGTAGGCGCCGAGGCTGCGGCGGTTTCCAGCGTTCGTACCCGGTTGATGGCGTTCACCGTCGCCGGTGTCATCGCCGGTGTCGCCGGAGCCTTGAACGTTGTCGTGCTCGGTGGCGTCACCAGCCAGACCTTCCAGGTCGCCGACTCGGTGGCCGTGCTGTCGATGGTCGTGATCGGCGGTACCGCGTCGATCGGCGGATCGCTCGCGGGAGTCGCGCTCATCCAGTGGATCGCGATCCAGTTCCCGACCTCGCAGCTGCTGCTCACCGGCGTCGGCGTCCTCCTGGTCCTGGTCATCGTGCCTTCCGGGCTCGCCGGCGTCGCTGAACGGCTGCGGGACCGCGCGCTGGTCTTCCTCGCCCGCCGGCGCGGCTGGGACACCAGCGTGTGGGCGGACTCCGACTCCGCGGACGACGCGTCCGCCGACTTGGCGGTGAAACCACCCATCGCCGCTGTGGATCCGGAGGCGCTGCTGCAGTGCTCGGCCGTCAACGCGTCGTACGGCTCGATGCAAGTGCTCTTCGGTGTCGACCTCTCGGTGCGTGAGGGCGAGATCGTTGCGCTGCTCGGCACCAACGGCGCCGGCAAGTCCAGCCTGCTGCGCGCGATCACCGGGCTGCTTCCCGCGCGGTCGGGCACCGTCCGGTTCGCGGGCCGCGACATCACCGGGGACCAGACCGAGAACATCGCGCGCAACGGCTTGACGATGATGCCCGGTGGTCGCGGGATCTTCCCGTCCTTGACGGTCGCCGAGAACTTGCGGATTGCGGCGTGGCTGCAGCGCAAGGACCCGGTGGCGACGAACGCCGGACTCGCGGAGGTGCACGCGCTGTTCCCGGTGCTGTCCGAGCGCAGCCATCAGCTCGCGGGCGACATGTCCGGCGGCCAGCAGCAGATGCTGTCGCTGGCGATGGCTTTCCTCACGAAGCCGAAGCTCCTCTGCATCGACGAGCTGAGCCTTGGGCTTGCTCCGTCGGTCGTCGCCGGTCTGCTCGACGCCGTACGACGCATCCACGCGACCGGCGTCACCGTCGTCATCGTCGAGCAGTCGGTCGACGTCGCGGTGGCGATCGCGCAGAGCGCGACGTTCCTCGAGAAGGGCCAGGTCCGGTTCGTCGGTCCGACCCAGAATCTGCTCGAGCACGATGAGCTGCTTCGCGCGGTCTTCATCGGTGGCCAGACCGCGCAGCCGAAGCGGTCGTCGAAGCGAGCGAGGAAGCCTGCCGTAGTCGCAGCCGAACCGGCGCTGCGCGCGTACGGGCTCCGCAAGTCCTTCGGTGGGATCGTCGCGGTCAATGACGTCAACCTCACGGTCGGCGAAGGCGAGATCGTCGGACTGATCGGCCACAACGGAGCCGGCAAGACCACGATCTTCGACCTGTTGTGCGGCTTCGTCTCCGCCGATGAAGGTCGCATCTACCTCGGCGACGAGGACATCACCTCCTACCCGGCATGGGGTCGCGCAGCGGTCGGGCTCGGGCGATCGTTCCAGGACGCGCGGCTGTTCGGCAGCCTCACCGTCGCGGAGACCCTGTCCGTCGCCTACGAGCGTCACCTCGCCAACCGCGACCCGTTCGCGGCCGCGTTGCGAATGCCGGCATCGATGGCGAGCGAGTCCGCGCTGGTCGAGGGCGTCGACCGCCTGATCGAGGAGTTCGGGCTGGCCGCGTACCGGCACCGTCCGACCGGCAGCCTGTCCACCGGCACCCGCCGCATCGTCGAGCTCGCGTGCGTGATGGCGCACGAGCCCAAGGTCATGCTGCTCGACGAGCCTTCCGGCGGTGTGGCGCAGCGCGAGACCGAGGCGCTCGCGCCGCTGTTGCTGAAGCTTCGGGCGGAGACCGGTTGCGCGATGCTCGTGGTCGAGCACGACATGGCCCTCATCAGCAGCATCTGTGACCGCCTCGTCGCCTTGGAGCTCGGCGCCGTCATCGCCGAAGGTCCACCGGTCGAGGTGCTGTCACACCCGGCCGTCATTGCCAGCTACCTGGGTACCGATTCCGAGCCCGCCGTGATCAAAGGAGCGTCATGACCACCGCAGCACAGCCGAAGATCTCGACCGACGGCTTCGACATCAGGCCGTACCTGGTTGGCGTCGGCGGTGACCTGCCGGGTCCGGCCAACGTGATCATGCAGCTGAGCTGGCCCGAGGTCGGCTACGGCGTGATGGAGAGCAAGGTCGACTCGGGCAGCGCGATGAAGCACCCTTACAAGCGGGCACGCACGACCTTCACCTATCTGTCGGTAGCGATGCTCGGCAACGATGACGACCGCCGCAACTTCGCCAAGGCGGTCAACGGCCAGCACGCCCAGGTGAAGTCGGATGAGAACAGTCCGGTGAAATACCACGCGCTGAACCCCGAGCTGCAGCTCTGGGTCGCCGCCTGCCTGTACTACGGCACGCTCGACATCCACGAGAAGATGCACGGCCCGATCACCGACGAGGACGAGGCCGACCGCTTCTATCACTACTGCGCGCGGTTCGGCACGACGCTGCAGGTGCGCGAGAGCATGTGGCCGAAGACTCGCGCCGAGTTCGCTGAGTACTGGGAGGCGGGTGTCCAGCGCGCCGCGATCGACGACAAGATGCGCCGCTACCTGGACGCGCTCGTGCGGCTCGAGAACCTGCCCAAGCCGATGCAGCGGCTCAACGCCGAGCGGTCGCTGTTCTTCACCAAGGGCTTCCTGCCTCCGCTGTTCCGCGAGCAGATGGAGTACTCCTGGTCGGCTGCCGAGCAAGACCTGTTCGACAAGAAGATCGCCAAACTCGGCCGGATGGATCGCCGGATGCCGACCAGCCTGAAGGTCCTGCCGTTCAGCGCGCTGCTGTGGGACATGCGTCGCCGTCAGCGCAAGGGATCCCCGCTGGTTTGACGAACCCTTTCTGAATGCGGGGGCTCGCGAAGGCGTTGGTCGCGGCAGTGGCGCTGGCGCTGTTGCCGTGCGCCGCTGTAGCTGCACCCTCCGATCTCGGACACGGCAAGACGACCCACGGGGTTACCAACTTCAAAGGTGACCGCTTCCCGTACCTGCTCTACACCCCACCGTCGTACCGGCCGGACCGTGCGATGCCACTCGTCGTCGTGGTCCACGGTTGCCAGACGACGGCCGTGCAGGAAGAGCAGATCACCAGGTTCGACCGGCTCGCGGATCGCGCCGGGTTCGTCGTGGTCTACCCGGAGGTCGACCCGATCGGGAAGGCATCGCCCGGCCCGCTCGCCAACTGCTGGAAGTTCGTGTATCCGCCGGTGTACTTCCGCGGTCTCGGTGACACCGCGGCCATCGCGCAGACGACGCGAACCGTCATGCGACAGCGGCACGTCGATCGGCAGCGGGTCTACATGGTCGGGGTGTCGGCGGGCGGATTGATCACATCGGCCGCGGCGGCCGACTACCCGGACCTCTACGCCGCAGTGGGGATCATCGAGTCCGCCGGGTACCTCGACGGCCCGTGCTTCACCGACGGGGTGGGCATTCCGGTCGAGGCAAGCGCGCAGCTGGCCTACCTTGCGATGGGATCGCGCGCCCGTGTCGTACCCCGCTTCGTCATGGGGTCGACCGGTGACCTGGCGTTCCCGCAGACCTGCGCGAAGAAGGCGCTGCAGCAAGGCCTGCGGACCGACAACCTGGTGCTCGGCGGGAGCCAGACCGGCCCGATCTCGTTGTCAGCGGCGGCCGTCCGTCGCGGCAAGGTGCCGCAGGGCCGCAGCTACACGGTGTCGGCCTTCCGCGATCCGGCTGGCTGCCTGATCGGCCAGCAGACGATCATCGACGGGATGCCGCACGCCTGGCCCGGCGGCAGCTCGCACATGGGTGGCTACAGCGATCCAACCGCGCCGGACGGCGCGACGACCGCGTGGCGCTTCTTCCGGCGCTTCACGCTGCGCGGCACCGCGATGCCGTGCGCTGAAGCGCGGCCGGCTCGCTAGGCCGACCGCTAGGCGCCGACGGCGTGGACCCCGCCGTCGACGTGAACGACCGATCCCGTGGTCGCCGGGAACCAGTCCGACAGCAGCGCGATGCAGGCGCGGGCCGCCGGCGCGGCGTCATCGACGTCCCAGCCGAGCGGCGCGCGTTCCTTCCAGACCTGCTCGAAGCCGTCGAAGCCGGGGATCGACTTCGCCGCGATCGTTCGTAGCGGCCCAGCGGCCACGAGGTTGACACGGATCCCGGCGGGACCGAGATCGCGGGCGAGGTAGCGCGCCGCCGACTCGAGCCCGGCCTTCGCGACGCCCATCCAGTCGTAGGCCGGCCAGGCTCGGGTCGCGTCGAAGTCGAGCCCGACGATCGAGCTGCCATCGCCCATCAACGGGCGCACCGCACGGGCGAGGGAGACCAGCGAGTACGTCGAGATCTGCAGCGCCGTCGACACGTCCGCCCAGGGCGTCTCGCCGAAACCGCCACCGAGGGCCGACGCAGGCGCGAACCCGATCGCGTGCAGCACCCCGTCGAGTGACTCGGCGTGTTCGCGGATTCCGGCGGCGAGCCCGTCGAGCTCGGCCTCGACCGTCACATCGAGCGGGAGGACCGACGCGGGCTTCGGCAGCCGGCCCGCGATGCGCGTCGTGAGCGACAAGCCACGACCGGCGCCGGTCAAGATGACGTTCGCGCCCTCGTCCTGCGCGAGGGCCGCCACCTTGAAGGCGATCGATGCCTCGGTCAGCACCCCGGTGACGAGGACCGTCTTGCCAGCGAGAAGTGCCATCAGTGCCGCTCCATCATCAATGACCCATCCCGAGACCGCCGTCGACCGGAACCACCGCGCCGGTGACGTAGGAAGCCGCGTCGCTGGTGAGGAACGCCGCGACCGACGCAACCTCCTCGACGGCGGCGGCCCGCCCGAGCGGGGTGCGTTCGACGATCGCTTCCCGTTGCTGGTCGGAGAGCGCGCGCGTCATGTCCGTGTCGACGAGACCGGGGGCGAGCACGTTCGACGTCACGCCGCGGCCGGCGTACTCGCGAGCCAGTGACCGGGCGAGCCCGACCAGGCCGGCTTTCGAGGCCGCGTAGTTCGCCTGCCCGGCCTGACCCACCGCGCCGACCGCACTCGAGACGAACAGCAGCCGGCCGTACCGGGCCTTCGCCATCGCCGGCAGCACCGCTTTCGCGGCCAGCCACGAGCCGCGGAGGTTGGTGTCGAGCACCTCGTCCCAGTCGTGCTCGGGCATCCGCAGCATCAGCCCGTCGCGCGTGATCCCGGCAGAGCAGACGAGTACCTCGACCGGACCGTGCTCGGCCGATGCCGCGGCGACCGCGTCGGCGACCGACGATGCGTCGGCGACGTCGCACTTCACCCCGAACAGGTCGTCGGGTGCCGCGCTGCCGTGATGCGTGACGGCGACGCGGTGTCCGGCGTCGGCCAGCGATCGGGCGATGCCGTAGCCGATACCGCGGTTGCCGCCGGTGACCAGTACCGACCTGCCCGGACTCATAGCGGGATGTTCCGGTGATCGCCCGGCCGGCGTGGGTGTGCCGCGATCGCCGCACTCACCGCGCTGCGGGTGGTGTCCGGGTCGATCACGGCGTCGACGACCTTGAGGTCGACCGCACGCCCGACGCCGCCCGACGCCACCTCGTGCTCGGCGGCCAAC
>DASZTL010000004.1:0-19718 GCA_035548055.1 Mycobacteriales bacterium | reverse complement strand
GTTCCGGTTCGTCGCGCGGCTGCCGGGAGCGAGCTCGCCGGTGACCGACCCGGGCGCGGATCTCAGCGTCGTGCTGGACCTCACACACGGCTCAGACCACGTCTACTGGGCGGTCAAGCTTGACCCGAACGGGTCAACGCCTCAGCAGTCACAGTGACGCGGTGTCGTCTCAGCCGATACAGTCAGTGCTGAGCATGTGAGCGGTGCCAGCGCCGGAGGGGAAGCCGGTGCGCCGCACGCGTGGGATGGGTGGTTGTCGCATGGCCACGGACGCCGAGCGGCTTGGTGAGTTGCGGTTCCTGACGGTCGCCGAGGTGGCGTCGGTGATGCGCGTCTCCAAGATGACGGTGTACCGGCTGGTCAACGCCGGGACGCTGCCGGCAGTCCGTGTGGGCCGGTCGGTCCGGGTGCCGGAGCAGGCGGTGCACAACTACCTGCAGCACTCGTTCGTCGAGGCCGGGTAGCCTCATCGCCAAGACCGGACGCGAGGCACCAGCCGCCGGTTTCCCAGAAGTAGTCGCCGGTAGGAGAAGGGTCTCTCGTGGGTTCGGTCATCAAGAAGCGGCGCAAGCGCATGGCTAAGAAGAAGCACCGCAAGCTGCTGAAGAAGACCCGCGTCCAGCGGCGTAACAAGAAGTAGCGCGCAAGGTCGCGATGCCGCGGTCCGGGAACACGCCGTCGTCGGAGCCAGGGCGCTACGACTGGCTGACGTTCACCTCGGACTACGGGCTCGACGACGTCTTCGTCGGCGTCTGCAAGGGCGTGATCGCGCAACTCGCGCCGCACGTCCAAATCATCGACGTCACTCACCAGATCACGGCGCAGGACGTCGAGCAGGGCGCGACCAGCCTCGCGTCGGCCATGCCGTACCTCCCGGTCGGCGTCCATCTCGCGCTCGTCGACCCACTGCACGGCGGGTCTTCGCGCGGTGTCGTCGTCGAGACCGGCGACGGCTCGCTGCTGGTCGGCCCTGACAACGGTCTCCTGTCGCTGGCCTGGCTCGAGCGGGGCGGCGTCGCGGCGGCGCACGAGCTGGTCAACGCGGCGCTGTGGCGGGAGTCGGTCCACAAGACGTTCCGGGGCCGCGACATGTTCGCCCCTGTCGCCGCTCATCTCGCCGCCGGCACGCCGATCGCGGACGTGGGCCCCAGCGTCGACGCCGACGGCCTCACCACGTTCCCTCCCCACGAGGTCGAGGTCGACGACGACCACGTCCACGCCGAGGTGAGCCTCGTCGACCACTTCGGCAACGTCTCGCTCAACGTCGACCGGGCGGCGCTCGAGGCGGCCGGCATTCGGTTCGGTGACACCGTTGAGGTGCGCTGCAACGGGCGCACCCTTGCGGTGCCGTTCACCGCGACGTACGGCGACGTCGCGCGAGGCCGGCTCACGCTGTGCGAGGACTCGTTCCGGGCGGTGATGCTGGCCGTCAACGCCGGGCACGCCAGCCATGAGCTTCGCGTGGGTCGCGGAGAGCCCGTGGTGATCGCCCGACTACCCCAGACCACCTGAGGGAGGGCATGGCACATGGGTACTGCTAGCGGCATGCTCATGTGTCGTTCGACCTTCGATGGTGATCGTCAGGTGCCCCCCGCCCGCCCCGTAGGCTTTTCGGGGTGAGCGCCCGGGTCGTGCTGGTTACCGGCGTCTCCCGATACCTCGGGGGGCGGTTGGCGGCTGAACTGTCCGCGGACCCTTCCATCGACCGGCTGATCGGCGTCGACGTCGTTCCGCCGAGGGCCGATGTCGGTCGCACCGAGTTCGTCCGCGCCGACATCCGCAACCCGATCATCGCCAAGGTCATCGCGTCGGCGCAGGTCGACACCGTGGTCCACATGAGCGTCATCGCGACGCCGTTCGGTGCCGGCGGGCGTACCGCGATGAAGGAGATCAACGTCATCGGCACGATGCAGCTGCTGGCTGCCTGCCAGAAGGCGCCGAGCGTCCGGAAGCTGGTCGTGAAGTCGACGACCGCGGTGTACGGATCGTCCTCGCGCGACCCGGCCCTCTTCACCGAGAACATGGAGCCGCGCGGCTTGCCCCGCTCCGGCTACGCCAAGGACTCGGTCGAGGTCGAGGGCTACGTGCGTGGCCTGGGTCGGCGGCGTCCTGACGTCGACGTGACCCTGCTGCGCTTCGCCAACTTCATCGGACCGACTATCGACACGCCCCTGACGCGCTACTTCGCGCTGCCGGTCGTGCCGACTGTGCTCGGCTTCGACCCGCGGGTGCAGTTCCTGCACGAGGAGGACGGGCTGGCGGTCCTGCGCCGGGCAGTGATCGAAGATCACCGCGGCACGTTCAACGTCGCCGGTGACGGCGTCCTGCTGTTGTCACAGGCGATCCGGCGCGCCGGCCGCACCAGCATCGGGATCCCGTCGCCCGCCGTCTCACTCGCCGGATCACTGTTCCGCCGTACCGGGCTGGTCGACTTCTCACCGGAACAGCTGCGGTTCCTCCAGTTCGGTCGCGGCGTGGATACGACGCGGCTGCGCACCGACTTCGGCTACCAGCCGCAGCACGACACAGTCAGTGCGTTCGATGCCTTCGTGACGGGCATGGGACTGACGCCGATCATCGACGCCGATCGGATCGAGGCGGCGGGGCGGACGGTAGCGGCGTTGGCCGGCGTTGGCCTTGGAGGTATCGGACGTGCCTGAAGCCCGGGTCATCCCACTCGACGGCGGGCGGGCGCAGACCTCCCCCCGCCGTCGAAAGACCGACAAGGCAGACGCCGTCCTCGACCCGGTGCTACCGGCGCCAGAGGCGTCCGACCTCGAGCGCAAGCTTGCCGGTGCTCTCGCTTTCGTGCGGCGCCGGATCACCGGTGACTACTCGGTCGACGACTTCGGTTTCGATCCCGACCTCACCGACTCGGTGATCCTGCCCGTGCTCCGGCCGTTGTACGAGAAGTACTTCCGGATCGAGGTCCGCGGCATGGAGAACGTGCCGGCGGAGGGCGGCGCGCTGATCGTCGCCAACCACTCCGGCACTGTCCCGGTCGACTCGGCGATGACGACTGTGGCGCTGCACGACCATCACCCGGCGAAGCGTCATCTCCGGATGCTCGCCGCCGACCTCGTCTTCACGATGCCGATCGTCGCGCCGACGGCTCGCAAGTCCGGTGCGACGCTCGCCTGCAACGAGGACGCCGAGCGACTGATGAAGGCGGGCGAGCTCGTCGGGGTGTGGCCGGAGGGCTTCAAGGGGATCGGCAAGCCGTTCCGTGAGCGCTACAAGCTGCAGCGGTTCGGTCGTGGTGGCTTCGTGTCGGCGGCGCTACGCGCCGGAGTGCCGATCGTCCCCTGCTCGATCGTCGGCGCCGAGGAGATCTACCCACTCGTCGGCAACATCCCGGCGCTTGCTCGCGCGCTCGGTCTGCCGTACATCCCGATCACGCCGTTCTTCCCGCTGCTCGGGCCGCTCGGCCTGCTGCCGCTGCCGTCGAAGTGGATCATCGAGTTCGGCGAGCCGATCGAGACCGACAAGATCGGCCCCGAGGGCGCCGACGACCCGATGCTGGTGTTCAACCTCACCGATCAGGTGCGAGAGAACATCCAGCAGACGCTCTACAAGCTGCTCCTCGCTCGCCGCAGCGTCTTCTTCTGATGCTCGAGGCCGCCGGCCGCCGCCTTCGCTGTGTGCTATTTCGAACGACGAGGAGCGAGTTTCGTCTCGCTGCAATGGGCCGACCACGTTGCGGGTGTGAGCTCGTAGACGACGCTGCTGCCGACCCCGTGCCGAGCTGGCTCTAGCCGCACTCGCTCGGCACCGAGTTTCTCGATGGCCCGCAACGAGCGCAGATTGCTCTCGTGGACCTTGAGTGTGACTACTCGCGCCCAGCCGAAGGCATGGTCGATCATGAGGCGTTTGACGTCGCTGTTGTACGCCCCGCCCCAGTGACTACGCGAGATGAATGTCCAGCCGATCTCCACGTGGCGGCGCCGCCTGTCGCGGACCTCGTAGCGGGAGGTGCCGATCGCCAGGCCCGTGCTTCGCTCGATTACGACCAGTGCCTGACTGGTGAGCGCATCGTCGAACCAGCTTTGGAACACCGCCCGATCGGTCCGGTTCTTCACCGGGTGCTGTTCCCAGAGGAGCGGGTCTGAGGCGATCGCATACAGCGCGTCGAAGTCCGACGTCTTGATCGGTCGCAGCCAAACCAGCGAGCCCTCCAACGTCGGCTGCCAGTAATAGAGCGGTCCACCCCAATCCCCAAGAGGCGCGTTCGCGGGTGTCATCGCGCGTAATCAGACCGCCGCGACGTCGAGGGGGCAAACGGATTACGAGGTTCGTGAACTGGCGGATACAGCGGGGTGCGGGCGGTTCACATACGAGCTAGGAGCGTTTGCGGCGCATTGACAGGCCGACCGCGATGCCGCCGGCTACCGCTCCTGCGCTTGCTGCTGCCGGTACGCCGATCTTCGCGGCCTTGCGGCCGGTCCTGAAGTCGCGGATCTCCCAGTCGTTCGCTCGTGCGATGCGCTTCAGCGTGGCGTCAGGGTTGACCGCGACCGGATGCCCTACCTCCGAGAGCATCGGCAGGTCGTTCGCGGAGTCCGAGTACGCGTAGCACTGCGTGAGGTCGAGGCCTTCCTTCTCGGCCAGCGCGATGATCGCTTCGGCCTTCGCCGGACCGTGGAGTGGCTCACCGACCAGACGGCCGGTGTAGTACCCGTCCTTCACCTCAGAGACGGTGCCGAGCGCCCCGGTCAGCCCCAGCTTGCGGGCGAGCAACGACGCAAGCTCGACCGGAGCGGCCGTCACGAGCCAGACCCGCTGTCCGGCGTCGAGGTGGAGCTGGGCGAGCGCGCGGGTCCCGGGCCAGATCCGTTCCGCCATGAGCTCGTCGTAGATCTCCTCGCCCAGGCCCACGACCTCGGCGACGCTGTGTCCCGCAACGAAGCTGAGTGCGGCTTGCTTCGCCTCCTCCATGTGGGCCGGGTCCTCGACGCCCTTCAGTCGGAACACCACCTGCTTCCATGCGAACGTCGCGAGGTCGCGCCAGGTGAAGAAGTCGCGAGCCGCCAGCCCGCGTGCGAAGTGGTAGATCGATGCGCCCTGCATCATCGTGTTGTCAACGTCGAAGAAGCCCGCGACGTGGGGATCGAGCGGGACGGCGAGCGAGGCCTCAACCTCAGCAACCGCCGCCGAGGCAAGCCCTGCCTCGACCGCACTGCTGCGCGATCTCGACCGTCCTGCCATATCGAGAAGCCTAGGCATGATCACCCCTCCGTGCAGAGGAGATACCCAGGAACTTAGGGGGACATGAAGGCTCAGGGAGACATGAAGCGGCCCCGGCGCTGTTGCGCCGGGGCCGCTTCGCCGAATCTGTCTCTTAGTGAGACATCAGCCGACGACGAACCACCGTGGCGATCCCGAGAAGCGACATCGCCAGCACGCCCATCAGCGGGTAGTTCGAACCCGTGAACGGCAGGGTGTGCGGGGTGTTCTCCGGGTTGTTGAACACCACGACCTTCTGCGGCTTGTTCTGCAGCGCCGCGGCCGTAGCCGACACCCCGTTGCCGAGGGTCACGGTCAGCAGGTGGCCAACCGAGATGTTGTAGACCGGCGCGATCGCGGTAGCGCTCTTGCCGTCCTTCGACACGTGGGTGGAACCCGGGGTCTCGCTGATCAGCGGGACACCACTGAGGATCGTCTCGGTGATCTGGTTGACCAGACCGGAGACGGTCTTGAGCAGGCCGTTGACCTGATCCGTGATCGACGCCGGCAGGCCCAGGCCGTCAACGTTGCACAGGCTGATGCCGTTGGTGTCGAGCTGAGCGCAGAGCGCGTCCGCCGCGTTGATCTTGATCAGCGGCTTGGTGCCCGAGGTGGTGGCTTTCGCCTGACCGGCGATGCCGTTCGCGAACGCCGACGCCGAGTTGTGGAAGCCGGTGATCGAGAGCAGGCCACCGAGGACATTGACGTCGACGAGACCCATCGTGCTCTTCGACTGCACGCCGTCGGCGAACGGTGCGACGCTCTGACCGGTGTCGTGCACCGTCAGGCTCACCAGCGCGGTGGTCCCGAGGTGATTCACCAGATTGGTCACCTTCGCGAGGACGGCGTTGACCGTGTTGGTGACGGTGTCGACCGCGTCGCCCACCACGGGGGTGGTCTTGGTGACGTTCTGCAACGTCGAGAGCACCTGGTCGACCGTCTTCTGCAGCGTGTCGGTCAGGTGGGTCGAGTCGAGCAGGTTCTGCACCTGCGAGACCGTCTGTGCACCCAGCAGGTCGTTGCCCGTGCCGATGTTCGCTGTGACCGTCTTGGCCGCCGAGCTGGTGGCATCGGTGGACTTGACGAGGTCGGCGACCAGGGAGCCGATCGACAGGTCGGCGAGCGGCTTGGCCGGGATGTCGAGCAGCGACTTCTCGGCGTGCGAGACGCTGTCCAGAGCGACGCGAACCGTGCGGTTCAGGTCAACGTGAAGCGTGTTCTGCAGCGTGTCGACGAGGCTGCCGGTAACCAGGCTGGCGGCGGACGTCGCGATCGCTGAGGTGTTGCCCGCGAGGTGCAGCGGGTCGTGAAGAGCCTTGCCCTGAAGGTGGATCAGGTTGAGGCTGAGCGGGTTGGGGAGCAGGGGGAGCTTGACGGGCAGGTTGATGTTCAGCCCGAGTGCGTTCCCTTGTGCCTGACCGGCGTAGTACGCCGGGGCCTTGTGCGTAGCCGCTGCCGCCGGCGAGGCGGCGGCCACAGCCGCCAACGTTGTGGTGCTGGCGAGCGCGAATGCGCCGAGGGCTACACCGCGGCGCTTTCTCATGCTGGGCATGCCATTACCTCCATAAGTCCGGCGGTTACCGGAACAGGTGCTGCCTTGAGCCTCAGGAACGCAGTTCCGATCCATGTGCCTGCTGGCAGACGGCCGTCGCCGTCAATCGCGTACAACGAGCGACCGTCGGAGCGGTAACGCGGATCGTTCGAGGAACGCATGCGGCAGTGTTCGGCAGATTAGATGACGAACTGGACAAAATTCATAAAACCAGTTCAGACACACCTAGAAGCCCTAGATGATCTTGACCGGGGACTTCTGTCGCTCCTGTCACAGCCACTGCCGGACGGCCGGCACCCGAACGGCGCCGGCGAAGGGCCGTTGAGGCCCTACTTGCCGCCGAGCAGCTGGGTCAGCGTGCTGATCAGGGGGATCGGCGACAGGGTGGGCAGGATGCCGGACTTGCCGGCCTTGCCGTCGTGGCGCTGCAGCAGCGGCGGCAGGGTCGGCAGCTTCGTCGGGAGCTTCGTCGGGAGCAGGCCGCTCGGGAGCAGGCCGGTCGGCAGCAGGTCGGTCGGCTTCGGGTCCGGCCGAGCCGACGCGCTGCTGGTCGGCGGAGGCGTCGACGCGGGGGTGGAGCCGCTCGTGGTCGGCGTCGGCGTGGGCGAGGTACGCCCGTTGCCCGGAGCCGGCGTGGTGTGCGGCTTGGTGCCGTTGACCAGGCAGGTGAGGCAGGTCGTGCCCGCGACGGACTCGACTTGCTGGGCGACGCCGGCTAGCAGGGTCATCGAGTACACGGTCTGTGCCCGCACCTGGTCGCCGGCCGAGTCGCCGAACCGGGCGAGGTCGGCGAACTGCTGCCGCGTGAAGGTGACGAGGTCGCCCAACGGATCGGTCTCGCCGCTCGAGCGGTACGCCGCGATCAGGTCGGAGCTTCCCTGCCGGGTCTCGGCATTCATCGAACGCAGGGTCGAGGCGAGGTGGGAGGAGTCAGGGCCGAGCGCGCGCGCCTCGGCGAGCCGGGAGCGGGCGAAGGCCAAGTGTCGTTCGCCCTTGGCGTGTGGGCCGGAGGCAAGCCAGAGCTGGACGGACTCGGTGGCTTGTTTGAGGTCGTAGAACGGACTGCCGGGCAACGATCGCGCCGCCGCCACCCCGACACCGGACACCGACGTGACGATCACGACCGAGCCGATCAGCGCGGACGTCCGACGACCGATTCGGCGGCCGGTGTCCTTCGTGCGGGACGCGGCGCCGGTCACGCGCGAGCTGACGCTCGGCGAGTTCGGGGAGCTCTCCACCGGAGCATTCGCCGCCGCCACCAGGCGCTCGCGCATCGCGAGTCGAGCCGCCGCGGACAGCGGCGCGGGAGCCGACGTGGCGGCGGCCGACCGGAGCGCGGCGGTGAGCGTGACGGCTGGGCGCATCGACGGGTCGCCACCGTCAAGGAACAGCGGAGGCACATCGAGGTCGATGGCGCGAGCGAATCGCTCAGCCTTGCGACGGGTGGTCACTGTGTTCATGATTTGTCCTCCATCCGCGCAACGATCCACGGACGGCATTCGCAACGGGACCAAAGTCCTTTCTTCCTGGTGCTCATGACAGGAGCTCCGCAGGGAGCAGGCGGCCAAGCGCCTTGACCGCCCGGTACTGGAGGGCCTTCACGGCGCCCTCGTTCTTGCCAAGAATCGCGGCGGTTTCCGCGACCGAGAGTCCTTGGAGAAACCGCAAGACGATGCACTCCTGCTGCTCTGCGCCGAGTTGGCGGACGGCGGCGAGCAGTGTGGCGTTGGTGATGCCGGCGAGGACCTCGTTCTCGGGTCCCTCGGCGCTGAAGTCGGCGCCGGTCTCGAGGATGTCCGGCGTGGTCTGCTCGAGCTTGTAGCGGCTGGACTTGAAGTGGTCGGCGATCAGGTTGCGGGCGATCGTGACCAGCCATGCGCCGAAGTCCCGGCCCTGCCACGTGAACGTGCCGATCCGCCGCAACGCCCGCAGGAACGTCTCGCTGGTGAGGTCCTCGGCCAACGTGTGATTCCCCACGCGGTGAGAGATGTAGCGGTGCACCAGGTCGACGTAGGCGTCGTAGAGCTCGCCGAACGCCTCACCCTCACCTTCCTGCGCCCGCCGGACGGCGGACATGATCACTGCTTGCTGGCTGGTGGGTTCGGGTGGGGGTGACGGACTCGGGATCTTGGGGGGCGCCTCGCCGTCAGCGACGACTTCCGCCGGATCCACCTGCTGCGGCTTCAGCGTGCCTACGCGACCCGCCGTTCGGGCGGCAGCACGGGGGCGCGGGATCGAACGGAACGCGACCTGCTCGTGAAGCGGCCCCGACATCGGGTCGCGGGCGATCGCGACCGCAAGCCGAAGCGCGGCAATGCCATCGGGGCTGATGGTTTGGCGAGCTCCCCCCAGGCACGGCTGCACGTTTGTCATGACACACCGGGCGAAGCGGACGGGACCATGGCGAATCCGGGCTATTTCTGACTAGTCACCGGCCTAGTCATTCGGGCGGATGAACATAGGGTCAAGACATGCCCGGCGGCGGACAGAATCGGCTTCCGGCCGGTTCCCGGCCGCTGATTCGGCGCAGCGCTGCGTCGGCGATCGCGGCTCGACGGCGCCGCGCCGCGCACGTCCGGCGCCGGCGGCGACAGGTCCTGGGCTGGCTGACATTGGCTGCCGTGGTGGGGGTGTCGAGCTTTGCGGCGGGTCTGCTTGCCGCGCCGCTCAACTATGACTTCCAGCCGGTCGCGCCGAAGTCGGTGCTGCTGGTGGACCAGAGCGGTCACGCCTTCGCGACGATCCACTCCCCGCAGATCGAGCATCCGGTGCCGGCCTCGGACATCCCGCTCGTGATGCGCCAGGCGATGGTCGCCGCCGAGGACAAGAGCTTCTACTCGAACTCCGGTGTCGACCCGCTCGCCATTCTGCGCGCAGCGTGGCGCGACATCACGGGCGCCGAGCTGCAGGGTGGCTCGACCATCACCCAGCAGTACGTCAAGAACGTCTACACGGGCAGCGAGCAGACGCCGTTACGGAAGCTCCGCGAGGCATCGCTCGCGATCCGGCTCGAGCACCATCTGTCCAAAGCCGAGATCCTCACCCGTTACCTCAACACCCTCTATCTCGGGAACGGCACGGCAGGCGTCGACGCGGCGAGCCGTTTCTACTTCGGTGTCCCGATCAGCTGGATCAACTTCGACAAGAAGGCCGGAGAGGACGATCCCACCCTTGGTCTCGCCCGGGCCGCCACGCTGGCCGGGATCGCTCCCGCGCCGTCGGCGTGGAACCCGATCGCCGATCCGAAGCAGGCGCGGGTCCGCGAGCTCTACGTGCTCAACCAGATGCTGATCGCCGGCTACATCACCTCGGAACAGGCCGGCGATGCGTACGGCGACTCGCTGCCGCCAATCGTCGCGGCCTCTGAGCCGGATGCGCAGACGATTGCCCCGGAGTTCCGTGATCTGGTCGCGCAGTCGCTGCAGCACTACGGCGCCTCGACGCTCTACGAGTCGGGTGGCATGCGGGTCAAGACGACGCTCGATCTGAACCTGCAGCAGGCTGCGGTGCAGGCACTGCACGAGGTGCTGCCGAAGTCGAAGGGCCTTGACGCCGCCATCGTCGCGGTCGACCCGCGCAACGGCGACCTCCGCGCGATCACCGAGAAGAAGGTGGGCGGATATGTCGAGAACGGGGAGGACCTGGCAGACCCCCCGCCGGGCAGCATCAACCGCTCGTCCGGGTCGACGATCAAGCCGTTCACCCTCGCCTACGCGCTGATGCACGGCCACACGCTCAGCGAGACGCACTACGCGCCCGAATGCGTCCAGGTCGCGGTGGGTTACCGGCCGTGCAACGCTGAGGGCGGTGCCGGCACCTACAGCCTCAAGAGCGCGCTGGTCGGTTCCATCAACACGGTGTTCGCGCCGCTGGGCGTCGAGCTCGGGCTCAAGCACATCATCCGGTTCGCGACGCGGACCGGACTCGAGGTCGGACACGTCGACACCGGCCGGACGTGCGGCATCCGCAAGGGCAAGGTCTGCGCCTCCTACGCACTTGGCATCCCGATCAGCCCGTTGTCGCTGTCATCGGCGTACGGCAGCTTCATCGACCATGGCGTCCACCACCCGGTGCGCACGGTGCTGTCGGTCCACACTCCGGCGCAGGGGCAGCTGTTCCGTGCCGCGTCGAAACCGGACGGCGAGCGCGTGATGCCGGCCACCGTCGCCGACGAGGTGACCAGCGCCATGGGCGAGGTCGTGCAGTACGGCACCGGCCGAGCCGCGCGGCAGGCGTTCCCGGTCTACGGCAAGACGGGCACGACGGACGACTTCACCAATGCGTGGTTCGCCGGCTGCACCAGGGCGATCTGCATCACGGTCTGGATGGGATACGACAAGCCCTACCACCGCGTGCACGGCCAGGTCGTCGCGCGCTCGCTCCACAACGCCTACGGGGCGCCGGTCTACGGCGGGACGGTGCCGGCGCAGATGTTCGCGCGGATCCTGAGCAACTACCGCACCCTGCGGGCACCGCCGGCCCTGATCGGCGCCTCGCCGTACCCGACGCCGCCGACCCCCGTCACTCAGCAGCCGACCAAGACCCCATCGACGGAAGCAACACCGACCCGACGGCGGCCGACCGAAGCGCCGACCCCTGAGCGGACGGCGAGGGAAAAGGCGACACCGAGGACGAGCTCGTCGAGCCGGCCGCTGCTCTGAGTGCGCGAGTAGGTTCGGCGCGTGGCGTCCGACGAGCTGGTGAACCTGATCGCCGCCAACTTCGAGCCGGTGATGGCTGCTCTCGACGCGATCGACCTAGCCGAGTTCCCGCTGGAACCGGATCTCGATCCGGGACGCGCGCCTCGTCCGTCCGCCGCGGCCTTGGCGACGGCCGGCCTCGAGGCCCCATGACGAGTCATCCGCAAGACCTGTCGCTGCGCGACCAGGCGGCGGCGGTCGCGTCCGGTCAGGTGTCGGCGAGCGAACTGCTCGACGCGACCTTGGCGCGCATCGAGGAGCGCAACCCGACATACAACGCGCTCGCCGCGACGTTCCCGGACGAGTCGCGCGCAATGCTGTCGCAGGCTCGACCCGGTCCGCTGTCTGGCGTGCCCGTCACCGTCAAGGACATGTTCTCGCTGCCCTGGCGCGGATATCGCAACGGAACGCGGCGGGCGCTGGCGTCGCCCGGCGCCTCGGGGGTCTTTCGCCGGTTGCGCGAGGCCGGCGCCGTCGTCGTCGGCGTCGACAACCAGCACGAGCTTGGGCTCGGGACGACCGGTTTGGTTTCCGTGCATGGGCCTTCCGCCAACCCGTCGAATCCCGCGCACTGCGCCGGGGGCTCGTCGGGGGGATCCGCCGCGGCTGTCGGCGCCCACATGGTCGGCGGCTCCGTCGGCAGCGACAGCGGTGGCTCGACGCGCCTCCCGGCCGGTTGGAGCGGCGTGGTCGGGTTGAAGCTCACCTTCGGCGCACTCCCGTATGACGGCTACTCCGGTGCGAACTCGACACTGTCAGCACCAGGGGTGTTCGGTCGGGACGGCGCCGACGCCCGGCTGATGGCTGAGGCGTTGCTCGCGCGAACGATGCCCCGCGGGGACGGGTCGACACTTCGGATCGGGATCGTGCGCTCGCCGTTCTGGTCCGACATCGACCCAGAGGTCGAAGCGGCTTGTGCTGCCGCGATCACCGCGACCGGTTGCGAGGTCGAGGAGCTCGAGCTTCGCTATGCCGATCTGGCGGCGCCGGCAGGCGGCGTGCGGGCGAGTGTGGAGCTCACCGTTGCCGTGCCCGTCGACGTACTCCCTGAGCTCGACCAGCTGACGCAGGGCATGATCGCGTACGCGGCACGGGTGCCGGCGCTGCGCTTGGCGCGCGCCGATCGGGTCCGGGCCCGGATGCGGCGTGACGTCGCGGCCGCATTCACGCGCGTCGACCTACTGGCCTGGCCGTCGAATCCTGCGCCGGCGCCCCCAATCGCCGATCCGGTGCTGCAGTTGCCGTCGGGCCCGGTACTGCCCGACCTGCCGAACCTGCGCCAGGCGGTGATCGCCAATCTCGCCGGCATACCCGGCATCTCGGTGCCGGTCGGGCGGCACAGCAGTGGGTTGCCGATCGGTCTGCAGCTGCTCGGCCGATGGGGTGCAGAGGCGACTCTGCTGGATGCGGCCGAACACTTCGAGCAGCTCCTCCCAGGGGTCCCCGCGGCCCCCTGAGGGTGCTTGCAAGTGTGAAACACTCGGCTCATGGCGGCGACGAACCTTGCCGGCCTGGTCCGGGAATCGGCGACCACGGCTCCGGACAAGATCGCCCTCGTCACCCGCGACTCCAGTGTCACGTGGGCCGAGCTCGATCGAGATGTCGATCGGTGCGCCGTCGGGTTGCTCGCCGCCGGCCACGATCCCGGCTCACGCATCGGGATCCTGCTGCCGAACTCGGTGGCGTTCGCCGTGGCCTACTTCGGCATCTTGCGCGCCGGTCTGGTCGCCGTCCCGCTGAACACCGGCTACACCGCAAACGAGCTCGGCTACCAGCTCTCCGATGCCGACGTGCCGATCGTCATCACGGACCAGGAGCGGGCCGCGGTGCTGCGCGACGCGGGCGATGTCACGGCCCTGGTCGTCGACCGACCTGACGGTGGCTGGGAACAGCTGCTGGCGGCGGCTGATGGTCAGGCGGCGGTCGACTCGACTGCCGGCGGAGAGGATCTCGCCGTCCTTCTCTACACCTCGGGCACCTCGGGTCGACCTCGCGGCGCCATGCTCACCCACCGCGCGTTGCTGGCGAACCTCGACCAGCTCACGAGAATCGATCCGCCTGTCGTCGCTGCGGACGATCGGGTCCTGCTGGTCCTCCCGCTGTTTCACGTGTACGGCCTCAACGCCGGACTCGGGATGGTCGCGAAGGCCGGCGCGACAGGCGTACTTGCCGAGCGCTTCGATCCCGTCGAGACGTTGGCGCTTGTCCGTGAGGAGCAGATCAGCGGCATCATCGGCGCGCCGCCGATGTACGTCGCGTGGTCGATGCTGCCGGATCTCGGTGACTCGCTGTCCACCGTGCGGGTGGCGTTGTCCGGTGCTGCGCCACTGCCCGCGGCGGTCTTGTCGGCGGTCCTCGAGGCCAGCGGCCATCACATCTTCGAGGGTTACGGGCTGACCGAGACGGCGCCGGTGCTGACCACCACGCTGTGCAGCCAGGTCGCGAAGCCGGGGAGTGTGGGACGCCCGGTCCCGGGGGTCGAGCTTCGGGTCGACGTCGATGTCGACATCGATGACGATGAGTCCGGGGACGACCCCGGTGAGGTCGTCGTACGAGGCCCGAACCTGTTCTCCGGCTACTGGCCCGACGGCGCTGGAGGGCCTGACGAGGAGGGCTGGTTCCGTACCGGTGACATCGGCTACCTCGACGAAGACGGTGACCTGTTCCTCGTCGACCGGACTCGCGACCTGATCATCGTCAGCGGCTTCAACGTCTATCCGCGCGAGGTCGAGGAAGCGTTGCTCGCGCATCCGGATGTCGCTGAGGTCGCCGCCATCGGGGTGGCGCACCCGTACACGGGCGAGACCGTGAAGGCGCTCGTTGTCCGCCGCGCCGGTTCTGCGCCGTCGGCGGAGCAGCTCATCGACTACGCGGCGAGTCGGATCGCTCGGTTCAAGTGCCCGACGGCCGTCGAGTTCGTGGACGAGTTGCCGCACTCCCTCGCCGGCAAGGTTGCGCGCGGCCGGCTGCGCGACTCGAGCCCCTCACTGGGCTGATGGCACGCGTCGTCGTGGTCGTCACGCCGGGCTGTCACCTCTGCGAGGACGCGGTCGCCATGGTGGCCGGGGTGTGCGACCCGCTCGGTGTCGAATGGGCCGCCGAAGAGTTGTCGACGCTCGACGAGCAACGGCAGAGGGAGTGGCGGGACTGGGTGCCGGTCACCTTGGTCGACGGCGCGGTGCACGACATCTTCCGGGTGACTCCGGAGCGACTCCGCACCGCTCTCGAGAACGATGGCTCAGCTGGCTGATTCTGCCTGGGCGAGCCACTGCTGCTGAGTGGACAGCGCTTCCTCCGTCTCGGCGGCGAGCTTGTGGTCGCCGGCCTGTCGCGCCCGCTCGAGGCGTGCCTGGAGCTTGCCGACGGACTCTCGAAGCCTGATCACGATCTGTGACTCGGGTACGTCGACCTGCCGTGCGGAGCTCGCGGCATCACGGATCGTGCGCTCGATGTCGCCCAGCTCGCGTTCGAGCTTGTCCTTCGCGTCACGCGGGACGTGACCGATCTTCTCCCAGCGGTCGTGGATCGACTTGAGCCGTTTGCGTGCGCCCTCGGGATCCGCGCTCGCGTCGAGCCGACCGGCTTCGGCGATCAGCTCGCGCTTCGCGGCGAGATTTGCGGACTCCTCGTCGCTGCGGGCGCTGAAGGCCTCGGATCGCTTTGCGAAGAAGCTGTCCTGCGCCTCCTTGAACCGCTTCCACAACTCGTCGTCGGCCTCGCGGTTCGCCCGTCCTGCGGCCTTCCACTCGGCCATGAGGTCGCGGAACCGCTTCGCCGTGGGCCCCCACTCGCTGGACCCGGCGAGCTTCTCGGCCTCGGCCGCGAGCTTCGTCTTGCGGGCGGCCGCGGCCTCACGACTGGCATCGAGCTCGGCGAAATGTGCCCGGCGCCGGGTGTCGAAGGCCCGCCGCGCCTTGGCGAACTCCTCCCACAGCGAGGAGTCGGTCTTGCGGTCGATGCGGATCGTCTTCCATTCCTCGACGATTGCCCGGAAGCGCTCGGCACCTACCTTCCAGTGGTCGCTCGTGGCGAGCGCCTGCGCCTCGGCGACGAGCGCGCGCTTGCGTTCGACGTTGGCCGCGGCTGCCGTTGCTCGTTCCGCTGCCTTGGCGGCCAGCCGCTCCTCGGTCGCGCTGACGACGCCGTCCAGCCGGGCGCACAGCGCGGCGAGGTCGCCGAGAGCCGCGGCGTCGGTGACGGAGGCCTTCATCTTGTTGGCCGCCTCGCGGACGGACCCCGGGTCCGCGCTGGGCACCTTCGCGCGCGCTTCCAGCAGCGCGACGTCGGCGGCGAGGTCTTCGTACCGTTTCGTGTAGAAGGCGATGCCCTCTTCCGGGGAGCCGGCTTGCCACGACCCGATCTGGCGCTCCCCGTCCGCCGTACGGACGAAGACCGCCCCATCGGCGTCGATGCGGCCCCACTCGTTTGTCATCGTCGTCGATCCTAGGAGGCCGCCGCGGCTGCGGCGCTCGACGTCATCCTCGGCGCGCGTGACGAGGTCTTCACAAGCGCACTACCGCTTTGTGCACGAGTTCACAAAGGGTCTATCGTCGATTGCCGTCGTCACCTTTCGGGCGACGGAAGTCCTCGGGAGACAACGTGTCGGTGGCCATGTCGGGTGGGGAGTCCTCCCCCCGGCCGTTGCCCCGAACGGGTGCTCGCCGAGCGGCGATCTCGGAAGCGACGGTGGCCCGGCTGCCGGTCTACCTGCGGGTGCTGACCGGCTTCGCCGACGGCGGCATCGCCACGGTGTCCTCCGAGCAGCTCGCCCAAGCGGCCGGGGTCGGCCCGGCGAAGCTGCGTAAGGACCTGTCACATCTCGGGTCTTACGGCACGCGTGGCGTCGGGTACGACGTGGACTACCTCGTGTACCAGATCTCGCGGGTGCTCGGCCTCACCCAGCACTACAGCGTGGTGATCGTCGGTGTCGGCAACCTCGGTCACGCGCTCGCCGGCTACGCGGGCTTCGGCACGCGCGGCTTCCGGGTGGCCGCGCTCGTCGATGCGGACCCGGCGCGGGTGGGCGAGACGATCGCTGGCCTCGAGGTGCGGCACTCCGACGAGCTCGAGACGATCATCAAGGACCACGAAGTCTCGATCGGCGTGATCGCGACACCGGCATCGGCCGCGCAAGATGTCTGCGACCGGCTGGTCTCCTGTGGCGTGACGAGCGTCCTCAACTTCGCGCCGCTGGTCCTCAACGTCCCGGACCAGGTCGACGTTCGCAAGGTGGACCTGTCGATCGAGCTGCAGATCCTGGCCTTTCATGAGCAGCGCAAGGCGCTCGTTGCCCAAGGCGCGTCCTGATGGGCCTCCTGGCCGTCGGCCTCTCGCACCGCTCGACTCCGGTTGAGCTGCTCGAACGCGCGGCGCTCGGCAGCGACGCGTTGTCGAAGCTGTTGCACGATCTCGTCGGCTCCGAGCACATCGATGAGGCGCTCGTCCTCGCCACCTGCAACCGGCTCGAGATTCACGCCGACGTCACGAAGTTCCACGGCGGGGTCAAGGAGATCGGGGAGCAGCTCTCGGCGCACACCGGCGTCGACATGGACACGCTGACCGACCACCTCTACGTCCACTACGAGGACCGCGCGGTTCAACACGTCTTCGAGGTCGCGGCGGGCCTCGACTCGATGGTGATCGGAGAGCAGCAGATCCTCGGTCAGCTCCGGCTCGCGCTGAACCAAGCGCGCAATGAGGGCACTGTCGCGGGCTCGCTCGGATCGGTGATCGACAACGCGTTGCGCGTGGGGAAGCGCGCACATTTCGAGACCGGCATCGACAAGGCCGGTCGCTCGATCGTCAGTGCCGGCGTCGACCACGCCGCCGCGTCTTTCGAGTCGCTGGACTCCACCCGGGCGGTCGTCGTTGGCGCCGGAGCGATGAGCACGCTCGCGGCGACGGAGCTCGCAGCGCGAGGCGTCGGGTCGATCGTCGTCGTCAACCGCACCCTCGCCCGCGGTCAGCGGCTCGCGGAGCAGGTGCGCGGCCGGGCCGTGGCGATCGATGACCTTGCCCCGGCGGTCGCGGCGGCCGACATCATCGTCTCCTGCACGGGTGCCCTCGGGGTCGTGGTCACCGCGGACGTGTTGTCGGAGTGCGCCGGGCGCAACGTCGTCGTGCTCGACCTCGCGATGCCGCGCGATGTCGATCCCGCCGCCCGTGAGGTGCCGGGCGTCACCGTCGTCGACCTCGAGATCCTCGGCAGCGCGCTCGAAGGTGCTCAGGTCACCCTCGAGGTGGACGCGGTCCGGCGAATCGTCCACGAAGAGGTCGGCGGCTACCTGGCGCGGCAGCGCGCCGACCGCGTTGCGCCGACCGTCGTCGCGCTTCGGGAGCGGGCGCAACAGGTGGTCGACGCCGAGATGGGACGCCTGCTCGGCCGCCTGCCGGACGCCGACGATCGGACTGTCCGGGAGCTTCGGCAGACCGTGGAGCGGGTCGTCGACAAGCTGCTGCATGCACCGACGGTGCGCGTGAAGGAGCTCGCAGAGGCCCCGGGCGGTGACTCGTACGCCGAGGTGCTGCGAGAGCTGTTCGCGCTCAACCCCTCCGCAACCGAGGCCGTCGCTCGGGCCGCCGTCGTCGTCGAGGAAGAGCCGCCGGCATGACGGTGCTGACCACCGACACGCTGCGGCTCGGCACCCGCCGCTCCGCGCTGGCGCTCGCCCAGTCCGGGCTGGTCGCCGCAACCTTGCGTGCGGCCGGCCACTCCGTCGAGATGGTCGAGCTGACGACCCAAGGCGACACGTCGTCGGTCGCGGTTGCCGACCTGGGGACCGGGGTGTTCGTGAACGAGCTGCGCCGGGCACTTCTCGCCGGCGAGATCGACCTCGCTGTGCACTCGTTGAAGGACCTGCCCACCGCAGCTGCCGCGGACGTGGCGCTCGCCGCCGTACCGCGCCGTGCCGACCCTCGTGACGCCTTGGTCGCGCGCGATGGCGCAACCCTCGGCGAGCTGCCGAGTGGCGCGCGGGTCGGCACCGGTTCGCCACGTCGTGCCGCGCAGCTGCGCGCGCTCGGCTACGGCCTGGAGATCGTCGCGATTCGTGGCAACGTCGACACCCGTATCGGCAAGGTCGCCTCCGGGGATCTCGACGGTGTCGTCGTTGCGATGGCGGGCCTCGATCGGCTCGGCCGACGCGATGTCGTCACAGAGGCGCTCGACCCGGTGCAGGTGCTGCCGGCGCCGGGGCAGGGCGCGCTCGCGGTCGAGTGCCGGGCCGGCGATGTCGACCTCGCGGCCGCGCTCGTTGCGGCGCTGGATGACCCGATGACTCGGGCGGCCGTCACGGCGGAGCGCACGGTCCTGGCTCGGCTCGAGGCGGGATGCACTGCTCCGGTTGGAGCGCTTGCCGATGTTGCCATCGGCGAGGAGGGGAAAGAGGAGATCTACCTGCGAGCGGTCGTCGCGAACATCGACGGAGCTCGTGCCATCCGGTTGTCCATGACCGGCGGCCTCGACGAACCCGAGGACGTCGGCAATCGTCTGGCGGCAAACCTGCTCGAAGCGGGTGCGGCCGACCTGATCGGGGAGTTCAGAGAGTGACCACTCGCACCAAACCCAAGACCGGCGTTGTCGTCTTCATCGGCGCGGGACCCGGCGACCCGGGGCTGCTGACGCTTCGCGCGGCGGACCTTCTCTCGGTCGCGGACGCCGTAGCCGTCCCGGAGGTGCTGCGTCCCGTCGTGCTGCCGCGTTGTCGCGAGGACGTCGAGATCCTCGACATCACCGACCACGATGGGGCGGTTACCGGCAAGGCCCTCGCCGCGGTCGCGAAGACGGGCAAGCTCGTCGCGCGCGTGCTGCCTGGTGACCCCACCGTGATGTGCGACTTCGCCGAAGAAGCAGATGCGTGTGCCAAGGCAAAGGTCGCATTCGAGCTCGTGCCGGGGATCAGCTCGGCGTTCGCCGTCCCTGCCTACGCCGGTGTGCCGGTCACCGATCGGCGTAACCGCACCGTCCACGTCGTAGACGTAGCCAGTGGCGCCGACGAGCCCGACTGGGCGTCGCTCGCCGGACCGCGTCAGACGCTGGTGTTGCTGAACTGCGCAGGGGTTCTCGGCAAGGTGTCGGCATCGCTCGTCGAGCACGGCTGGAAGGGTGACACCCCGGTCGCGGTGACCGCGGCGGGCACGACGACGGCGCAGCACACCGTCGTCTCCACTCTGGAGACGGTTGAGCGCGACAGCGTGCCACTGGACGGTCCCAGCGTCGCGGTCGTCGGTGACGTCGTGAAGCT
>DASZTL010000003.1:0-53720 GCA_035548055.1 Mycobacteriales bacterium | reverse complement strand
GCAGGCCAAGCAGGTCAACCGGATCATCCTGACCCGACCGGCGGTCGAGGCAGGGGAGCGGCTCGGGTTCCTGCCGGGCACGCTGAGCGAGAAGATCGACCCGTACCTCAGGCCGCTCTACGACGCGCTGCACGACATGGTCGACCCAGAGTCGATTCCGCGTTTGCTGGCTTCGGGGGTCATCGAGGTCGCGCCGCTCGCATACATGCGTGGCCGTGCCCAGCCCGTCGACACTCCCGTGCTCACACCGGACGGATTCAGGCCGATCGGTGACCTTGCGATCGGGGACCTGGTTGTCGGGTCGAATGGCCTTCCAACCCCCGTGCTCGGGGTGTATCCCCAAGGAACCAAAGAAGTCTTCCGCGTCACCACGCAGGACGGCGCGTCGACACGTGCCTGCGGCGAGCATCTCTGGTTCGTGCAAACCCGCAGCGACGTGCGACATGGCCGGGCAGGTCGGGTCGTCACGACGGCTGACATGCGCGGGAAGCTCGGGCCTGTCCACCAGCGCGACCTCGAGATTCCGCTGGTGGGACCTGTCGAGTTTCCGCGGCAGGAGATACCGCTTGATCCTTATGCGCTGGGTCTCTTGCTTGGCGATGGCTGCCTCATGTCGTCGACGATGCCGACGTTCTCGACAACGGACCATGAGCTTGTTGCGGCGCTGGAGGCTGCGCTACCCCAGACAACTGTCCGGAATGCCGGCGGATACAACTACACGTTGAACCGCACCGGCGGCGGACGGGGTGGGGTGATCGTCGCGAACCCGGTCACTGCCGCGCTTCAGGAGCTGGGGCTGGCTGGGACGCGATCCGAGACGAAGTTCGTGCCATCGAGCTACCTGTACAACAGTGCGCATATTCGTCTTGCAGTGCTCCAAGGCTTGTTGGACACCGACGGCGGACCCGTTGTTCAGGACGCGCGGAGTTGCCGCGTCCAGTACACGACCTGTTCGGATCGTCTTCGGGATGACGTCATCTTCATGGTGCAGTCCCTCGGCGGCATCGCATATGCCCGCACTCGGAAGGCAGCAGGCCGACCGCGTGGCAACGCCAACGGACGCCCGGTGCTCTACCGCCACGATGCGCACGTTCTCGACATTCGACTTCCACAGCCGTACCCGCCCTTCCGTCTCCGGAGCAAGGCGGAGAAGTACGCGACAGGGCTCGTGGGTCGGCCGATGCGGATGATCGACTCGATCGAGCCCGACGGCACAGCGGAGTGTGTGTGCATCGCCGTCGGCGCTCAGGATTCGCTCTATGTAACGAGCGACTTCATCGTGACCCACAACACCCTCAACGACTCGTTCATCGTGCTTGACGAGGCGCAGAACACGAGCCCTGAGCAGATGAAGATGTTCCTGACCCGACTCGGCTTCGGGTCGAAGATGGTCGTCACGGGCGACGTCACCCAGGTCGATCTGCCGGCCGGCATGCGCAGCGGCCTTCGCGTCGTACAAGAGATCCTCGATGGCATCAACGACGTCCACTTCAGCCAGTTGAGCTCTCAGGACGTCGTCCGGCACAAGCTGATCAGCGACATCGTTGACGCCTATGCCCGCTACGACGCGCTGTCCGAGAACGTGACGGTGCCGGCGAAGACGACCGTGGCCAAGCGCAAGCCCACACGTGGTCACTGATCCCGTTCACGTGAAGACCCCATGAGCATCGAGATCGCCAACGAGTCTGGCGTTGACGTCGACGTCCACGCCATCGAGCAGCTGGCGCGCTTCGTCCTCGACGAGATGAAGGTCAACCCGCTGGTCGAGCTGTCGATCCGGCTGGTCGAGGTCGAGGCGATGACGGCGCTGCATGTTCACTTCATGAACGAGCCGGGACCTACCGACGTCCTCGCGTTCCCGATGGACGAGCTCAACGACCAGCGTGACGACATGGAGGGCGTGGACGTCCCGCCCACGCTGCTGGGTGACGTCGTCCTCTGCCCGGATGTTGCTGCCAAACAGGCGGCGCAGGCCGGGCACTCGATCGCCGAGGAGCTCTCGATGCTGTGCACGCACGGCATCCTGCACCTGCTCGGCTATGACCACGGAGACGCCGCTGAGGAGCGGGAGATGTTCGGACTTCAGGGGCAGCTCCTCGACGCCTGGTCGCGCGACAAGGGCAAGCGGTCGAGGTGACGACTGCCGACGCCTGGAGTCTCGCGCTTGCCGGCGTCCTCCTGCTTGTCGCCGGCGCGCTCGGCATCGCCGAGTCCGCCCTCGCGCATGTCTCGCGGCTGCGGGTCGAGGACCTTGTCCGCAACGGCAGACGCGGCGCGGCACGTCTGGAGAAGGTGGTCAGCGACGCGGCGACGAACCTCAACGTGCTGCTGCTCGCTCGCACCGTGGCGGAGATGCTCGCGGCAACCCTCGCGGCCGTCGTCTGTCAGAGGCAGCTCGGCAGCGTCTGGCAGGCTGTGCTGATCGCCGGCGTCGGGATGGCGCTGTTGCACTACGTCGTCGTCGGAGTGTGCGCCAGGTCCCTGGGCCGCCAGCGTTCCGACCGCCTCGCACTGCTGTCCTCCGGGATCGTGCTCGCCCTCGGCGGCGTCACCGGCGCCTTCACTCGGCTGCTGATCGGGATCGGCAGTGCTCTGATCCCCGGCAAGGCCTCGCGCGACTCGGGCTTCACCTCGGAGGCGGAGCTGCGCGACATGGTCGATCTTGCCGAAGAACGACAGGTCATCGAGAGCAGTGAGCGCGAGATGATCCACTCGGTCTTCGAGCTGGGGGAGACGCTTGCCCGCGAGGTCATGGTGCCGCGCACCGACATGGTCTGGATCGAGCACGACAAGTCGGTGCGTCAGGCGCTCTCGCTTGCGCTGAGAAGCGGCTTCTCGCGGATTCCTGTCGTCGGTGACAACGAGGACGACATCGTCGGCGTGACCTATCTGAAGGATCTCGCCCGTCGCGCTTACGACGGTGACGGGCACACCGCCGACCGGGTCGAGGACGCGATGCGCCCGGCGTACCTCATCCCCGACTCGAAGCCGGTGGACGAGTTGTTGCGCGACATGCAGGCGAAGCGGGTGCACGTTGCGGTTGTCATCGACGAGTACGGCGGCACCGCCGGTCTGGTGACCATCGAGGACATCCTCGAGGAGATCGTCGGTGAGATCGCGGACGAGTATGACCGTGAGTCGCCGCGGCTCGAGGAGCTCGAGGACGGGTCGGTCCGGGTCAGCGTCCGGATGTCGATCGACGACCTCGAAGAGCGCTACGGGGTGAAGTTCGACCTCGAGGACGTCGAGACCGTCGGAGGACTGCTGGCTGCTGAGCTCGGGCGGGTGCCGATCGCGGGCGCCGCGGTCGACTGCCAGGGACTGCACTTCCTCGCAGAGGGCGCGAAGGGCCGGCGCAACAAGGTCGGCACCGTGCTCATCACCAAGTCCACTCCCTAGTCTTGACGTCGTGGATGCTGAGGACGAGAAGCTCGTCACCCTCGCCCGGTCTGCCCGTGCCCGGCTGGCTGCGGCAGAGGGCGCTGCAGTGCGCGACGACATCGGACGCACGTACGTCGCGGCCACAGTTGCGCTCCCGGGCCTGTCGTTGAGTGCGCTCGGGGCCGCGGTCGCGGCTGCGGCCTCCAGCGGCGCGTCGAGGCTCGAGGCAGCTGTCATCGTGACCGCGGCGGGTGACGTCGACCGCGGGGTCCTGGCTGGCCTCGGCGAGCCCGTCGTCCATGTGGTGGCTGCGTGACGAAGCTCCGCCCGGTCACGGCCGCGGACGTCCAGTTCCTCGACCGCCAGCACGAGGACCCCGAGGCGGCCGGCGAGTTCAACTGGTATGGCTATCGGGAGCCGTCCAACGGATCGCTCGCCGAGCGCGTGGCGGCCGACCTGACGATCCGCGAGGACGGCGGGATCTTCGCCGTTACCGATGACGACGATCAGATCCTGGGTGACGTCAGCTGGCGTACGGCGAGCAACGGACCGCCGCCGTACGGCGACTGCTGGCAGATCGGGATCTGGCTGGCGCCGGAGGCGCGCGGGCAGGGACACGGCGCCGCTGCCCAGCGACTCCTCGCCGATCAGCTTTTCGCCAACTCGACGCGCGAACGGGTCGAGGCCGGCACAGAGGCCGGCAACCTGGGTGAGCAGAAGGCGCTGGAGAAGGCCGGGTTCACCCGCGAAGGCGTCCTGCGCCGCGCCTGCCTTCGCGCCGGGGAGTACCGCGACATGGTCGTCTACTCCAAGCTGCGCGGCGAAGAGTGAGCGAGGTCTTCCGTTCCGGGTTCGCGTGCCTGCTCGGCCGGCCGAACACGGGCAAGTCGACGCTGACGAACGCGCTGGTCGGCACGAAGGTCGCGATCACGAGCGACCGGCCGCAGACCACGCGGCACGCCATCCGCGGCATCGTGTCCCGCCCGGACGCGCAGCTCGTTCTCGTCGATACGCCAGGCTTCCACCGCCCGCGGACCCTGCTCGGCGAGCGCCTCAACGACCTGGTGAAGGCGACGGTGGCCGAGGTCGACATCGTCGTGATGTGCGTGCCGGCGACGGACAAGGTGGGTCCCGGCGATCGCTTCATCGCCGATCAGCTGCGCGACATCGCGGGCCGTACTACGGCGATCGCCGTCGTCACGAAGTGCGACATCGCGACGAAGGACGCGGTCGGCGCCCGGCTGCTCGAGGTCGCGGAGCTGGGGGACTGGGCGGAGATCGTGCCGGTCAGCGCCGCCGACGGGTTCCAGGTCGACCTCCTCGCCGATCTCCTCGTCGCTCGGCTGCCGGAGGGACGTCCGCTCTATCCGGACGACGAGCTCACCGACTCACCGGAGAGCGTGATGGTCGCAGAGCTCGTGCGGGAAGCCGCGCTGTCCGGCGTACGCGACGAGCTCCCGCACTCCATCGCGGTGGTGGTCGAAGAGATGGTGCATGGCGAATCGCGGGTGGACATCCACGCGATCATGTATGTCGAGCGAGACAGCCAAAAGGGAATCGTCATCGGGACCGGCGGTGAGCGGTTGAAGACAGTGGGCACCGTCGCGCGGCGACAGATCGAGGCCCTGCTCGGCGCGAAGGTCTACCTCGACCTGCGGGTGAAGGTCGCGAAGGACTGGCAGCGCGACCCGAAGCAACTGCACAAGCTCGGCTTCTGAGGCCGACTGTCAGCGGATGACGTCGATCCCGTCGATGTTGACCGTTGTCCGGTCGCCGAACGGGCTGTGCTTGCCGATGCAGCGGAACGTGAAGGTGCGCTTCTTGCGGGTGGTGCCGACCGCGCCGAAGAAGTCGATCAGCTTGTGACCTGGTGCCGCGCTGAACAGGTCCGCGGTCGCAACCCGCTTCTTCCCGTGGAAGATCGCGAGCTTGCCGAACGAGTCCCCGGTCCGGACCATCACGAGATAGCGCCGGCCCTTCGCCGTGAAATGGGCGCTGGCCCCCTTTTGCGACGTCTGCACGTGTGACCCGCCGAAGTCGCTGTGCGCCTTCGCTCTCGACCAGCTGCCGTTGAGGTGAAGCGTCGTGTCGTCGAACGGGACCACGAGCAGCTTCGAGTCGGCGGCGGACTTGTTCCCGGACAGGTCGCGTTCGGTGACGGTGATGACGTAGTTGCCGCCGGCGACGCCCTTGAACGTGTGCTTGCCGAGTGGCGGCGCGTGTGCCCGGTGGTAGACCGGCGCGGACTGACCCTGCCGGGTCACCTTGACGATCGCCTCGCCGGCCAACCCGGTCTTCTTGCCATGGCCGGGATGCCAGCTCACCGTGACGTCGTTGTGATGGTGGGAGTGCGGTGCGGCGAGTGCGATCTTGGCGTGCGCCTTTGGAACCTTCGGCGAGAAGATGAACGGCGCGAGCAGCGGCCAAAGCGGCGCGCCCAGGCCGGTGACGGTGTCGAAGCCGGTCTGTGCCTTGACCGGCAGTTCCGCGGCGCTCTGGGTGGCGGCGTGGTCGTCGACATCGGCCTGGGCGCCGTTGCGCCCGGCGGTGACGTCCCGGAACACCCCCTTGTCCGCGGCGTACGCCGAGTACAAGGCCCCGTGGATGTCGCCGACACCGGTCGTCGCCCCGCGGCTGGCGAGCATGTTCGTGAACAGTGCCGCCGCCAATGGTGAGGAGAGACTGGTCCCGCCAACCACGGCGGTGCTGGTGGGCAGCGTGTTCGGGCAGAACAGCGGGATGTTGCACGGCTTCTTCGTGTAGGTCGTCAGGATCCTGAACCCGCTGGCCGGATCGGCGTTGACGGCGATGTCCGGCACCAACCGGTGCGGCTCGGCACCGAAGTCTCCCTTGTGGCCGGTGCCGGTCTTGAACGGCTGGTGCCCGATGCCGCGCTTCTGGTAGGCCGGGATCGGGTACGTCTCGGACTCGCCGCCGCCCGACCCGCCGGTCCCTTTGGCGGACTCGCAGGCCGTGGTGTTCGCGCAGCTCCACGCGACGTCGGACCAGTTCGTCCCGTCGTTGGCCGCGGCGCCGCCCGGCGCGGTCAGCTTGGTGCCGCCGACAGCCACCGCCCACGGTGAGCTCGCCGGATAGTCGACGGCGATCTTGTTCGACGTCCCGTGACCGCAGTCGTAGACGCCGTCGTCACCCGAGGCGGCGAAGATCGTGACTCCTGCTGCGTTGAGCGACTGGAGCAGGGTCTCCACGGCCTGCTGGGTGTCGCCGCGGAAGCTGAGGCTGAAGTCGTCCTCGCAGGCTCCCCAGGACGTGGTGAGCGCGACGATGTGAGGATCGCCGCCGTCGGCGGACTTGCCTTGCCCTTGTGTGACGTCGGCGAGCACCTGGCTGAGAGCCTGCACGTACCCGTTGCTGCTGTTGGTGTCGAAGTACGCCCGCTGCTTGGCATGTGGCGCCGCGGACAGCAACGCCTCCTGGTCCAGGTCCACCTCCTCGCCGAGCTCGGGAGTCGGCGTCGGCGGCGTAGTGGTCGGCGTCGCAGTCGAGCCGGCCACTCCGAACTGCTTGTACTGCCCGCTCGCGATCGGATCGGGCTTGATGTTCACGGCGGGCTGTGCCGCGTAGTCGGAGAGGTCGACCTGGTTCCACGGGGTGAACTGCAGCGACGCGATCGTCAGTGGGCCGTTCTTCCCGACGCCTTCTGAAGGCGATCTGCGAGGGGCGCCGTACGCATTGCGGAAGTCCGCGCCGTCGAGCACCGCATGGGTATCGAACAACGGCGCCGAGCCCGTGTCGGTCAGCACAGCGGCAGCGACCCCGGCGAGCTGGGCGGGCAGCGCGGGTGGGGTGGGCAGGGCGGCGCGGTTGCGCGGCTGAGCGCCCAGCGTCGACGTCGACCCGAAGACCGCCTGGACGATCGAGGCCGGTGCGGACGCTTCGATCGTCCAGGCCGTCTGGTGGCCGATCGTGAACCCGTCCGCGCGCAGGACCGAGCGGACCGTCTCGTGCGCAGCCGGGGTCGGCAGCACGGTCGCCAGGTCGTGCAGGCGCTGTCGATGGTTGTCGCCGGTCGCGCGGGCGAGGTGCGCCAACCGAGCGGGGTGCGGCGCCTTCAACAGGACCGTGACCGAGGTGCGCGGCCCGGCTGCGGTCGCGGGGGCGGCGGCGAGGAGGCCGGCCAGGAGCGGGACGGCGCTGGCCAGGACGGCGCCACGAGAGAAGCGTCGGACTGTGGGCATGGACTCGCTCTCGACCGGCAAATGCTGGGTTATCCAACCGTACCGGGGAGAATCGAGAACGTGCCGCTGTACCGCGACGACGCGGTCGTGCTTCGTACCCAGAAGCTGGGGGAAGCCGACCGCATCGTGACCCTGCTGACCCGCCGTCATGGGCGGGTCCGCGCTGTCGCCAAGGGAGTCCGGCGCACCGGGTCCAAGTTCGGGTCCCGGGTCGAGCCGTTCATGCATGTCGACCTCCAGCTCCACACCTCGAACCTGGAAGGCGGCGGCGGGCTCGACATCGTTACGCAGGCCGAGACGCTCGCGCCGTTCGGCGAGTCGATGGCGGCGGACTACGCCCGCTACACGGCCGGTACCGCCGTGCTCGAGACCGCGGAGCGGCTGACGGCGGAAGAGCGGGAGCCGTCCCTGCGGCTGTTCCTCCTGACCGTCGGAGCGCTCCGGGCGCTGGCCGAGAGCGCACACGCGCCGACGCTCGTCCTCGATGCCTTCATCCTCCGGGCGCTCGCGATCTCCGGCTACGAGCCGGTGCTCGACAGCTGCTCGCGATGTGACGTGCCGGGAGCACACCGCGCCTTCGTCGTTGCGGCCGGCGGTGTCGTCTGCTCGGATCACCGCCCGGCGGGAGCGCCCATCGCGTCGGTCGAGGCACTGCGCCTGATGGCGTCGCTGCTGTCGGGCGACTGGCAGGTCGCGGACCTGGCGGAGGCGAGGGCGCAGCGGGAGGCGAGCGGACTCGTCGCGGCGTACCTGCAGTGGCATCTCGAGCGAGGGCTGCGTTCGTTGCGGCTGGTCGAGCGCTTCTGATGGCGCGTTCCGTCCGGCCACCCACCCCTCACCCGTCCGGCGCGAAGCCGCCGAAGGTGCCGGCCGACCTCGTGCCCAAGCACGTTGCGATGGTCATGGACGGCAATGGCCGCTGGGCAAAGCAGCGCGGCCTGCCACGCACCGCCGGGCACGAGCAAGGTGAAAGCTCGCTGTTCGACGTGGTGGAAGGTGCGATCGAGGTCGGGGTCAAGTGGCTGTCGGCGTACGCGTTCTCCACCGAGAACTGGCGCCGGTCCCCCGACGAGGTCCGCTTCCTGATGGGCTTCAACCGTGACGTGATCCGCCGCCGTCGTGACGACATGCACGCGATGGGGGTGCGGGTGCGCTGGGCGGGTCGCCGGCCGCGGCTGTGGAAGTCGGTCATCCAGGAGCTGGAGACCGCCGAGGACATGACCCGCCACAACCGGGTGCTCACGTTGACGATGTGCGTCAACTACGGCGGCCGCGCCGAGATCGGCGATGCAGCCGCAGCGCTCGCGCGCGACGTCGCGGCCGGGCGGGTGGATCCGGGAAAGGTCAACGAGCGGGTGCTTGCCCGCTACCTCGATGAGCCGGACATGCCCGACGTCGACCTGTTCGTGCGCTCCTCGGGCGAGCAGCGCACCTCGAACTTCCTGCTGTGGCAGTCGGCGTACGCCGAGCTGGTCTTCCAGGACCGGCTGTGGCCGGAGTACGACCGGCGCGACCTGTGGGCCGCGATCGTGGAGTACGCCCGCCGCGACCGCAGATATGGGGGTGCGCTGTGAGCCGACTGCGGCTGCATCACGTCAACATCGTCGTGAGGCCCGGGCAGACTGACGAGGTTGCCGCGTTCTACACCGAGGTCCTCGGCCTGCGGCTGACGGCGAAGCCCACCGAAGGCACGAGCGCGGGTGGTGCGTGGTTCGACATCGACGATCACACCCAGATGCACATCTCCGAGCGTGCCGACGCCGTGATGCACGACGACATGCACTTCGCCCTCGTCGTCGACGATTTCGACGGCGTACTCGGCCGGCTCGCCGACTCGGGTGCCGAGTGGCGCGAGCAGCCGGATCTGTTCGGTGGTCGCCGCGGCTCGACGCGCGATCCGGTCGGCAACCGGATCGAGCTCCTGGAGCGCGCCGGCACGCTGGCCTGAGCGCTAGCCGACGACCAGCATGATCGCGCCACCGACGGCGATGGCGGCGATGATCAGGATGCGCAGCGACCTTCCCTTGGGGCGGACGTGCTCCCACACCAACCGGGTGAGCGCGGCGAGAACGAGGGCCGTGAGGAGCAGCAGCACGCCGCCGACGCGGCCGTGGACGAACAGTCCAGCGAAGAAGAGCCCGCCGACGGCGAGCGCTGCGAGCAAGATCAGGAGTCGCCGAGGCACGCTTCCAATCCTCACACCTCGGTGGTTGAGGTACGGTGCGCGGGAGTCATCGACTGGAGTTCGACATGACGTGTTCTCGGTGCGGAGCGCCCGTCGCGGGTGGCGCCTTCTGCTCGAACTGTGGAGCGTCAGTCAGCGTTCCTGCGCCGGTGCCTGCATCCCCAGCGCCGGTTTACACCTCGCCCCCGACGGCCGCACAGGCGGCGTGGTCCGCTGGTCCGGTGAGGCGGTCTGCGCCGTACTTCATTCCCTTGATCGTCGTCGCGCTCGGTTTCCTCTTGCTGGGCATCTCAGAACTTGTCACATGGGCGACGTACGACGAAGGCATCTCGAGGGTCCGAGCCGGCCAGGCCCTCGACGTAGCCGGATACGTATGTGTCGCCGGCGGCGCCTTGCTTGTAGCTCTGAGGGGTAGCCGCTAGCGCGGATCGTGCGGGCCACGTCATCAGGCCCGCATGCGGCCCACTACGCTTGGCGCTTCTCGCCGACCGCCAGCCGGATGGAGCCCGCCGCCATGGCCAGCAATCCCGCGTCTCGTGACGCCGCCCGCATTGATGAGCTCGTCAGCCTGTCCAAGCGGCGCGGCATCGTCTTCCCCTCCTCCGAGATCTACGGCGGCACTCGGTCCGCCTGGGACTACGGCCCGCTCGGGGTGGAGCTGAAGGAGAACATCCGCCGGCAGTGGTGGCGCGCGATGGTGCAGACCCGCGACGACGTGGTCGGAATCGACTCGGCCGTGATCCTCGCGTCGGAGGTCTGGAAAGCATCCGGCCACCTCGACGCCTTCGTCGATCCGCTGGTCGAGTGCCAGTCGTGCCACAAGCGGTTTCGCGCCGATCACCTGCAGGAGGAGTTCGCCGAGCGCAAGAAGCTCGACAACCCGGACTCGGTCGATCTCAAGGTCGTGCCGTGCCCGAACTGCGGCAACAAGGACACGTTCACCGAGCCGCGGATGTTCAACGGGCTGCTTCGCACTCACCTCGGCGCGACGGAGGACGAGGGCTCGCTGCACTACCTGCGGCCGGAGACCGCGCAGGGCATCTTCGTCAACTTCGTCAATGTCATGACGGCGGCACGGAAGAAGCCGCCGTTCGGCATCGCACAGACGGGCAAGTCGTTCCGCAACGAGATCACGCCTGGGAACTTCATCTTCCGCACCCGCGAGTTCGAGCAGATGGAGATGGAGTTCTTCGTCGCGCCCGGCACTGACGAGGAGTGGCACGAGACCTGGCTGAAGACCCGCTGGGACTGGTACATCGACCTCGGTCTGAGCCCGGATGACCTGCGGTTCTACGAGCACCCGAAGGAAAAGCTCTCGCACTACTCGAAGCGCACCGTCGACATCGAGTACCGGTTCCGCTTCGGCGGCTCCGAGTGGGCCGAGCTCGAGGGCATTGCGAACCGTACCGACTTCGACCTGAAGACGCACTCCGAGCATTCGGGCCAGGACCTCTCCTACTTCGACCAGGACAAGGGCGAGCGCTGGACGCCGTACGTCATCGAGCCGGCAGCCGGTCTGACGCGTTGCGTGCTCGCCTTCCTGCTGGGCGCGCTGACCACGGACGAGGCGCCCAACGCGAAGGGCGAGCTGGAGAAGCGCACGGTGATGCGCCTTGATCCGCGCCTGGCCCCGGTGAAAGCGGCGGTGCTGCCGCTGTCGCGCAACGCCGATCTCTCTCCCAAGGCCAAGGGGCTCGCGGAGACGCTGCGGACGCGATGGAACGTCGAGTTCGACGACGCGGGGGCGATCGGTCGCCGCTACCGCCGCCAGGACGAGATCGGAACGCCGTACTGCATCACGGTCGACTTCGAGACGCTGGACGACAACGCCGTGACCGTCCGAAGCCGCGACACGATGGCCCAGGAGCGGATCGGCCTGGACAACGTCGAGCGGTACCTGCTCGACAGCCTCCCAGCTTGTTGAGGCCGCTGGCTGCTTGCGTTGAGTTGTGGGTTTGACGTGTCTGATCAGCCCGTTTCGGCACGTCAAAGCCACAACTCAAGGCGGATTACCCAACCAGCCTGGGTAGGGTCTTTGGGGTCGCCGAGGATGGCTCGAGGAGCGCGAAATGCCTAAGTACGTCTACGACTTCCATGAGGGCAACAAGGACCTCAAGGACCTGTTGGGCGGCAAAGGCGCCAACCTCTCGGAGATGACCAACCTGGGGCTGCCGGTTCCCCCGGGCTTCGTCATCACCACCGAGGCGTGCAACGTCTACCTCGAGTCCGGCAGCGAGCCCGACGACCTGGCCCGCGAGGTCAGCGAGCACCTCGAGACGCTCGAGCAGGCGATGGGCAAGAAGCTCGGCCAGGCCGACGACCCGCTGCTGGTCAGCGTCCGATCCGGGGCGAAGTTCTCGATGCCCGGGATGATGGACACGGTCCTCAACATCGGTCTCAACGACTCCTCCGTCGACGGCCTGGCGAAGCAGGCCGACAACTCGCGCTTCGCCTGGGACTCCTACCGCCGGCTGATCCAGATGTTCGGCAAGACTGTGCTCGGCGTCGACGGCGAGCACTTCGACGAGGTCTTCGACGCGGCGAAGGAAGCCAAGGGCATCACCAACGACCTCGACCTCGACGACAACGACCTGCGGGGCATCGTCGAGAAGTACAAGGAGATCGTCGCCAAGTACGCCGGCCGTCCGTTCCCGACCGACCCGCGCGAGCAGCTCGACCTCGCCGTCCGGGCGGTCTTCGACTCGTGGAACGGCGACCGGGCGAAGCTCTACCGCCGCCAGGAGCGCATCCCTGCCGACCTCGGCACGGCCGTCAACGTCGTGGCGATGGTCTTCGGCAACATCGGCATGGACTCCGGCACCGGCGTCGCGTTCACCCGGGACCCGGGCAGCGGCGACCAGGGCGTCTACGGCGACTACCTGCAGAACGCGCAGGGCGAGGACGTCGTCGCCGGCATCCGCAACACCGTTGCGCTTGCCGACCTCGAGGACATCGACAAGCCGGCGTACGACGAGCTGATGGCGATCATGGCCAAGCTCGAGAACCATTACCGCGACCTGTGCGACATCGAGTTCACCGTCGAGCGCAACAAGCTGTGGATGCTGCAGACGCGGGTCGGCAAGCGCACCGCTGCCGCGGCGTTCAAGATCGCGGTCCAGCTCGTCGACGAGGGCCTCATCGACATGGACGAGGCGCTGCAGCGCGTCAACGGCGCGCAGCTCGCTCAGCTGATGTTCCCGCGCTTCGACGACGCCGCCGAGAAGAAGCAGATCGCGAAGGGCGTCAACGCCTCACCCGGCGCGGCGGTCGGCAAGGTCGTCTTCGACAGCGCAACGGCGGGGGAGTGGGCCGCTCGCGGCGAGAAGGTCATCCTCGTCCGCCGCGAGACGAACCCGGACGACCTGCCCGGCATGATCGCGGCCGAGGGAATCCTCACCAGTCGCGGCGGCAAGACCAGTCACGCCGCCGTCGTCGCGCGCGGCATGGGCAAGACGTGCGTGTCCGGCGCGGATGAGCTCGAGATCAACGTGGCGGGCAAGAGCGTGACCACCAAGGACGGCACCAAGCTGGGTGAGGGCGACGTCCTGTCGATCGACGGCACGTCGGGCACCGTCTACGTCGGCGAGGTCCCGGTCGTGCCGAGTCCGGTCGTCGAGTACTTCGAGGGCAAGCTCTCCGTCGATGCCGACCCGCTGGTTGCCGCGGTCGACCGGATCATCAAGCACGCCGACTCCAAGCGCCGGCTCGGCGTACGCACCAACGCCGACACCGACGAGGACGCCGCTCGCGCCCGTCGCTTCGGCGGCGAGGGCATCGGCCTGTGCCGGACCGAGCACATGTTCCTCGGCGAGCGGCGCGCGTTCGTGGAGCGGCTGATCCTCGCCGAGGGTGAGAGCGAGCAACGGGCGGCGCTCGACGCGCTGCTCCCGCTGCAGCGCGAGGACTTCGTCGGCATCTTCGCCGCGATGGACGGGCTGCCGGTCACGGTGCGTCTCATCGATCCGCCGCTGCACGAGTTCCTGCCGGACCTCACCGAGCTGTCCGTGAAGATCGCGGTCGCCGAGGCTCTGCACCAACAAGCAGGGGGCGAGAAGGTGGCGGACAAGGACCGCACGCTGCTCGAGGCGGTACGACGCCTGCACGAGCAGAACCCGATGCTCGGTCTTCGCGGGGTGCGGCTCGGTCTGGTCATCCCGGGTCTGTTCGCGCTGCAGGTGCGGGCGATCGCCGAGGCGTGCGCCCAGCTGAAGAAGGACGGCAAGGACCCGAAGCCCGAGATCATGGTGCCGCTCGTCGGTGCCGTGCAGGAGCTCGAGATCGTCCGCGAGGAAGCGGAGCGGATCCTCGCCGACGTTGCCAGGGAAACCGGTGTCGAGGTCCACACGCTGATCGGCACGATGATCGAGGTGCCGCGCGCGGCGATGACCGCCGGTCAGATCGCCGAAGCGGCCGAGTTCTTCTCCTTCGGCACCAACGACCTCACCCAGATGGGGTGGGGCTTCTCGCGTGACGACGTCGAGGGCGCCTTCTTCTCGCGCTACATCGACTTGGGGGTCTTCGGCGTCAGCCCGTTCGAGACGCTCGACTCCGAGGGCATCGGCCGGTTGGTGAAGATCGCTGTCGAGGAAGGCCGCGCCACGCGTCCGAACCTGAAGGTGGGCGTGTGCGGGGAGCACGGCGGAGACCCGGAGTCCGTCCACTTCTTCCATCACGCCGGCCTGGACTACGTGTCGTGCTCACCGTTCCGGGTGCCCGTCGCGCGGCTCGAGGCCGGCCGTGCCTCGCTCGACGCGGCAGGTAGCGACAGCCGGTGACGCCGCTGGCCTGGTTTCGCTGGGCCCGCCGGATCGTCTTAGCTCTCGTTCTCCTGGTTGTCGTCTACATCGGCTATGTCTGGGTGCATGTGTGGTGGGTGGCCCGTGAGGACCAGCACCCGCATTCCGACGCGATCGTCGTGCTCGGTGCCAGCCAGTACAACGGCCGGCCGTCGCCGGTCTTCGCGGCGCGCCTGGACCATGCGCTCGCGCTCTACAACGAAGGGGTCGCGTCACACATCGTGACCGTCGGCGGCAAGCAGCCCGGAGACGCCTTCACCGAGGGCGCGTCCGGTGCGACGTACCTTCGCAAGCACGGTGTACCGAAGTCGGCTCTCGTTGCCCTCCCCACCGGCAGCGACACGTTCAACAGCCTCCGCGCCGTCAAGGCCGCCTTCAACGCGCATGCCTGGCACAGCGCCGTCCTGGTCACCGATCCCTGGCACTGCCTGCGCGCCCGAACGATGGCGCGGGATCTCGGGATCAGGGCCTACACGTCGCCGGAGCGAACCGGGCCCGCCGTAGATGGTCGGGGCGTGGAGGTCAGGTACATCGCCCGCGAGACCGAGGCATATATCTATTACAAGATCTTCGGCAATGACAACGAGCACAGCGCGGGTGTGATCTGACAGTGGAGTACGACGTCCTCACTCGCGCCCGCCTGGTCGACGAGCCGACGAAGTCCGAGCGCACCGTCCGCGGCGAGTTCGTCCGTGATCGGGCCCGCGTGATGCATTCCGCCGCGCTCCGTCGACTCGCGGCACGCACCCAGGTCGTCGGCGTCGGCGAGAGCGACTTCCCGCGGACCCGGCTGACCCACTCACTGGAGTGCGCGCAGATCGGGCGCGAGCTCGCCGGCTCGCTCGGTGCCGACCCGGACCTCGTTGACACCGCCTGCCTCGCGCATGACCTCGGGCACCCACCCTTCGGCCACAACGGCGAACGGGCGCTCGCCGAGTTCGCCGACCGGTTCGGCGGCTTCGAGGCCAACGCGCAGAGTCTCCGGGTGCTGACCAGGCTCGAGGCGAAGATCGTCGACGCCGGCGGTCACAGCGTCGGTCTCAATCTCACGCGGGCGACGCTCGACGCCGCGACGAAGTATCCCTGGCCCCGCCAGCCCGAGTCCCCGAAGTTCGGCTGCTACGAGGACGACAAGCCGGTCTTCGACTGGCTGCGCCTCGGCGCGATCCCGGGCATGAAGTGCATCGAGTCGCAGATCATGGACTGGGCCGACGACGTGGCGTACTCGGTGCATGACCTCGAAGACGCCATTCAGGCGGGTCTGCTCTCGCTCGAGTGGCTCGACAGCGAGCCGGAGCGGCAGGACCTGGTGGCCCTCGCGCGTGAGGAGTACCTCGACGTCCCGGAAGCTGCCCTGCTGGAGGCGCTCGACCGGTTGCGGGAACATCCCTGCTGGGTGCGCGAGTACGACGGGTCGATGCGCGCGATGGTCGCGCTGAAGGCGATGACGAGTGAGTTGATCGGCCGGTTCTGCGGAGCCGTCACGCGCGCGACGCACGCGGCGGGCGACGGCCGTCCGATGCGTCGTTATGGCGGCAGCCTCGAGATCCCGGCGGAGACCCGCGCCGAGTGCGCGGTGCTCAAGGCCGTGGCCGCGAAGTACGTGATGCGTCGCGAGGAGACCCTCACCCTGCAGGAACGTCAGCGCGAGCAGCTCGCGGAGCTGCTCGCTGCGATCGCGACCGGGGCGCCTGACACGTTGGAGCCGGCGATGCGTGCGCCGTTCGAGGTGGCGCTGAACGACGCCGCGCGGCTGCGTGTGGTCGTGGACCAGGTCGCCTCGCTCACCGACACCTCGGCGCTCGCCTGGCATCAGCGTCTTGTCTCATGACGTAGTGGTCCGTATCGCCGATGCGGACGAGATTCGAGCACTCCGCATGGCCGTGCTGCGCCCGGGATACCCGGTCGAGCCGTCGGCGTACGACGAGCGTCCTGACAGCCGTCATGTGGCCGCCTACGTCGATGGCGCCGTTGTCGGCTGCGCCAGCGTGTTCCCGTCGCCCTACTTGGACGAACCGCTCGCGTGGCAGCTTCGAGGGATGGCCGTATCGGGGAAGCTGCAAGGCGCGGGCATCGGTGCAAAGGTGCTGCTGGGCGCAATCGACGTCGCCCGTGACTACAAGGCCCCGTTGCTGTGGGCCAACGCACGCGTGACCGCGCTCGGCTTCTACGAGCGGCTCGGGTTCGCCGTGGTGGGCGAGGAGTACCTCCACGGGCCGCTTCAGCTCCCTCACAAGATCATCACGCTGACCCTCTGACGGCGTCCTTTCGGCGCAGGCATCGGGCGGGTCCAGCCAATACACTTCCAGCCGTGGCGGTGACCTCCCCAACGCTCGGCCGGCAAGGCGCCGGCCTGCTCAGCGCTGACCAGGTCCGCGAGCTCGCCACGCTCCGAGTCCGTGACCGGGTGGGCAACTGGGTCTTCCTGAGCCTCACCTGGGTGGTCATCATCGGCGCCTTCGCGGCGGCCGGCCTCCACACCCGCTGGTGGACGGTCGTCCTCGCGTTCCTGGTCATCTCGGCTCAGCAGCAGTCGCTGCTCAACGTCGAGCACGACTGCATCCATGCGAGCTTCACGCGCGACAAGAAGCGCGACCAGCTGATCGGGATCGCGCTGTGCGCGTCGCCGTGCGGCTCGCCGTGGCACGCGACTCGCGCCCGGCACCTGGCGCACCATCGGCTGATCACAACCCCTGAAGATCCGGATCATGCGCTTCACGACACTGCTGACAAGGCGAGCAAGTGGGCGCTGGTCCGCTACTTCGGCCTGGGGCTGCTCGGCGGCTATGCCGTGATGGTGCTGCTGTCCGGCGCGCCGTCGACCGTTGGGCGCTCCGAGAAGATCCGCGACCTCCGCAACCTGGTCATCTCACAGCTGGTGATCTGGGGCGCGACGTGGGCAGCCTTCGGGGACTGGTGGCTCTACCTCGCGCTGTGGGTGTTGCCGCTCGTCACGCTCACGACGGTGTGCCACCTGATCCGCAGCTTCATCGAGCATGCGGTGCTGACCGACGAGCGCCCGGCGCACGACAACCTGCTCGTCTCGATCACGAGCAATCCGGTCGAGCTCGCCTTCCTCGCGCCGTTCAACATGAACTACCACGCTGAGCACCACCTCTATCCGGCGGTTCCAGCGCGCCGGCTACCCGACGTACGTGTGGCGCTGGCCGACTCGGCGCAGCCGCCGCGTCTGATCCGTACGGCGTACCTCACCCAGCTGGTGCGCTACGCACGGTCTCTGACATGACACCCTCACTCGCCGCATGACGGCGGCCGCTGGGCACCAGACCCCGGGGCAGGATCCGGCCGCGCCGATCGAGACCGAGGATGTCCCGTGCACCGGCTGCGGTGCCCACGACGACGAGGTGCTGTTCGAGGGGCGCGAGCACGAGTACCGCAACACCACCAACGCGATGTTCCCGATCGTGCGGTGCAAGGAGTGCGGCCTGGTCCGGCTCAACCCGCGCCCAGCGGTCAGCGAGCTCGGCCGGATCTACCCAGCGGAGTACTACGCCTACCACCTGGTCCACGACGATGGCGGTGCTCCGGGGCTGGGGGAGCGGATCAAGGCCAAGCGCTACCAGAAGCGGTTTCGCAAGCTGCTCGAGCGAGCAGCTCCCGGCAACGGACCGGCGCGGGTCCTCGACGTCGGCTGCGCCGACGGCCGGCTGCTCACCTGGTACCGCGACGCCATCCCCGGCCGCACGATCGAGACGTACGGCATCGACATCGGCGAGGAGGCGGTCGAGCGGGCGAAGGCCGCCGGGCACATCGCGGTGGCAGGCCGCTTCGAGATGGACAAGGAGCTGCCCGACGGCACCTTCGACCTGATCGTCGCGAGCCACGTCATCGAGCACGTCGACGACCCGGTCGGCTTCGCCCGGCGTGCCGCAGAGCTCCTCAAGCCGGGTGGTGTGTTCATGTTCGCCACGCCCAACGTGGACTCCGCCGACGTACGGCGCTTCGGCCGGTTCTGGGGCGGCTGGCACTTCCCGCGGCACTGGACCCTCTACGACCCGCAGTCCGCGCAGCGGTTGGCCGACCGGATCGGGCTCAACGTCGAGCAGATCAGCTACGAGGTCAATCCGGTCTTCTGGAACTGGACCTGCCACGCGCGCCTGCGGGAGAGTCGTGGTGACGACTTCGCCGACAAGCTGTTCCCGCCGGTCTCGATCTTCCAGCCGGGCTTACAGAGCTTCGTGTTGCTCTCGATCTTCACGATCGTCGACATCGTCCAGAAGCTGATCACCGGACGGACCGCAAGCATGCAGGTGGAGCTTCGTCGCCCCGTCTAGGGCGCTGACCACAAGGCAAGTCGGACGGTCGCTCCCGCGCCGTACAGTGTCGGCATGTCGGGACGGATTCGCGATGAGGACATCGCGACCGTCCGCGAGCGCATCTCGCTCGAGACGATCATCGGCGACCATGTCCAGCTGCGACGAGCCGGCGCCGGGCGCATGAAGGGGTTGTGCCCCTTCCACGAGGAGAAGACGCCCTCGTTCACGGTCAACACGACGCTCGGCTTCTACAAGTGCTTCGGCTGTGGGGCATCGGGCGACGCGATCACCTTCGTCCGTGAGATGGAGCATCTGGATTTCGCCGACGCGGTGGAGGTTCTCGCCAGGCGTGCCGGCGTGGAGCTCCGGCGAGAGGAGGGCGGCGCAGCCCCGACCAAGGGGGGCGGCCAGCGGCAGCGTCTCCTGGATGCGCACATAGCCGCGCAGGAGCTCTTCGTCGCTTCGCTGCAGAGTCCGGAGGCGGCGATCGCGCGCACGTTCCTTGCCGAGCGCGGCTTCGACGAGGCGGCGTGGGCGCGGTTCGGGGTCGGCTACGCGCCGAACGGCTGGGACATCACGGTCAACCACTTGCGGCGGAAGGGCTTCACCGACGCGGAGCTGCTCGCGGCCGGGATCGCCAGCCAAGGCCAGCGCGGTCCGATCGATCGCTTCCGTGGCCGCCTGATGTGGCCGATCCGCGATCGCAAGGGCGACATCATCGGCTTCGGTGCTCGCCGGCTGCGTGAGGACGACCAGGGGCCGAAGTACCTCAACACTCCGGAGACACCGCTCTACAAGAAGAGCCAGGTTCTGTACGGCGTCGATCTCGCCAAGCACGACATCGCGACGAGCGGCAAGGCAGTCGTCGTGGAGGGCTACACCGACGTGATGGCCTGTCATCTTGCCGGTGAGACGACGGCGGTGGCGACCTGCGGCACCGCGTTCGGCGACGAGCACATCTCGATCCTTCGCCGGCTGCTGATGGACCAGGACGAGCTGCGCGGCCGGGTCATCTACACCTTCGACGGTGACGAGGCCGGCCGCAACGCGGCGCTCAAGGCGTTCGCCGGCGAGCAGAAGTTCGTCACCCAGACGTTTGTCGCGGTGCAGCCGGACGGTCTCGACCCGTGTGATCTCCGCCAGCAGCGCGGTGACCTCGCGGTGCGCGACCTGGTGGCGAGCCACATCCCGCTGGCCGAGTTCGCGATCCGGGCCACGCTCGAGCGTTTCGACCTGACGATCCCTGAGGGTCGCGTGCAGGCACTCGCCTCCACCGCGCCGGTGGTGGCGCAGCTGAAGGACACGTCGCTGCGTGACGAGTACGCCCGACGGCTGGCGGGCTGGCTCGGCATGGAGGTCGAGCCGGTACTCGCCCGGGTGCGCCACGGCGGCGGCGCCGCACCGGGCCAGCGCGAGGCGGCACCACGCCGGCGCGAGGCGGCACCGATCCCGGACCCGCGTGACCCTCGGCTCGTCGTCGAACGTGAGGTGGCGAAGCTCGTCGTACAGCGCCCGGCGCTGGCCGGCCCGTTGTTCGACGGTCTCGGTCAGGAGTGCTTCACCGCGCCGGCGTACTCCGCGGTACAGGCGGCTGTCGCCAAGGCCGGCGGCGCGGCCCGGTCAGCCGGCGGAGCGGAGTGGGTGGCCAGGCTCGGCGAAGCGGCCGAGACGGACTCCATCCGCGACCTGATGACCGAGCTTGCGGTCGAGCCCATGCAGGCGGTTGACGAGTCCGATGTGCGCTATGCGGAGGCGTTGCTCGTGCGGCTGGAGGAGATGGCACTGACTCGCCGCGTGCAGGAGCTCAAGTCGCGGTTGCAGCGGCTGAACCCGGTCGAGAACGCGGATGAGTACAACCGCATGTTCGGCGAGCTGATCGAGCTGGAACGGCAGAAGAAGGGGCTGCGTTCCAAGGCCGTGGGTGAGCTGCAGTGACGTTCGAGGAGCCTGAGTACCGCCCCGCGTCGCGATCGGAGATGGCGCTGGTCGTCACCGGTGTGCTCGTGTTCATCGCGTCCTTCCTGCCTTGGTACGGCGTGACGTTCGAGGGCGGGCTGGCGGAGGCAGGGGTGACAGGCACCTACAACGCTTGGCACGGGCTGACCGCCGCCGGCCTGCTCCTCGTGCTGTTGTCGCTGGTCGTGACGGCGTCCGGGCCGATGCTCGGCGAGGATGCCCCCAGCCGCCCGTTGTCCATCGCGGCGGCCGCGTTGGCCGCGGTCGGGGCGGTGCTCGTCGTCGTACGCAGCTTCGACCTGCCCGACCTGGGCATCCCAGGTGCGACGAGCAGTCTGAAGTGGGGCGGCTGGATCCTCATCGTCCTGGTCGTCCTCCACGCGGCGATCTGCGTGTATCGCGCGGTTCGCTCCCAGGAGCCGGTGCTGTGACGCGCCGGTCCGGTGCTTGTGGAAACCGGGCCAGGGCGTCAAGATCGATCGACCGCGACTCGGCAGGGGGAAGCTGAGGTCCTCGTCCACGCCTGACTTCAAGGCACTATCTCGCCATGACCAGATCGCCCTTGGTTCCGGCGTGCTCGTGTTCATTGCCTCGTTCCTGCCCTGGTACGGCGCTTCCGGGGGCGGGGTGAGCGTGAGTGTCACGGCGTGGCATGGGCTGGCAGCATTCGGCCTGGTCCTGTTGCTCCTTTCGCTGCTCCTCACCGCCGCTGAGCTGTTCGCCGGAGACTCGCTGCCCGAGCTCCCGGTGAGATACCCGTTGGTCGAGGCGGGTCTCGCGGCCCTGGGTGCGCTCTTCGTGATCATCAAGAGCTTTGACCTGCCGAGCGGCGGGGCCTTCGGCGTCGACTACGGGCTGCGCTGGGGCGGCTACATCCTGATCGTGCTGACGATCGTGCAGGCCGGTATCAACGTGTTGCGAGCGGTGCACTCCGGCGACGCCGGGGCTGCGAGCAACCCGCCGGCCGCGCCGCCGATCTGACCGGTCAGGTGACGGCGGCGTCGGCCGCCATGGTCAGCGCCGCCTGGCGTTCGCGGACGTATCGCGTGGTGTAGCGCTCGGCGTAGAACGACCCGACCGGGACGGCACCGGCGAGAACGGTCAGCACGAGCTGCACCGGGGTCATCCGGACTCGACGGGTGAGGTCGAGCGTCAGCAGGATGTAGATCGGGAAGAAGATCGCGCCGTGCACCACGCCGACCACATGGTCGACGCCGTCATGACCGCCGGCGAAGTGAAGCGGAAGGCCGACCCCGAAAAGCACGACGAGCAGGACGCTGACGACGATCGCGACGATGCGGTAGCGCAGCAATGCGCCTTCGACGCTGCGAACGTCCAACACCCCCGTTGCCATCTCAGGCGCCCTTGGCTCGAGCGTTGAGTCGTGCCAGGTAGGCGTTGTACGCCGTCACCTCGACGTCGTCCTCGTCAGGTTCGATCGCCAAGGTGGCGATGCCGATCCGCACGCCTGGGCCCTTCACGATCGCCGGTTCCGGCAGTGGCTTGGCTGCGAACCGGGAGTTACGCAGCGGTGAGGCCTTCTCGTCCGAGTCGTCGAGCTCGATCCGGATCGTCTTGACCCACAGGACGATCCCGAACACCGCGAAGCATGGCCACTGAAAGGCGTACGCGTAGTTCTGGATGCCGCCGTTGCCGGACTCCGCCCGGTGCCACTGCCAGAGCCCGAGCCGCAGCATGCCCAGCACGATGGCCATCACGAAGAGGTGTCCCACCAGCCACTTCGGCGAGAGCAGGATCCGCTTCACAACCTTCACGGTAGTCTTGGCGCCAGCCGGGCGGTGCATGCACTACCGCCCACCCGGTCCCCCGTAGCTCAATTGGCAGAGCGTTCGGCTGTTAACCGATAGGTTTCTGGTTCGAGTCCAGACGGGGGAGCCAAACCCCGGTGCGGCAGGATGCTGGCGGGGCGGTAGCTCAGCTGGTTAGAGCAGGGGACTCATAATCCCTTGGCCGTCGGTTCGAGTCCGACTCGCCCCACTGCAACGAAATCGATTCGGTCCTCGTAGGGTCGGCGGGTGCTGTGCCGACGCCTCGCCGCCCTGGCGGTGGCACTTGCGACCGGTGCCGGCGCGCTGGGCGCGGCGAGTGCCGCAGCCGCACCGCGGTACGTGAACCGTCCACCGCACCAGGGCGCGGCGAACGGTTCACAAACGCACCACCGGGTGGCGGGACTCCCGGTCGGGGTGCCGAAGGCGGCTCTGCTGCCCGAACCCAAGCTGCCCGAGCCGGTGCACGAGGTCTGGCCGTTCCCGAGCACGTTCTCGCGAACCTCGGGCACCGGTCGCCTCGATGACGGTGCGCTGCTGTGGACCGATTGGGTGTACGACGACCACGGTGCCGCCGCACCGGCAGGCCTGCCGCTGTCACTCGACGCGACCGTGAGCCTGCTCGCGCCGACCCAAGGCGTGGCGGGCTACCCCGACGGCGCCGCCCACGGCAACGGCGCCGACATCTTCCGCGCCGCGGTCGGCCTGACCAAGCACGCGTCGTACTGGCGGGTCGACTGGAACACCCTTGCCAATCCGAACCTGCCGATCGCGGAGTGGACGTTCGACACCGACGACAGGCGTGCGACCGGCGGCGCGTCCTGGCCCGGCAACGCGGGTGTGTCCTCGCCCGGCATCGAAAAGGCCCTCGTCGTCTCGGCGAAGACCGTCCGGCTCTACGACCTGCGTCACGGGGGCTCGGTCGATGTCGTTGCTCACGGTGGGCGGCTCGCGGTCGACCGTCGGAGCCGGAGCTTCATCGTCCGGGTGCCGCGGTCACTGCTCGACGTCGGCGGGAAGTGGCGGGTCCGGCTCGCCGCCGGCCTTGCCGACGCGGACGGCACGGGCTTTGCGCCTGCTGACTTCTCGGGCGGCGTCAACGCGCAGCAGGCCGCCAGCCTCCCGCGCGTGTACAACGTCACCTTCCGCACCCTGCACCAAGAGCCGCCGATCTACCGTGACGGCCAGACAGACGCTCAGGTTGCCGCGCTGCAGACGTTGTGGCAGAACACACCGATCAATGCGGCGCTCGGGCTCGATGGGGTCGAGCGTGCCGTCACCGGCAATTTCTGGATGGAGGACCACCAAGCGGATGCGCTCGCCCGCAACACGTTGTCAGACTTCTCGCGGGTCATCGACTGGAAGCGCCTCGCGCATCGCCTGACGACCCCGTCGCCGAGACCACGCGGCTACAGCAATCGCTGGTACGTGTCGCGACTCGACCTTGGTCAGGGCGTGATCGCGAACGCCGGCACGGTCTCGCCGGGCGACCTGCGCCCCAACTATCTGGGCCGCGTCCAGCCCTACGCCGTCTACGTCCCGCGGCACGCCTCGCTTCACAAGCGGCTGCCGTTGACCTGGATCGAGCATTCATTGGACGTCAACCTCAACCAGTACGGCGCGCTCAACCCGCACCTGATCCGGCAGGAGTGCCAGCAGCGACGGTCGATCTGCGCGACCACTGAGGGGTTCGGCCCCGATGGCTGGTACTTCGACGAGGCAGAGCAGGACTTCTGGTCGGTATGGCACGCCATCGCCACGTCATACCGGCTCGACCCGCGACGGACCGTGATGTCGGGGTATTCGATGGGTGGATGGGCGTCGTACAAGCTGACTCTCGCCCATCCTGATCTGTTCAGCCAGGCAATGCCGCTGGAAGGCCCGCCGAACTGCGGCATCCGGATCGTCGAACTGGGCGGCCGGCAGGTCAGTGTTCCGGCGAGTGCAGCCGGAGCACCCGCCGAGACCGAGGCGCACTGCGGCGACGACGGCTTCACCAGTCCGCTGCTCGCTAACGCGAAGTGGGTGCCTTACGTCGTGACACAGGGCGGCATCGACGAGCTGGTTCCACTACCGAGCGACATCCAGGCCACCAATGACCTGCGCGCACTCGGCAACCGCTACACGTTCTTCTTGCTCCCGGCGAACGACCATCTCGTCTACGCCTTGCAGGACCGGTTCGGCAGCATGGTGCATGCGCTGGGTGGTGCGATTCCTACGGTCAAGCGAAACCCGGGCACGATCGTGTACGCGTGGTACCCCGATCTCGACGTGCCGCGGCTCGGCATCGGTACGACGACCGCGTACTGGGTATCGCACCTTGCTGCGGCGAGTACGGCGCCGGGCGCGCTGGCATCGGTCCGCGCCCGATCCTTCGGGATCCGGGAACGTCCCATCACGGTCGTGCACCATGCGCCGCAGGTGGTGACCGCTCCGCTTCCGGCGGTGCGGACCAAGCTGACCTGGCGTCGTGGAGCGCGACCTGAGGCCCGTGACCGACTGGTGCTACACCTGTCACGCGTGAAGACGCTGACGGTGAACGCGCGGCGGGCGCATCTGAGCTGCCCGTCGATCACGGTCACCAGCTCGACACCGGTACGGCTCACGGTCTCGCACCTGGGCGGGGGCGACCGCGCACTGGTGCTGCGACTGCCGGCTGGGGTGTCGCACCACCGACCACCCTGCGTGTAGCCGGCTACCTGCTCGGTCGCGGCAGTGAGCAGTGCACCTTCGGGTTCGCTCCGACGTAGTTCAGCGGGCCGGCGAAGATCGTGGCGACGATGGTTCCTGCGTGCGCGCAGGTGTGGTGGTTGTCGTTGTAGTAATGCCGCTGCCATCCGGCGAGCGCGCCGATCGCGAGCCAGATCACGACCAGTGTGGGCAGGATGCGGAACACGATCATGAGATGCCCGCCCGCGAGGTGATCAATCCCGCGACGGCACGCATGCGACGATCGAGCGGTGACCCGCGACGATCGGCTGCTGGTCATCGCCACCGCCCTGCTCGCCGGTTTCCTTGCCGTCGAGGTCACGGTCGCGCTGATCGTTCACTCCCTCGCCCTGCTCGCCGACGCCGGCCACATGGTCACGGACGTCGTCGCGCTCGCCGCAGCAGTAGTGGCGGCGCGGTTGTCGCGACGGCCTGCATTCGGGCACTGGACGTTCGGGCTCGCGCGAGCGGAGGTGCTCTCCGCTTTGTTCAACGGGGTGACGCTCGTCGTGGTCGCCGTGCTCATCACGGCCGAGTCGATCCGCCGGCTCGTGACGCCGGCCGATCCGGACGGCAAAGCGATGATCATCGTTGGTCTCGTCGGGCTGGGCGTGAACGTGATCGCCGCATTGGTGTTGTCGCGCACCGAGCGACGATCGATGAACGTCGCCGGAGCGATGGCGCACGTCGTGACCGACGCCTACGGGTTCGCGGCTGCCGTCATCTCCGGTGTCGTCATCCTCACGACATCATGGGCCCGTGCCGATCCGGTCGCGTCGCTCCTCCTCGTTCTGCTGTTGCTGCACGCCGCACGCCGGCTGCTGACCGCATCGGGAAGGGTGCTGCTCGAGGCCGCGCCGAGTGACGTGGACATGGCGCTGGTCCGCGAACATCTTCTCGAGGCGGAGTACGTCGTCGGCGTTCACGACCTGCACGTCTGGACGGTCGCCTCAGGCCTGCCCGCACTTTCGGTGCATGTGGTGATCGCGGACGACTGCTTCACGACAGGCCGGGCACCCGTCCTCCTGGATGAGCTCCAGGCCTGCCTCGCCGGGCATTTCGACGTCGAGCACTCGACCTTCCAGCTCGAACCGGCGGGTCACAGCGACCACGAAGCCGCCCTGCACTGAGCTGAGATGACTCCTCATGAGCGGTCGGCCGACCTCGGATCGGTTCGTCTCGCGGTGTCGGTCGTCTTCGTCGCGGTCAACCTGCGGCTCGTCATCGGCAGCCTCGGACCGGAGCTGGACCGGGTCCGCGCCGGGTTGGGCCTGTCGGACGCGGCGACTTCGGTCCTCACCGCGCTTCCGGTGTTCTGCTTCGGCGTCCTCGCGCTCGTCGGGCCCTGGCTTTCGCATCGATTCGGGCTGCGTCGCTCGATCCTCCTGGTGCTCGTGCTTCTGCTCGGCGGATCGCTGCTGCGAGTTGGCCCCGACGTGTTCACGTTGTTCGCCGGAACACTGCTGGCCGCGACCGGGATCGCGATCGCCAACGTCCTGATGCCGGTCGTGGCACGCCGCGAGTTCCCCAGGCGCACCGGGCTCATGCTCGGCGCCACCACAACAGCGACGATCGGATCGGTCGCACTCGCCGCGGGGCTGACTGTGCCGATCGGCAACGCCCTCGGCGCCGGCTGGCGCGGGGGCTTGGGCATCTGGGCAGCACTGACCGGGCTGACGCTGTTGATCTGGCTCCCGTTCGCGCTGCAGGAACACCAGCGCGACGAAGGTGAGGCGCCGAACCTCTCCCGTGCGATGCTGCGCGACCCGCTCGCCTGGATGATCACGCTGTTCTTCGGGCTGCAGTCGCTCAACGTGTACGTCGTCGTCAACTGGCTGCCGTCGATCTATCAGGACCACGGCTACTCACGTTCTGCAGCGGGCGGCCTGCTGGCGCTGCTCTCGATCATCCAGCTGCCCGTCGCTCTCGTCACCCCGTCGATCGCCAGCCGACTGCGAAGCCAGTACTGGATCGTTGTGGGGGTCGTCGCGTGCTCGACGTGCGCCTTCCTCGGCATGCTGCTGTCGCCGACGAAGCCCGCGGTGCTGTGGCTCGTGATTCTCGGTGTGGCGCAGGGCGCGGCCTTCCCGCTCTGCCTGAGCTTTCTCGTCCTGCGTGCGACCAGCCACGCGCAGACCGCCCAGCTGTCGGCGATGATGCAGTCGATCGGCTACGTCATCGCCGGGATCGGGCCGCTGGTGTTCGGTGCGCTGCATTCGGCGACGAACTCGTGGCGTGGTCCTTTGGTCTTCTTGATCGTGCTGCTCGTTCCGGAGCTCCTCTGCGGGCTACGCGCCGCTGCACCCGGATTCGTGCAGGCGAGAGGGGATGCGATCAGGAAAATTGCGGCGTAGGCTCACGCACTTCGAGCCGGAGGGGTTCCCCAGATGCAGCACCTGCGAGGTGCGGCGTCACCTGCCGTTGCAGCGATGGCGTCGCTTTCGTTGTTGCTGACGGCTGCTCCGGCAGGCGCTGGCGATCATGGCAACTACGCCTTCTGCCCACCCGCGAGAACGACCTCGGCGAGCCATCTCAGCTGGAGTCACCACAAGCTTGCTCCCGGCGTCACGCTCGGCTCGACCACGATGCGCGGCGACCGCGGCAAGGTCGAGGTGCGCGTGTTGCGCATCGACCTTGCGCAGCGGGGCGTCTCGGTCGCGCCGCTGCACGGCGCGCTCTCCTCGGGCCGCGTCCTGACATCACTCGCCGCCAACCGCAAGCTCGTGGCTGCGACCAACGGGATGTACTTCAACCTCGCTTACGGTGCTCCGAAGGTTCCCTTCATCAGCCACCGCCGCCCCATGGTCCTGACGGATCGCCCACAGCGCGTTGCGGGTATCGGCGTCAACCATCGCGCGCAGGACGGCGATGTGTGGCTGTCGGGCAGCGTCCGGTCGGGCGACGCGATCGCGCGGCTGACAGCAGTGAATGAGCCTGAGGTGCGGCAAGGCCTGTCGGTCTACACGGGCGCCTGGGGACGCCGCCACATTCCGCTGCCGTCCGGCGCGAAGAGCCGTGAGATCCGCCACGGCCGGATCCACTCGGGGGTCGGACGCCATCGAGTGACCCCTCACGGTGGCCGTCTCCTCGTCGCGCGTGGCGCCGCTGCGATCCGTTGGCTGCGGTCACTCGGCCGCGACGTACCAGTGACGATGCGACTGCATGTCGGGACGGACGCACCGGTCGCGTTCGAGCAGGCGTATGGCGTCGGCACTCACACGGTCTCCCGCGCGGACCAGATCAACACAGGTCTCTACTGCAGCCATCACGAGTACTACGCAGCACGGACCGGCATCGCGTGGTCTCGCAGTCACTCGACGCTGATGCTCGTCACCGCTGTCAGTCCTCGCGGCCCTGACCACTACGGTTTGGACGAGAACCAGATGTCAGCGCTGCTGGTGAAGCTTCGGGCGGCAGGCGCCTACGCCCTCGATGGTGGCTACTCGACCGGCATGGTCGCGCGACTGCACCATCGTCACCACCACGGCTTGACGCTCATCGCGGGGCACCATCACCGGCAGCGTCAGATCCCGGTCGGCGTGGGTGTCTTCTATCGCCGCTGACGACCGGCCGCCGACGCAACGACGTCGGTGCAGGGAAGCGACGGATCGCAGCTCACCGAGTCGACCGCGGGGTCGCGCACGATTCGGGCAACGAGGGCGTCGCGCTGCCCGATCGTCGCGCTCTGCTTGAGCGCGACCCGGTACGACGCCGGGGTCTGGGAGCGTGACACCGCCGCCCAGCACGTGTAGAGCCGTTTGAACTCGGCGTACGCCTCGCGGTTGGACTCGAAGTAGACGCGCTCGACGGTCGAGGCATGGCGGAGCGCACGGCCGATGGTCTTCACCGCCGTGGGATCTGCACGGCCGCGCAGGAAGACGGAGATGTCGACGTGCCCGACCCACGGTGAGCGCCGCTGCTTGTAGGTCGACGCGTTCTGGTTCGTGCACACGCTGGGCGTGGCTACCGGCTGCCGAAGCAGGGCGCCGATGTCGGGAGGCGTGCGCGCGGCGGAGCGCGTCGTGGGCGTGGAGCCACTCCCGCCGCAACCGGCGGCTACCGCCCCGAGAAGCGTGAGAGCCGCCGCGCGTCGCCGCAGGGTCAACGCCGCCGGAAGACGCCGCGGACGGCGTTGCCGAGAAACAGTGCCCACCAGACGAGTCCGGTCAGAAAAACGACCGCGAGCACGAGGAGGGCGACGTACCGCACCTGTTCAACCTACCGGCGGGGCATCGGCGCGGTGCGGAATGATCCGCGCCTCGATCGCTCGCAGCTGGTCCGCGAGGTGCCGGCTCGGGTGGTGGCGCCCCAGCACGAGGCGGGAACGGCTGAGCAGGCAGCACCCGACGATCATCACCGCTGCGCCGAGGGTCTCGAAGGCGAGCGCGATCGGTGTGGTGCCGAGGTGCTCGCCGAGAGCGAAGATGCCGATCAGCATCCCGGCGATCGGCTCGCCCACCGTCATGCCCGGCAACCCGGCGGCGAGTGGACCAACCTTGTACGACGACTGCATCAGGATCACGCCGTACCCGCCGGCGAGCAGGAACAGGTAGGGCTGCCAGGACAGGAGCAGGCCCAGCGGGTCGTGCGTGAGCGCGTTGGCGCAGTAGGGCGTCAGCGCGTCCTGGAGACCGAACAGCACGCCCGAAGCCGTGCCGAGCAGTGCGGCCCGGGGGGCCGGCCAGGGGCTCCGCCGCGCCAGGGCCACGAGGGTCAGCGCCGCGCCCACCGCGGCCAGCACCACGAGGAGCCATTGGTAGGACGGCATGTCGGCGCGACCGGCGCTGGGGGAGCCGACGCCGAGGAAGACGCCCAGGCCGGCACAGACGAGGACGGCGCCGGTCCAGTCGAGGCGCTGCAGCCGCTCGCGTCGCCACGCCGCCGCCAACGGCAGCGCGAACAGCATCGAGAGGGTCAACACGGGCTCGACGACCGCGAGGTTCCCGCCGTTGAGCGCCACGGACTGCAGTCCCTGACCCGCGAACATCATCCCCAGCCCGATCAGCCACAGCGGGTGGCGCGCCAGCGTGCCGAGCAGCCGGGGTGACAGCACAAGCTTGTCCGGGGCGTTGTGAGCCTCGTGGTACTGCAGGACGATCCCGACTGCGTAGCAGCCGGCCGCGAGAAGCGAGACGGCGAGGACGAGGGCCATCGGCAGTCTTTCTTGTCTGGGTCTCGGGGAAGTTGCCGAGGCTAGTTACGTCGGCATGCGCGATCCCTGAATCCAGCCTTGCCTGGGGAAATCTGCCCGCCCGGACGCGGTATACGCCGGTGCTGGTGCTTGTGGGGCTGATGGTGCAGAATGGATCCACACACCACGCGTCACGTGCGCTGCTGAGTCGAGATCGCTGGGGAAGGCGTTCCCTCGACGAGCAGATGGAGGTCACGGTGAGCGCTCGGGGTGTCCTGTTCGTGCACTCGTGCCCGGCGGCGGTGCGCCCTCACGTGGAGTGGGCGGTCGCCGCCGTGCTCAACGTGCCGGTGCGGCTCGACTGGCACGACCAGCCGATCGCGCCGGGTTGCCTGCGTGCCCAGACTGGCTGGCGTGGTCCGGGCGGCACGGCAGGCAAGCTCGCCGCCGAGCTGCGGAGCTGGCCGCTGCTGCGTATCGAGATCACCGAGGAGCCGAGTGACGGCTGCGACGGCGAGCGCTACGCCATGACACCCGACCTGGGCGTGTTCCGGGCGACGATGAGCGCCAACGGCGACGTACTGGTCCAGGAGGACCGACTGCGGGCCGTGCTGGCGGAGTCAAGCGATGTCGTCTCGATCCGGCACTCGATCAATCGGCTGCTGGGTACGGCCTGGGACGACGAGCTCGAGATCTACCGGCGAAGCGGGGACGGAACGCCGGTGCGCTGGCTCAGTGCTGCGGTCTGACGTCGTCCGCATCCGCTGACGAATCGGGAAGCTCGCTCGCCGCGCTCCAGCCGCCCAGAACCAGCAACAGGCCGCCGACCGCGATGATGCCGAAGCCGATCCACATCAGCAGCTGGCTGGTGGAGCTCAGGATGTGGTCGCCGGTCACGGTGGGGAGAGCCTCGTAGCAGAACAGGGCGAGGCCGATCACGCCGGTCACGGTGCCGATCAGGGTGAGGCGGGCTCCTCGCACCCTGTCACGCTACCGCCGCAGGACGCGGCGTCGCCTCAGCCTTCGGTGGCGGGCCGGTGCGCGTCGAGCAGGCAGTCGACGGGTGCGGTGAGCACGTCGACGATGTCGTCTTCGAGCGCGCCGGCGACCAGCAGCCCGCAGGCGGCATCGATGCACAGCCGGAGCACCCGGTCGGTGTCGGCATCCCGCTCGCGCTCACGACAGCTGTGGCAGTAGCGCTTCCGCTCGCAGTCCCCGGTGTGGCGGATCAACTGCCAGATCCGGCGGCGTGAGGTGAGCACGGCGGCGTGCCAGGCCTCCTCGCGGGCCGCAAGCCGGATGTCCTCGTCGAGCGTCGTACCGGCCTTCAGGATCAACGCGTGCTCGCCCATCGCCGCGTTGTCGTGGCAGGTGGCCGCGAGGCGTGGCAGGGCCTGCAGCAGAGTGTTCACCTCGGACGAGCGGTTGCCGAGATCGGGTGCGGTGAGGCGGTCATTCGGGTAGACCGCCCGCCAGGCACGCGTGAGGGAGGCGTGCTCGACCGTGGTGATGACCGGCCGCGCGTAGGCGCCGGCGATCGCGTCGCGGACCGCCTTCAGCGCCGTCGAGGCCACTTCCGGCTCGACCGTGAGGTAGTCCTCGTCGCCGCGGATCTCCTCGGCGAAGATCACCTGAACGGTCTCGAAGGCGGCCAGCGCGTCGAACACGAGCGGCGAATCCGGCTCGAGGGCGTGCCGGCGTGCCTCAGCCAGCTCGGAGGTGTTCTGCCAGGCGCCGGCAAGCTCAGCGAGCCCGAGGTCGGTGATGCACGGGAGCTGTGAGGTGATCGAGAGGATCTCGAGAGCATTGGGATGCCCGTCCAGCGCCGAGATGACGACCGACCCGCGACGGTTGCCCACGGCCCGCCCTCCCCATCAGCACACGCCTTTGGGAGGCATTCTTGAGCGTGGCGCGCACGGAATCGCGCAGAAACGCCGATCACGGGAGGGTGATGGTGAAGCAATGTGCCATCACCCCCACGATTTGGCTCGGAAAGCCTCGGATCACGCGGGCAATGCCACATTGCTTAAGCCAATGAGTACCGCTCGATCGCCTGGCCGGGGAGTTCCGGCTTGATCTCGCCGAGGCGGGCAAGCTCGGTGAGGGTGGCCAGCACGATCGACTCGGCGTCGACCGAGAAGTAGCGCCGTAGCGCCTCGCGGGTGTCTGACCGGCCGAACCCGTCGGTGCCCAGCGACGACCAGTCGCCCGGCACCCACTGCTCGATCTGGTCCGGCACCGCGCGCATCCAGTCGCTGACCGCGATCACCGGCCCGGGCGCGTCCTCCAGCTGCTGGGTGATCCAGGGTTTGCGCTGCGGGGACGCGCCGCCCGACGCCGCAGCGAGGCGGTTCTCCTTGTCACACAGCAACGCCTCGCGACGCAGCTCGGTCCACGAGGTCGCGCTCCACACCTCGGCGGCCACACCCCACTCCGTCGCGAGCATTCGCTGGGCGTCCAGCGCCCAATGGATCGCGGTGCCGCTGGCGATCAACTGTGCTCTCGGCGCGGCGCCGTTGCCGGGGACCTCCGGAGCGGGCGCGAACCGGTAGAGACCGCGCAGCACCTGGTGCTCGAGATCGGGGAGGTCGGGCGCCGGCGGCTGCGGCTTCGGCTCGTTGTAGACCGTCAGGTAGTAGAAGACATCCGTGTCCTCGCCGGGACGAGCCTCGCCGTACATCCGGCGCAGCGCGTCCTTCACGATGATGGCGACCTCGAAGGCGAAAGCCGGGTCGAACGCGACGCACGCGGGGTTGGCCGACGCGAGCAGCAGCGAATGGCCGTCTTCGTGCTGCAGGCCCTCGCCGTTCAGCGTCGTGCGCCCGGCTGTGGCGCCCAGCAGGAAGCCGTTGGCGAGCTGGTCGGCCATCGCCCACATCAGGTCGCCGGTGCGCTGGAAGCCGAACATCGAGTAGAAGACGTAGACCGGGATCATCGGCTCGGAGTGAGTGGCGTACGACGATCCCGCCGCGATCACACTGGCCATGGATCCGGCTTCGCTGATGCCCTCGTGCAGGATCTGTCCCTGCGTGTCCTCGCGGTAGGACAGCAGCAGCTCCGCGTCGACCGGGTCGTAGCGCTGGCCATGCGTCGAGTAGATCTTCGCGGTCGGGAACATCGCATCGATGCCGAACGTCCGCGCCTCGTCCGGGATGATCGGCACGAACCGCGGTCCGATCACCTTGTCCTTCATCAGGTCCTTCAGCAGCCGGACGAACGCCATCGTCGTCGCGACCTGCTGCTTGCCGGAGCCCTTGCGGAAGACGTCGTAGACCTTGTCGCCGGGCAGCACCAGCGGCTTCGAGCGGTCCATGCGCTGCGGCAGGAAGCCGCCGAGTGCGCGACGTCGCTCGGCCATGTACGCGATCTCGTCGCTGTCCGGACCAGGGTGGTAGTACGGCGGCAGGTCGGCGTCGAGGTCCGCGTCCGGGATCTCGAGGTACAGCCGGTCGCGGAAGTCCTTGAGCTCGGGCTTCGTGAGCTTCTTCATCTGGTGCGTGGCGTTGCGCGCCTCGAAGTCCTTGCCGAGCGTCCAGCCCTTGATGGTGTGGGCAAGGATCACGGTCGGCTGGCCGACGTGGTCGCGCGCGGCCTTGAACGCGGCGTACACCTTCCGGTAGTCGTGCCCGCCGCGCGACAGCCGGGTGATGGCCTCGTCGGAGAGATGCTCGACCATCTTGCGCAGGCGCGGGTCGCGGCCGAAGAAGTCCTCGCGGATGAACGCGCCGTCGCTGACCGAGTACTTCTGGAACTGCCCGTCAGGAGTGGTGTTCATCGCATTGACCAGGACGCCGTCGGAGTCGCGGGCGAGCAGCTCGTCCCACTCGCGGCCCCAAACGACCTTGATGACGTGCCAGCCGGCGCCTCGGAAGTACGACTCCAGTTCTTGGATGATCTTGCCGTTGCCGCGTACCGGTCCGTCGAGGCGCTGCAAGTTGCAGTTCACGACGAACGTCAGGTTGTCGAGCTCCTCGCGGGCCGCGACGCCGAGGGCGCCGAGTGACTCGACCTCGTCCATCTCGCCGTCGCCGACGAAGCCCCATACGTGGCTGCGCGACGTGTCCTTGATCTGGCGGTCGTGCAGGTAGCGGTTGAACCGCGCCTGGTAGATGGCCTGCAACGGGGACAGGCCCATCGAGACGGTGGGGAACTCCCAGAAGTCCGGCTTCAACCGGGGGTGCGGGTAGGACGGGAGGCCGCCTCGGCTGATCTCCTGGCGGAAGCCGTCGAGCTGCCCTTCCGTGAGCCGGCCTTCGAGAAAGGCGCGTGCGTAGACACCCGGCGAGCCGTGACCCTGGATGTAGACCTGGTCGCCGGACTCCCCGCCCTCCTTGCCGCGGAAGAAGTGGTTGAACCCGACCTCGTAGAGGCTCGCGCTGCTCGCGTAGGTGGCGATGTGACCGCCGACGTTGGTCAGCGTGTTGGCGCGGCTGACCATGATCGCGGCGTTCCAGCGGATGTAGGCGCGGATCCGACGTTCGACGAACTCGTCGCCCGGGAACCACGGCTCCGCCTCGGCCGGGATCGTGTTGACGTAGTCGGTGGAGCGCAGGGCCGGTACGCCGACCTGGCGCTCGCGGGCTCGTTCGAGCAGCTTCAGCATCAGGAAGCGGGCTCGCCGCGCGCCGGCCGAGTCGATCACAGCGTCGAGCGAGTCGAGCCATTCCTGGGTCTCGCCAGGGTCGACATCGGGGATCTGGCTGGGCAGGCCGTCGCTGATTACGGAGTAGCGGTTTCGCCCCGTCGCCATGCCCCTGACGCTACGCCCGGGCTTGAACACTTGCGTTACGGGCCGTCAACGGGTGGACTAATCGCACACGACCCGCCGAAACCGAACTCGGCGGCCGATGTCTGAGCAGGAGGTAACCCACGGTGAGCGCCACCGACGGCGGTGCAGCGCACGGCGTCGCGGACAAGCTGGGCATCACCGAGGGTGTGGTCGTCCAGGAGCTTGGCTGGGACGACGACTGCGACGACGAGCTTCGCCAGCTGATAGCGGAGCGCGCTGGCTCGGAGATCGTCGACGAGGAGTACGACGATGTGGTTGACGTCGTCCTGTTGTGGTGGCGGGAGGGCGACGGTGATCTTGTCGATGCGCTCGTCGACGCCCTCGGGCCGCTCGCCGACCACGGCGTCATCTGGCTGCTGACTCCGAAGGCCGGCCGTGACGGCCATGTGGAGCCCAGCGACGTCAGCGAGGCCGCCCCGACGGCCGGGCTGCAGCAGACGTCGAGCATCGCTGCGGCTGCGGACTGGAACGGTGCCCGTCTCGTGGCGCCGAAGGCGGCGCGAGCGAGACGGTGACCATCAGCGTCGGTGACACCGCACCGGCGTTCCAGCTCCGGGACCAGCACGGCAGCGAGCAGTCGCTGGCTTCACGCTCCGGCGAGCGGAACGTCCTCCTTGTCTTCTATCCGTTCGCCTTCACCGGTGTGTGCAGTGGCGAGATGATCGAGCTGCAGCATCACGCCGATGCCTGGGCCGAGCGGGGCACAGACGTGCTGGCAGTCTCCTGTGACTCCGTGCCGGCGCTACGCGCGTTCGCGGACACGAACGGCCTGACCATTCCGCTGCTGTCGGACTACTGGCCGCACGGCAAGGTAGCGGCGGCCTACGGCTGCTTCGACGACACGCTCGGCGCTGCGGGCCGTGCGACCTACGTGATCGACCGGGTCGGCACGATTCGCTGGACGGTGCAAAGCGCGATCGCCGACGCGCGCGACATCAACGGCTACCTCAAGGCGCTCGAGAGCATCTAGCCTCGGACTGCTTCGGTCCTATAGCTCAGTTGGCTAGAGCACCTCGCTTACAACGAGGGGGTCGCAGGTTCGAGTCCTGCTGGGACCACCGTTTCTGGACCACCGCTCGTGGCTGGCGCGCAGACTGTTTGCCCTGTTTTGAAGGACTTTGGTCCCCCTACCTACCGTCGTTCTCCCCTGCACCGCCGTCCGGGCCACCGATAGACCTGGCGAGGTGTTCAAGATTCTGCGGACTGTGACTGCTGCGAGCGGGTTCGGCCTCCTTCTGGTGGCTCTCGTCGCCACGGCAGTGGTGCGGCCGACCCCTGCGGCTGCTGCCCCGCACCGTAGCGGCATGCACAACGTCGCGGCGGATCCCTACTTCCTGCAGGCGTGCGACCTGCAGGGTGCGTTGAGCCACCGCTGCATCTCGCAGACCGTCGCCGCGATCAACCACGCCCGTGCGCGCGAGTCGATGCGCAAGACCAAGATGGTCCTGCCACGCAACTACGCCAATCTCACCCGCGCGGAGCAGGCATTCGTCGTGATCAACCTCGAGCGCGTGAATCGTGGGCTGCGGCCGATCGCGGGGATGCTGTCGAGGCTCAACCACGTGGCCAAGGTGTCGGCGGTCGCCGAGCTCGATCCGGCCCCCGCGATGGCGCTGCTCCGCCGACTCGGGGTTCACCGGTACCAGGTTGTCTGGGCGCACGACTACGGAGTTCTGGCTGCCGACTACGAGTGGATGTACGACGACGGCTTCGACGGCACGCTGACGACCAACCTCGCTTGTCTGTTCGCGGGCGCCACAGGGTATTGGGGCCACCGCAAGTCGATTCTGCAGCCGTTTGCAGGGCTGCCCTTGGTGCTGGGCGGGGTCGGCGCCGTGCGCGCCGCCGATGGCACCGACTCGGTATCGGCGGTGCTCACCGGGGGCTACGGCGCCAAGCCGCATTTCACCTACTCCTGGCGGAAGGCCCTCGCCCACGGTGCGAACGGCCACCGAGTGCGATAGAGCACTAGCCTCCCCGTACATGGCTTCGCTTTCACGTCGGATCCGGCGTCAACGTCGGCGTGTGGTCAAACGTTGGAAGGGCATGCTCGACACGGTGATCCTGCGTCGCGAGCCGGCCCAGAGCGCCGCCGGGAAGCGGCGCTGCCCGGCATGTGGCAGCCCGGACACCCGCCGGAAGCTGGTGACCAATCGGGGTTCCGGCCAGACCGCCAAGGTCCGCTGCTGCCGAAGCTGCGGCCACGTCAAGGTCTTGAACAACCGGCACGACTACACGGCGAGCGAGTCCGTCGAGGACCTCGGCGTCGGTTCACGCTGCGGGACCCTCGACACCAAGGGCCGTGAGTTCGGGATGGCGAAGCTCGCGGGCGAGGTCCTGGCTCGCCCGCGCCTCGATGTTCTCGTCTATGGCGCCGGACGGAGCCTCGACAACATCCACATCGCGAAGCTGCCACGGGTCCGGCGGGTCGCCATCGGCGACATCATGCGGGTGCGCGACGAAGCGGACTTCGTGGACATCAGCCAGCCGGCGAAGGAGACCTTCGACGTCGTCATCGCGTGTGAGGTCATCGAGCACTTCACGAATCCGCGCAAGGACTTCGCGCAGATGTTCAGCTACGTGCATCGCGCCGGGATCGTCGTGTGCTCGACCAACATCTACGACGGCGGCAACCTCAACCGGCAGACCTACATCTTCGGTCGGGGTCACGTGTCCTACTACACGCCCACCGCCCTTCGCCGGATCGCGAAGGCGAACAAGATGCACGTCGACTTCCGACTGCCGGCGTCGGCAACGGGGGTGGCAGGACCCCGTAAGCGTTATGTGATCTTCAGCCACTCCCAGGACGTGATGGAGTCGCTCAGCGACTACTTCGGAAGCAAGCCGTACGCACCGTCCGAGAAGCCGGTCAAGCGCTCGAGCGCGGAGCGCGGGGTACGGCCGGCGGCTCGTGGGGTTGCCCAAGGAGATAAGCGCCCCACCGCCCTGGGATGATCCGCTGTCGCGCCACTCTCGGCAGCGGGATGTGGCGACCGTCCATCGTGTCGAGCACCTTGTCCCACAGGGCGTCCAGCCGGAACATCACACCGGAGTGCAAGTGCGGATGGGGACGTGTCGGGGCGTGGGCGAGCGAGTCCTCATACGCCTTCGTGAGCTCGCTCATCGCGTCGTCATCGAGCGAGTGTTCGAGCGCGTCGACGATCCTGCCTTGCAGCTTCCGGTGCACGGCGATGAGCGCGCTGATTCGGCCCCCGAGGCGGTCTGCCGACAGCCGGCTGGCAAGGACATCGCCGCTGTGGCGTCGCTCCATCATTCGCAGCGTGTGCGCCAGCTGCGCGACGACCTCGCGGTCCTCCTTCACCAGGAGGTTGCCGTCGGGCACTCGCCGTCTCACGACTGGATACACGGAATGTTCGAACGCGGCGATGTGCGCGGACAGCCAAGCGACCACCTCGAGTCGGCTGCCTTCAGGATTGGCGAGGAGATCATCGGCCCGGTCATGGGCGCGTCCGAGGGCGCTGCGAAGGTCGGTACCGGATTGATCAGCGGCAGTGTGCATGACGCACCTCCGGGTCTGAGTGTTCCCGCTCTGTTGATCATCCACGCACGGCGCCACGGGACGGTTCACGACTTGCAGGCTCGTGATGGGATCGATCCGGCGGAAGGAGAGAAGTGCTCGGACTACCAGCCGGCGTGACGGCGTGCCTGTTCGATCTCGACGGAGTTCTCACGGACACGGCCGCGGTTCACGCCGCGGCGTGGGCGGCAGCGTTCGATTCCTTTCTCCTGGCGCGCAGCGGCACGTCGTACCGCCCCTTCTCCCATGACGACTACCTGAGCTACGTCGACGGCAAGCCCCGCGCGGACGGCGTACGGGACTTTCTGGCGAGTCGCGGCATCGTCCTGCCGGAAGGTCAGCCCGACGATCCGCCGGGTGACCGCACGGTCAATGCGGTCGGAAATGCGAAGAATGCCGATCTTGTCGGGCGAATTCGTGGGGGTGGCGTCGAGGTGTTCGCGGGCTCCGTCCGCTATCTCGAGGCGGCAAAGCAGGCAGGTCTTCGTCGCGCGGTGGTTTCATCAAGCGCCAACACTGCCGATGTCCTTCGGGTGACCGGCCTGGAGAAGTACGTCGAGGTGCGCGTGGACGGGGTGACGATCCGCGAGGAGGGGCTCGTCGGCAAGCCGGCGCCGGATACCTTCTTGCGGGCCGCGCGGCTGCTGGACGTGGAGCCGGCACACGCCGCGGTCTTCGAAGACGCGATCGCGGGAGTCCGCGCCGGCCGGGCAGGTCGGTTCGGCGCCGTCGTGGGCGTTGACCGCGTCGGTCAGGCAACCGAGCTGAAACAGAATGGGGCGGACATCGTGGTCAGCGATCTCGCGGACTTGCTCGAGGACGTGGTCGCTTGATCGAGCAGTCGGCCTATCCGGTCGAGCCATGGCACGTGCGGGAGACGAACCTCAACCTGGACCTGCTTGCCCAGTCGGAGTCGGTGTTCGCGCTGTCCAACGGCCACGTCGGGATGCGCGGCAATCTCGACGAGGGTGAGCCGCACGGCATTCCGGGGACCTACCTCAACTCGTTCTACGAGCAGCGGCCGCTGCCATACGCCGAAGCCGGCTATGGCTACCCCGAGTCCGGGCAGACCGTCGTCAACGTCACCGACGGCAAGCTGATCCGCGTCCTGGTCAACGACGAGCCGCTCGACTTGCGCTACGGCGAGCTGCACCACCACGAGCGGGTGCTCGACTTCCGGGCGGGCACGCTGACCCGGACCCTCGACTGGGTGTCGCCGGCGGGGCAGCGGGCGCGGATGCGTTCGCGACGGATGGTGTCGTTCGTGCAGCGCGCCGTTGCGGCGATCGAGTTCGTCGTCGAGCCGGTCGATGAGCCGATCCGCTTCGTGCTGCAGTCCGAGCTCGTCGCCAACGAAGAGCTGCCGCGGATGAAGTCCGACCCACGGGTGTCCGCGATCCTCGATCGGCCGCTCGTCGGGCTGGAGCACTTCCGCCACGAGAAGGGCGGCATCCTCATGCACCACACCCGCGCCAGCCAGCTCCAGATGGCGGCGGGGATGGACCACATCATCGACTACGACGGTCGCGTCGACATCGATGTCGACACCCGCGAGGACTGGGCGCGCACCACCGTCGTGGCGCATCTTCACCCTGGCGAGACCCTGCGGCTCGTCAAGTTCCTCGCCTACGGCTGGTCGAGTCTGCGGTCGCGCCCGTCCCTGCGCGACCAGGTCGCCGCTGCCCTGTCGAGCGCCCGCTACTCGGGGTGGGAAGGCCTGCTCGCGGAGCAGCGCGAGTACCTCGACGAGTTCTGGGACTCCGCCGATGTCCAGGTCGAAGGTGACGCCGAGATCCAGCAGGCGGTCCGGTTCGGCCTCTTCCACGTGCTGCAGGCCGGCGCGCGCGCCGAGCGCCGCGGCATCCCCGCCAAGGGCCTCACGGGGCCGGGCTATGACGGTCATACGTTCTGGGACACCGAGGGCTTCGTGCTGCCGCTACTCACCTACACGCAGCCGAAGGCCGCAGCGGACGTGATCCGGTGGCGCCACTCGACGCTCGACCTCGCCAAGGAGCACGCAGCCCGCCTCGGGCTTCGCGGTGCCGCGTTCCCTTGGCGGACGATTCGTGGTGAGGAGTGCTCGGGCTACTGGCCGGCGGGCACCGCCGCCTTCCACGTCAACGCCGACATCGCCGACGCCGTCGAGCGCTACCGGCTCGTCACCGGTGACGACTCGGTCGAGAAGACCGGGGGACTCGAGGTGCTGGTCGAGACAGCGCGGATGTGGATCTCGCTCGGCCACCACGACAGCGAGGGTGCCTGGCACATCGACGGCGTTACCGGGCCTGACGAGTACAGCGCGATCGCCGACGACAACGTCTTCACCAACCTCATGGCCGCTCGTAACCTCGTCGCTGCCGCTGACGCGTGTGTGCGGCATCCAGCCCTGGCCCGGGAGTTCGGCGTGACTCTCGAGGAAGCAGCGGCCTGGCGGGACGCGGCGAATGCCGTACACGTCCCGTACGACGAGAAGCTTCGGGTGCACCCGCAGTCGGAGGGGTACACCCGGCACGAGACCTGGGACTTCGAGGCGTACAGGGACCGGTACCCGCTGCTGCTCTCCGCGCCGTACTTCGACCTGTATCGCAAGCAGGTCGTGAAGCAAGCCGATCTCGTGCTCGCCATGCACTGGTGCGGCGACCGGTTCAGCGCTGAGGACAAGGCGCGCAACGTCGACTACTACGAGCGCCGCACCGTGCGCGACTCGTCGCTGTCCGCGCTGACGCAGGCTGTGATGGCCGCCGAAGTGGGGCACCTCGAGCTGGCGCACGACTACGCCTACGAGGCCGCGATGATCGACTTGCGCGACCTGCACCGCAACAGCCGCGACGGCCTGCACATGGCATCGCTTGCCGGCGCATGGATCTCACTCGTCGCAGGGTTCGGCGGGTTGCGCGACTACGGCGGCGAGCTGCTGTTCGACCCCGCCCTCCCCGAAGGCATCACGCGGCTCGGGTTCAGCATCCGATGGCGCGGTGTGCGGCTGCGGGTCGACATCGATCACCGTGAGGTCACGTACTCGCTCCACGACGGCGATCAGGGCGAGGTCGCGTTCCACCACGACGGCGAAAGTGTGGTGGTCACCGCAGACAAGCCGGTCACCCGCCCGCTCAAGCCGCGAAAGGCCATCCTGCCGGCGCCGACGCAACCTCTCGGTCGCGAGCCGTCGCGCCGTCATCCGCACGGCTGACAACTCGAGCTAGGTGAGGTCCCAGCTGCTGATGACGGGAACCTCGCGCTCCCACCCGAGCACGCTGACCGAGGCGGTCGCCAAGGCGAGATGCGCGCCGGCTTGCGGCGGCAGCCCGACCCATCGAGCGGCGAGCACCCGCAACAGGTGGCCGTGCGAGAAGGCGACGACGTCACCGTCCACGCCCCTGGCGCGCAAGACGATCTGATCGGCACGCGCGCCCACCTGCTCGGGCGACTCACCCCCGGGACAACCGTCGTTGAACACGTTCCAGCCGGGACGCTGCCGGCGAATCTCCGGTGTCGTCCGGCCTTCGTAGTCGCCGTAGTCCCATTCACGAAGGTTTCCGTCGACGACTGCTTCCCCGCCCAGGCCCGCCAGCGTGCAGGTGTCGCGAGCCCGCGACAGCGGGCTGGTCAACACCAGGGCGAACGACTGGCTGGCCAGCGTTGTCGCCAGTGCTTCCGCAGCCGCCCGTCCGGAGTCGGTCAGCGGAACGTCGGTGCGGCCGGTGTGCTTGCCTGTCGCGCTCCACCGGGTCTCGCCGTGGCGAACCAGCCAGAGCCGCGAGGACGTCACCCGTACAGCATGCCGACCGGTCAGCGACGTATGTTGACGACCATGCGCGGCGAGGAGTTCTCGGCTCCGGTCGAGGGCGGCTCCATCGGCGGTTGGGTCGACGGTCAGGGTGAGCCGGTGCTGATGCTGCACGGTGGGCCCGGAATGGCCGCGACGTACCTCGCATCGTTGCCCGCGGAGCTGGGTGGCGGCCACCGCTCGGTGATCTACCAGCAACGGGGGCTCGCTCCGTCGATGACCGACGGGCCGTTCGACATCGCCACCGCGCTCGCTGACCTCGTCGCGGTGCTCGACCACCTCGACATCGAGCGGGCCTACCTCGTCGGCCACTCCTGGGGTGGCCACCTCGCGATGCACGCCGCCACCCGCCTCGCTGACCGCCTCAAGGGGGTGCTCTGCCTCGACCCGCTCGGTGCTGTCGGCGACGGGGGAGTCGCCGCCTTCGAAGCCGAGATGTATGCGCGTACTCCCGAAGCCGTTCGCGCTGCGGCGCAGGCACTCGACGAGCGTGCGATGCGCGGCGAGGGGACCGAGGGTGACGCGTTGGAAAGCCTGCGGCTCGTGTGGCCCGCGTACTTCGGTGACCCTGCCTCGGCGCCGCCCATGCCGGATGACATGCAGCTGTCGGTGCCGGCGTACTCCGGGCTATGGGAGTCGTTGGTCGTTGCGATGCCGTCGTTGGCCGCCGCACTGCCGGACGTCAGCGTGCCGCTCGGCTTCCTCGCTGGGGGAGCCAGCCCTATGCCGGTGTCCGTCTGCACGGAGGCAGCCGAGCTGATTCCGGGAGCGTGGGTCGACGTCGTCGACGGCGTCGGTCACATGCTTTGGATGGAGCGGCCGGGCTGCGTGCGGGCCGGGTTCGAGCGGCTGCTGGCGAGCGCATGAGCGCGGTGAGCGACGTTGTCGCACTTCTCTCGAAGCGCTACGACCCTGGCCTGGCGGAGGCCTGGGACGCGGTCGGGCTGGTCTGCGGCGACCCGGCAGCCCGCGTCGAGCGCGTGCACTTCGCCATCGATCCAGTCGAGGAAGTCGCCGAAGAGGCGATCGGTGCGCGCGCCCAGCTGCTCGTGACTCATCACCCGCTCTACCTCGGCGGGACGACGTCCGTTGCGGCGACGTCATCGAAAGGACGCGTGGTTCACCGGCTGATCCGGGCGGGGGTCGCGCTCTATGTCGCCCACACCAACGCGGACGTCGCGAAGCCCGGCGTCAACGACGCGCTGGCGGCGGCGCTCGGGGTGCGCGAGACCGAACCGCTCTCACCGCTGCCACACGGAGATCTCGACAAGATCGTGACGTTTGTGCCGGTCGACGATGCCGAGCGACTGCTGGACGCGCTCGCGGCGGCCGGTGCGGGGACGGTCGGCGACTACACGCGGTGCGGCTACCTGGGTGAGGGCATCGGCACCTTCACGCCCGGCCCGACGACGTCGCCCGCCATCGGCGAGCCCGGCAAGGTCGAGCACGTCAAGGAGACGCGACTCGAGACGATCGCGCCGAGGCGGCTTCGGGCGCAGATGATCCGCGCGCTGGTCGCGACGCACCCCTACGAGGAGCCGGCGTACGACGTCACGGAGCTCGCCGCCGTACCGAGTGGCTTGGGTCTCGGTCGGGTCGGACAGCTGGCGGCACCCACCACCCTTGGTGCCTTCACCGCCGCTGTCGCGGCCTCGTTGCCGGCGACACGATGGGGCGTGCGGGCGGCCGGCGACCCAGGCCGGCCGATCCGCACCGTGGCGGTGTGTGGCGGATCGGGCGGCAGCCTCGCGGCTTCCGCGGCGCGTGTCGGCGCCGACGTTCTCGTGACGTCCGACCTCAAGCATCACTCGACGGCGGAGACGGTCGCCGATCTGGGCATCGGGCTGATCGACGCCGCGCACTGGGCGACCGAGGCGCCGTGGCTCGACGAGGCCGCGGCACTGCTGACGGCGGATGCGGCGGCAGCGGGCACTACGGTGGTCACGACGGTCTCCCGGACCGTCACCGATCCATGGACCGTTCACTCACACTCTGCTGAGGTCTTGTGAAGGCTGCACCTGACGACCAGCTCCGGCTGCTCGACGTGCAGGAGCTCGACTCGGCGATCGACCGGCTGGAGCACCGACGTACGACGCTGCCCGAGCATGCGGAGATCGAGCAGCTCGGCGAGCGCAAGGCGGCGTTGAGCGACGACGTCGTGCGGGCGGAGACCGAAGACAGCGATCTCGGGCGCGAGCAGGCGAAGGTCGACACCGACGTCGAGCAGGTCCGCGCGCGCATGCAGCGCGACCAGCAGCGTCTCGACAGCGGGCAGGTGGCCTCGCCGAAGGAGCTCGAGAACCTGCAGCACGAGATCGAGTCCCTGCATCGACGGCAGACCGAGCTCGAAGACGCCGAGCTCGAGGTGATGGAGCAGCGAGAGACGGTTCAGGCGCGACTGGCCGGGCTCAAGGAAGAGCTCGCTGCGGTCGGGTCATCACTGACCGAAGCGCTCGCACGCCGTGACACCTTGATCGGCGAGATCGCGGCCGACATCGAGAAGAACGCCGCACAGCGCGCGGAGACGGCCGGCGCCCTGCCGAGTGATCTGCTCGCGCTCTACGACAAGCTCCGCGCATCGTCAGCCGGCGTCGGCGCAGCCGTTCTGCACCGTGGTCAGTGCCAGGGCTGTCACCTGCAGCTGAACACGACTGATCTGAACCGGATCCGTGAGGCCGAACCGGACGAGGTCGTGCGGTGCGAGGAGTGCCGTCGGATCCTGGTCCGCAGCGCCGACTCCGGCATCTGACCTGACCGACATGGTCGACAGGGTCGTCATCGAGGCGGACGGCGGATCGCGGGGCAACCCGGGGCCGGCCGGGTACGGCGCGGTCGTCCGAGACGCCGAGACCCGTGAGGTGCTGCGTGAAGTTGCAGGTGGAATCGGGATCGCGAGCAACAACGTCGCGGAGTACCGCGGGCTGATCGCCGGTCTTGAGGCGGCGGTGGACCTCGGTGCCAAAGACGTCGAGGTCCGGATGGACTCGAAGCTCGTCGTGATGCAGATGAGTGGTGCGTGGAAGGTCAAGCACCCGGACATGCAGGTGCTCGCCAAGCAGGCGGCTGCGGTGCTGCGGGAGATCCCGCGCGCGCACTTCCAGCACATTCCGCGGGAGCTGAACGGTCATGCCGACCGCCTCGCGAACGAGGCGATGGATGACCAGGCGGCCGGGCGCGAGTGGCGGCCCCGCCCGCCGGGGAGCGCGGCCGCGCCGGCGAGGTCCCGCAACAACACGCTCTACGGCTGGAGCGCACCGGCCGGTCCGGCGACGGTCGCGACGATCTTGCGGCACGGTGAAACTCCGCTGTCGATCGAGAAGCGCTTCAGCGGACGCGGGGAGGCCGCACTCACCGAGCGTGGCATCGCGCAGGCCGAGGCCGCCGCGGCCCGGCTGGCCGGCGTCGGTCTCGATGCGATCGTGTCGTCCCCGCTGCTTCGCACCAGGCAGACCGCGGAGATCGTCGCGGCGAAGGCGGGCGTGGACGTGGTGATCGAGGAGGGCTTCGCCGAGACCGACTTCGGAGAGTGGGAAGGCGCCACGTTCGGCGAGATCGGGAAGCGGTCGCCCGACGCCCTGCGGGAATGGCTCGCTGACCCCCACATCGCGCCTCCGGGTGGCGAGAGCATGGTCGCTTCCGAGAAGCGCGTCGTGGCGGCCCGGCAGCGAACCGTCGCTGCCTTCCCCGACATGAAGGTGCTGGTCGTCACGCACGTGACGCCGATCAAGCTGATGCTCCGTGACGCCCTCGACGCGCCGCTGCACACCGTGTTCCGGATCCACATCGACCCGGCATCCATCTCGATGGTCGACTGGCGCGGTGAAGGTGCGTCGGTCGTGCGGTTGGTCAACGACATCAGCCACCTCGGGGGAATCGCCACGCCGTTTCCGGGCTGATCCGGGGTAGGGGGAACCGGTGCGTTCCCTGCGACGGTGGAGAGGCTACGTCGCGGTGCTGGCCGCCGCGGTCGCGTGTTACGCCGCGCTGGGCGCGGTCCTTCGTGCCGTGCCGGCGTACGTCGACGGGCGCTTGGCCGGCGGGTCAGTGGCGGTAGGGCTTGCGGTGGGGGCCCCGGCGATCACCGGCGCGGTGCTGCGACCGCTCGGCGGGCGGTGGTCGGACCGCTTCGGCGCCCGGCCGATGGTGATCGCCGGCGCCGTCGTGATGGCGGTCGGAGTGCTTCCGGCCTGGCAGGTTTCGTTGAGCGCGCTCGTCGCCAGTCGGCTGCTGGTCGGCGCCGGTGAAGCGGTCATGATGAGCGCAACGGTCCTGTGGCTGCTTCGGCTGGCCGGCCCGGAGCATCAGGGCCGATCACTCGGCCACATCGGCCTGGCCAACTACGCCGGCCTGACGATCGGTCCGCTCATCCTCGAGCTGATCGGTCCCGAGCACACCGGCAGGCTGTGGCTGGTCGCCTCGGTGCTGCCGCTGCTCGGTGCGGTTGCTGCGCTCGCCGTGCACGATGCGCCGCGACCCGCCGAACGTCACGAGCCGGCGCCGGTGCTGGAGATGGTCCGGCGTACCGGCCGGCCCGGGTTCGGGTTGCTGCTGGTCAACGTCGGCTACGTCGCGGTGTTGTCCTTCGGTGCGCTCGCCGTCGCCGAGCACGGGATCGACGTCGGTGCGCTGATCGTGCCGGTCTTCGGTGCGGGGGTCATCGTGAGTCGGCTCGCACTCGGGTCGCTCCCGGACCGACTTGGTGCCCGCCCGGTGCTGGCGGCTTCGGCGCTGGTCGAGGCGGCGGGCCTGATCGTGTTCGCGATCTCCGGGGCTGAGTCGCTGAGCATCGGGGCGCTCGTCGTCCTGTCGGTCGGGCAAGGGCTCGCGGTGCCGTCACTAGGTGTCCTCGCCGTCTCCGGCGTGCCGGAACGGCAGCGGGGCGCGGCGTCGGGAGCGTTCTTCGCCTGGTTCGACGCCGGCGTGGGTCTGGGCGGCCCCGCGGTCGGGCTGGTCGCGCGGATGTCGGCGCCCGACGTCGCGGTGTGGTCGGCAGGCATTGCCGTCGCGGCGGTGGTGCCGGTGGTGCTCTTCAGCCGTCAGGCGTTGCGGTCGGCGCGTCTCGTCAGGGCGTGATGACGTTGCTCGGATCGGGCTTCGCGTCGCTCGGCGCCTGGCTGTAGTCGCCGAACAGCCGGTCTCGGCGTCGCGTCGCTTCGCCGACTCCGTCGGCGTCGGCGGTGGCGATGAACTGTGCGGCGTCGGGGGTGTTGCGCATCAGCCCGTCGAGGATCGGGCCGAGGGTCTGTGTTGCAGACAGCCCCATCTGTTCGTAGGCGTTGTTGACCACGAGCTTCATCGCCGCGAGCTGAGATGACGGGATCGACGCGAGCTGTGCGGCGGCCTCCGCCACAGTGCGCTCGAGATCGGCGAACGGCACCGAACGGTTGATGAGCCCGACCCGCGCGGCCTCGACGCCGGACAGCGGCTTGCCGGTGAGGGCATACTCCTTGGCCTTGGCCAGGCCCAACCGGTAGATCCACATGCCGGAGAGGTAACAGCCCCACATTCGGGAGTACGGCGTACCGATCTGCGCATCGTCCGACGCGATGACGAGGTCGGCGCACAGCGCGGTGTCACTGCCGCCGCCGACGCACCAGCCGTGGACCTGGGCGATCACCGGCTTGGGGGAGCGCCACATCGACATGAAGCGCTGCGTCGGGCCGTAGGCACCAGCGAGCTGGAAGTCCTTGCCCGGATCCCACTTGCCGTCGGTGGTGATGCGGTCGTCCCAGTGATGGAAGCCGTCACCAAAGTCGTAGCCTGCGCAGAAGGAGCGGCCGGCGCCGCGTACGACGATCACCTTGACGGCGTCGTCAGCGACGGCGGCCGCGACCGCTGCCTCGAACTCCTCAGGCATCGGCGGCACGATCGTGTTGAGTCGGTCCGGACGGTTCAGGGTGATCGTCGCGATCCGGTCTGTCACGTCGTACAGCAGCGTTTCGTACGGCATTCAGGCACTCCTCGTGACGTGTCAGATCAACTCGATCGCACACCGTACGCCGGTCGCTTGCGCGAGCCGTTCGTCAGCCGTCAGCAGGCTGGTCGCCTCGAGCGCTTCGGTGAGGGCGACGTAAGTGGCGTCGTAGCTCGTGAGCTTGTGTCGAAGCTCCCAGATGCGTGGGAGCAGCCAGTCGACAGGGTGGCGCGTCAGCGCCAACCGGCCAAATCCTGCGAGCGACTGGCGTGCCGTCGCAGCCGAGATTCGCTGTGTCCGCTCGAGGCGCCGAAGGGCGCTGAGCAACTCGCTGTCAATCAGGTGAGGAGCAACGAGCCGGTCGGCACCAAGCTGGCGAAGGTCAACACGTCCAGCCAGAAGCTCGACCGCTGCGCTCGCGTCGAGGACGTGCACGACCTAACTCCTCTCGCGCCGCCCTTCGTGGAGCGCGGCAACGATTTCCTCGCGAGTGACGTCGGCCTGGATCTTCGACCGGAGATCGCGGATGACGCGCTCGTTGTGGGCCAGTGCGTCGCCTATGCGCGCCAGGTCATCGAGTTCGCGTCGCAGGTATTGGCTCAACGACTGGCCGCGGTCCGCGGCCTGTCGACTCAGGGCTGCGTAGGTCTCGTCCGAGACGTCTCGAACTTGCAGAACCTTGCCCATGCCACGAGTGTAGATCGCCATGCATGCATATTGCATGCAAACCGGGGCGTCAGTCGAAGTAGATTCGCGATCTGTGGACGGTCACCCGCTACACCTTGCTGAGGATGTTCTCGCAGCTGCTGACGTCGACGCCGGGGGCCGCCTCGACCTCGAGCTCGGTGATGGTGCCGTCCTCGATGACGGCGGCGTAACGCTTCGAGCGGGTGCCAAGACCGGCGCCGCTCATGTCGGCGGACAGGCCCATCGCGTCGGTGAAAGCGCCGTTGCCGTCGGCGAGCATGAGGATGTCGTCGCCTACGCCGTGCGCCTCGCCCCACGCCGCCATGACCCAGGCGTCGTTGATCGAGACGCAGGCGATGGTGTCGATGCCCTTGGCCTTGAGCTCCGCGCCGTGCTCGACGTAGCCCGGCAGGTGGATCTTCGAGCAGCCCGGCGTGAACGCGCCTGGTACGGCGAAGAGCACGACCTTGCCCTTGCCCAGCACGTCTGCCGTGTTGACCTCCTCCGGCTTGCCGTCGCGCATCACCTTCACCGCGACGTCCGGAATCTTGCCGCCGACCTCGACTGTCATCTCATTCCTTTCGTTAGTTCATGCATATCAGGCACCGCTACACCTGCGACGTCGTCACCGCAGTACTCGATTTCCCCGGTGTGAATCCCGGTGGCGAAGGCTCGATGTAGTCGACCAGCTCGTCCACGTTGCTCACGAACGGATAGTGGTCGTCGCCGGTCAGCTCGATGTACCTCGTCGGCAGGGTTCGGATCGCCACGCGCACATCTTGTCGCCGATGGCGATTGTGTCGAGGTAGCGACCCTCATAGGCTTGACGGTGGACGAGTCGGCCGGACGGTCGCGTCGGTGCTTCGGCACCGCCGAGGAAAGTCCGGACTCCGAAGGGCAGGGTGGTCGGCAACACCGACCCGGGGTGACCCGCGGGAAAGTGCCACAGAGAACAGACCGCCGTCGGCCTCGGCCGGCGGTAAGGGTGAAACGGTGGGGTAAGAGCCCACCAGCGCTCGAGGTGACTCGAGCGGCTTGGCAAACCCCACCCGGAGCAAGGTCAGACAGGAAGCGTTCGAGGGCGGCCCGCCCGAGCTTCCGGGTAGACCGCTAGAGGTCGTCGGCAACGGCGATCGTAGAGAGATGACCGTCGCACTCGGACCTCGGTCCGGGTGACACAGAATCCGGCTTACAGGCCGGCTCGTCCCCCCGATCGCCGGTCACAGCGGGCGTCTTTGCGACCACACCTTTCGGGCGAACATCGTGAGGTTGTGAAAGATCCACGGGTTGACCCGAATCGCGATCGGCCGGGTCGCGCCGTCGACCGAGTCGAGCAGAACCGCGACATCGCCGCCACCGATCGAGCCGACGACTTCGTCGGCTGTGAGGTCTTCCGGGAGAGCGAGCTCATCCGCGATCTCGGGTGTCACGAGGATCGCGATCGGCTGGGCGATGCCGGCGGGCGTGATCGAGGCGATCACGCCGACCTCCGCGTCGGCGCCGAGAATGCCACGCATCAGTGCCATCAGTCGGCCCGGTTGCCGAAGTCGCTCCCGCAGCTCCGGCCAAGCTTCTCGTTCGGCGTCACTCAAGCCGAGGGCGGAGTTAGGGCCACACATGTCGTGAGTCTTTCGCTTGCGCACGTCCGACGCACCTGTGTCGGTCGCCGTCGGTGTGTGGGCAGTGGGTGCTTAGCGCGGTGTCTGCAACAAGCGGAGTCGCGCCTGAGGCTCAAGTGGAAGTGGGCCCGGTGATTCGCTCGGCTTCGCGCGCCAGAACGAGTTCTTCGCGGGCGGGAACGACCAGGCAGTCGACTCGAGAGGTCGCCACGCTGAAGCGCAACTCACGCGGGTATTCGGACTCCAGGGGGATGGGCTCACCGCTGGCCACCCCAAGCCATGCAAGCTTCGCGCAAATCCGTTGGCGCAGATCATCGGCATGCTCGCCGATGCCGCCGGTGAAGATCAGCGCGTCGAGTCCACCGAGCGCGGCGACGCACCCGCCCAGCTCGACCTGGAAGCGGTGCTCCCACATCTCGAGAGCGAAGCGAGCGACGGGGTCGCCGCCGTGGGCGCCGTCGAGAACTCTTCGCATGTCGCTCGTTCCGGTGAGTCCGATCAACCCGCTTTCGCGGCTGAGCAGCGCTTCGACGTCGAGGTCACCCTGGCGCATGAGCCACATCGCGGCCCCCGGGTCGAGATGACCTGGACGGGTCGCCATGACCAGGCCGTCCATGGCGCTGAATCCCATCGTCGTCACCTGGCTGCGACCGTCGAGCACGCCACACAACGAGGAGCCCCCGCCGAGGTGGGCGACAACAATCCGGCGGGCTCGCGGCGCGAGTGCCTTCGCGCGTTCGGCGGCCCACGCGTGTGACAGCCCATGGAACCCGTAGGCCACAAGTCGGCTTCGCCACGGTTCAGGCAACGCGTAGTGACGCGCCGCCGATGGCATGGTCTGGTGAAACGCGGTGTCGAAACAGGCAACGTGTGGGATGCCAGGCCAGGCGGACCTGGTGGCATCGATCAGATGAAGGGCGGGCGGTTCGTGGAGCGGGTCGAGCGGTACGAGCTGCTCGAGTTCGGCCCGGACATCGTCGTCGAGGACCACAGTCTCGCTGTGCGCGCCGCCGTGGACGAGGCGATGGGCGACGATGTCGGGGTTGAGCCCCGGCGCCGCGATGGCATTCTCCATCGAACCGAATTCCGATCTTGTGACGCCGCCGGCAACAAGATGGAGCTTTGTCGTGGTCGAGCCGGCGTTGACGGTGAGGACGTTCACTAGCTCAGCGCGCCCGGCCATGCCCAACGGGTTACGTCGGGATGGTCCTCGCCGTGCTCGCGGGTCCAGGCACGAGCCTCCAGCCGAGCGTCGTTCATGTCCTGCCGTAGCGTCGCGGCCTTGTCACCGAGCCCGGGCACACGGTCGATGACGTCTATGACGAGGTGGAACCGGTCGAGATCGTTCAGCATCACCATGTCGAAGGGCGTGGTAGTCGTACCTCGCTCCTTGTAGCCGCGGACGTGGATGTTGTGGTGGTTCGCGCGCCGATAGGTGAGCCGGTGGATGAGCCATGGATAACCGTGGAACGCGAACACGACCGGACGGTCTGACGTGAACAACGCATCGAACTCCTGGTCCGGCAATCCATGGGGATGCTCGCTGTCAGGCAAGAGGCGCATGAGGTCGACGACGTTGACGACCCGGACCCGTAGCCCGGGAAGCCTTTCGCGCAAGATCGTGACCGCGGCAAGTGTCTCCAATGTCGGAACGTCGCCGGCGCAAGCCAGCACCACATCGGGCAGGTAGGTGGGGCCACCGTCGTTGCTGGCCCATTCCCAGATCCCCACGCCGCGCTCACAGTGCATGCTTGCTGCCTCGGCCGTCAGCCAGTCGTGACTTGGCTGCTTACCGGCGACGACGACGTTGACGTAGTGGCGTGATCGTAGGCAGTGGTCGTACGTCGAAAGCAGCGTGTTCGCGTCGGGCGGGAGGTAGACGCGGACGACGTGCGGACTCTTGTTCATCACTACGTCGAGGAACCCAGGGTCCTGATGGGTGAAGCCGTTGTGGTCCTGCCGCCAGACATGTGAGGAGAGCAGATAGTTGAGGCTGGCCAGTGGGCGGCGCCACGGCACCGCTCCCGCCGCTTCGAGCCACTTCGCATGCTGGTTGAACATCGCGTCGACGATGTGGATGAACGCCTCGTAGCACGTGAAGACGCCGTGTCGCCCGCTCAGCAGGTAGCCCTCCAGCATTCCCTGACAGACATGCTCCGAGAGCAGTTCGATGACACGGCCGTGGCGGTCCAAACGGTCGTCGTACTGGCCGATCTCTGCTTCCCAGCGTCGGCCGGTGACGTCAAGGACATCCTGCAGCCGATTGCTTGCCAACTCGTCCGGCGCGAAGACGAGGAAGCTGTCGGGGTTGTCGCGAGTCACGTCCCGCAACCAGGCGCCGAGCACCCGGCACGGCTCGTGCAGGCTCGCCCCCGGGGCGGATAGATCCACGGCGTACTGCCGCCAGTCGGGAAGCGTGAGGTCTCGTAGACGGGCACCGCCGTTGGTGACGGGATTGGCGCTCATCCGCCGCTCCCCGACGGGGTTCAGCGCGAGGAGCTCAGGCCGTGGCGCGCCGGTCTCGTCGAAGAGCTCGTGAGGCCGATACGACTCCAGCCATGCCTGCAGAGTGGCGCGGTGCTCGTCATTGTTTCGGGTGTCGGGAAGTGGGACTTGGTGAGCGCGGAAGGTTCCTTCAACCACGTGCCCGTCGACCAGCGGGGGGCAGGTCCACCCTTTCGGGGTGCGCAACACGATCATCGGCCAATGTGGTCGTGACGCCGTCCCGGGTTCGGTGCTGCCGGTCGAGCGCGCGGTCCGTTGGATCTCGGTGATCGCCGCCACACAATCCTCCAGGGCTGCGGCGATCTGCTGGTGAACGATCCCTGAACCGGCGCGGGTTTCCCGCCACTCTCATTTGGGGCTGACCACGGGGGTGTGGGCAGCGTAGTAGTCCCGCTCGAACTCGGCGGGGGTCTTCATGTCGAGGCTGCTGTGCAGCCGGCGGTGGTTGAACCAGTCGACC
>DASZTL010000002.1:0-117524 GCA_035548055.1 Mycobacteriales bacterium | reverse complement strand
GTCTATGCGCGGATGACGGGATGGGGCCAGGAAGGGCCGCTCGCCGACCGGGTCGGTCACGACATCAACTACGCGTCCATCACGGGCGCCATCGCGGCGATCGGCGAGAAGGACCGCAAGCCGGTGCCGCCGCTCAACCTGGTCGCCGACTTCGGTGGCGGTTCGATGTTCTGCGTGATGGGTGTCCTCGCGGCGCTGCTCGAGCGGCAGAGCAGCGGCGAGGGCCAGGTCATCGACGTCGCCATGGTCGACGGGGTTTCCAGCCTGCTGTCGATGGCGCACGGCCAGGCCAGTGCCGGAATGATGCCCGACGCCCGCGGCAGCAGCCTGCTCGACGGCGGCGCCCCCTACTACGACACGTACAAGTGCTCGGACGGCGAGTACATGTCGGTCGGCGCGATCGAGCCGCAGTTCTACGAGACGCTGAAGCAGACGCTCGAGCTCGCCGACCTGCCCGCCCAGGGCGACCACGCCGCCTGGCCGAGGATGCGCGAGATGCTCACCGAGAAGTTCGCCACGAAGACCCGCGACGAGTGGGCCGCGGTCTTCGACGGGGTCGACGCCTGCGTCGCCCCCGTGAGGTGGTTGTCCGAGGCGAAGAGCGACCCGCACCTGGTCGCGCGCGGAACGTTGGTCGAGATGGGCGGGGTCACCAACCCGGCGCCGGCGCCGCGGTTCTCGCGCACGCCCGGGCGCATCGCCGGGCCGCCGAAGCACCCGGGGACCGACACCGTCGCAGCACTCACCGACTGGGGTGTCGACAAGAGCGAGGTCGACCGGTTGGTGGAAGCCGGCGTCGTCGTACAGGGCGAGGCGCAGGGCTGACCCGCATGGCGATCGATCCGACCGGCGCGCAGATCAAGGCCCTCGCCACGAGCGAGCTGAACGGGCCGATCGTGATGTTGAACCTGCTCCGCTTCAAGCCGGACGGCGGTCGGGAGTCGTACGCGGCGTACCTCGAGTCGGCGGACCCGTATCTCAGTCAGGTCGGCGGCGAGGTGCTGTTCCGAGGCGACGCGCGACAGGTCGTGATCGGTGAGGACGGCGAGTGGGACCTTGTGCTCGTGGTGCGCTATCCGAGCAAGGAGGCGTTCCTCCAGATGCTGCGCATCCCGGACTACCACGAAGCCACGGCACTACGAACGAACGCGCTGCTCGATTCCCGCTTGATCGCCTGCGAACCGAGCTAGGTCCGCCAGATCAGGACTAGCGCCCGGTCATCCGAGGCGTCGGGCGAAGCCTCATCGAGGAGTCGACGGGCACCGCCGTCGAAGCCTCGCGGGATCAGCCGCTCGGCGGCACCGACCAGGCGGTCGATCCCCATCGCCAGGTCACGACCTGGCACCTCGACGAGCCCATCCGTGTAGAGCAGGAGCGCGTCGTAGGGCCCGAGCTCGCCGTCGACGGCACCGAACTCCCCGTCCGCCAGCAGCCCCAGCACGGTGCCCGGCGGCTCGAGAACCTGCCAGGTGCCGGCGCCACCGGAGTAGTGCACCGCAGGCAGGTGTCCCGCGTTGGTGATGCGGTACTTGCCGCTGCTCAGCTCCAGCGTCAGGTGCAACGCCGTCGCGAACCCCTCATCCCACTCCTGGCGAATCAAGTACTCGTTCGCGGCGGCGAAGAACCGCTCCGGCGAGACGGCACCGAGCAAGCCGCCGAGGGCTCCGGAGAGCGTGAGAGCACGGGTCCCAGCGTCGAGGCCCTTGCCCGAGACGTCCACGAGGACCAGCTCCAGGGTGCGACCGCTGTCGGTCAACGCCGAGAGCAGGAAGTCGCCGCCGAAGCTGGCGCCGCCGGCCGACTGCTGCTCGACCTCGGCGTTCCAGCCCGGCGGAAGCGGAGGCAGGTCGCCCTGCAGCCAAAGCCGGTCACGCAGCTCGAGCAACATGGCTTCACCGCGACCGGCGGACAGCCCGAGCCGCTGCCGGTCGCTCGATTGCTTGAGGGCGATCGCCGAAACGATCAGCAGGACGATGTACGAGCCCGGCCGGATCGTGCTCTGCCCGACGCCGATGTTCTCGGCGAGGACAACGGCGAAGGCCCCGGCGATGACGGTGGACAACGGGATCGGCTCGAGCAGCAGGCCGCCCAGGATCACCGCCACGACCACGGTCAGCGCCGGGAACGCGACCGGGCCCAACTGGACGTTGAGATAGAGGGCGACACCGGTCAGCGCGAGCACGCCGACAAGGGCGAGCGCGCGATTGCGCGGCGACTCCGGCGCCGAGAGCACGCCTAGCCTTCGCCGGGCTCGCTCTGCGACGCTCACGCCGCCGACCTGCGGCTGCCCCATATCTCCGCGACCTTAGTCGGCGCTCCTGATCATGGGGAGTCCTCGCGCCGAGGCGGCAGCTCGCCGGTCCGCTCGTAGCCGGTCAACAGCGCGATGCGCCTGACGTGCCGCTCGGCGTTGCTGAACGGCTCGGCGAGGAACGCCTCGGCGAAGCTCACCGCAGCGTCCTCGTCGTACATCCGGGCGCCGAGGCTCAGCACGTTCGCGTCGTTGTGCTCTCGACCGAGCTTGGCGGTCTCCTCGCTGAACGCCAGGGCGCAGCGCACGCCAGGGACTTTGTTCGCCGCGATCGCCTCGCCGTTGCCGGATCCGCCGATCACGATGCCGAGGCTTCCCGGGTCCGCGACGACTTTTGTCCCGACGAGGAGGCAGTACGGCGGGTAGTCGTCGGAGTCGCGCAGCTCGAACGGACCGCAGTCCTCGACCTCATGGCCGAGCTCCGGCAGGCGTTCGAGCAGGCGTGCCTTCAACGTCCAACCGGCATGGTCGGACCCGATGTAGACCTTCATCCGCTACAGCTGCAGGGACTTCGGCTGCAGGAACTCCTCGATGCCGTAGCGGCCCAGCTCGCGACCGATGCCCGACTTCTTGTAGCCGCCGAACGGCGCGACCGGGTTGAACGAGCCGCCGTTGACGTCGACCTGGCCGGTCCGCATCTTTCGCGCGAACGCGATCGCCTTGTCCTGGTCGCCTGCCCACACGGCGCCGGCGAGACCGTACTCCGAGTCATTGGCGATCTTGAGCGCCTCGTCCTCGTCGGCGTACTTGATGATCGACAGCACCGGGCCGAAGATCTCCTCCTGCGCGATCGTCATGTCCGTCGTGACGTCGGCGAAAACCGTCGCACTCACGAAGTGGCCCTTCTCGTGCGGGCGCTCGGCACCACCGACGACGACGCGCGCGCCTTCCTCGATGCCCTTCTGGATGTAGCCGACGACACGCTCGCGCTGCGTGCCGGACACCAGCGGGCCGAGCCGGGTCGAGTCGTCCAGCGGGTCACCCGTCGTGTATGCCGCGGCACCTTCGGCTGCGAGCTCGACGGCCTTGTCGTACTGCGACTCGTGCACGAGCATGCGCGTCCACGCCGTACAGGTCTGACCCGAGTTGATGAAGCAGTTGGCGAGACCGACCTTGACCGCCTTCTCGAGGTCCGCGTCCGGCAGGATCACGTTCGCGCTCTTGCCGCCGAGCTCGAGGGCGACCTTCTTCACCGACGGCGCGGCGAGCTCAGCCACTCGCGTGCCGGCCCGCGTCGAGCCGGTGAACGACACCATGTCGACATCCGGGTGGGAGGCGATTGCCTCGCCGACGGTCGGGCCGTAGCCGGTGACGAGGTTGACGACGCCCGCCGGCAGGCCGATCTCGTGGATGGCCTCGAACAGCAGGTACGCCGACAGCGGCGACACCTCACTCGGCTTGAGGACGACGGTGCAGCCGGCCGCGAGGGCCGCGCCGATCTTCGCGGTCACCTGGTGCAGCGGGTAGTTCCACGGCGTGATCGCCCCGACCACGCCGATCGGCTCGAGGACGACGGTCGAGTTTCCGATCTGCTCGGTCCACTTGATCTCACCGGCGCCGGTCGCGGCGGTCCCGATGTCAGCGAGCGGGAGCCCGGCCTGCACGAGCTGCGCGAACTTCAGCGGAGCGCCCATCTCGGCTGAGATGCACCGGGCGATCTCGTCCATCCGGCTGGCGAGCGCCTCGCCGAGACGACCCAGGTACTTGGCCCGCTCCTCGGGATCGGTGGCGGCCCAACCGTCGAAGGCGGCCTTCGCTGCGGCAACGGCGCGGTCAACATCCGCGGCGGTGCCGGCCGGCACGTTGCCGATGATCTCCTCGGTGGCCGGGTTCTCGACCTCGATGGTCTCGCTGCCCGAAGGTGCGACCCACTGGCCGTCGATGTAGAACTTGTCGCGCGTCGTGGTGTCCGTCATGGGCTGAGCGTATGCCGCAGGTTTCGATTAGCCCAGTCCGGCTAGCGTCACGAGGTGACCGTTGAAGCCGTCGTCTTCGACCTCGGCGGCGTCCTCGCCGAGTTCAGCGGCGTGGCGACCATGCGCGAGCTGGCGGGCATCGCCTCCGACGAGGAGCTGTGGCAGCGGTGGCTCGGCTGCGACTGGGTCCGGCGGTTCGAACGCGGCCAGTGCGGTCCCGAGGAGTTCGCCGAGGGAATGGTGGGCGAGTGGGGGCTGCCCATGTCGGGTCCCGAGTTTCTCGCCCGCTTCGGCGACTGGGTGCAAGAGCCGTACGCCGGCGCGGAAGAGCTGGTCGCGGAAACCGCCGAGCGGGTATGCGTCGCGATGTTGTCGAACATGAATGCCGTTCACTGGGAGCGCGCTGTCTCCGATTGGCCGCTGGTCAAGCGCTTCGACCACATCTTCACCTCGTTCCAGCTCGGCCTGATCAAGCCGGACGCCGAGGTGTTCCACCACGTCGTCGAAACGCTCGGCGTCGAGCCCGAGCAGGTCTTCTTCGTCGACGACAACCAGATCAACGTCGACGGGGCGCTCGCCGCCGGCCTGCGCGCCGAGACCGTCCGCGGTGTCGCCGAAGCCCGCGCGGCGGTGGACCGCGCGCTCAACTAAGCGCGACCACGAAGTAGCACATGAAGTACGTCGCGCGAGCCACTTCTGGGGTCGTTGTCCGATTCGAGACGGGCAACATGTGCTACTTCGTGGAGGATCGCGCAAAAGGCGAACTGGTCGCTATTCGAAGCTGGGCCGCACGTCCCTGGTGCGCTTGATCTCGTAGACGCCCGGCGTTGCCGCGATCAGCACGAAGCCGTCCCACAGCCGGCCGGCCACCTCGCCCTGAGGGCTAGGCGTCACCACCGGTCCGAAGAACGCTGCGCCACCATCGACCCGGATGATCGGCGTACCGACGTCCTTGCCGACCAGCGCCATCCCTTCGTCGTGCGAGGCGCGCACGGCGTCGTCGTACGACGGGTCGTCGATTGCGTCCGCGAGCTCGGCCGGCAATCCCGTCTCCGCGATCGCTGCCTCGATGGTGGGACGGTCCTTCGGGAGCTGCTCGGGATGGAAGCGGGTGCCCAGCGCCGTGTAGAGCGGCCCAAGGACATCGGGACCATGCGCCTGTTCCGCGGCCGCACACACCCGCATCGGCCCCCAACCCAGGGCGATCTGGGCGACGTAGTCCTCGGGCAGGTCGCGACCTTCATTGAGGAGGGCGAGACTCATCGGGCGCCAGCGCACCGTCACGTCGCGGACCTGCTCGACCTCGACCATCCAGCGCGATGTCAGCCAGGCCCACGGACATAGCGTGTCAAACCAGAACTCCGCAATCGTTGCCATTACAAACACTTTACGCCGTTACTCTCAGGCACCGTGGCAGCGGAGAACCTGACTCTCGTCGAGGCAACCGAGCGGCGGCGGCTGCTCGACGTCGCGCTGTACGACGTCGCGATCGACCTCACTGCCGCGCTCTCCGAGCCGCGGCGGTACCGGTCCACGTCGACGGTGACGTTCAGCTGCATCGAGCCCGGCGCGACAGCGCACATCGACATCACGGCCGACGCCATCGAGTCCGCAACCCTGAACGGGACGCCGATCGACGTCGACCGGGCGTTCACCGGTCAGCGCCTGGAGCTGCCGCCACTCGAGGCCGCCAACGAGCTGACCGTCGTCGCGCAGTGCGTCTACTCGCGCACCGGCGAGGGCCTGCACCGGTTCGTTGACCCGGTCGATTCGGAGGTCTACCTCTACACCCAGTTCGAGACCTTCGACGCGCACCGGATGTTCGCGTGCTTCGACCAGCCGGATCTCAAGGCGACGTTCCGGTTCGTCGTGGACGCGCCGAGCCACTGGCGGGTGCTGTCGAACATGCCCTCGAAGCGGGATGGCGGCCGCCACCTGTTCGACCCGACGCCCCGGCAGTCGACCTACATCACGGCGATCGTCGCCGGGCCTTACGAAGGCAGGACCGACACGCACGACGGGATCGATCTCGGCGTGTACTGCCGCAAGTCACTGCTCGAGCACCTCGACGCCGACGACGTCCTCGAGGTCACGAAGCAGGGCTTCGATGCCTTCCACGCGTTGTTCGACACCCGGTACGGCTGGCCGAAGTACGACCAGGTCTTCGTCCCCGAGTTCAACATGGGCGCGATGGAGAACGCCGGGTGCGTCACCTTCACCGAGGACTACATCTTCAGGTCGCGGACGACCGACTACTCCTATGAGCGCCGCGCCGTGACCGTGCTCCACGAGATGGCACACATGTGGTTCGGCGACCTCGTGACCATGAGGTGGTGGGACGACCTTTGGCTCAACGAGTCCTTCGCCGAATACGTCTCCACCTATGTGACCGCGAACCACACGCGGTGGCCGGACGCGTGGACCTCCTTCTGCAACATCGAGAAGACCTGGGCCTACCGGCAGGACCAGCTCGCCACCACGCACCCGATCGCCGCCGTGATCCCGGACATCGAAGCGGTGTCGACGAACTTCGACGGCATCACCTACGCCAAGGGCGCCTCCGTCCTCAAGCTGCTCGCCGCCTGGGTCGGCGAGGACGCCTTCTTCTCGGCGACCCGCGCCTACTTCGCGAGGCACGCGCACTCGAACACGACGTTGCAGGACCTGCTCGACGCGCTCGAGACCGCCAGCGGGCGCGATCTGACGGCATGGACGCAACAGTGGATCCAGACCGCGGGCGTGAACACGCTACGAACCGAGTTCGAGGTCGATGCGGAGGAGCGATTCACGTCGTTCGCGGTTCGCCAGGAGGCGATCCAGGAACATCCGACGCTGCGCATGCACCGGTTGCGGATCGGCCTGTACAGCAACGATGACAACGGGCTGCAGCGCCAGCATCAGGTAGAGATCGATGTCGCGGGTGAGCGGACCGAGGTTCCCGAGCTCATCGGTGTCCGACGGCCCGACCTCGTGCTGCTCAACGACGACGACCTCACCTACGCCAAGATCCGGCTCGACGACCACTCGTGGCAGACCTTGGTCAGCTCGATCGGGCGACTGACGGACCCGCTCGCCCGGACCTTGTGCTGGTCGGCGGCGTGGGACATGACGCGCGACGCAGAAGTCGCGGCCGGCGACTACCTCGACCTGGTGCTCGGCGGCATCGGTCTCGAGACGGAGGTCGGGACCGTGCAGAGCCTGCTCCGGCTCGCGGCACAGGCGATCGATCCGTTCGGTGATCCCGCTCGCAGTGAGGAGCGCCGAGCCCGGCTGGCAGGCCGTGCCTTCGAGCTGCTCGACAGCAGCACGCCCGGCGGCGACCTGCAGCTCGCCTTCGCCCGCGCTGCGGCCACGAACGCCACCGGGGACGTCCAGCTCAAGCGCGTCGCGGCCATCTTCGAAGGTCGCGAGGAGATCGACGGACTCGTCGTCGACACCGAGCTGCGCTGGCTGCTGCTTCGCCGGCTCATCGCCACTGGCCGAGCCGATGACGCGCAGATCGACGCCGAGCTCAGACGTGACGACACTTCCGCCGGGCGCTGTCATGCGCTCGACCTGCGGGCGGCGCGTCCGAACGCGGCGGCGAAGGCCGAGGCATGGCGACTCATCGTCGAGTCCGACGAGCTACCCAACGCGGAGCAGGGCGCGACCATCGCCGGCTTCGTCAGCTACGAGCAACGCGACCTGCTCGCGCCGTACGTCGAGGCCTACTTCGCCTCGATCGGCGACATCTACCGCAGCCGGTCGGCCGAGATGGCACAGCAGCTGATCGCCGGGCTGTACCCGTACTGGGCGACCGACGCCTCGACCATCGCGCGGACGGAGGTCTATCTGGAGCAGGAGCAGCCGGGGGCGGCGCTGCGACGCATGCTGCTCGAAGGTCGCGACGCCCTCGCCCGAGCCCTCCGCAGCCGAGAAAGAGACGCCCAGCAATAGGCGGTTAGGGCGGCCAGGGGGTGCCGTCTGCGACGTCGGAGGCGATGACCTCCGCGACTCGGCGCACCAGACGGGGTTGCATGAGGATCACGCCCAGCTCGCGGTTGTGCAGCAGCGATGCATCGGTGAGGTTCTCCGAGCCGACGAACGCCGCGCCGTTCGGGAGGCCGGCGTCGACCGCCATCAGCTTCGCGTGCACGTACAGGGGCGTCTCGCCGTACATCACGCTCACGCGACCGCGCACGCGCCGCAGCGCCGAGAACGCCGGACGCCACCTGTCCGAGTACGTCATCGCGATGCTCACCCGCACCCCGCGGCGAGCGGCTGACAGCAGCGCAGAGACGACCGCGGGACTTGTGAGCTCCTCCGACTCGAGCGCGATCGAGCGCCGGGCACGGCCGATCAGCGCCACCAGGTCGGCCCATGACTGGCCCGGGCTCCACACCAGGTCGTCTCCGGCAGGCACACCGCCCGCGCCGTGCAGATCGGCTGTGAAGACCGACTCGATCGCCGCGACATCGGCCCGGTCGACGTCCACGACGGCAGCGTCGCGACTGGTCGCGTAGTAGCGGGCGGTGAGGTTGAGCGACATCACCACCGCGGTGCGGTTGTCGATCACGAACGCCTTCTCGTGCGTCGCGAAGTACCGCGACGACGACCACACGACCCGCACGCCTCGACGCGTCAGGTAGTCGAATGCCGGCTGATTGTGCCGCCGCTGCAGCCGGCGGTCGAGGATCACCCGCACCCGCACGCCGCGCGCCGCGTCACTCGCCAGGATCTGCTCGGCAGTCGGGTCGTCCAACTCGTACATCGCGAGGTCGAGCGAGTGCCGCGGCGAGGAGAGCAGCGAATAGACCGGAGCCATGCCGTCGTCAGGCTCGAGGATCAGCCGGTCACCAGAGGCACCAGCCGGGGCCGCCGACGGAAGCACCGCGTGTGGCCGCGTGGATCGCGACGAGTGCCATCCGACGACCACCACAACTGCGAGCAGCACAGCGAGCAATCGGGTCCGGCGCACCCGGCCACGGTCGGGTGCGGCTACGACACCGCCGTGACGAGCGTCAGCGGGCTGTGGACGGTCGCGACCGAGCCGAAGCCTGTGCCTTCTTCGCCGGGACGCGCTTCTTGGGAGGTGTCGGCTTCTCAGATGGTGACGGGGGCGGTGGCTCCGGCTCGACGGGCGGTGCACCCCCGGATGCGAGCGACTTCACCACGGCGAAGCACACCGCGACCACCGGCACCGCGAGCACCGCGCCGTAGACGCCTTCGAGCACACCGCCACCCGCGATCGCCACCGCGACCGCAAGCGGGTGCAGCTCGACGTACCGCCCGACGAGGAAGGGCTGGAAGACGTGCGCCTCGATCTGGTTGTCGATGACCAGGATGCCGATCAGCACGACACCCATGACCCAGCCTTGCGTGACGAAGGTGATGGCCACGGCCAGACCACCGAAGAGGAACGCGCCGACGATCGGCAAGAAGCTGCCCATGAAGACAAGCAGCGCGAGTGGAGCGACCAGCGGCACGTCCATGATCGTGAGCGTGATCGCCACCACGATGCCGTGGAACACGGCGATGATGAAGGTGCCGCGCACGAACCCCTCGAGCCGAGACCATGCCTGCTCGCCGGCGGCATGCACCCGATGCCGGCTGGTTGCCGGGAACAGACTCGCAAACCAGTTCCAGATGTTGGGCCCGTCGTACAGCATGAAGAAGGTCATGAAGAACCACAGCACGACGCCGGCGAGGGTCTCGGCGACGGTGGCGATTCCCGACAGAGCACCCGACGCGATGGCCGACTGGTGCGCCTCCAGGTAGTCGGTGATCGTCTTTTCGAGGCTTGCCGTGGAGGAGGACTTCACGTGCAGATCGACGGTCAGGAAGTGGCGGAACTTGGTGACCGCCGTCTGCACCTGATCGACCAGCTCGGGGTACTGGGTGACCGCGCGATTCACCACGAAGATCGCCAGTCCGCCGAACACGACGCCGGCGATCAGCACGGTCAGCCAGGTCGCGAGAGCCCGCGGCAGCCCACGCTTCGAGAACCACGACACCAACGGGTACCCGAGCGAGGTGGCGAACAGCGCAGCGAAGAAGGGAAGGACGATGAAGTAGAGCCGGTCCATGAAGCGGATCAGCTCGACCACGGCGACGATCACGATCAGGATGCGCCATGTCCACCCCGCCAGGTCCTTCAGCAGCGAAGGGACCGGCATCGGCGATCTCGCACCGTCCGTGGGGGCGGTCATGCGTGAAACTGTGCCATCGCGGCCACGGGATTCCGTGGACCCGCGCCGGAGCTAGCGGACCTGAATCGGGTGGCCCGCTGCCTCCGCCAGCATCCGTACGCCGGTCACGATGCCGCCGGCGAGATCACCGCCCGCGAACGACGTCGTCATTGACAGCGCCGCGAGAGCGCAGGCGCGGTCGCTGAGGCGGCGAGCCGCCGCCTCGCCCGTCACGATCTCGAGCAGCCGGTCGTCCGGCGAGATCAAGATCATGACGGTCCAGGAAGCCTCCGCCCCGAACGCCGCGTGGCGCGCCTCGGCAGCGTCACGGATGTCGCCGTCGACCTCGCCGACGTAGACCGAGAACCGCAGGCCGGTCTCCGCGTTCGCCAGCGCGGTGACCCGCTCGATGTCGCTCTGCTGCTCGTTGGTGAATGCCTCACCACTCGGCACTGGCGCCACCTCGTGCACTTTCCTTCTCGGCCGCGCCGCTGTCGCCGCCTGCCGGCGCGCCAAACCATTTCGACTCGTGATCCCACGCCTTGCCTGGGCGGTAGCGCGGCCGGCCCAGTGCCGAGGGCAGCACCGAGAGCGCCGCGATCAGCAGGAATGCTCCAAGCGGGATCACGACGTAGTAGAGGATCGTCAGCCCGGCACCGAGCGAGGGCCCACCTGGGCCGCTGCCGTCGTCACGGTGGAGAGCAAGCGCCGGCGCGGCGACGGTCAGGACGGGCAGCGCGGCACCGACGGCGATCGTGGCGAGTCGGGCGGCCGCGCGAGGGCCGATGTTGCGATTCCTCACGCCTGAAACTTATCCGACGGCCGTCCGTCACCAGCATTCCGGTCGCCGCGCCGACCACGGGAGCGCCCGCTCGAGCTGCGCGGCGATCGCGAGCAGCGTCGCCTCGCCGTACGGACGACCGACGAGCTGTACGCCGATCGGAAGCGCGGCGTCGGTCCAGTGCAGTGGCACCGTCACGGCGGGTTGGCCCGACATGTTGTACGGCGCGGTGAACGGCGTGAACCGCTTCTGCGCTTCGAAGTCAGCCGCCGGGTCGTCGTCGTTGCGCAGCTCGCCGACCAGCGCCGGCGGCTGCGCCAGGGTCGGGGTCAGTACGGCGTCGAAGCGGTGGGTCGCCTCGAGCTCGGTGCGCGCCGCCTGCCGCAATGTCGCCAACGCGGCGTAGGTCTGCGCGCCCGTGGTCGCGCGGCCACGTTCCCGGATCCACCGCGTCAACGGCCGCGTGTTCGCCTCGATGGACTCGTCGAACGGCAGCGCGAGGAACTCCTGGGACCAGATGGTCTCGAACGCCGGCACCAGCGCTGCGGTGAACGTCGGTGTGTGGTCGATGAGCTCGTGGCCGAGGTCCGCGAGAGCTGCACTCGCCGCGTCGTACGCCGCCAGGCAGTCGGGGTGCACCTCGGCGTCGGCGATCACCGGCGTCGCGAACCGGCCGATCCGCAGCCGGCGAGGGGACGTGTCGCACGCCGCGAGGAACGTCGAGGTGGGCGGCGGCGCCCACTGCCAGTCGCTCACCGCGGGCCCCGACATCGCGTCCAGCAAGGCCGCCGCATCTCGGACGGTTCGCGCCAACGGTCCGTTGACGGCGAGCCCGCTGATCTCCGATGACACCGGCGCGTTGGACACCCGGCCGCGTGACGGCTTCACGCCGAACAGTCCGCAGACGCTCGCCGGGATCCGGATCGATCCCCCGCCGTCACTGCCCTGCGCCGCGGCAACCAGGCCGGCGGCGACCGCGGCAGCGGCTCCCCCGCTCGACCCGCCGGCCGAGCGGCTCAGGTCCCACGGGGTTCGCGCCGGGGGCGCGACGTCGGGCTCCGTGTAGCAAGGCAGCCCGAACTCGGGCGTGTTGGTCTTGCCGAGGCTGATCAGGCCGGCGGCCTTCAGCTTCGTGGTGACGGCGTCGTCGATGCCGAGATCGATACCGGGCATGGCCGACGTACCGAACCGGGTGATGACCCCGGCCACCAGGTTGAGGTCCTTGATCGCAGTCGGTACGCCGTGCAACGCCGGCAAGTCGGAGACGCCGGCAGCGACTGCCTGCTCAGCGGCTCGCGCGGCTTCCAGGGCCGAGTCGGCCGTGACCGTGACGAACGCGCCAACGGTGTCGCTCAGCTTGTCGATCCGGGCGAGGTAGTGCTCGACCAGCTCGACAGGTGACACCGACTTGTCGCGAACCGCTGCGGCCTGCTCGAGCAGCGTCAGGTCATGCAGGTCGCTCATCGTTATGCGCCGCGACCAGGTACGACGGGCAGCACCACCGAGCGGCCGGCCTCGGTGGTGCACACCGACATCACCGACTTCAGCCGCATCGGCGCCGTCTCACCGGGCGGGTAGACCCGGATGGACGCGGACGTCGCGGCATTGCAGTCCGCCGGATCGAAGTTGCCAGGGTCGGGGATCCGCAGCTGGGCGTTGGCGGCACTTCCGGGGGCCAGCGTGACGACCGCCTGCTCGCCGCCTCGACGGTCGGCCGGCTGCCCGAGCTGCGTGCCGCTCGCGTCGAGGAAGGACACTCCGGGGTAACCGAACATCGTGCAGGCCTTCTTCCCGGTGTTCTCGAAGACGATCGCCAGGATCGTCGAGCCCGCTGCACCCTGCGCCTGCCCGAGCGACGCGTCGAGCGTGGTGGTGGTGCACGCCTTCGAAGCTTTGACGGTGCTCGAGAACGATGGGGTCGGCTTGGCTGACTCGCTCGGCGAGACGGAGGCGGACGCACTGGGCGTCGTCGTCGTGACCGGCGGGGTGGTGGTGGGAGTGCCGTCTGCACCACCTGACGAGCCGTTGCTGCAGCCGGCGACAGCGACTGCGGCAACAGCGAGCGCGACGTGCTGGGCGCGTGCCTTCATGACACGGACCTTAGGCGGTCGCGGCTTCCGTGTCGTCGACCACGTCGTCGCCGAGGTACGGCCGCCACTGCGGCGCCATCCGGCCGGTGCCGAGCACTCGCCATGCGATCCCGGTCGGCGCGGCCGGCTGCCGCGGCATTCGCCAGCCGAGCTCGGAGATCGCGCGATCAGCCTTCGCGTGGTTGCACCGGCGGCAGCAGGACACGACGTTCTCCCACACGTGTCCGCCGCCCCGACTGCGTGGGATCACGTGGTCGATGCTCGTCGCCGGCGCGAGGCAGTAGACGCACCGGCCGCCGTCGCGGGCAAAGACCGCTCTCCGCGTGAGCGGCACCGCGCCGCGGTAGGGCACCCGCACGAACCGAGCCAGCCGCACCACCAGCGGCACCCGGAGCGCGAGCCGCTCGCTGTGCAGCTCGTCGTCAGACGACTCGATCGCGACGGCCTTGCCGGTCAGCACGAGGATCACGGCTCGCCGTTGGGAGACCACACACAGCGGCTCGTACGTCGCGTTCAACACGAGCGCATGAGCCACTGCTGCCTCCTCGGTTGGGCTCAGCGTACCCAGCACTCACACACTCGCGCCGCACTTTGGAGACTGCGCCTATTTTGAAGATATGGAAGGTCCCGGGCCACAGCCGATTGCCATCGAGGGGATCGAGTCGGCGGCGACGTTCTACGACTCGATCGGCGGACACGACACGTTCGAGCGCTTGGTCAGCGGCTTCTACGCCAGGGTCGCCAGCGACCCCGTGCTGGCGGCGCTCTACCCGGACCACGACTGGGCCGGCGCTGCCGAACGGCTGATGCTGTTCCTCGAGCAGTATTGGGGCGGGCCACGCACCTACTCGCAGACGCGCGGCCATCCGCGGCTGCGGGCCCGTCATGCCGAGTTCCGAATCGACATCGAGGCACGCGACCGCTGGCTCGCCCACATGCGCTCCGCACTCGACGATCTTGGGCTGCCGGCCGAGGCCGACGAGACGCTGTGGGCGTACCTGACGATGAGCGCGGACGTGCTCGTCAACTCGTAGCGGTCAGCTGGTGGCGCCGGCCTTCGAGGTGATGAGCTTGACCCCGAGCGACTTCAGCGCAAGCTTGACCGGCGTGAAGTAGAACGGGCACCGCCCTCGTCTGACCTGGCCACCGGAGAGGATTCCGACGGCGTACGCGACGCCACCCTCGACCACGTAGACCGGGGAGCCGGAGTCCCCCTTGCGGGACGTGCAGGCGGCGCCGGTCGCTCGCCACTCGTTGCCGATCGTCACGCGGCCGTTCCCCGACTTGAAGCTGACATCTTGCGAGCCGCCGACGATCGTGAAGCCGCAGTGCTCTCCGGTCGCCGCGCCCGAGTAGCAGATCTGCATGCCGGTGTGCGGGTGCCTGACGCCGGCAACCGGGATGGCGGTGCGCGAGGCGGAACCGCCGGTGAACAGCAGCGGCCGGGCGTTTCGACCCGGCACCAGCGACGCGAATGCGCTGTCACCGTTCGGGCCGACGACATAGTGACGTCCGGACACCTTGCCGAGCAGGTCCCCGGGAGCCGTCGCGTCATGCGGGAGGGATTGCGTCTGCTGCACGTAGTACGCCGGGCCGCCGTTGAGGGTCGCAACGCAGTGACCGGCCGTGAGCGCGCCCCTGGCGCCGCTGCGGATCGAGCGCACCGAGAAGGCCAGGGTGCATCCGCTGCCCCGGTTCTGACCGCTGTGGCGGCTCCACACGAAGACGCTGCCGCCGGCGATCGCGACACCACTGTCGCGACTCTGCCGGCTGGCTGCCTTCACCGCATGCGAGCCGCTCGCCGCCGTCGCGGTGATCGGCACGATCGCGACCACGGCGACGAGGGCAGCCAGTATCCGGGACCTCATGCCGCTGGCCTCGCCCGGCCGACAGCGAATGTCCGCCGGAACGGAAAGACCGTGGTGCCATCAGCGCCAGCCGGGTACGCCGCCCGGAGGGCCGCTGCGCATTCAGCGAGAAACGCCTCGGTGGCGGCCTCGTCGTCACCGAGCGCGGTGAGCACCGGGCGCAACGCTGTCCCCTTCACCCATTCGAGGATCGCATCGTCCCCGGTGAGCCGATGGAGGTAGGTCGTCTGCCACACGTCCGGCTCCAGACCAGCGGCGGCGAGGGTCTCGAGATAGGACTCGGGCGACGCCACACCGGCCTGCCGATCGGCGCCCTCGCCGAGCCGGTCGCGCCACCGCGCTGACTCCCGCAGGTCGCGGATCACGACGTGCGACGGCGAGTCGAAGTTCGCAGGCACCTGAAAGGCGAAGCTGCCCCCGGGCGCCAGCCAGCCGGCGATCGTCTCGATGAGCCCGAGATGGCCGGGTATCCACTGCAGCACGGCGTTGGCCACGACCACGTCGGGCTCGCGCCCCGATGGGGGTAGCCAGGACCGGACATCAGCGCACATGTAGGTCAAACGAGCGAAACTGCTCTCCGATTCGGCACGAGTGATCATCTCTTCCGAGCTGTCCACCCCGATGACATCGGCGTCCGGCCACCGTTCGGCAAGCGTGCGAGTCAAAGTTCCGGGGCCAGATCCCAGATCGATGACGAGCGAGGGTGACGATGCGGGCACCCGAGCGAGCAGGTCGAAGAAAGGACGCGACCGCTCGTCGGCGTACCGCAGGTACTGAGCCGGGTCCCACCCGGTCGCGAGCTGACCTGTCACGCGGCTAGTCGCGGGCCAGCCGGCGGTAGGTGACGCGGTGGGGGCGGGCGGCGTCCTCGCCAAGGCGCTCGACCTTGTTGCGCTCGTAGTCGGAGAAACCGCCCTCGAACCAGTACCAGCGGCCGGGCTGCTCGTCGGTTCCCTCCCAGGCGAGGATGTGGGTCGCAACCTTGTCGAGGAACCAGCGGTCGTGACTGATCACCACGGCACAGCCGGGAAAATCCTCGAGTGCGTCTTCGAGCGAGCGCAGCGTCTCGACGTCGAGGTCGTTCGTCGGTTCGTCGAGAAGGAGGACGTTGCCGCCGGCCTTGAGCGTCAGCGCGAGGTTGAGCCGGTTGCGCTCACCACCCGACAGCACCCCCGCCGGCTTCTGCTGGTCGGGTCCCTTGAAACCGAACGAGGCGACGTAGGCACGGCTGTTGATATCGGTCTTGCCGACGATGATGTGGTCCAGCCCGCCGGAGACGACCTCCCACAGCGTTTGTTTGGGGTCGAGGCCCGCGCGGCTCTGATCGACGTAGGAGATCTCGACCGTGTCGCCGACGGTCAGCTCACCTGCGTCCGGCTTCTCCTCGCCGACGATCATCTTGAACAGGGTCGTCTTGCCCACGCCGTTGGGGCCCATGATCCCGACGATGCCGCCGCGCGGCATCGAGAACGACAGGTCGTCGATCAGGACGCGATCCCCGAAGCCCTTCGCGAGCGACTTCGCCTCGATGACCTGCGAGCCGAGCCGCGGCCCGGGCGGGATCTGGATGCCGCCGTTCTCGACGGGCTTGACGCGATCCGCCTCTGCGACGAGCTCCTCGAAGCGCGCGAGCCGTGCCTTGCTCTTCGCCTGGCGCGCCTTCGGGTTCGAGCGCACCCATTCGAGCTCGCGCTCGATCTCCTTCTTGCGCTTCGCGTCTTTCGCGCCCTCCACCTTGATCCGCGACGACTTCGTGTCGAGGTACGTCGTGTAGTTGCCCTCGTACGGGTAGGCGCGGCCGCGATCGAGCTCGAGGATCCATTCGGCGACGTTGTCGAGGAAGTAACGGTCGTGGGTGACTGCCAGCACGGTTCCCGGATAGGCCGCGAGGTGTTGTTCGAGCCACGCCACGCTCTCGGCGTCGAGATGGTTGGTGGGCTCGTCGAGCAGCAGCAGGTCGGGCTGCTCGAGCAGCAGCTTGCACAGCGCGACCCGGCGGCGCTCACCGCCGGAGAGCACGGTCACGTCGGCGTCCCCCGGCGGCAACCGGAGCGCATCCATCGCCATTTCGATCCGGCTGTCGAGATCCCAGCCGCCGGCGTGGTCGATCTGCTCCTGGAGCACACCCATCTCGGTGCCCAGCTCGTCGGTGTACTCGACCGCCATCTTCTCTGCGACCTCGTTGAACCGGTCGACCAGCGCTTTGGTCGCGGCCACCGCCTCATCGACGTTGCCCCGCACGTCCTTGCTCTCATCCAGCGGCGGCTCCTGCAACAGGATCCCCACGCTGTAGCCGGGTGTGAGGATCGCGTCCCCGTTTGAGGCGGTGTCCAGCCCGGCCATGATCTTCAGGACACTCGACTTGCCCGCCCCGTTCGGACCGACGACGCCGATCTTCGCGCCAGGCAGGAACGCGAGGGTGACGTTGTCGAGGATGACCTTGTCGCCGTGCGCCTTGCGAACATTGCGCATCGAGTAGATGTACTGAGCCACGCACCCAGGCTAATGAACCCCGTACGCCGGCGAGTCAGGCCGCAGCGGCGGCGTCGACACGATCGGGCTGTGCGGCCGAGTCCGCAACCGGTGCAGCCGTCGCAGCGGCGGCTTCCTGCTGCGGCCGTTCCCGGCGCCGGACGTCGACCGGCGCCCGGTTGAGGTCGGGCCCGACGGCGACAGCATCGATCTCGTGCCGGCTCTGGCGGACGCCTTGAGCGTCGTCATACTCCCGGAACAGCAGCTTGCCGGACACGACGACGCTGTCGCCCTTTCGCAGGCTCGCTAACACGTTGACGGCGAGCGCCCGCCAGCAGGACACACCTATATACAGGGGATCGGCGTCCCGGAACTCTCCCGTCTCACGGTCGAACCGACGCGCATTCGACGCGATCCGCAACCGGGCGACGGTCGCGCCGGTCGCGGTGGTCCGGCCGATCGGATCGGCGGTGAGGTTTCCCTGCACGGTGACGTAGGTGTCCATCCGACTCCCTTTCGCTGCTGACCGGCACTCGCCGGCCGCACCACGGTGCGAAACAGCACCGACATCGCCGCCGAACGGGGCAAGGCTCTGTGCACAACCGGACCCCCGACCGATCCTGTGCACGCTGATGTGGCAGCGTTCGGCGCATGGCGGAGCAGGACTTCAGCGGCCGAGCCGCGATCATCACGGGCGGGACGCGAGGCATCGGCCTCGGCATCGCGGCGGAGCTGGTCTCCCGCGGCGCATCGGTGTGCATCACGGCCCGTAAGCCGGACGAGCTCGACGCCGCGGTCGCCGAGCTGGATCCGGACGGCAGCGGTCGCGCGATCGCGGCGCGTGGCAGTGCCGATGACGCAGAGCACCAGCGGGCGGCGATCGACGCCACCCTCCGGTCGTTCGGCCGCGTCGACTACCTGGTGAACAACGCGGCGGTCAACCCGGTCTTCGGTCCGATGATGGACTACGAGCTCGCCGCCGTACGCAAGATCTTCGAGGTGAACGTCGTCGCCGCACTGGCATGGACGCAGCTCGCGTGGCGGTCGTGGCTGAAGGATCACGGTGGCGCGGTGCTCAACGTGGCCTCGGTCGGCGGGATCCGGACCGGGCCGTTTCTCGGCGCGTACAACGCGAGCAAGGCGGCACTGATCCACATGACCCAACAGCTCGCACAGGAGCTCAGCCCCGGGGTCCGGGTGAACGGCATCGCACCCGCGGTCGTCAAGACGAAGTTCGCGCGGGCCTTGTACGAGAAGGACGAGGCCGCCGCCGCTGCTCGCTATCCGCTGCAGCGACTCGGCGAGCCGACGGACACGGCGAAGCTCGCTGCCTTTCTGCTCTCCGACGACGCATCGTGGATCACTGGACAGACCGTCGCGATCGACGGCGGCATCTTGAGCGCAGGAGGCGTTTGATGACGGACCGAGTTGCCCTCGTCACGGGATCGACCTCGGGCATAGGGAAGGCCGTCGTGGAGCGATTCGTCGCCGACGGGCTGAAGGTCGTCATCAACTCGGCGAAGTCGGTAGACGCCGGCCAGGCAATGGTCGCCGAGCTCGGCGAGGACCGAACCCTCTACGTGCAGGGCGACATCTCGGAGGCGGGCACGGCACAACGGCTGCTCGACGCCACGATCGCGAGATTCGGCCGGCTCGACGTACTGGTCAACAACGCCGGCACCACGGTGCGGATCGCCCACGAGGACTTCGCGACGGCGACGCCCGACGTCTTCCGCCGGCTGTACGACGTGAACGTCGTCGGTACCTGGCAGATGAGCGTCGCCGCGGCTCCCCACCTGAAGGAGACAGGTGCCGGCTGCATCGTCAATGTGACATCGCTCGCGGGTGTGCGCCCGCTCGGCTCGTCGATCCCGTATGCGGTGAGCAAGGCGGCGATGAATCACTTGACCCTGCTGATGGCGAACGTCCTCGCTCCGGACGTGCGAGTAAACGCGGTCGCGCCCGGCCTCGTCGACACCCCCTGGACGGCCGACTGGACCGACCTGCACGAGGGGATCAAGTTCATGGCACCGATGCAGCGCGCCGCGGTTCCTGACGACGTCGCCGAGGTCGTCGCGACGTTGATCGACTCGACCTACGTGACCGGGCAGGTCTGGGTGCTCGATGGCGGCCTCAGCCTCCGCTAGAGGCCGTCGGAGAGGGCGGTGTTGCCGGCATTGACCAGCGGCGCGATCCGCACGGCCATCTCGACGAAGCCGTCGCCGATCATCGCGCCTGCGAGCCCACGCGCGGCGACACCCGCGATGATCGCCGCGAGCTTGAAGCACGCGAAGGCGACATACCACGGCATGTCGGAGAGGTCTCGGCCGCTGCTGTTGGCATAGCGGTCGAGCAGCTCGCGGCGCGTCGGGAAGCCTGGAAGGGTCGTGACCGTCGGCAGTACGCCGGCGGTCAGCTCGCTCGTCTCGTCTCCGGCGTCCTGCCAGTAGATGTAGAACATCCCGAGGTCCGCAAGCGGGTCACCGAGGGTGGACAGCTCCCAGTCGAGGACTGCCGCGATCCGCCCCGGGGTGTTGGGGTCGAGCATCACGTTGTCCATGCGGTAGTCACCGTGCACGATCGGACCGGTCGGGGCGGCCGGCACGTTCGCGGCCAGCCGTTCGGCCAGGCGATCGAGGTCACTACCCTCGCCCTGCAGCGCGTCACGCGTCGCCTGCCACTGCGTCGTCCAGCGGCGGATCTGGCGCTCCAGATAGCCGTCCGGCTTGCCGTAGTCGCCGAGACCCACCTCAGCAGGCACGACGGCGTGCAGGTCCGCCATCACGTCGATCAGCCCGTGCGCAATGGCGAGCCGCTCCTCGTGCGACTCGGCATACCCGTCGGGCAAGGTGTCCCGGACGATGTGTCCGACCACTCGGTCCATCACGTAGAACGGCGCGCCGATGACGTCCTCGTCGGTGCACATGGCCAGCGTGGGCGGCACCGGTACGGCAGTCCGGCCCAGCGCGGTCATCACACGATGCTCGCGACCCATGTCGTGTGCGGTGGGAAGCCGGTTCGACAGCGGCGGCCGTCGCAGGACGGCCTGCCCGGCGGCTGCCGTGACGCCGAACGTGAGGTTCGACTTGCCGCCGGAGATCAGCTCGAGCCGGCAGTCACGCCAGCCGTCGTCGCCCAGCTGCTCGGCCAGATAGCGGCCAACCGCCTCATGCGGCGCGGCCTGCTCCGTCAAGGTCACCAGGTCGTTCGTGTCAGTGCTCACTGACTCATCCTCGTGCATCCTCCGGTGGCGCAGCGCCAGCCGGCTCGGTGGACTCCTGATAGCGGCCCGCTCGCCCCTCGGCCGGCAGCACGACCTGAGTGCACCGACTCGTCGCGAGTACGTCGCCGGCCGCGCCCTCGCCGCGGTACAGCTCAGCCGCACAGAACACCACGCGACGGGTACGGCGTACGACCCACCCCTTGGCCGTCAGGGTCCCCACCTCAGCGGAACGGAGGAACTCGACCCTGAGGTCGGCGGTGAGAAACGCCTGGTCGCGGTCCAGGACGGTCCAGCAGGCACCACCCATCGCCGCATCGAGCAGGGCGGTGACGAGACCACCCTGTACGATCGGTCCGCCAGCGGTGCGAAAGCAGTAGTCCGGGGTCGCGTCCCACGCGATCGTCGTCCCGCCCGGCTCCCACTCCAGCCGGCGATAGCCGAGGGTCGCCCACAGGTGCGGCGGCGTGGCGCGTGCGTGATCCCACTGGTCGGCATCGGCGAACCGCTCGCCCGCCGGGATCTGTGGTCGGTCCGCCATAACGCCGCCAGTTTGCCGTACCAGGAAATGACGCGGCGGCCGGCCCGAGCTTCCCCGGGCGCGACCGCCGTCGTCAGCTACCTGCTGTGATCAGCCGGACGGAACACCGCTCGCCGGAGCGGTCGACTCGGCCGTCGTGTACGGCGTGATGCCGCCGGTCCCGTTGTCCGTGACCAGCGGTGTGCCTTGCAACTTGATCGCCAAGCCGTCGATGACACCCATCTGCACGCCCGTCATCCCGGAGTGGTCGTCCGACGAGTACGCGTACGGCGTGAGGTTGGGGCCGGCGAACTTGTTCGCCTCCACGGCAGCGACCAGGCTCTCGCGAGTCGGGTTCTGGCCCGCCGCCGCGAGCGCCTCCGTGAAGGTGTACGCAGACGCCAGGCCGTACTCGATGTTGCCGTCGAACACCGGGTACTTCTTGGCGAGGTACTTGTTGTAGACCTTCATGAACAGCTTGATCCAGCTGTTGTTCGGGTCCGCGGGCGACGGCAGGTAGCCGTCAGTGACGATTCCCTGGATCAGGTCCTCGCCCTTGACGGTCGTGCCGCCCTCCTTGGCGAAGTTCTCGATCAAGCCCGCCAGCGTCGCCGGGTCGGACCCGACGCTGCTGACGACGAGCTGCGGGCTGAAGCCCAGTTGCAGCGAGGTCAGCTTCAGCAGTGCCGTGAAGGCCGGCACGGTGAAGGAGACGAGAACCTCGACCCCGGCCTTCTTCAGCTTCGTGACCTGTGGCGCGATCTTGATGTTGCCCGGGTCGTAACGCTGCACCGACGCGATCTGGTCGGCTGGGATCTCCTGCTCGAAGCCCTTGATGCCGTTGTCGCCGAAGTCGTCCCCCTGGGCGAAGATGCCGATCTTCTTGCCCGGGAAGTTCTTCTTCACGTAGTCGCCGAGGATCTTGCCTTCACGCGTGTAGTCCGGCAGCCAGCCGAACGTCTGCGGGTGAGCGGTCGGATCGTTCCAGCACAGACAGCCGGAGGCGACGAAGAGGTCGGGCACCTTCTGCTGGTTGAGGAAGTTCAGGACCGATTCGTGGGTCGGAGTGCCTAGACCCTCGAAGATCGCGAACACCTTGTCCTGAAGCACGAGCTGCTTGGTCAAGGTGCCGGTCTTGGCGGGGTCGTAGGCGTCATCGAGGTACTTGAAGATGATCTTGCGTCCGTTGATGCCGCCGTGCGCGTTGACGTACTTGAAGTACGCCTCGGACGCCGGTGCGATCTCCGAATAGCCGGGCGCGGCGATGCCGGTGAGTGGCTGGGTGCTGCCGATCAGGACCGAGTCCGCAGTGACGCCGGGCGCCGAGCTCGTGCTGCTCGAGCCGCCACCCCCGCCGCTGCTGCTCCCCCCGCACGCGGCTACACCGAGCGCGACCACCGCGGTAGTTGCGAATAGCCGCACTGACCGCTTTGCCATATGTCCTCCGTTCACTGGCCGGATGCTGGCGGGAACCTATGCCGAATCCGGTTCGCTGCCTAGTTATTCGCAGGTTTCGTTCTCAACGTGTTACGCCCGAGCTGCCCGACCCGCCGTACCAGCCCGTGAATGCCGAGCGGGAAGAGCAACATCCCGAGGATCAGACCGACGCCGTAGACGGCCTGCGGGAGGTTGTGCTGAACCTTGTCGGGTAGCGACAGTGCCCGAGCCAGGTCGCTGGACCAGAACGGCAGCAACGTGATGATGACGGAGCCATAGACGGCGCCACTGAGCGTGCCGAGTCCACCGAACACCGCGGCCGCGAGCAGGGCCAACGACAGGGTGAGCGAGAACAAGTCGGGCAAGACGGTCAGCGACAGGATCCCGAACAGCCCTCCGGCGAGGCCGGCACAGGCGGCACTGACCACGAAGGCGAGAACCTGCACCCGCGCGACCGGGAGTCCGGCCAGTGAGGCCGCGATCTCGTCGTCGCGGACAGCGCGGAAGGCACGGCCCACTCGACTCGACGACAGGTTCGCGAGCAGGAACAGCGTTATCGCCGCAGCAATCAGGCAAAGCCACGCCTGCCACCGGAAGTAGTTCATGTCGCCGGGTGGGGCCGGCGCGTTGACGGAGATGCCGGCGTGTCCACCCAGCGAGCTCTGCAGGTGCGAGTACTTGGGCAGCACGGGCAGCCCGACCGCGAGGGCGAGCGTGATGCCGGCGAGGTACGGGCCGCGCAGCCGCGCCGCGGCAACTCCCACGAGGGCCCCGGCGAACGCGGCCACCAGCACGGCAACCACCAGGAACAACGCAAGGACTCCGTTGCTCGTCGTCACGTGGTGTTCGAGCAACAAGGCAACGGTGTAGGCGCCGACGAACATGAACGCGCCGTTGCCGAGTGAGATCTGCCCGGACAACCCGGTAAGGATCGTCAGGCCGGCGACCGCGCACACGTACATCGCAATCGTGGCGAGCTGCGTGTTGCGGTACTCGGACAAGCCTTGGCTGACCAACAACATGATTCCGAGCCCGGCAACGGCCGGCACCCCATGACGCAGCACCATCGGCACACGCTGCCAACTGGCGCGATCAACGAGTCTCATACCCGGCGCACCGCCGTCCTGCTGAACAACCCGTTCGGACGGACCATCAGAACGATCAGCAAGATCATGAACACGTAGAACGCGTCGATGTCGTTGCTCACGTAGTTGTCGAGCAGCTGCTGGACCACCCCGACGGTGACGCCGCCCGCCACCGCACCGACAGGCGAGTCGAGCCCGCCGATGATCGCTGCCGTGAAGCCGAAGATGAGCAGCGGGTCGAAGGCGTTGGGGTTCATGTAGTCGGGCTGCGTGCCTGCGATCAGCACGCCCGCAAGGGCGCCGACCATCGCCGCCAGGCCCCAGCCGAGCGTCAGCATCCGACCGACGCGGACGCCGAGCAGGCGCGCGACCTCCGGGTTGAAGGCGCTCGCCCGCATCCGCAGACCGAGCGGGGATCGCTGGAAGAGGAGGTACAGCGCCCCGAGCACCACCAGGACGGCGATCACGATGAACAGGTAGTCGGGCGAGAACAGGATCACCTGGTCCCCGACGTTGTAGTAGTGCAGCGAGAACTGAGGCGCGAAGGAGTCCAGGCCGTTGCCCCAGATCATCCCGGCCACCGCTTGCAGCAGCAGGAGCAGTCCGAGCGTCACAATCACCGGGTTGAGCGGTGGGCCGTTCTCGACCGGCCGCACGAGCAGCCGTTCCGTGACCGCGCCGAGCACGAAGCCGGCCAGTACCGCGACCACCAGGCCCACCCAGTAGTTCGCACCGTGCTTCACGACGAGGTCCCACGCGATGAACGTCGTGATCATCAGCATGCCGCCCTGCGCGAAGTTCACGATTCGCGTCGAGCGCCAGATCAGGACGAGCGCGAGCGCGACCGCCGCGTAGAGCGTGCCGTTGGCGATCCCATAGATCACGAGGTTGAGAAACGTCATCTAGAAGCCCAGGTAGGCGTGTCGAAGCTGCTCGTCGCCGGCGAGGTCGTTCGCCGGCCCTGCCGCGACGACCCGCCCGAGGTTGAGGACGACCGCGGTGTCGGCCACGGACAGTGCACTGCGGGCGTTCTGTTCGACCAGTACGACGGTGATCCCCTCCTCGGAGCTGAGGCGGCGAAGCGTCGCCATGATCTGTGCGGTGATGCGCGGCGCCAGGCCGAGCGAGGGCTCGTCGAGCAGCAGCAGCCTCGGCCGACTCATCAGCGCCCGGCCGATCGCAAGCATCTGGCGCTCACCTCCCGACAACGTGTCGGCTGCCTTGCCTCGGCGTTCGGCGATCGGCGGGAACATCTCGTACACCGAATCGAGACCCTCATCGGTCGTTCGCCGGCGGTCCGATCGCCACAGTGCGCCCAGCCTCAGGTTCTCCTCGACCGTGAGCTCGGTGATGACGCCGCGGCCTTCCGGAACATGCGCGATGCCGAACGTGACGATGCTTTCCACCGGCGCCACGACGAGATCGTGGTCGTCGAAGCGGATCGAGCCGGAACTCGGGCGCACCAGGCCGTTCACGGTGCGCAGCAACGTCGTCTTGCCCGCGCCGTTTGCCCCGAGAACGGCCGTGATCTGCCCTTCCGCGACGTTGAGGGAGACGCCGTCCAGGGCCCGGACAGCGCCATAGGTGGTGACGACGTCGTCAAGCGTCAACATCGTTGACCCCATGCGTGGTCGCGTCGATCGCCTCGCCGAGATAGGCCTCGAGCACCTTCGGGTCGTCGCGGATCTGCTCCGGCGTGCCGGTCGCGATGCAACGGCCGAAGTCGAGGACCACGATCCGGTCGCAGACCGCCATCACCAGGTCCATGTGATGCTCGACCAAGAGAACCGAAGTGTGCTGCCGCAGGTCCCGCACGAGGGAGGCGAGCTCGTCCATCTCGTCTGCGGACAGGCCGGATGCCGGCTCGTCGAGCAGCAACAACGCAGGATCCGAGACAAGAGCCCGCGCCAGCGCCACGCGCTTCTGTACGCCGTACGGCAGCTGGCCGGGCAGCAGTCCCGACGCGTCCACGGCCCCGAGCTGTTCCAGCGCCGCCATCGCCCGAGCCTTGAGCTGTCGCTCGTCGCGGTCACCGCGGGGCAGGGCGAGCAGCCCGGAGCCGAACCAGGCTCGCGAGTGCCGGTCCGCCCCGACGAGGACGTTGTCCAGCACCGTCAGGTGCGGGAACAGGCCCAGGCCCTGCAGCGTGCGGGCGATCCCGAGGTCGGCGAGCTGGTGCGGCCGATGCCGTCGAAGCGGCTTGCCCCGCCACCGCAGCTCCCCCTCTGTCGGCCGCACGAATCCGCAGACGACGTTGAACAGGGTGGTCTTGCCTGCGCCGTTGGGTCCGATGACGCCGACGACCTCGCCCTCGTCGACGCCGGCGGACACATGGGCAAGCGCAGTTAGCCCGCCGAAGCGGACGCTGACGTTTTCGACGTCGAGCAGCCCCACGGTGGCGCACCCTAGCGGCGCGAGACCTAATTCGGCACGTAAACCGTCGTCGGCTCGGCGCGTCCGCGAAGCACGAGGTCGTCCGCGGCCCGCCAACCGGTCACGGACGCGGCGGTGACAACCGCGGCGGAAGCCGCGACGCGTTGCGGCAGCGACTTGGCGAGCTCACCGAGCCTGGCGGCCTCGTTGACCGGGTCGCCGATCACGGTGTACTCGAACCGGCTCGGTCCGCCGATGTTGCCGGCGACGACCTCACCGGAGGCGACACCGATCCCGAAGTCGATCTCGGGAATCTCGGCGGCGACGCGCTTGGCGAGGGTCCGCGCGGCGTCGAGCGCACACGCCTCGCGATCCGGGAGCGGTGCCGGAGCGCCGAAGATGGCCAGCGCGGCGTCACCGGCGAACTTGTTGATGAAGCCGTCCGCCGCCTCCACGACGTCGATGACCACGCCGAAGAAGCGGTTGAGCAGGTCGACGACGTCCTGTGCGGGCTTCACGGCGGCGATCCGGGTCGAGCCGACGATGTCGATGTAGATGACGGCGACATCGCGGACCTCGCCGCCGAGCTCGACACCGTTCTCCAACGCTCGTCGTGCCACGTCGACGCCGACGTGGCGGCCGAACAGGTCACGCAGCTGCTCGCGCTCGCGCAGTCCCGCAGCCATCCGGTTGAACCCGGCCTGGAGCAGGCCGATGTCGGTGCCGTCGTACACCGGCACCGACACGTCGAGCTCACCGCGTTCGATCCGGGCCAGGGCCTTGCGCACCGAGATGATCGGCGCGGCGGTCGCACGCGTGACGGACAAGGTCGTGATGAATCCGGCCAGTAGGCAGTTGACGCCGAGCACCGCGGTCGCGAGCGCCAGGTCACGGCGGGTACCGACATGGTCGGCAAGGCTCGCCGCACCGAGAAGTACGACGCCGAGCACCGGAGCTCCGGTACCGAGGATCCAGGTGGCCATGGACCGCATCGCCACCGACTGCACGATCTCTTGTGGGTGCTCCGACGCCGATAGGGCCCGGCCGGCGGCCTCGCGCAACAGGCGCTCGGCGAAGCGGAACCCGACCGAACAGGTGATCACCCCGCTCAGCCCGACGATCGCGGTGATCCGCAGCCCGGCGTCGGTGGACCGGGAGAAGCTCAGTGCGCCGAAGAGGATGGTCGCGCCGAGCCAGAGCACTCCCATCCCACGGGCCAACGTCCGCGGGCCGCGCAGCACCGCCAGCTGTTCCTCGGCGGTGGGAGGCCGCTCGGAGGGAAGCCAGTCGGCGAGGCTCGACAGCTTGCGGGCTCCCATGAGAATCCCGATCACCGACGCGAGGACGAGATAGCCGCTCGCCACGATGATGTCGCGCCCGACCTGGCTGCCCTCGGTGAGCGCGGGCGGCTCCGGCACGACGTACACCGCGACGAGGAACGTCGCGACCGCGCCCACGATGTTGGTCAAGGTGAGGACGGTGACGAGCCCGACCAACGCCCGGACGAGCACAGCAGCGCCGGAGCCCCACCATCGGCGCCGCGCCGCGATCTGATCGCGACCCACGCGCGCCCGGCAGGGATCGAACCTGCGACCAACTGCTTAGAAGGCAGTCGCTCTATCCGCTGAGCTACGGGCGCTCAGTGCACGGAAAAAGGGTATTGCGTCGCGGATGAGAACCTTGTCGACATGACGGCTGGCTCGCGTTCGGGAGATGCGCTGGTCTGGATCGACTGTGAGATGACCGGTCTGGATCCGACCACGAACGTCCTCGTTGAGATCGCGGTCATCGTCACGGACGCCGAGCTGAACCCGCTCGACGAGGGCATCGACATCGTCATAGGGGCCCAGCCTCAGCAGCTGGTGGCGATGGATCCGGTCGTCCACGAGATGCATTCCGGGTCAGGACTCTTGGACGAGATCCGCCGCTCGGTGGTCACCGTCGAGAGCGCCGAGGCGCAGGTTCTCGAGTACGTGCAGCGTTTCGTGCCGGAGCGGCGCAAGGCGCCGTTGTGCGGCAACACGATCGGGACCGACCGCGGCTTCATCGCCCGCTACATGCCACGGCTCGACGACCACCTTCACTACCGGATGATCGACGTCTCCTCGATCAAGGAGCTGGCCAGGCGGTGGTATCCGCGGGCCTACTACAACGCGCCGGCCAAGCGCGGTGGCCACCGCGCGCTCGCCGATATCAAGGAGAGCATCGACGAGCTGCGCTACTACCGGGCCACGGTCATGGTCCCGGCACCGGGCCCGGACACCGATGCCGCCCGGGCGGCCGCAAGAACCCTCGGGCTCACCGAGCCGGAGGCCGACTAGACTCGCTCGGACCGATCACCAACGGTGAGCGGCAATGGTGGGCGTAGCTCAGCTGGTAGAGCACCGGGTTGTGGTCCCGGGGGTCGCGGGTTCAAGCCCCGTCGCTCACCCCATGAACCGGTACCTCCGCATGTCTGCAGTCGGCGCCGCGCTGACCGCCAACGGGCTGCGCCCGCTCCCGGCCCACAGCCTGGCGGCGATCCCGAGCTTCTTCGCCAGCTGGCTCACCAGCGAGCTCGCGCCGCACAACCTGGCGATCACCACGGCGGGCACTGCGGCACATGTCGCAGGACGGCGACGTGACCGCACCTGGACCCGCGCGGACTCCGTCGGCACCGCCCTCAACGTCGCGTCGATCGCCGGGCTGGCGGTGCTGGTCCGGCGGAGCATGGGGTCGGCCGCCAGCGTCGAGAGCGCGCTCGCCGAGGCACTCGGCACCGACTACCGCACGATCCTCGGGGAGCCGTCGACCGCCGACCTCGCGGTGGCGTGGCAGCGCGTGATGATGCCGTGGCTGCTCACGGACCCGCAGATCGAGCGCATCTGCGACCTCGACTATGTCGGCGACGGCATCAAGCGGCACCGGCTGGACATCTACCGCCCGCGCGGGGTCGACGCAACGAGCAATCTCCCCGTCGTCATTCAGGTACACGGCGGCGCATGGATCCTCAGCCAGAAGAACCAGCAGGGTCTGCCGCTCATGACACACCTGGCTGCCCGCGACTTCATCTGCGTGGCACCGAACTATCCGCTGTCACCGAAGGCGAAGTGGCCGGAGCACCTGATCGCGTTGAAGCGGGCCATCGCGTGGACGAAGGGCAACATCGCCGAGTACGGCGGCGACCCCTCGTTCGTCTGCGTCACCGGCGGGTCGGCGGGTGGGCACCTGTCGGCAATGATGGCCCTCACCGCCAACGACCCCCGCTTCCAGCCGGGGTTCGAGGACGTCGACACCTCATTGCAGGCGGCGGTTCCGTTCTACGGCGTCTACGACATCGCCGACACCCTGGACACCAAGGCAGGGCGCGACCGGCTCAACCGCTTCCTGGCCCGGGTGATGTTCAGCAGCCGGGACCTGAGCGACTATGAGAGTGCGACCGCGCTGCTGCACGTCCGCGAGACCGCACCGCCGTTCTTCGTCATCCACGGCACGAACGACTCGCTCGCTCCCGTCGCGGAAGCCCGTGCCCTCGTCGACCTGCTTCGCGCGACCAGCAAGGAAGTGGTCGCCTATGCCGAGCTTCCCGGCACGCAGCACGGCTTCGACGTCTTCCACTCGATCCGCAGCGCGCATGTGATCCGCGGGGTCGAACGCTTCCTGAGCTGGGTGCACGCCTCGCGCCGGGCCTCGGCGGCGCAGGCATGCTGACCCCACCGCGCCTCGAGGGGACCGTTGGCCTGCCGGACGGACGGCTGCTGTCCTTCGCGGAGTACGGCGACCCGCATGGCCGGCCGCTGATCTGGCTGCACGGCACCCCGGGCGGGCGGCGCCAGATTCCGGAAGAGGCACGGGTCGCAGCGCAGGACCTGGGGATCCGGCTGGTGGCGGTCTCCCGCCCTGGCTCCAGCCGCTCGACGCCGTACCTCTACGACAACGTCCTTGGATTCGTGCCCGACCTCGAGGTGCTCACCGACCGGCTCGGCATCGCAGAGTTCGGGGTGATCGGGCTCTCCGGCGGCGGGCCGTACACCCTCGCCGCCGCACACCTGCTCGCGCCGCGAGTCCCCGCCGTCACCGTCCTCGGCGGCGTCGCACCGTCAGTCGGCCCGGACGCCGCGCCGGGCGGGCTCGTCTCCTATGTCGCGCTCCTGCAGGGCCCGCTGACCCGGCTTCGGGTGCCGCTGGCGTTCACCGTCGGGACGCTCGTCTCCGCGCTGCGCCCGCTCGGTCGACCGGCGATCTCCGCCTACGCCCGGCTCTCGCCGCCCGGCGATCGCGCCCTCCTGAACCGGCCGGAGTTCCGCGCCATGTTCCTCGAGGACATCTTCGCCGGACATCGGCCTGGGCTACACGCTCCGATCTACGACGCCGTCCTGTTCGGTCGCGACTGGGGCTTCGACCCTCGAGACGTGACCGTCCCGGTGCGCTGGTGGCACGGCGACGCCGACCACATCGTCCCGTTCACCCATGCCGAGCACATGATGACGTTGTTGCCGAACGCCGAGCTGTTCGTGTTGAAGGGTGAAAGCCACCTCGGCAGCCTGGCGGAAGTGGCCAGCATCTTCACCGATCTGCTCGCGACCTGGGACCGCGCCACCGCCTGAGCACTTGCGCTCACCAGGCGACCGGCTAGAGGACGGCGGCGCGACCGGGCAGGAGCGGGAAGGACCGATCCGGGCGTGACGGCATGATGTAGTTCGCTCGCCGCCGGACCTTGATGAAGGCGTTGATGCCGTTGTTCTTGGTGGCCGTGACCTTCTTGTTGATGTTGTGCGCACCCGAGGCGTTCATCGCGTTCCGGGTTGCGACGAAGTCCTCGATCGTCCGCTGAACCGAGACGAAGTGCAGGCCTGCATAGTCGTCGTCGGTGGTGTTGAAGTCTCGACGGATGATCACCGGTCTGCCGTGCTTGCGGGCCTGGGCTGTGGCCTGAGAGTGCCCGACCATGCCGTACCTCTTGATCGCGGTGGCGATCTCGTCAGTGTTGGCGGAGGTGTCGGTTTCGTCCGCGGTGATCTTCTTCACGCCTGCGGCGTCGGTTTCGGGCGAGAACATGAGCGCGATCCGATCCTTCTCCGAGAGCCTTCGGTACCAGCTCTCGAGCGGCTCGCGCATGTAGCTGACGTGCATGGTGGTGCCGCCGGCGAACGGGCCGTGCTTGATCGTCACACCGTCTTCGGTGGCCTGGTTCTTGCGCAGTCCGGACTGGAAGCCCATGAACAGTGGCGCGTCGGTGGACACCGGGTGGCCGGAAGGGATGCCCTTGACGTTCTGGCGAGCAGCGGGCAGACCCACGGCGGTGAAGCCAGTGCGCGTCTCGCGCCACGTGAGCGCCGACTTCAGCGAGAGTGAGCCCTTCACTCCGGGCAGCTTGTGGCCATGGACCAGCGCGGCCTCGATGCGCTCGAGCCGGCGTTCGTCATCGCTGGCGAGGTGGATGCAGAGGTCGTAGTTGTCGATCTCAGGGCTCTCGAAGCTGGACAGCCCGGTCGCCTTGGGAATCGGCGAGTGGACCTTCAGCAGGCGGAAGTAGCTCGGCCCCCAGCTGACGGTGAACAGCAGCCCTTTGTGCCCCCAGTGGAAATGCCGTTCCAGGGTGCGCAGCCGCGACTCCAGCAGCCGCGCGTGAGCCGGTGTCGGGGTACCGCGCACATCGAAGAAGAGCAGCCGGTCGAACTTCGGCGCGATCCCGTTCCCGTAGGCGTCCTTGGACACATGGTCGCCCCATGCGTGCTGGCGCTTGGGCAGCCCGTCCGGCTGGTGACCCAGCGGCACCATCTTCGGTCGAGGGCTTGCAAAGGCGCGCCTGGCGCCACGCCCGACCGCAGTCCCACCCGCCGCAAGGGCGGACGCGCCCGCGACGAATCGCCGGCGCGTCAGACCGCGGCGGCCCTCCCAGCTCTCCGACATCGCGGGCACCATACATGACGATCCCGGAGGGTCGGTACGCTGCCCACGGCGCAGCAGACGATGCAGGAGGCGATCATGAACTGGCGGGGCGCTCGCTGCAGGACCCAACCCCACGGGCAGCTTGCGCTAGGGCTGGCAACGGCGGTGGCCCTTGCCGTCACCTCCGTATCCGGCGCCACCCCGGCCACGGCGCACGCTCAGGCGCATCACGCCAAGCCGACGGTGCAGGTGGCCCGCACGGCAATCGGACCCCTGCTCGTCAACACCTCCGAACGCACGATCTACATGTTCGTGCGCGACAAGCACAACAAGGACGTGTGTCGCAAGATCAAGCGAGGGCGCTGCGAGAAGAAGTGGCCGGCGGTCACCACCAAGGGCAAGCCGGTTGCCGGGCCGGGCCTGAAGAAGTCCTTGCTCGGGACGATTCCGTACCAGGGCAAGCTGCGCGAGGTCACCTACAAGGGCCACCCGCTGCACACCTACACCGGCGACACCAGCAAGCGCGACGTGCTGAACATCGGGATCAAGGACTTCGGTGGGGCGTGGTACGCGCTCAACGCCAACGGCGGAGTGGTCAAGTAGTCGCGATCGAGTCCGGGTCCGGACGGTCCGGCTCAGTGGAGGGATGCACGCGGTGCAAGCGCTTGGGTTGAAACTTCTCTGCGTGCCGGCAGCGATCTGCTGCGTGCTCGCTGCCGGCGTGAGTGCCCCTGCCTTCGCAACCGCCTCGGCCAGCGCCGGCGTCACCAGCTCGGCCGTTGCCCCGGCCAGCGCCACTGGCGGCAGGGTGCTGCGAGTGGGCACCTACCACCACATCGAGGGCCAGTACAAGACGATCCAGGCGGCGGTCGATCATGCCCGGCGCGATGACTGGATCCTGGTCGCGCCGGGTGACTACAAGACCACGTCGAGCCGGGCTCCGGCCGCCGCACCCGACATCCCTTCCGCGGTGCTGGTGACCAAGTCCAACCTGACGATCCGCGGCATGAACCGCAACACCGTGATCGTGGACGGGACCAAACCGGGGTCTGCCCCATGCAGCCGCAACCCCAAAGCCCAGAACTTCGGACCGGTGCGCGACGGCTCGCACCAGGGCCTCAACGGGATCGTCGCCTGGCACGCCAACGACGTCAACGTGGAGAACCTCACCGCCTGCAACTTCCTGGACGGCTCGGGCGACACGGGCAACGCCATCTGGTGGGACGGCCTGAACGACGAGAACAAGATCGGCGGCTGGGGCTTCCTGGCCACCTACCTCAACACCACCTCGACCTTCTACAACGGCGTGGACAGCGCAGCCGCCTACGGGTTGTTCTCGAGCGCGTGGCAGGGCGGCCTGTTCGCCCACGACTACGCCAGCAACTTCGACGACGCCGGCTTCTACATCGGCGCCTGCCACCGCCTGTGCACGCAGATCATCAGACACAGCCGGTCCGAGTACAACGCGCTCGGCTACTCCGGGAGCAACTCCGGCGGCACGATGCTGATCGCGCACAACCGGTTCGCGCACAACGAGGACGGCTTCGACACCAACAGCCAGAACGGCGACAACCCGCCGCCGCAGAACGGAGCCTGCCCGAAGGGCATCAAGCCGCCGATCAAGGGCGCCCCGACCTGCTGGGTGCTCTACAAGAACGTCTTTGCCTACAACAACAACCCGAACGTCCCCAAGTCGGGCTCGGCGGCGCAGGGCCCGGTCGGGACCGGCGTCTCCATCTCGGGCGGACGCAACAACACCGTCATGGAGAACAAGTTCATCGGCAATGGTGCCTGGGGAACGATCATCGTGCCCTACCCCGACAGCGGCGGGCCGTGTACCGGCGGCACCCCCAACTACATCCTGTTCGGGTCCGGCAGTTGCCTGTACGACGACTGGGGCAACGCGTTGATCAACAACACGTACAAGAACAACGGCTTCTTCGGCAACCCGACGAACGGCGACTTCGAGCAGCTGAACCTGCAGAACAACGAGCCGACCAACTGCTACCGCGGCAACACCAACACCAGCGGAAAGCTGAGTGCGGGCTCGGCGGCGCTGCAGTCGCAGTACTCCTCGTGCTCCGGACAGCCGGTCGCGGCCAACTTGAACCCGCTCTTCCTCGACGAGGTGCTGTGCGACACCCAGGTAGCGCTGCTCGCCGGACAGAGCGTCCCCTGCCTGCCGACCGACCACTACCCCCGCCAGACCAAGGTGGTCATGCACCCGCTCCCCAAGCACCTGAAGACGATGCCGAACCCGTGCAAGGGCGTCCCCAGCAACCCGTGGTGCCCTAAGCGGTAAGCCAGCCCCGGACGCAGTCGGCCAGCTCGGCACGCACTGCGGCGCCGGACAGCACCACGTCGACCATCGTGACCGACGTGTGAACCTGCCCGCGGGCCCTGACGTGCTGCACCGGGACACCGGCGGCGGCGAGCGCCTCGGCATAGGCGATGCCCTCATCGCGAAGCGGGTCGAAGTCCGCCGTCATGATCACGGCCGGCGGCAGCCCGCCCAGCTCGCCGCGCAGCGGCGCGCAGACCGGCGAGGTGCGGTCGGCCGGGTCGGCGTAGTGGTCCCAGAACCAGCGCATCGTGGCGGTCGTGAGGATGTAGCCCACGCCGTTCTCCTCGTACGACGACCGGCTCAGGTCGCTGTCGGTCACCGGGCAGATCAGCAGCTGTCCGGCAATCGGTGGCCCACCGGCATCGCGAGCCCGCTGCGCCGCGACGGTCGCGAGGTTTCCGCCGGCGCTCCACCCGGCGACGACCAGTTGGCCGGGGATGCCGCCGAGCTCGGCGGCGTGTGCCGCTATCCACTCGACCGCCGCGAACGCGTCGTCGGCTGCGGCCGGGAACCGAGCCTCCGGCGCGTGACGGTAGTTCACCGACACGACCACTGCCCCGATCCGGTCGCACAGGTCTCGACACAGCGGGTCGTCGGAGTCGAGGTCGCCCAACACCCAACCGCCACCATGGAAATACGCGATGACCGGGTGCGGCCCGGGAGTGGCCGGCCGGTAGAGCCGGTACGGCAGCGGGCCGTCGGCACCGGGCAGCTCGCCGTCGACGATCTCCCCGACTTCCGGACCCGGCATTCTCGTGGCCGCCATCGCGGTCATGAACGCGCGAGCATCAGGTACCGGCAGGGTCTCGACCCCGGGTACGCCGAGTGCCTCGAAGAGGTTGAGCACGATCGCGACGTCGGGCTGGACCCGTCGTACGACGCCGTCGTTGCACTCCGAGCCGGTCGGCCCGGCCAGGGCGAACCCGAGGTAACGGCGGCCGGTGACCTCGTCGCACGCGGCTCGGTACGCCTCGACGCCGCCGACGTAGGGGTAGAGCAATCGCGGCTTGCCCGGGACGTTGGCACCGACGTACCAGGAGTTCGCCAGATCGGTGAGCGTCAAAGCCGCGTAGTCGGCGACGTGCTGGTTCCAGCCGGCTTCGGCGGACTGCGTCGGCTCGATCGTCCGGTACCCCTCGTCACGGAGCCAGGTCAAGCAGTCCGCGACCCATTCGACGTGCTGCTCGATCGACACCGCCATGTTCGACAGCACCGATGGGCTGCCCGGCCCGGTGATCGTGAAGAAGTTCGGAAAACCGGTGGTGGTCAGGCCGAGGTACGTCGACGGGCCGTCTGCCCACTTCTGCTTCAGCGTCACGTCGTCGCGCCCGGTGATGTCGACGCTGACCAGCGGCCCGGTCATGGCGTCGAAGCCGGTCGCGTAGACGATCGCGTCAAAGTTCAGCGACTCTGCGGACGTGTCGATACCGGTCTCGGTGACGGTCACGATCGGTGTCTCGCGCACGTCAACGAGTCGCACGTGCGGCAGGTTGTACGTCTCGTAGTAGTTCGTGTCGAGACACGGCCGCTTCGTACCGAACGGATAGTCCTTCGGGCACAGCGCCTCAGCGACCTTCGGGTCGGCGACCCGCTCGCGGATCTTCTCGCGGATCAGCTCCGACACGATGTCGTTTGCCGGCAGGCGAGCGCTCTGGTCGTTGAAGACGCCGAGGATCGCGAACAGCTCTCCTTCTGCGTACCGCTTCTCGAAGCGCTCACGCTGCTGCTCGGGCGTCATGAGCAGCGCATAGTTCTCTTCGTACTCGCCAGGGATTCCGCCCGGCGACCATCTCGCGGCGTCGCGGTACGCTGCGCGGTCCTTCGCGATCTGAGCGAGGCGTTCCGATGATGCCGGGCCGTTGCGCGCCGGAATCGAGTACGCCGGCGTCCGCTGGAAGACGGTCAGCGACTCGGCCTGCTCGGCGATGTGCGGAATCGCCTGGATCGCCGACGAGCCGGTGCCGATCACCGCGACGCGCTTGCCGGTGAAGTCGACCGGCTCGTGCGGCCACTTGCCAGTGAAGTAGACCTCACCGGCGAAGCGATCGACCCCTTCGATGTCCGGACGCTTCGGCAGCGACAGACAACCGGTCGCCATCACGTAGAAACGGCAGGTCAGTTCCTCGCCGGCGCTCGTGCGCAACCGCCAGACCCGAGCGGCGTCGTCCCAGACGGCTTGGTCGACGCGAGTGCCGAACTCGATGTCGCGACGAAGGTCGAATCGGTCGGCGACAAAGCGGAGGTAGTCGAGGATCTCGGGCTGGGTCGCGTACTTCTCCGACCACGTCCACGCCTGTTCCAGCTCCTCGTCGAAGCTGAAGGTGTAGTCCGTCGTCGGGATGTCACAGCGCGCGCCCGGGTAGCGGTTCCAGTACCAGGTCCCGCCGACGTCGTCGGCCTGGTCGTAGCAGCGGACGTCGAACCCCAGTCCACGAAGCTTGTGGATCAGATAGAGCCCGGCGAACCCGGCTCCGACCACGGCAACGTCAACATCGGCGGGCTTGGTCCCGGTCACCCTCCGGAGCGTAAGACATGATGCGCTGCGTGCCTGCACGACACCTCAGCGTCGTCGCTGTCGCCGTGTTCTGCCTGAGTGCGACGCTGGTTGGCTCCGCGGCCGGTTCGAATGGGCGCGCCGAAGCCTCGGACCCACTGCGCAGCCTGAACGTCGTGGGAGAACCACTGACCGCGGCTCGGCCGCTGGTGAGCCACCTGAGGCGGCACCCGGAGCACGCTCCGATCCGCCTGGGCGAGGGGCTGGCCGACTGGCACGGGCGGGTCGCGCACATCGCCGGGGCGTCGCACTACGACCGCGGCGAGTGGATCTATGAGGACTACCCGTGGACGGCGTACGGCGCGGCGAGCCCGGTCACGCTGGCCGATATCGAGGCGACGACGAAGATCTCAAGTCTGGTCCCTCTGCTGCAACGCCTGTCCCAGGTGTACTTCACCTTCGCCAGCCCACAAGCGGGTGCCGGCCCGTTCGTCGAAGCCGCTGACGTCTCGCAGCTGCGCCTCGCGGTTCGCGGCCGGTCACTGCACGTGCTGGCTCAGACGACGACGATGCGCACTCCTGTGACAACCGCGCTCTTGCTGCTGTTTCACAGCGGCCGCGGGGACGGGTCGGCGCGGGCCGTCCCCTTCGGCTCCGGCCTGACCACGCGCACCGCCGACGTGGCAGTGATGGTCACGGCGCGCGGGGCGTGGATCGACGATCTCGTGACCGGTCGGGTACGACGCGCGCCGGCCGCGGCGGACCCGACCGGGTACACCAACACGCTGCAGACGCGACTACCGCTGCGACTCGTCGCGGCACACGACACCCTTCGCTTCGTGGCCGCCTCCGGAGTATCCGCACCCGGGACGCACACATTCCTACCCTCCGGAACGGGTGGTCCGATCGCGAAGGTGATTCCGCGCTACGGGGCACCGGTGCAAGGCACCGCGGACCAACGCCAAGCCGTCGCACTCGCTCACCACGACATCGATTCGTTCGGCACTGCAGTGTCACTGAAGCGTCTCCGGCGCGGCTTCAGCCAGCGGGTCACGTCCGGTACCGGCTACACGGTCCGCACCTACCGGTCGCCCGCGCGATTGTCCCGCGAGAGCGGCATCGAGGGCCGGTTGCAGCAGTACGGGCTATATCTCCCGCGGACCTACCGCGGTGGTCGGGTTCCCGCTACTCTCGTGCTTCGCGGTTCGGGCTACACGGCGAACTCGATGGCAGCGATCACTCCGGGGCTGTTCCGTCAGCTCGGCGACGACAACGGCGCTGTCTTGATCAGCCCCGGGGCTCGCAGCGGGCTCAGCCTGTTCGAAGGCGCGGCGTACCGCGACGTCAACCAGGTGCTGCGAAACGCCGGACGGCTCGTGACGATCGACCCCGACCGGCTGACTGTGGCGGGGTACTCGATGGGCGGATACGGCGCGATCCTCTTCGCCGAGACGCAGCCGGACCGGTTCGCGGGCGCCTTCGACATCGAAGGACCCATCGATACTGCCGACCAGCTGCCGGTCGCACTTCCGGTCCCCGACCTGACCCGGGCTCTCGTCAACCTGCGCTACGTACCGACTGAGATCTACCAGGGCGATGTCGACGTGAATGTCGCACTGCCCAACGGCGTCGATCTTGCACACCGCCTGCGCGCCCTCGGTTACCGCTATCGACTGAATGTCTTTCCTGGTCACACCCACTACTCAGCAGGCATCGCGAACGACTACACCTACGGCGCTCGGCTGCTGAAGAGCGCGCGTCGAACCGCGCGGCCGGCCGTCGTGCAGCTCACCCGCAGCATGCAGCTCGAGCACGACATCGACCTCGGCGCCGGAAGTGACCTGCCGGGCAGAGGACGCCCGGTCGGGCTGCGCTTCGACCACGCCTGGTTCATCCGCGACCTGCAGCCAGCAGATCGTCACGCCGGCAAGGCGACGGCGGTGGTCCGCACCTTCGCCCGGCACGCGGAAGTCGCCCACCCCGTCACGTCGACCGGAATCGCCGCCGGCCATCACGGCGAGCTGCCCTCGGTCTACGAGGCTCAGACCTGGACAGTGACGAGGTCAGGCGCGGCGCTCCGCAACGCGTTCTCGGCCCGCCTGACGGGCGTCTCTCGGATCTCTCTGATGCTGCGCCAGATGCGTCTGGCGACGCGCCGACCCCTGACGGCGGTCATCCATACCGACACTCATACCGTTCTCAGCCTCTTGGCGCCGCACGGCACTCGCGTCAGGCTCAGCCTCCACCCCGGCTTGCACCAGATCCGGTTGCAGCCACGACGATGGACCAGGCAGGAGCCGGTTGGTCCGGCGTAGAAGTCTCGACCTCGTGAAGAAGATCGCCGTCGCCGTACTCCTCGTCACCGGGCTCGTCATCCCGCTCGGAGCCGCCAGCGCAAGCGCTGCGGCGAAGGTCAGCGCGCACGGCGGTGCTCGCCAGGTCTACGCGACCGGTCTGCAGCCCGGAGCACCGACGACCCTCCTCAACGGCGCCGGCCACCGCGTTGCCAGGCAGGCGTCTGACTCGCTCGGCGGCGTCGTCTTCCGAGACGTGAAGCCCGGCAAGGGATACCGCGTGGTCCAGGCAGGCCAGAAGTCGGCAGCCGTCACGGTTCATCGCGACACCGACAAGCCGTGGGACCCGGGCGTCTACAACCAGTCGATCCCCGACCACGGCTACGGCTACCTGACCACCCGCGACGGCACCAAGCTCGCCTACTACGTCCACCCGCCGACGAGCCCGGCCGGCCTCGGGCTGCCTGACGTCGTCCTCCCGTCCGGAATTCCCGACTACGCCCCGCCGTACCCCACGCTCATCGAGTACGCCGGGTACGGGTACGCGAACCCGGACGGGCCGGAGAGCGGCATCGCGATCCTCGCGAATCTCATGGGCTTCGCGGTCGTCGATGTGAACATGCGCGGCACCGGGTGCTCCGGCGGGTCGTTCAACTTCTTCGAGCGGATGCAGTCGCTCGACGGCTACGACGTCATCGAGACGATCGCGCGCCAGCCCTGGGTGAAGAACCACAAGGTCGGCATGGAGGGCATCTCCTACGGCGGCATCAGCCAGCTGTTCACCGGGCAGACCAACCCGCCGTCACTTGCTGCGATCGCGCCACTTTCGGTGATCGACGCCACCGCGACGACGCTCGAGCCGGGCGGGATCCTCAACGACGGGTTTGCCGTCGCGTGGGCCAACGAGCGGCAGTACCAGGCCAAGCCGGCCGGGCCGCACGGCGGCCAGACCTGGGCCTACAAGCGGATCCTGGCCGGCGACAAGACCTGCAAGAGCAACCAGGTGCTGCACGGCGAGGCGCAGGACCTGCCGGCAACGATCGCCGCGAACACCCACTACCACCCGTCGTACGCCGACGGCCTCGACCCGCTCACCTTCGTGCACAAGATCCACGTGCCGACGTTCATGGCGTGTCAGTTCGAGGACGAGCAGACCGGCGGGCACTGCATGAACCTCGCGCAGCACTTCACCGGCACCAAGCAGAAGTGGTTCACCTTCACCAACGGCGTCCACACCGACTCACTCGACCCGGACACGTTCAACCGGCTGTACGACTTCCTCGAGCTCTACGTCGCGAAGCAGGCACCACTGATCAACTCGGCAGTCATCAAAGCGGCCGCGCCGGTGGTCTACCAGATGGCGCTGGGCCTTCCGTCGAGTGCGATCGTCACTCTGCCGGTCGACCCGATTCAGCTGCAGCCGACGTACGACGCGGCGCTGGCCAAGTTCAAGGCCCAGCCGTCGATCCGCGTCAACTTCGACAACGGCGCGGGCACCGACCCGCTCGGCCAGTACACGGCCGGCAACCCGTACGCCGGGTTCAGCAAGTCCTTCTCGAAGTTCCCGATCCCGAACACGAAGGCGACGAGGTGGTTCCTCGGCAGTGGGGGCAAGCTGACCGCCAAGCGGGCGGGCAGCGGCGTGGACAAGTACACCGCCGACCCGCACGCGGTGCCGCTGACCGACTTCATCGGCAGCACGGGTAGCGGCGGGCTGTGGGGCAACGCCTCGCAGTGGCACTGGAACTGGAAGCAGAACCCGGCTGGCACCGCGGTGTCCTACATCACACCTCCCCTGAAGACCGACACAACCGTCGTCGGCGCCGGCTCGATCCACCTCTGGGTCAAGTCCTCAACCCGTGACGTCGACCTCCAGGCAACCGTCAGCGAGGTGACACCCGAGCACAACGAGGTGTTCGTGCAGGGTGGCTGGCTTCGAGCCAGTGAGCGCAAGCTCGAGACCCGCAAGCACACGATCTTCGCCCAGCCGAGCACGCTGCTCGCACCGGTTCCGAGCTTCCGCGAGCAGGACGCGCGGCCGATGCCCAAGGGCAAGTACGTCAAGGTCGTGATCCCGCTGTACTACGAAGGCCACGCCTACCGCGCGGGCAGCCGGATCCGGGTCACCATCGCCGCACCGAACGGCGCCCAGCCGATCTGGTCCTTCCAGCACCCCCGTCCGGTGAAGGGCACCAGCAAGGTCTCGCTCGCGTTCTCGAAGTCGCGACCGTCGGCGCTCTACCTGCCGGTGATCCCGGGCATCTCGGTCCCGACCGGTCTGCCCGAGTGCGGCAGCCTGCGCAACGAGCCGTGCCGGCCGTACGCGCGGACTGCGAACCAGAAGGGCTGACCGCCTAGACCAACCGGCGCCGGACCCAGAAGACCGACAGCGACACGAGCAACGCGGCTGCCCCGAGGAAGATCGCGGACTCCAGCCATTGGAGCTCCCAGAACCGCGAGGCCGGCCGGTAGGACACCACCTCGTGGAAGCGCGCCGACAGGTTGTTCAGGCACTCCTGCATCGCCTGGAATGCCGGACCGTCGATCGGCCGCCCCTTGGGGCCGGGTCCACCTGTCCCCGGCGGCGGCGTGTGGGCCAGCAGGCTTTGGCACGCGTGGTTCACATACGCAGTGGTCGGACCGTGGCCCGCCGAGTCGACGATGCGATTTCCGGTGACCCAAGCTCCAGGCAGCTTCGGCGTGCCGTCCGGCACAAGATGCAGTCCGGCGGTGGTCCGATCGATGCCGATGCCGAGTTGCGCGTTGAGCGGCACGACCTTCGTCAGCGGCGAGAGCAGATGCGGTCGGACGTAGATCTGGGTCACCACCCGCGCCGCGGTGAAGCCGACGAGCGTGACAGCCATCGCTGCCATTGTTCGCCGAAGCACCGTGCCTACCGCTGTGCCCAGGGCGAATGCGAACAGCGCGTATGCCACGGGAACGATTCCGCGTTCGGCGAAGACCGAAGGGGCAAGGCGGTTGTGTTGGAGGCGATCGATCGGAATCGCCCACCAGGTGAAAGCGAAGGTCAGCGCACCAGTCGTGACCGCTGACACGACTCCGGAGACCACCAAGCGACTCGTGAGCCAACGCTCGCGGCTCACCCCTTGCGCCCACGCGAGCCGGAACGTCCCCGTCTCGAGCTCGCGGGCGACCAACGGAGCCCCCCAGAAGATGCCCACGAACGCGGGAACGAGGATCAACAGCGCGCCGACCCATCTCACGTGGTGGTAGCTGCGGGTGACGGCGTTGAACGACGAGCCACATGTGAAGCCGCTGCAGGACCGATAGTCGGCGTAGAGGTTGGACAGATGCACCCCGGTGAACCCGAGGGTGACGACGATGGCGACGAGGATCCCGAACGCGGCGAACGCTCCCGATCGCACCTGGCGCCAGCTCATCCACGTCATCGTGCGACTCCGAGCAACGGACGGCTCGGCGGCGCCTGCGCCCCGCCGCCCATGTAGGCGAGTACGACGTCCTCGAGCGACAGCTCGTCAACCTGCCACGCCGGATCGTGTATCGCACCTTCGAGGTGGATCACCGCCGTCGTCTGCCGTTCGGTGTGGCTTTGCCAGATGACCTGTTGGTCAGCGGGCAATGTCGACAGGTCCCGCCGAGGACCGCTGATCCGTCGATGGTGGGCGAGTAGCTCCTCGACCTCGTCGGCGAGCTGAACCTGCGCGGCGGAAACGAGCAGGAGGTAGTCGCAGACCCGTTCGAGGTCGGCGAGCAGGTGCGAGGACATCACGACGCTGATCCCGTGCTCGGCTACGTAGGACGTCAGGGTGGCGAGAAAGTCACGTCGCGCCAGGGGATCGAGTGCCGCGACAGGCTCGTCGAGCAAGAGGAGCTGCGGTCGCTTGGCGAGCGCCATCGTGAGGGCAAGCTGCGCTCGCTGCCCGCCCGAGAGGCGACCGGCTCGCTGCTTGGGATCGAGATCGAGCGCATCGAGGCGTTCCTGCGCGAACCCGGCATCCCAGCGCGGGTTGAGATGGGCACCGAAGCGCAGATGGTCAGCGATCGACATCGATCCGTAGACGGGTGCGTCCTGCGCCAGGAAGCCGACGCGCCCGAGCTGCTCGGCGTCAGCGGCAGGACGGCGGCCGAGTACCTCGAGCGAGCCTTCGCTGGGGGCGAGCAAGCCGACCATCAGATTGAGCAGCGTGCTCTTGCCTGCTCCGTTGGGACCGACGAGGCCGACGACATGGCCGTCCGGGATCTCCACCGTGCACCCCCGCAACGCCCACTTGCGGCCGTACCGCTTGCCGAGGCCAGCCGCGGTCAGTGCGCTACTCATGCGATGTCCCGCGCGGACGCGCTGCGAAAGGAGTCACGAAACAGCGCCTCGATGGACTCGTCATCAAGGCCGGCCGTTCGCGCCTTCACGAGCCAGCGCTCCAGCTCCCTTCGCAGCGGCAGCTGCGCAGCGAGCGGCGCATCCGACAACGTCGCGGTGACGAACGTGCCGACTCCCGGCCGGCCGGCAGCCAGCCCCGAGTGTTCGAGCTCCCGATATGCCTTCAGCACGGTGTTCGGGTTGATCGCGAGTGACGCCACGACGTCCTTGACCGTTGGCAGCTGGTCGCCGGGCTCGAGCAGACCAAGCCGGAGCGCGTGGCGGACCTGCTGAACGATCTGCTGATACGGCGAGACGCCCGACCGGCTGTCCAAGTGGAACTCGATCACTGTCACCTCTATTTATCTAGTTAGGTAGATAAATAGCACCACTCGACGGCTTGGCCGTCAAGCACGAGCCCGCGGCGGGATCCGGCACGCGCAGGAAGTGGCGAGCAGATGTCGAAGTGGTCGACGATGAATATGACGCAAGCGTCATAGTTCGCCCGCAGGAGGCTTCCGCATGCGCAGCAGGATCGCGACCCTCTCCTTCACCGGCATCGCCGGTCTCGTGCTCTCGGTTGCCGGAGCCGGCGTGGCCTTCGCCGTGAACGGAGGCACCTACAGCCCGTCGCAGCAGCACTGCAACTACCAGGACACGGACTGGAACACTCCGGCCTACAAGACCTATCCCGGCTGCCACAACGCCCAGCTCAGCCTGCAAAGCGGTGGCACGACGGACGGAAATCCCAACAACGGCTACAACAACTCGAAGCGCCAGGGTGACCACGGCAAGCTGAACACCTACTGGGTGTCGGCCGGGATCATGCAGTCACCCAACGACGAGCACTCGAAGGGAACCCAGACCCTGTACTCGCTGGGCTTCCCCGGACAGAGCGGCTCGCCGCACGCCGCCTGCATCGCCGTCAACACCGACGGCACCGGCGGGCGCGCCCCCGAGGGCGAGAAGTACACGACGGTGCGGAAGGCCAACAGCCAGCAGAAGTACGGCTGCGGCAACAACAAGAAGGGCGCCGGGTTCAGCCTCAACGCCGACTACTACGAGTACTACTGCCCGCTCGCGGCGATGCTCCCGTCGTTCCCTTACAAGTGCGAGGGGATCCCGGGCGGCGACTTCGGAAAGACCACTCTCACGCCCGACACGGGCACCGAGCAGAACCTGACCAAGCTCCTCACCGAGGGCTTCATCCTCTACTACGGGATGGACGACAACAGCGACAACGGTGAGCACGACGGCGAAGGTCCGTACACCTCTCCGCACAGCCAGGGCAGCATCAACGGCCCGTCCGACGGCGGCGGCGTCATGCTCGCCCTCACGCCGTACCGACTCGCCGAGTCCGGCACGCTGTCGCAGCCCGAGGGCCTGCTCAACGCCGCGACCGGGTTCTGCGCCGACGGCATCTGCCTCTCACTGACCAGCCAGAAGCAGACGGTCTACGAGGGGTGCCACTCGAACACCGGCGAAGATCTGAAGCACAACCAGTGCCGGGGCCACGGCCGCGACTCCGAGCGCAACGTGTACGACTACACCGGCAAGAAATGGGACCCCTACAACTGCAACAGCGGCGGTGAGCAGGGCGAGGACGAGCCGCAGCCGGACTCCCCGAAGAACTGCAACACCTCACGGAAGAACGCATCGCCCACCGGCACCAAGAACGCTCGCGGCGGCATGGACTACTGGCGCCAGCGCGAGGTGCACAAGGTGACCAACGAGCCGGGCTTCCAGTTCTACGAGGACCCGGACCCGATGGGCTCCCCCGCGCTACCGATCTACCCGCTGCCCGCGGTGTATGCCGGGACCTGCGGGGTCGTGCTCGGTGGCGGCGGGATGGCGGTTCCGGACTCGCCGATCACCAACAAGGCGCACCAGCTCCAGGTCAAGACCGGCTGCTAGTCCGCCACCTGGCTCGCGAACCGCTCCGCGACCTCGAGGTAACCGGCGACCATCTCCTCGACGACCTCACGGGCCGGCTTCACCCGGTCCATGAGGCCGACGCCCTGGCCGACGAAGTACGTCGCTAGCTGTTCGGCCCCGCTGCCCGCGGTCCGCGCGTCACGGGCGATCCGGACCTGAGCGTCGGCGACGAGCATGCTCTGCAGCGGCATCGGCAGCGGCGCCGGCGCTTCCGGGGCCTCCCACTCGTCGGTCCACGGCGTACGAAGCATGCGCGCCGGCTTGCCGGTGAGCGAGCGGGAGCGGACGGTGTCACTCGACGTCGCGCTCAGGAACTTCTGCTTCACGACGGGATCGGTCTCCGCCTCGGCGGTCGTGAGCCAGACCGAGCCGCACCACACACCCTGCGCTCCGAGCGCCATCGCGGCTGCGACCTGCGCGCCGGTGACGATGCCGCCGGCCGCGAGGACGGGGACCGGTGCGACTGCCTTCACGACCTCCGGCACGAGCACCATCGTCGACACCTGTCCGGTGTGGCCGCCCGCCTCGGTCCCCTGCGCCACGATCACATCGACTCCCGCGTTCACCTGGCGCTGCGCGTGCGACTTCGCGCCCACCAGTGCCGCGACGACGATGTCGCGGGCATGGGCCCGCTCGATCAGCTCAGGGGTCGGCGGACCCAGCGCGCTCGCGAGCAGCCTGATGTCGTGCGCCATCGCGACGTCGAGGAGGGTGGAGTTGGCCTCCGGTGACACGCTCATGATCCCGCGGCGCCGCCCGGCCTCCCCGGCGAGCTCCGGCACGCCGTGACGGCTGAGGATGCCGTCGACGAACGCGACCTGGTCGGCGGGGAACAGGTCCTCCGCGGCCGGCGCGGGGGCCCCGGCGCGATCCGCCGCCGTGTCGGCGAACTTGACCGGGAGCAGCAGATCGACGCCGTACGGCTTGCCGCCCGTCTGCTCGTCGATCCATGCGAGATCGACCTCGAGGCCGGCCGGGCTGTGGGCCACGGCCCCCAGGACCCCAATCCCACCGGCATTCGTGACGGCCGCGACGACGTCCCGACAATGGCTGAAAGCGAAGATCGGGAACTCGATCCCGAGGCGGTCACAGAGCGGAGTGCGCATGATGCGCATTATCTGCGCTAGGCGCGCTCCACGACAGAGGGTGTGCGGAGGGCGAGGTTGTTGCAGGCCTCGCAGGTCTCTTCGGGGATCAGCCCCAGCCGCATCAGGCCGGCGAACACCTTGCACCCGATGCAGTAGCCGAAGATCGACTCGAGCCCAGCCGCCACGATCATCACGCCGAGGAGGATCTGGGCACCGAGCGGATGCCCGAGGACGAACAACACGACAGCCAGCAGGGTGACGGCGGCACCGATTGCCTGTGCGAACCGCTTTGGCGGTCCCGCCACGAGTCGCGGCTCACCGAGCCGGGGGGCGACCACGCTCACGGCAAATCGACCGAGCGGGCTGAGTGTCGGGCCGCTGAGGACACGGGCGACGAAGCCGTAGGCGAGCACCGTGGTGCCCCAAAGCCACGCGTGACCAGCCGCGCCGCTCAGGACCAGCAGGGCCGCACTTGCCACCATCACCACGCCGGCCACGGTGCGTGCTGCACGCTCGTCGACGGGGTTCGGAAAGCCGATCAACCTGCCAGACACCCACTTCCTCCTGGTCTGGGTCAACGCGACATCATTACCGGTGATTCCCGGCGCGCCAGACTCACCACCCTTGCCGCGCGTGACGTGCGCTTTTAGTGTCCAACCTCGTGATGCGCCGTCGCGGGGGCCCGCCCCGCGGATTATGCGTCACGGCCATCGCGGCCGTGACAGCAGTTTCAGCGGGCGTCGGAGCGGCGCCCGCCGTGGCAAACCCGCGCGATCAGGCGGTTGTCGCCGCGACGGACGCGACCCAGTTCGTCCCCGGGACGGCGGTGGCGACCTCGCAGGCGTTCCAGTTCGATCCGCGCGACGCAGGCCTGGCAGCGACCATCACGCTCGGGCGCTCGGTCGCGCAGTACCGCAACTCGCTCTCGCAAGCCTCAGGCCAGATCCTCGATCTCGGTCTGATCGGCAACTCGCTGACTGTGCAGTGCGGCGCCACCCCGCCCGTGTTGACCCCCGACCAGCTGCCCAAGGCGATCGCCGCCGAGTCGAACGCCGGCGAGGTGGACACCAAGGAGAGCCTCGGCGGCGCGGACAACCAATACGCCACCGCGGCCCTCGGCAAGACACACGTGAGGTCGTCGCCACCGCCGAACGAGGACGCGACCTCCGAGTTCAACGGCACCCGCTTCGAGGTTCCGGGCATCGTCACGGTGCGCGGCCTGGCCAGCACCGCGCACGCCCACCTCTATCCGGGCAAGGCGAGAGTCGCGGACTCGACTGCTGACCTCGCCACCATGCAGCTCGGACCGGTCCGGCTCGGCGGACTGCACTGGGAGACCTCGGTTCGGACCGGGATGAATCCCACCTCCTCCTCGACGTTCACCGTGTCCACGGTCAGCATCGGCGGCACCAAGCTCCCGACCGCATCGACGGCCGCCCTGCTGTCGACGTTCAAGGCCGTGAACAAGGCGCTCGAGCCGACCGGGCTGCTCGTCCAGCTCCCCGAGGTCAGCCACGACGACGCTCAGCTCGCCATGACCCCGCTGTCGATCGGGATCAAGCACTCCGCGCTCGGCAAGATGCTTCTGGTCCCGATCCTGAACCTGGTTCACACCGTGTTCGACCCAGCTGCCGACGCCATCAACAAGGCGTTCTGCACGTTCGGCAGCGCCTACGGCGCTGTGAACCTGATGATCGCCGCGCTCGACGGCGTCGGGCAGTTCTCGCTCAACTTCGGCGGCACGACGGCCCAGACCGACGACGCGACGTACGCCAACCCGTTCGGCAACGGCGACAGCGACACCGGAACAAGCGGCACCACGCTGCCGCCGGGCGGCGACACGAGCACACCAGCAATCGGTGGGGACACCGGCACCGGCGGTCCGCTGCCTGCGGTGTCCGATCTGCCGGCGCCGGTACCCACTCCGCAGGTCGCAGGCGGGACCCGGGACGTGGCCTCGAGCTGCTCGACGACCAGCCCCGCGGGTAGACCGTCCTGCGGACGGGGTGCCGGCCTGGCGGTGGGACTCATCGCACTCGCGGCTCTGGGGGGTATCGCGGGCGCTGACTACTTCGTCGTGCGGCGACGAAGCCGACTCGCGAGGATGGCGATCGAGACTTGAGCACCAACCCACCGCCGCCGGTACGCCCCCTGCTGCGCGGCTACGGCCCGCTCGCGTGCCTACTCGTCGCGTTCGTCTTGATGGCAGCCTTCGTCCCGACCGAGGCGCCGCAGCGGGTCACGGTGACGACGGCGAGCGAGGGGACCTCGCCGGATGTCACGCCGACCAGCCCCACCGGTGAGGTCGCGCCGGTGAAGGGCGGTGGCAAGACCGGTGGTAGCCCGGTTGGCGGCGAGGTCCCCTCCACCTCCGCCAGCGGCGCACCGATCACAGCTCCGAGCGGCTGCAAGGGCCCGCAGGTCAAGGGTGACCCCTACGCACCGCCCTGCGTCGAGTTCTCCGGCAACAATGGCGGGGCGACCTCGCGCGGCGTGACGGGATCGACGATCACCGTTGCGTTCCGAATCACCGGGGACCCGACGTTCCAGCAGACACTCGCCCGGATCGGCGGCGCGCAGTTCGACGACACCCAGGCCGACACCAACCGCACCATCGAAGGTCTGGCCGACTACTTCAACAAGAACTTCCAGTTCTACGGGCGCAAGCTGGTCTTCAAGTTCTTCAAAGGCCAAGGCTCGCAGAGCAACGAGCTGCTCGGCGGCGGGCAGGCCGCGGCCGCCGCCGACGCGCTGAAGGTCGCGACCAGCATCAAGGCATTCGCCGACATGAGCGCCGGCACCGAGCCGTACGCCGACTCCCTGTCCCGCGACAAGGTGATGAACTTCGGCGTTCCCTACATGTCGCAGCGCTGGTTCGAGCAGCGCGCGCCGTACTCCTGGAGCATCGCGACGGACTGCACCGGCGTCAGTGAGGCCGTTGCCGAGGTCGGCGTCCGATCACTGGCCGGGAAGAAGGCCGTGTTCGGAGGGCCGGACGTCTCGAACCAGACCCGCAAGTTCGCGACCATCGCGCCCGACAACCCGTGGTACCAGGAGTGCGTCCAGAACGGCACCAACATCTACAAGCGGGCCGGTAAGGCGGTCCCACTGAACGTGCCGTACCAGCTGAACCTCGCGACCCTCGCCAACCAGGCGGCGAGCATCATCTCGAAGCTCAAGGCCAACCACATCACCACCGTGGTCTGCGGCTGCGACCCGATCCTGCCGGTCTACCTGACGCAGCGCGCCGACGAGCAGAACTACTTCCCGGAGTGGGCAGTTGTCGGAGTCGCGCTGACCGACCAGGACATCGTCGGCCAGCTCTTCGACCAGAAAGAGTGGCAGCACGCCTTCGGCGTGACCTATCAGGGCCCGACACTGCCCTTCCCCGCGACGCTCGGCTACTCGGCGTACAAGTCCGTGCGCAACGACGAACCGGCGCGGTTCGTGAATCTGATCTACGCGCAGATGTACATGCTCGCGCTGGGGATTCAGCTCGCGGGTCCTGACCTGACCCCGGCGAACTTCGAGCGGGGGATGCGGTCCTACCCCACCAGCGCGACCAGCGAGTTCGGCACTTGGGGCTTCCCGCCGGGCCACTACACGCCGACCCTCGACGGCGCCGAGATCTATTGGGATCCGAACGCGACCTCTGTCTACAACAACCGAAAGGGCGCGTACATCTTCGCCAGCCGGCGCTACACGCTTGATGCGTTGCCGCGGGGAGACTTCCCGCACACGCCCTACAAGGGTCGGCAGTAGCAGACGTGCTCGCAGTCCCCGACGTGGTGAAGCGCCACGGCGCGATCAGCGCAGGCGCCGCCGTGTTGCTGGCGATCATCGCGGCCTGTTTGATCTCACCGGGTCACGCGCCGTTCGGGATCGTGCTGCAGGGCGCGCTGTTTGGCTCGGTCATCGGGCTGCAGGCGCTCGGCCTGGTGCTCACCTACCGGTCGGACCGGATCATCAACTTCGCCTACGGCTCGATGGGCGGCGTCGGCGGCACCATCGCGGTGATGCTCTATCTCGCGCAGCACTGGAGCTGGCCGGCCGCCATCGCGGCAGGGCTCGCATCGGGCGCTCTGCTCGGCGCGCTCACCGAGATCCTGGTCATCCGGCGATTCGCCAGGTCGTCCCGGTTGATCCTCACCGTCGCGACAATCGGCCTCGCTCAGGTGCTCGGCGGAATCCAGCTGCTGCTACCGGGATGGATGGGCGGTCCGTCGCTGGTCGGCGGCTTCTCGACGTCGCTGTCGCATCACAGCCTCAACGTCGGACCGGTGCTGTTCACCGGGAACGACCTCTTGACCGTGCTTGCCGTCCCAGTCGTGATCGTGGCGCTCGGCTGGTACCTGCTGCGCACCGACTCCGGCATCGCGGTACGGGCGATCGCAGACAACCGCGAGCGGGCATTGCTGCTCGGCGTACCGGTACGCCGGATGGCGACGATCGTCTGGACCGTCTCCGGCCTGCTCGCGACCATCGCCGTCATCCTCCCGGCGCCGTCACAGGGCCTCACCATCGATGCCGCCGCCGGACCGACGCTGCTGCTGCCCGCACTCGCTGCGGCTGTGCTGGCATACAAGGAGTCCTTGCCGATCGCCGTGTTCTCCGGGATCGGGCTCGGAATCGTGCAGCAGCTCGTGGCCTGGAACTTCACGAAAGCTTCCGCGCCAGACGTCGCCTTCCTCGTAGTGATCCTGCTCGCCCTGCTGGTGCTCCCGAAGCGGGCCGGCAGGCGGGAAGGCGCAGAGGAGACCTCACTGTCGGTCCGAGGTGCCGCGCGTGAGATCCCGGCCCAGCTTCGCCGGCTTCCCGAAGTCATGGCGGTCCGAATCGGTGGCGGAGTCGCACTCCTCGCGCTGGCGATCATCTTGCCCCTGACGGTCAGCCCCACCGGCAATCAGCTGCTCAGCACCGCAGCGATCTACGGAATCGTCGCGGTGTCGCTCGTGCTGCTGACAGGCTGGTCCGGTCAGGTCAGCCTCGGCCAGTTCGCGTTCGTCGGGTTCGGCGGCGTGCTCGTCGGCAACCTGATGAACCACTGGAACCTGGACTTCTTTGTCTGTCTGGTCGCAGCCGCCGTCGCGGGCGCGGCACTTGCGGTACTCGTCGGTGTTCCCGCGTTGCGGATTCAGGGACTTGATCTCGCCGTCACCACACTCGCGCTCGCCGTCGCCGCGGACGCGTTCTTCTTCAACCCCACGAACTTCGCGTCACTGATTCCGGGCAACATCACCCTCCCGGTCGTGTGGAAGCGCTTCAACCTCGACATCAACACCGGTTCGCCGGTCACCGCGGAACGCACGCTGTTCTTCATGTGCCTGGCGATCCTGCTCGTCGTCATCGCGGCGGTGATCGGGGTGCGCCGCGCACGTCCCGGCCGGGTGATGATCGCGACGCGGGACAACCCACGAGCCGCGGCCGCGATGGCCGTGCCCACGACGCGCATCAAGCTGCTCGGCTTCGTCGTCGCGGGCGCGATCGCCGGCCTCGCGGGCGGGCTGCACGCCACCCTGCTCGGCGCGATCGGCACCCACACCTACGATCCGTCCGAGAGCCTCAAGGTCTTCTCGATGGTGATCATCGGCGGCGTCGACTCGATCACCGGAGCACTGCTCGGCGTCGCCTTGATCCAACTGGCCGTGCACTACTGGCCGCAGTACCAGCTGCTCATCACCGGCTCCGCGCTGCTGTTCATCCTCCTGGCGCTGCCGGGCGGGCTGGGCGCTGTCGTGTTTGGCCTGCGGGACCGGCTTCTCAACGTCGCGGCGCGCCGTCGCGGCATCGATCTGACGGCGTCAGCCGACGGCGCGGTGAGTGCGTCAGCCGCCGAACCACCGCCGGCGACGACAGCTGCAGCAGCGACGACACAGACGGCCCCGAAGCACGCACCGGCGAGCAACGCGCTGCTGCAGTGCAACGGCGTCGAGGTCAGCTACGGGACGATGCAGGTGCTGTTCGGTGTCGACCTCGACGTCGCCGACGGCGAGATCGTCGCACTTCTGGGTACGAACGGCGCCGGCAAGTCGACGATGCTCAAGGCGGTCGCCGGTCTCGTCTCGGCCGCGCCCGGCAAGGTGTGGTTCGACGGCAAGGACATCACCAAGCTCAACACCGAGGCGCGCGCCGCTATGGGCTTGTCCCTCGTGCCGGCCAAGTCGATCTTCCCATCACTCAACGTCGCCGAGAACCTTCGCGTCGCCGGGTGGCTGGTGCGCAAGGACAAGGACAAGGTGGCCGCCGGCCGGGCACATGCCTTCGAGCTGTTCGGTCAGCTCGTCGACCGCGAACGCCAGCTGGCCGGCACGATGTCCGGCGGTCAGCAGCAGATGCTCTCGCTCGCGATGGCACTGCAGTCCAAGCCGCGGATGCTGCTTATCGACGAGCTCTCGCTGGGCCTCGCGCCGTCAGTGGTCGCACGGCTGCTGGAAGTCGTGCGCGAGCTGGTCGCGGACGGTGTGACCGTGCTCATCGTCGAGCAGTCGGTGAGCGTCGCGCTCGAGGTAGCTGAGCGCGCGGAGTTCCTGGAGCGCGGCACGGTGCGGTTCGCCGGACCGACGAAAGAGCTGCTCGAGCGCACCGATGTCCTTCGATCCGTGTTTATCGGCGGCGCGACGGCGATGGCGACGAGCAGCAACGGAAAGAAGCCGCGGAAGAAGTCGGCGGCCACGGCGACGAAGGAGCTCGCCGAGCTGCTTGCCCGGCCGACGGTGCTGGAGTGCTTCGACGTCGGGAAGTCCTTCGGTGGCGTACGGGTGCTCAACGACATCGGGCTACAGGTGCACAAGGGTGAGATCGTCGGCCTGATCGGTCACAACGGCGCCGGCAAGACGACGCTGTTCGACGTGATCTGCGGCTTCCTCGAGGCAGACGCGGGTCGCGTCGTACTGGGTGGTTCGGACGTCACGGCATTCGGATCCTCAGACCGCGCGATCATCGGGCTGGGCCGCTCGTTCCAGGAGGCACGGCTGTTCCCAGGCCTCACCGTGGCCGAGACGGTCGCGGTCGCCCTTGAGCGGCACCTGGACTCACGAGACCTCGTCGCCGCCGCGTTACGGCTTCCGGCATCGACGTTGTCGGAGGCGGCCGTCTCCGAACAGGTGCAGGAGCTGTTGGCGAAGCTCGGTCTCACGAAGTACGCCACCAGCCTGGTCGGCGAGCTCTCCACCGGCACGCGACGCATCGTCGAGCTGGCGTGCATACTCGCCCAGCGTCCCGCCGTCGTCCTGCTCGACGAGCCGACCGCGGGAGTTGCGCAGAAGGAGACGGAGCTCCTGGCGCCGCTGCTGAAACAGGTCCGCGACGAGACCGGCGCGACGATCCTCGTCATCGATCACGACATGCCGCTGCTCACCTCGCTATGCGACCGGCTCGTCGCTCTCGAGCTCGGCCAGGTGATCGCGGAGGGGGTGCCGGCCACCGTGCTCGAGGACGCTCGCGTTGTCGAGTCATACCTCGGCGTCGCCGGCTGACCGCGGCGATTGCGATCTGAGCACGCTAGAAGGTGCTCAGGTGGCAATCGCGGGGCAGACTCGACCCATGGATAGCGTCGAGCTCACACAAGGCACGATCACCTATCGCGCGGCGGGTCCGGTTGACAGCGAACTGGCGCCTGTCGTCTTCGTCCATGGTCTCCTCGTCGATGGCCAGCTGTGGACGGCCGTCGCGGACAAGCTGGCTGAACGCGGCATTCGCAGCTATGCGCCCAACTGGCCGCTCGGCTCGCACCGGCAGGCAATGAACGCCGACGCCGATCTCAGCCCGCGCGGCATCGCCAGGATGATCAACGACTTCATGGCCAAGCTCGGTCTCACCAACGTCACCTTGGTCGGCAACGACACCGGAGGTGCGTTGTGCCAGTTCCTCATCGACACTGACCACAGCCGGATCGGCCGGTTGGTGCTCACCAACTGCGACGCCTTCGACGTCTTCCCGCCGAAGGAGTTCAAGATGCTGATCAAGACCGGAAGCCATGCCGCCCTGATCAAGCCACTCGCCCTGTCGATCAAGCCGACCGCGATCCGGCACAGCCGACTCGGCTACCGACTGCTGTTCGCGGGCAGGCCGGACGCCCAGGTCACCGCGAGCTGGATCGAGCCGGCGCTTCGCGACAAGGCAGTGCGTCGCGACGCAGCGAAGCTGATGAGCCAGATCCGACCCAGCGACCTACTCGATGTCTCGACCCGCTTCGGCAGCTCACCAAACCGGTTCACGTGGTGTGGGGCGATGCTGACACGTCATTCAAGGTCAGCTTCGCGGAGCGGCTGGTCGCGGCATTTCCCAGCGGCAGCCTGACCAAGGTCGCCGGCGGCCGCACCTTCTTCGCGATGGAGCTCCCCGACCAGCTTGCCGCCGAGATCGCGACGGCCTAGGCGTACTGGTAGTCGGTCAGCGGGAAGCTGTTCGCCTCTCGGCGGGTGTTGTACGTCGAGGTCGGGCGCAGGACCGCGGCCTCGCCGTGCTGGTTGAAGTAGTAGCTACGTGCTGGGCCGCAGTTCCCGTTGTAGAAGACCGAGTCGCCCAGCAGCACGGTCATGCGGTCGAGGAAGGCCTCGTTCGCCTTCTCGCTCACCTCGAACGTCTCGGCCTGCTTGCGCCGAAGCTCGCCGAACAGCCGTCCGATGTGCGTCATCTGGTACTCGATCGTCGTGAAGTACGACAACCCGCTGTAGGAGTACGGGCTCGCGAGGCAGAGAAAGTTCGGGAACAGCGGAACCGACAGTCCTTCGTAGGCGCAGAACCGGTTGTCCCGCCACCACTTGCCGAGATCGCGACCCTCGCGCCCGATCACCTCGAACGCAGGGAAGTTCACGTCCCAGATGTTGTAGCCGGTCGCCAGCACCAGCGTGTCGATGGTCGTCTTGTTGCCGTCGGTCGTGACGATCCCGTCAGGCTCGAACCTCTCGATCGGGGTCGTCTCGAGGCTGACGTGCGGCAGGTTGAACGTCGGGTAGTAGTCGTTGGAGAACGTCGGGCGCTTGCAACCGAACGCGTACGACGGCGTCAGCTTCTCGCGCATCACCGGATCCTTGATGGTGCGCTTCATGTTGCGGATCGCCAGGCTCGCGGCCCGCTCGTTGAATCGCTTCAGCTGCCGATAGCGCAGGACACCCGCAACCATCAGCAGCTCGAGCAGCGAAGTACTGACCAGCCGTGCGGCACGCTGCGTGACGGGGAGCCGCGCGAACAGCTTCTGCACCGACTTCGGCATCTCGAAGTCGTTCTTGGCGGTCACGTAGATCGGCGTGCGCTGGTAGACCGTCATCTCGCCGGCGAGCTTGGCGACCTCGGGAATGAGCTGTACGGCGGTCGCACCAGTGCCGATCACGGCGACCCGCTTGCCCGTCAGGTCGTAGTCGTCGTCCCACTTCGCGGTGTGAAGCACGTCGCCGGCGTACTCGTCGATCCCCGGGATCTCGGGCCGATACGGCTGCGACAGGTAGCCGGTAGCCGCGACCACGAAGCGAGCCGTCACCGTCTCCCCGCCGGCGAGGTTGACCACCCAGCGACGCTCGTCCTCTTCCCACCGCGCGCCCTCGACCGCCTTGCCGAAGCGCATGTGGCGATGCAGGTCGTACTTGTCGGCGACGTGCAGCGCGTACCGCTTGAGCTCGGCACCCGGTGCGAACAACCGCGACCAGTACGGGTTCGGCTCGAAGGAGTAGGAGTACGTCACCGACGGGATGTCGACAGCGAGGCCCGGGTAGTGATTGACGTGCCACGTGCCACCGAGATCGTCCTCGCGGTCGACGATCAGGATGTTGTCGTAGCCCTGTCGCTTGAGCTCGATCGCCGCGCCCATGCCGCCGAAGCCGGCGCCGATGATGACGACATCGTGATCGACAGGCCCGCTCACTTCAGGTTCCCCGCAAGCCGTCCCTCGGCACCGAAGAGCTCCTTGGTCCAGTAGTCGAGAAGCTCGGTGTTGTCGTGGTCGTTCGGGTGGAAGCCCACGCGGTTGTAGTCCTTGATGGCTGCCACCATCTCCTTGCCGAGGAACGGCGAGCGCCGCAGCTCCTTGATGCTTCTCGCGAGACGCACCGGGTTGTAGGTGGCGCGGTCGGCCAGCATCGACAGCAGCGTCTGCATGATCGTGCCGAGAAGGAAGGACCAGGTCATCAGCTTCATGACCCGGATTCGCATCTTCTCCGTGCCGCCCACCGCTCGGTAGACGTCGAAGGCGACCGCCTTGTGCTCGGACTCCTCCACCGCGTGCCACAGCAGCACGTTGCGGACCTCCCCGTTGCCCAGCATCTCGCGGGCCTGCGCGTTGGAGAGCAGCCGTTCGGCGAGGGTTGCGGTGTAGTGCTCCAGCGCCGCGGTGATCGCGAGCTGCACCTTGTGCGGCGCGCGACGCTCGACGCGAGCCAGGTCGGACTTGACCAGCCGGTCGACGCGGCGGGTCGGGTAGCCGAGCTCCTGCAGTCTCTCGTTGAGGGCGCGGTGCTCGCGGCCGTGCATCGTCTCCTGGCCGGTGAAGCCCTTCACCGCCTCCAGCAGGTCCGGATCGGTGATGCGGTCCGCGTAGTGACGCACCGAGCGGACGAAGAAGTCCTCCCCCTCCGGGAACATCGCGGACAACATCGCGACGATGTGACTCATGATCAAGTCGTCGTTCGCGTAGTGGCGGTCGACCCGGCCGGGCGCGTAGTTGAACTTCATCCGCCGCGTCTTGATGGCGCGCTTCGGGGCGGCGCCAGCGGGTGAGGGGACGGTCATGACGCTCATGACGGGCTCCGTTCGGTGGAGGCAAGCGACTCGCCGGAGGCGAGCATGTTGATGGCGAGGATGTTGAGGAACTCACGGACGGCTTGGGCGTCACCGGTCGCCTGCGGCCCCGCCATCGACGACAGCGCGAGGCCGGCGAACAGTGCGTGGACGGCGCGGAGCGCCTCTTCGACGAAGGGCACCGAGGCCAGGCTCGGGAAGTACGCCAGCACCATCTCGGCGGTGACGGCCGCGATCTGGTCGCCCATCCTCACGAGGACCGGCGTCAGCTCCGGATACGTGCGCGCGACGACGGTCAGCTCGATGAGGGCCAGGCCGCTCGGGTCGTCGTAGAAGGACCACAGCACTTCCAGCGCGCGCTCCGGCGTACGCCGTTCCGGCGCGATCGCCTCGAACCGGGCGCGGAACTCCGCCCCACGACGCTCGACCAGCCGTTCGGCGGCGGCGGTCACCAGATCGGCCTTGGTCGGGAAGTGGTGGGCCAGCGCACCCCGGGAGACCCGCGCGCGGCGCACGACGTCGTTCGTCGACATGCGCCCGTAGCCCGACTCAGCCAGGCACTCGATCGTGGCGTCGAGCAGGCGAGTCCGCATCAGCTCGGTCCGCTCCGCCTGGGAGCGGCGAGGCGCTGGCTCCGGCCGCTTCGACACACCCGAACGGTACGGCGAAAATAACAAACAGGCAAGCCTGCCTGGAAGTGGTCTACCTCACAGGCTTGCGGAGGGTGGCGATCATGCTGCCCGTCATCCCGGTGCGCTTGCGGAGCAGCGAGTCCACCACCGTGAATGCGCCTTGCAGCAGGAAGCTGCGCGGACCGCCGTAGAAGATCGACACCGGCGGGAAGACCGCGTCGACCCATTTGGCATCGGGGTAGCGGTCCTTGAGGGCGGAGTGCATGGTCCACGTCCAGAACACCGGGTTGAGCTCGTACTCGACCGCGACGCACTCGAGACCGACGTGCTCGGCGACCTTGCGCATTGCCTCACCGTCGAAGAACCACCAATGCCGCGGGAAGTGGTTGCCGCCCCAGTGGCCGCCGAACTTCTTGGCATCCGGTGACCCGAAGTCGGGGGTGGCGACGAGGAAGACGCCACCGGGCCGCAGCAGCTCGGCGGCGTTGCGGGTGAAGACGACCGGATCTTCGACGTGCTCGATCACATGACGGGCGACGACGATGTCGAAGTAGCCCTTCGGCAGGTCGTTCTCGTTCTCGAAAGCGCCCTGCACGCATCTGTGACCGGCCTTCTCAGCAATCGCAAGGGCGTCGCCGTTGATGTCGAGGCCCCACGTCTCGACCATGCCCGCGGGTCGACTAGCCCGGTAGTAGTCGAGGATCCGCCCGTCACCGCAACCGACGTCGAGCAGCTTCACCTCGTCGCTCTCGGCGACTCCCGCCCTCGCCATCGCCGACGCCAACACCTGGCCCGTGTACTTCAGCGACACCTTCTCCTTCAGCCGAAGCTGGCCATCGGGACGGCGGTCGCTGACCATGTTGTAGCTGTAGTACGTCGGCGGGTAGATGGTGTCGAGCTCGCTGACGTCCGGACACGGGTCGAGCCGGCCAAGCCCGCAGGTGTCGCACTTCACGACCGCGAACGTCTCGTCCGTCGTCTCGGGGTACTCGTGCTCGTGACCGCGCCACAAGACGGTGGCGTCGGTGTGGCCACACAACGCGCACGGTCGCCGGACGGTACGCAGGCTCAAGGCAGCAGCTTCAGGTGTTTGATCAGAGCGCCCAGGTAGCTCTTGCGCACGAGTCTCGTCGGAGCCTCCTCGCGGGCCGCGAGTCGGCGCGCCGCTTCCGGCAGCCGCCTTGCCGGAATCCAGGGAAAGAGATGGTGCTCGGCGTGCCAGTTCATGTTGTACGGCGAGAGGTTCGCGCCCTCCACCTGATTGACGTCGACCGAGACGCGGCGGTCGGGGTACGCGTCGAGCTCCTCGCCGACCAGCGCATGGTCAACGTAGTTGCGGGCGACGAGGACACCGGCGGTCACCGTCGTCAGCGGGGCGAGCCAGAGCAGCGGGTAGGTCCACCACGCGGTGAGACGGGCGAAGATCGCCCAGAGGCCGACGTGTACCAGCGCGATGTCCCGCTTGTCCTTGCGTGCCGTCTCGGCGTCGACCCAGCCCTCTCGGCGCCGCAGCAGCTTGATCGCATAGATCCCAGTGAAGCCCTCGAAGAGGTGGCGCAGCAATCCCTTGCGCGTAGCGAGATGGGGCCCCTGGTGCAGGATGCCGTCGGGGTCATCCGGAGTGTTGAGCAGCCGGTGGTGACGCAGGTGGTGGATGCGCGTCGACCGGAATCCAGAGCCGCAGGGCGCGGCGGCCGTGACCAGGCCGAGGGTGTCGTTGAGTTTGCGGTTACGCGCAAGCGAGCGGTGCAGCGCGTCGTGCTCGACGTTGAGCAGCGCCTGCTGCCGTGACGCGATGACCGCGATGGCGGCGACCGCGCTCGCCGGCGTACGGCGCTTCCAGAACATGGCGACCGACCCGGCCACCGCCGCCCAGGACAACGCGATGTAGCCCACGCTCCACAGCTCGTCCTTGCGGTCGGCGCGCAAGTCGTGGAAGTCGCGCCGAAGGCTCAGATCGATTGCCGGCGGCTCGGGTTCGATGGGGAGCTCTGCTGGGAGTGCAACCACGCAGAAAAGGCTAGCAACGGCGAAGCGTCGCGCGTTGCTCCACAAAGCCGTGGCCGCCGCTTCCAACCTATTGTCATGTGGACTGACAGATGATAGGAATTCGTCCACCATGGCCGACGACTGGACCACGCTGTCCGCGCGTGCTTCGTTCGCCTCGCACCGGCTGATCGGGTGGATCTACTGGGACCCGATCGCGCTCGAGAACTACAAGGCGCTCGGCATCGACATGGGCGGCGTCACCTACATCGCCAGCCGCTCGGCGCCGCTCGCACCCGCCGGGGCGCAGGTCGTCGCAGCGACCTTCTACTCGATCTTGCCGGAGTTCATCGCCGCGGCGCTGCAGATCACCGAGCAGCACACGACGTACGACGCGATCATCCAGGCCCGTAACGACGCCGTTGTGCGCGGTCTGCGGACGTATGTGCCGGAGATCTGTGACTCGCTCGCTTCGCTCGCCGGGCCCTTGTGGGCGGCGGCCGACGGTTTGCCGGTCTCCGGACGCGCCCTGTTCGCCGCCCATCGGCAGCAGGCGCGGCCCTCCGATCCGCTGTTGTCTGCGTGGCTTGCCGTCAACTGCATCCGCGAGTGGCGCGGTGACACCCACTTCGCCGTGCTCACGTCCGAAGGCATCTCGGCGACGCAGGCCGGCCTGTTGCACAACGCCTTTTTGAACTACCCGAAGGATTGGATCCCGCGTAGCCGCGGGTCCGACGATGCTGCGCTCTCGTCTGCTTACGCCGACCTCGAGGCCCGCGGGCTCGCCACATCCGGCGTCGTCAACGACGCCGGGCTGGCCCTGCGGGAGCGAATCGAGGAACGCACCGATGCGATCTGTGAGCTCGCTTGGCGCTCGCTCGGTGCGGAGCTGACGGCGGAGTTCCTCTCGCTTGTCGAGCCGGTCGGTGATCGACTCGTGTCGCGGATTGATGAGACTGCCGGCACCGAGTGGATGCCGGCAGCAAGAGAACGGAGATAGCCGATGGGTGCCACGCTCGACTACGCGGACCGGCTCTGGCGCGGTCTCGACACGATCGAGAGCGGCCACCAGCTGTTCGCGCAGAGCGGCCTCGAGGAGGTCACCGACGGCGTCGCCTTCCTGCCGACCTTCGCCAACGTGTCGGCGCTGTCGACCGATGACGGCCTCTTCCTCGTGGACACCGGCAGCGAGATCACCGCGAAGTCGGTGCACGAGTCGGTCCGGCAGTGGTCGGACAAGCCGCTGCACACCGCCGTCTACTCCCACGGTCACGTCGACCACGTGTTCGGCGTACCGGTGTTCCAGGCCGAAGCCAAGGACAAGGGTTGGCGAGCGCCGCAGGTCATCGCCCACGAGGCGCTGCCGTTGCGGTTTGACCGCTACAAGCTGACCAATGGCTACAACGCCGTGATCAACCAGCGACAGTTCCAAGCGCCGGGGATTCAGTGGCCGATGGACTACCGCTATCCCGACGTCACCTACCGCGACCAGATGACGCTCGTCATCGGCGGCGTGACGATCGAGCTGAACCACGCCCGCGGCGAGACCGACGACCACACCTGGACGTGGATCCCGGAGAAGAAGGTGCTGTGCAGCGGCGACCTCTTCATCTGGGCTTCCCCCAACGCCGGCAACCCGCAGAAGGTGCAGCGCTATCCGATCGAGTGGGCGCATGCGCTCCGCAAGATGGCAGCACTGAACGCCGAGTTCCTGCTGCCGGGTCATGGCGTGCCCGTCGTCGGCGCCGACCGGGTGAAGACCGCGCTGCTCGATACCGCAGCGCTGCTCGAGTCGCTGCACGAGCAGACGGTCGCGTTGATGAACCAGGGGGCTCGGCTCGACGACATCATCCACACGGTCAAGGCCCCGGCCGACCTGTTGGAGAAGCCATACCTGCGTCCGGTCTACGACGAGCCGGAGTTCGTCGTACGCAACGTGTGGCGGCTCTACGGCGGCTGGTACGACGGCAACCCGGCATCGCTCAAGCCGGCGCCCGACGCGGTTGTTGCCGCCGAGCTCGCTTCGCTCGCCGGTGGGGCATCGGTGCTTGCTGATCGCGCCGCTGCTATCGCGTCCGTCGGAGATGGCGAGTCGCTACGGCTCGCCGGGCACCTCGCTGAGATTGCATCCCTGGCGGCTCCGTCGGACGCCGGCGTGCACCGGGTGCGGGCGGAGGTCTTCGCGAAGCGGGCGGAGTTCGAGTCGTCGACGATGGCGAAGGGCGTCTTCGCCTGGGCCGCCTCGGAGTCCCGCAAACGCGCCGAGTAGCTACTCGGCGCGCAGCACCTTCCGATAGCGGGCTTCCAGGATCGAGTACGTCGCGAACACCATCAGTCCGCACGCGACGACGGCGAGCAGCACGACACCCCACCACTGCCCGGCCAACGATCCCAGCAGCTGGTCCAGACCCTTGGCATGACTGGCGTCGGACTGCACCGCGGCAACGATGAGGCAGACCCCAAGGGGGACGAAGACGAGTGCCCGCGCCGGGATGCCCAACATCGCCGCGGCATGGACGAGCCGCTTGACCCACGCCGGCGCACCTCTCAGCTGCATCCCGTCGGCGTACTCCTGGGTCAGCGCCGTACGAATCTGGTTCGAGCAGACCACGATGACGATCACTCCGAGAGCGGCGACGAGCTCACGGCCCGCCGGCAGCCCCAACAGGTCGCCGGCCATCCGGTGCTGCGACTTGTTGCTGCCCGTCGCCCGGTTGCCGAAGACGTAGGACAACGGAATCCACATCAGCACGAGATAGAACCCGCCTTGCAGCGCCGCGGTGGTTCGTCGCCAGACGCTCGGCTTCTCGTCCTGCCAAGCGCTCCACAGTCGGGCGACGCCGAAAGCGAGGAATCCGATGGCGACCGCGATGATCGCTGCCTCACCGACCGGGTTGCCAGCAACGGTCTCCAACGCACCTTTCGCGTCGGCCTGCGGTCCGGTCCCGCCGCTGACCGCCAGGTGCACGACCAGGCCGGCGAGCAGCAGGTAGAACGCGCTGCGCGCAGCAAGCCCGAACCGCGCCACCTTCACCATCGCCGGCTTCGGCTTCAACCGGCTCTTCGTCGCGCTCGAGCGACGGATGGCGGTCGTGGCTGTCATGCGGAGATCGTGCCCCGCGCTCAGCCCTTCCACTCGTCGGCGAGCACCGCGTGAGCAAGCGGCCTCACGCCGCCATCAAAGCAGGTCGCTCAGGTCTCCCGGCACGTCAGCGGCATACTGCTGGAGGATGTCGAGCGGCACGATGTCCAGCGCGCGTTGGTTGGTGGATGCGAGTACGACGGGACATGCCATGCCGTCGAGGTGCGCCTGCAGCCAACGAGCCGCAACGACGCACCAGCGGTCGCCGGGCACGAGGCCTGGGAAGTGCCACTCCGGGCGCGGCGTGACGAGGTCGTTGCCGACCGCGACCTGGTGGGCGAGGAACTCGCGGGTCACCACGGCACACACCGAGTGGTTCCCGACGTCCTCGGGACCGCAGTTGCAGTTGCCGTCCCGGTAGAAGCCGGTCACCGGGTCGGTGCCGCACGGCTCGAGCGGCTCACCCAGGACGTTCAGCTCGGCTTCCATGGCCCGAGCCTGTCACGCTGATTGCAACCGACCGAGCCCGGGCGGCGTCTCATGGTCGTGACGGTCGCCACCAGAGCACTCACCGTCGGGCTCGCCGCTGCTGCCCTTGCCGGCTGCAGCAGCGGCGGGCCGGCCGTGCGGACCCATCCCGGCGTACCGGTACAGAAGCCGTCGGTCGGCGCCCACGGCGTGATCACCGGTATGTTCCTCGCTGTCGGCGGACCTGCAGGCGCGCTGCCGTCGCCGCAGCGCGGCCGGATCGACGTCCTGCGACCCGACGGTCAGGCGGCGATGAGCGTGAAAGTCCCGAGGAACGGCACGTACTCGTTCGGGATCTCGCCCGGCCGCTACACCTTGGTGGGGCACACGCCCCAGTTCCACGTCAACGGTGAGCGAGCGCCTTGTCGCGCCTCCCACCCCGTGACGGTGCGCGTCGGGAAGATCACGCACCTCGATACGTACTGTCAGCGCAGGTAGGCGATGAAACCTTCCCGCGTCGGGATCGCAATCGCGATCGCCCTGCTAGCGGCGGCAGCGTGCAGCGGAAGTGGCGATGCCACTCGCGAGTCGAAGGCGCTCGCCGCAGCGCCGATGGCACCAACCCCGACCTCGGCTTCCTATCTCGCTCAGGTTCAGCAACGCGACCACCAGACGATCCGGTACGCCGACCGCCTGGCCGCGCACGCACCGCACCTTCCCGGCGAGGTTCCGTTCACCGGCGCACCCCCGAAGGATCTTCGCGCTCCCGACGAGACGATCGGCGTCGGGAACCTGGTCGTTCGCGCGCGTTACTGGACGGTCGCCGGGTCCTCCGACGCCGTCTACCGCGCCCTCAAGAGGATCCATTCGCCAGGCCTGACGCTGTCAGGCCATGGCCTCCCGACCTCGCGGGCCGAGAATCCGCCCGGCCAGGGCTTTCTTCACTGGGACCCAACTCACCCACCGGCCTATGTCGCCGACGTCGAGCTCTACATGGAGATGGAGAAGCTCACCCGCCGGCGCGTGATCGTCGCAGCCTTTGCTGAGGCCGCGGCGCACCCGGTGCGGGTTGGCGCTGAGACGATCCCGGTGGCCGCGAGCCACGTGGTCGTCACGAAGACCAGACACACGTTGAACGGGGTGGTCCAGTCAGCGCGAACGATCTCGTTCACCCCAGCCGCGTCGCGCGCTCTCACGACAGCCTTCAACGCCTCCCCCACTCACCCGCCCGCGACATGCATCGGAGGTATCGGTCCGTCGTGGTCCTTCCGGATCATCATCAGGTCAGCAGGGCACACCTGGAAGCTGCAGTACCCCGGAGGTAGCTGCTCTGGTCTCAGCGTGGTGCGCGACGGCCTCTCGCTGACCGGCCTCGAGCCCACCGCCGAGTTCCAGCGAATCCTCCGCCTGGCGTTCCTCGTCGATCGCGGCTTGATTCATGGGCATCTGCTCGGCGTGGGAGGTCCGGCTCGGAGCAGACCCGCACACATCTACGGCCACCTCACGCTCGCCCGAGATGGTCGGGTCGTCGCCCACCGTCGGACGGACGGCGCCGGCGCCTTCTCGTTCTCCGCGCCACGCGGCACCTACACCCTCAGGGGCGGCAGCGCATACGCCAAAGTCAACGGGCACCATGACCGGTGCGTGGCACCGCATGCCGTTGTCGTCCGACCCAACCGGGCGACAGAAGCGAACATCTACTGCCAGTTCAGATAGTCACGCCGCGTAGCCGGCCGCGACCGCCGCTGGCGACCTCGCCAGGTACTCGAGTGCGACGGCCGTGTCGGCTTCTTGTGAGGGGTGGTAGCTCGCCTTGCAGTAGCGCGGGATGGCAAACACCAGCAGCGAAGGCATCGGGAGCAGGCCCTTCTTCGCGGCCCGGCGGAAGTCGGCGAACTTGGGCATCGGGCCGGTGTACGTCGGATCGGCGCCGCACAGGTAACGCATCCCGCGCCGCCACAGGTAGGCCATCGCGGCAGCGGAGACGACCATCGTGCGCAGCCGCGCGAACCAGGAGTTGCTGACCTCGCGGAACACGTCGAACGCGACGCTGCGGTGCTCGACTTCTTCGGCGCCATGCCAGCGCAGCAGGTCGAGCATCGTCGCATCCGCCTTGGCCGCATCGAGTGCGGGCGAGTCGAGGATCCAGGCGCCGAGCACTGCGGTGTAGTGCTCGATCGCGGCGATGATCGCCACCCGCTCGAGCAGCCATCGCTTCCGCGGGATCAGCCGCATCGAGTCGTCACCGAGCAGCTTGTTGAACAGCCAGTCGATGCGGCGGGTGAACGGATCCGGGTTCAGGCCGTTGTCGCGCAAGTGGTCGAGGACGGCTGCATGCGCACGGGAGTGGACGGCTTCCTGGCCCATGAACCCCTTGACGTCGGCCTTGAGCTGCTCGTCCTCGATCAGCGGCATGGCCTGCTTGTAGACATGAACGAACCAGCGTTCGCCCGCGGGCAAGAGCAGATGCAGCACGTCGATGATGTGCGACGTGACCGGCTCACCGGGGATCCACGCCAGCGGGGTCGGCTCCCAGTCAAAGCTGACCCGACGCGGCTTGATCTGATGCGTCACTTCACCTCGACCCGGGCCAGTCGGCGCATGAAGCCCGGCGACAGCCGCGACATGATGCGTGCGCCCACCGCCTCAGGAGTGACGGGTACGACGGGCCTGCGCTCGCGCACGGCCTTGACGATCGCGTCGGCAACCTTCGACGGCGGGTAGTTGCGGCGGGCGTACCGCTTGGCCATCTTCTTGCCGGCCTCACGGCTCTCGGTGTCGCTGACCCCGACGTACCGCGTAGAGGTCGTGATAGGGGTGTTGATCAGGCCCGGGCAGATCGCCGAGACGCCGATCCCGTAGTCGCCGAACTCCGCTGAGATCGACTCGGACAGCATCAGCACCGCTGCCTTCGTGGCCGAGTACGCCGCCAGCATCCGGCTCGGCGTGAATGCCGCGGCGGAGGCAACGTTGACGATGTAGCCGCCTTCGAGGCGGTCAGCCATTGCGGCCCCGAACAGGCGACAGCCGTGCACGACGCCGAGCAGATTGATGTCGACGATCCGCTCCCAGTCCGCGGCGGTGGTGTCGAGGAAGCGACCGGCGATGCCGATGCCCGCGTTGTTCACGACGATGTCCGGCACGCCGTGATCGGCGACGACCCGCTTCGCGAAGTCCTCCATCGACGCGAGGTCGGCGACGTCGACCTGATAGGAGTGCGCCCTCGCCCCCGCGACGCGCAGCTCGGATGCGGTCTCCTCACCGGCGTTCTCGTTGAGGTCCGCGATGACGACCTCCGCACCAAGCCGGCCGAACGCAAGCGCCGTCTCCCGCCCGATGCCGCTGCCCGCTCCGGTCACGACCACGAGCTGGTTGGCGAACTCCCCGGCCGGCTTCGCGCCCGCTTCGCCGACTCGGTAGCGCCTCAGCGACCGGGACTCCGGCTCGCCCTCGAGGTGGGTCACGAGATCCGTGATCGCTTGCGCCACCCCGTGCGGTGACTTGTGCTGCACCCAGTGGCCGGCCCGCACCCGTCGTACCCACAGCCGATCGGTCCATTGCGCCAGGTCCGACGTCGCAAGCTCCGGCGAGATGTAGCGGTCGCCGGTCGGCGCGATCACATGCACCGGCACCGTCGTGCGGCGCTCTCGGGGGTGGCGAAGGCCGGGGAGGATGTTCGCGCGGTAGATCAGCACGCCGCGACCGCCGTCCTTGGCGAGTGTCGGTGCCGGCCATGCGTCGCCCTCACGCTTGGGCAACCCTTCGATCCGACGCACGGCGGGCTCGAAGGACTTCGCCATTCCGATCCGCCACATCACCGGCATCAGGCCCGGGATGTGCATCAGGTTCATGTACCAGGACTTCAGTGACTGCTTGAGCACGGCCGGCAGACCACGGGGAGTCAGTCGGGCGCGAACCCACGCGGCGGCGTGATCAAGTGCCGGTCCCGAGATCGACGTGTACGACGCGAACCGTGACTGCATCTCCGGATCCGTGATCGCCTCCCAGCCCTGCACCGAGCCCCAGTCGTGACCGACGAGGTGGACCGGCGCATGTGGCGAGACGGCGTCCGCGACCGCCCGGATGTCCGCCGCCAGCAAATCCAGCTTGTACGCCGACTTCCGGCGTGGCCGGTCCGACTCGCCCGCACCGCGCACGTCGTAGGTCACGACATGGAACCGGTGGGCGAGCTCCTCGGCTACCGACTCCCACGTCGCGGAGGTATCGGGATAGCCGTGGACGAGCAGAACCGTGGGAGCGTCCCGATGACCGCGTTCGTGGACGGCGAGCTTCACCCCAGCGGACTCGACGAAGAAGGTCGCCACCGCCATGCCAATCACCCCGAACATCGATTCGGACTAGTAGACTGCCAATCTAATAATGACACGGCGCCGACTTTCAATAGCCGACCGGCGGCAGGAGCTCATCGCCGCCGCGCTCGAGCTGTTCAGCGCCCGCCCCGCCGCGGAGGTGACGCTCGACGACGTCGCCGCACAAGCGGGCGTCTCCCGCGCCCTCGCCTACCGATACTTCGGCGGCCGCAACGAGATCTACGTCGCCGCGATGCGAACCGCCGCCGACCAGATGCTGGCGTTGCTCGACCCGCCGCACGACGCCCCGCCGCTGGACCGGCTCGTCGAGGCGATCCGCCGCTTCTTCGACTTCGCCGAGGAGCACGCCACCGGCTTCCAGGCCCTGCTCACCGGACATCCCGGCGCCCAGGACGGCGCGATCGGATCGATCGTCGACGAGGTGCGCGCGGCACTTCACGACCGGCTGGTGGAGGGCATGGGCCTTCGCAAGGTCAGCCCGGAGGCGCGGTTGGCTCTCAGCACCTGGATAGCGGCGGCGGAGGCGGCCGCCGCGGACTGGCTGACGCACCGCGACCTGCCACGGCGCACCGTCGAGGACTTCCTGCTCAGCCAGCTCTACGCCGCCCTGTCGGTGACCGCGATCCGCGACCGCGAGGTTGCCCGCTTCATGGAGGGTCTGCAGTGACCGTCGAAGTCCAACGAATGTCCTATGCGGAGTTCGGCGAGGCTTTCGTGCGTGAGGCCGTGAACGCGCAACGGATCAGCGCCGTCATCTACGCCATCACCGGCGAGGCCGTCCGTGTCGGCCCGGTGGAGGCCGGTCCGGGCGGCGTTGCCACCGCTCACGCGGTCGGCCGAATCGGGGAACCGTCCGTGCTCGTCACCACACCGGACCCGCTCGGCTACCAGGTTTCCATTCCGGCGGCACTCGATGTCGACGTCACCGCCGCGGGCACCAAGCATCACTTCGATGTCGACGCGACCGTTCGCGTGGCCTTCACCGTCGTGCTCGCGCCGCCGCTTTCGTTGTGCGTCGTTCCGGATTCGCCGACCTACCGAGACGTCGACGTCGACATCCGCCCCAAGGGCATTCAGGCACGCGTGCTGGCACGTTCCGGCATCGTGGAACGCGAGCTGCGAAAGCACATCGCTCGCTACATGCGGGAGCGAATCGCCACCGAGGTGGCGGCGTTCTCCGAGGTCGATCTGCTGCCGCTGATGAACGCCGTCGCAAAGCAGCTCACCGGCTAGCCGATCCGTGTGCGTGTGGGCAATGTGGCATTGCCCCCACGAATCGGCCCCAAATCCGCGGAATCACGTGGGCAATGCCACATTGCCCAGGCGAAACGCGGGCGGGTGGGGGGGTCAGGGCAACACCACGTTGCTGATCACCCACCGGTCGTCCCGGCGGACCAGCGTCATCTCGACTCGCTGCGCGTCCTCGTGTGAACCCCTGGCGTTGACGATCGTCTGATCGAGGAACAGGTCGACGACTGCCTGGCCCGAGCTGATGGCAGCAAGGCCGGCGCTGATGATCTTCGCCGACGAGGTAGCCCGTGCCTTCGTCAGCGTGTCCCGCAGCTGCCCCGTCGTACTCCGGTACTGCGAGAGGAACGGGTCGACGGAGTGCGCCTCGGTGGCCGCGAAGTCCGCGTCGAGGTCGTCATACCGGTACGTCGCAAAGGTCGTCGCGTAGCTGCGGGCGGCTTGCAGCGCCGACAGCTCGTACGCCGAGAGGCTGTGCTCGAGCCTCGACTTGTCACCGGCGAGGTCGTGAGTGCGCACACTCGCCGCGATCGCGCCCACGATCATCACGGTGGCGGTGGCGCCACCAAGCATCGCGCGGGTGTTCATCGTGCTCCTGTCGTATAGGCGGCACGCCAAGTGTCGTCGCCAGGTGGTCGGGGGGCGTTGGCGGCACCTCGCTGCTGTTGGATCGGCAGCGGGTTGGTGCAGTATCCGTTGGTGATCGGTGGCCCCCGGCGCGGATCGAACGGCGTGCGCCGGCGGGTGTGCGGGTACGCACAGAAGGTGCCCGGCTGATCGAGCAGCTTGAACATCACGTGGTCGCCGTGCACCGACGCCGCGAGCGCGTGCAGGCCGTCGGGCAACGCCAGCACGAGCGCCTTGAGCCCGGGCAGTCGGGCGACCGCGATCTGGCCGGTCGTCACCAGGTTGGCGAGCAGGATCCCGATGTCATGCGAGTCGTTGACCAGAACGGGTGCGACCTCTTGCGTCGCCTCGAGCGACGCCTCGATCAGTCTCGCCGTCTTCGGGTTGTCAGCACGAATCGTGTCCGAGAGCAAGCGCAACGACTTCGCGAATGACCGCAGGTCGTCGTTGTGCCCAACCTGGGTGTCCAGCAGCGTGCCGGCGGAGCGCAGGAGATCGACCGTCTGCGGCGTGACCGCCTCGAGCTGTGCGACAAGTCTCGCGCTGTGGTCGATCAGCGCACCGAGCGCCGGCCCGGTCCCCTCGAAGGCGACGTTCAGCTCGCGGAAGACGGTACGCAGATCGTCGAGATCTACCGAGTTGGCGAATGAAGTGACCGCGCTGAGCAAGCCGGCCAGTGACGGCGGTCGCGCCGTGTCGGCGGGTGCGATGACCGAGCCATCCCGCAGGTAGGGCGGACCGGACCCCGCCGGTTGCATGTCGAGGTACTGCTCGCCCGCCGGCGAGCGGTCGGCGACGACCGCCTTCGTGGCCGTGGGGATCCGCACCGAGTCGTGGATGTCGATGTTGGCGGCCACGCCGCGGCTCGTGATGTCGATCGAGCTGACCGTCCCGATGGGGACACCGCGATAGGTGACCTGGCTTCCGGGGAACAGGCCCCCGGTCTCGGGCATCTCGACGACGACGCGGTAGCTCCCCCGGAACGTCTGTGAGCCGACCACGCTGAACATCACGTAGGCAAGACACACCGCGCCTACGGCACCGAAGAGCCCGAGTCGCCCGAGCGGCAGTCGCGTCCTCATGGCACCTTGATCGTTCCGACGAGGTTCAGGTAGTCGCCCGGGATCGCACGGTTCAGCAGTCGCGCGAAGTCGAGCAGACCCTGCAACGTCGAGCCGAGCTTGCCCCGCAGCGAGACGAGGGTGTCGAGCGTCGGGGCAAGATCGTCGAGGTCGGTGAGCAAAGTGCCCTGCACCGAGTCGAGCACCTGTGTCGCCGTCAGACCGAGGGTCGACAGTCGCGTCAGCAGCTCGGTGAACGCGGCGGTGTCGGCGTGGAGGTCCTTGATGCCGGGCTGCAGCTCGCGCAGCCCCCGAACCAACAGACGGTGCTGCGCAGCGAGCCGGCCCGAGACGTCCGCGAGTGCCTGCAGCGTGTCGTCGATCGCCGCCGAGTGCGCATTGAGCTCGCCCAGCACGCCGTTGAGGCGGGCAATCAGCGCCTTGCCCCTGGCGGCACGGCCGTGCAGCGCCGCGTCGAGCTCCCGCACGATCGTCGAGATCTGACTGATGCCGCCGCCGTTGAGGACAGCGGAGAACGCCGAGAGCAGGTCCTCGACATCCGGCGAGCGGTTCGTCGCCTTGATGACCCCGCCGTCAACGAGGTAGCCGACCCCGCCTCCCCCGGCGGGCGGCAGCAGGTTCACGTACTCCTCGCCGAGCGGAGTCGTCAGTGCGAGCGTCGCGCGGGTGCCTACCGGCAGCTGAACTGACTTACGGATCACCAGGTGCACGTAGGCGCGGAAGCCATGAGTGGTCATCGACGTGACCTTGCCGATCTCGACGTCACGCAGCTCGACCCGGCCGCCGATCGGCAATCCGGCGGCGTCGTCGAAGACGGCTGTCAAGTGGTAGGACGGCCCACCGACGCTGCGCCCGATCGAGAAGTCCTGCAGGCCGGGACCGCACGCCGTCGCCACAAAGACGGCAACGAAGAGCGTCGTGAGCGCTCTGACGCTTCGCATCATCGCGCGACCCCGAACAGCCTTTCCAAAGCCGATGCCTGGGGATCGCGTGGCGAGCCCAACCCGGTGAGCACTGAGCACACCGGACCCAGGGCGGCACAGAGCTGCTGCCGCAGCGCGAAGATCGTTTCGTTCTGACCGACGTCGGCATGACGGACGATGATCGCGCCGTTGCGCCCGACCCGAGCTAGGTTCTGTGCCGCGAGCGGGAGATTGTCGAGGGTCTCGACAAGGGCCCGCTCGTGACGCAGCAGGACGCTGGTCGCGACGGCGAGATCATGCACGTCGCCGTGCAGGGAAGCACGGTGCGAGCGGATGAACGACGCCAAGGAGAGCAGACCGGTTGACAGGTTGTCGACGACTGCGGTGATGTCGCCGCGCTCCTTCGCGAGCTCGCCCGTAGCGTCCGCGAGATGAGATTCGAACGAGCCGATCCTCCCGGTACGCGCAGCGAGGTTCTGGCTCAGCACGTCCAGGTTCTCGATCAGCTCAGCCAGGACCCCTCCGTCAGCGCTCAGTGTGCCGGTCGCTGTCGCCAGTCCCTCGATGCTCTGCCGCAGGCTCGCGCCGTTGCCCTGGAGATTCGCGGCGAGCACCTTGATCAGTCGGCCAACCGCGCCCTTGGCGCCCGCCTCCTCGGGGCCGAGCGCGTTGAACAGTGTGGTCAACGAGCCGACGAGCTGGTCGAACTCGGCCGGTTCATGCGTGCGGCTCACCGGCAGCACGTAGCCGTCGGGCATCGTCGGACCGCTGCCGCTCCACGCCGGGCTCAGCCCGACGTACCGGTCGCTGATCACCGACGGCGGAACGATGAACGCCTGCGCGTCGATGGGGATCTTCGTACCGGCAGGAACGCTCAGCACCACCTTCACCCGCGATGGTTCCGGCGTCACCGAGCTCACAGTGCCGACCGGCAGCCCGAGGATGTCGACGTGGTTGCCGGCGTAGATGCCGTTGCTCTCGGTGAAGTACGCCGTGATGTGCATCCGCGGGCCCGCGGTCAGCAGGCCAACGGCGACGAGGACGGCACCCGCCACGATCGCCACCGATGTGGCGAGCGCCGCTCCCAGGACAAGCACCCGGCGCCTCATCGGCAACCCGTCGCTATCGAGAAGCCGCACAGCACGTTGTCGGGCAACAGCAGGTACGGCAGGTTGATGTCGATGTAAGGGCCGTCTCCGGTGGCGTTGGTCAGGCCTCGGCTGGCCGGTGCCAGCAAGTCGATGGCGCGCGCGAGCACATGATCGTCCTTGCGCAGCAACGTGGTCACCACGTGCAGCCGCTCGATCAACGGGCCGAGGGTGGCCCGGTTGTGGGAGATCAGGTGGTCGAGCTCTGTCCCCAGCCGGCTGGCGTCCTGCAACAAGGAGTGAATGATCGCGCGGCGCTGGTGCAGCGTTGCAAGGACCGCGTCCGCGTCGGTGAACAGGGCGTCGAGCGTGTGGCGTTGCGAAGCCAACGTCGCAGTGACGTCGCGCGAGCTGACCAACAGATCACGAAGCTGCGACTGCCGTGACACGAGTACCTTCGAGATCCCCGCAATGCCCCTGAGCAGCCCGCGGGTCGCATCGGGTGTGTGCGCGAACGTCGCGCTGACGGTGCGCAGCGCAGCACGCAGTGTCGGGATGTCCAGGCCGCCGACGGTGCTCGACAAGCCGTTGGTCACATCGGCCAGGTCGAAGGGGACCTTCGTGCGGGAGACCGGAATCGGCACGCTCGTCGAGAGGGCCCCGGCGCCTGCCGGCGTCAACTCGACGTACTTCGTCCCGAGCAAAGTGGCGACCTCGATCGACGCGGTCGTCTCGGATCCGATGTGCACGGTCTTCGGGAGGGTGAAGTCGACGCGGATCACGTCACGGTCGAGATGAACGCCCGTTACCGTGCCTTCCGGGATTCCCGCCACCCGCACCTCGTCACCGCTCGCCAACCCGGCGGCCTGGGCGAAGTTCGCGGAGTACGAGCGGTCCGCGGAGAATGCCGGAACCCGCGGCAGGATCACGACGGCCAGCAATGCCGCAACCAGCAGTGCGGTGCCGACGACCCCGAGCGCTAGCGGGTTACGCGCTCTCAGCTGCCTCATCCTCCGGCTCCTGCCGGAGCGGATCGGCATACCGCTGAATGCCAGGTCTTCCCGTTGATCACGACCGGGACGATCAGCTCACCGGTCTGGACGGCGTCGGCGCAGACGTACCCATCGAGCCACGTGCCGTATCCGAGGCTGCGGGTGAACGCGGCCGCACCGCCGGGCAGCGCCTCGACCGCCTTGGCCAACAGCTTCTGGTTCTTCACCAACGTGCCGGCAACGAGGAACAAGTCGGCGATGTCGTGATGTAGGACCGGCTCGCCCTTGCTGAGCAGGTCCGTCAGAGACGCCGCGACCTGATCGACACCCGACAGTGCCGCTCCGATTCGGTGCCGGTCGCGGGACAACCCGCTGGTGAGCTCGGACAGGTCGTCGATGAGGGTCTTCAGATCACCGTCGTGGTCGGCGACGCTGCTCAGCACGACGTCGAGATTGTCGACCACGTCGGCGATGAGCGCGTCTCGCCGGCTCAGGTTGCCGGTCAGCTTCGCGATGTTGTCGAACAGCGCTGTGATGCTCGCGCCTGACCCTTGGAAAGCGGCGACGACATCCGCGGCGAGGCGGTTGGCCTGCTGCGGAGTGAGAGCATCGAACAGCGGGCTGAAGCCATCGAACAGCGCGGTCAGCGACAGCGCCGGTTGGGTGTGGTCGGGATAGAAGACGCCGTCCTTGGTTGGCATCTGCTCGGTTGTCGACTCGGCCTGCTCGAGTGCGAGGAAGCGGGCGCCGAGCAGGTCCTCGTAGCGGATGACGGCACGCGCCCCCGTCGTGAAGCGTTGCGCCCGGTCGACCTCGAACGTCACCACCGCGGCGTCGGGATAGCTCTCGCCGTTCGGATAGACGGTGTCGCCCGACAGCCGCAGACCGGTGACCTTGCCGACTCGTACGCCGGCGATCTCGACGCTCTCGCCGGCGCGAAGACCTGACGCGTCACTGAACAGCGCGCGGTAGGTGTACGTCGACTTCCCGAGCGGCCGGGTGACCGTGTTCGCGACGACCAGCGTGAGGGCAAGCGAGAACACCATGAACAGCCCGAGCTTGATCGACGCACCACGAACGCTCATGACGGATCCACCAGCAGCGAGATGGCCGCGACCAGCGGTACGAACAGGAGCCGCTGCCAGGTGAGGCTTGCATACGTGGGCGCTGCCCGAGGGGCCGCCGTCCCGTCCGGGCAGTTCTTGCCCGGGGTCCCCGCGTAGCGCGGGCAGTCCGCTGCCGTGTAGCCCTTGCTGTCGACCGGATTCAGGTCCGGCTCGACGACGACCTGCAACCAGGGTCCGTGACCGAGCGCCTTGGCCGCGCCGACCAGGAAGGCGCGAAGCTGCAGGACGCCATCGACAAGGGTCGCCCGATGGCGGCGGAGCACCTTCGCCACCGGCTCGAGCAGTGCCACCAGTCGCTGCAGCTTGTGCTGGTTGGCCTCGAGCAGCCGCTGCGTCTTCGCCGCGACGGGTGGCGCCTGCGCCAACACCGTGGCGAGGTCGCCCTGGCTGCGCGCGAGCGACGCCGAGGTCGCAATCGCGTTGTCCAGAGTCCGAAGCAGGTCGGGCGCATCCCGAGCCAGCTCCCGCGCGACCACGCCAACCGTCGTGAGGTCGTGAACGAGCTCATCGGTGTGCGGAGCAAGCTGTGTCGTGTAGTCGTCCAACCGATCGACGAGCCGGCCGAGCTTCGCGCCGCGCCCGTCGAGCGCCGTGCCGATGGCGGTGAGAGTCGCGTTGAGCTCACTCGGCTTGACGGCGGTCAGCAGGCGATAGCCCGCGTCGAGAGCCTGGTTCAGCTCGGTAGTGGGCGTCGACGTGTCGGCGACGAGGTGGGCGGGGAGCCGGAGCGGGCCGGTGACGCGAGCCGGCGGGACGAGGTCGACGTAGAGATCGCCGAAGACGCTGCGCGGCATCAGGCGGACGGTGACGCCGTCGGGAATCTTCGACACCTGATCCGGGTCGAGCTCGAGGGTGAGCACCGCGTTGTGCAGGGTGCGGTCGACCTGGCCCAGCGAGCCGACGAGGACACCGCGGTACTCGACCTCGGCTCCCGGACCGAGCGCCGGACCGGCTTTCGGGATCGTCGCGGTCACGACCTTCGACGTCGAGAAGGCGCCGAAGCCGTACGCGACGCCGACCACCGACAGGCCTCCCACCAGCGCAATGAACAACAGCCCGGTCAGAGCTGTGGTCAGGCGCTTCATCCTGATATCCGCACCGACGGGTTCGCGCCGTAGAGCACGAACGTGAGTACGAGGTCGAAGATGACGATCGCGACGATGCTCGTCCGAAGCGCCCGGCCGGCCGCTCGCCCGACGCCTTCCGGCCCACCGGTGGCGGTGTAGCCGTAGTAGCAGTGCACCAACGTCACGATCACCGCGAACACGACGGCCTTCACCAGCGAGTAGAACAGCTCCTCCACCGGCAGGAAGCGGTGGAAGTAATAGAGGTAGGTCCCCTTCGACTGGTGGTTGAGGTAGACCACCTCGACCTCGGTCGCGATGTACGACGCGAAGAGGCCGACCAGGTACAGGGGAACCACCGCGGTGAATGCGGCAAGAATGCGGGTCGAGACGAGGTAGGGCAGTGACGGGACGGCCATCACCTCGAGTGCGTCGACCTCCTCCGATATCCGCATCGCGCCCAACTGCGCCGTGAACCCGCAGCCCACTTGGGCGGCCAGCCCGACTCCCGCCACGATCGGTGCGATCTCTCGGGTGTTGGCGTAGGCCGAGATGACCCCTGACAGGGGGGCCAGACCGATGATCTGCAGGCCCTTGAAGCCCTGCAGACCGAGCTCGCTGCCGGAGAAGAAGGACAGCGCGAAGATGACCGCAACGGTGCCGCCGCCGACGAGGAGCGCACCGGAGCCGAAGCTGATGTCGGCGACCAGCCGCGCCACCTCGCGCCAGTACCGCACCCCCGCGCGGGGCAGCCAGAAGAGAGCGCGCGAATAGAAGCGCAACTGGGTGCCGAGCTCCTCGAGTGCGTCGATGAGCCTCGTGCCGCCGCGCATGGCGCCTCGCACGGCCTTCGGCAGTGCGAGCGGTGCCCTGGTGCTCGGTGCAGTCATCGGCTACGGACCATGCGGCGGGACGAGGATCAGGTAGATCTGCGAGATCACCGTGTTCGCGACGAAGACGAGCAGGAAGCTGATCACGACGGACTGGTTGACCGCGTCGCCGACGCCCTTCGGGCCCCCCTTCACCGCCAGGCCCTTGTAACCGGCTACGAGCGCCGCGATGACGCCGAAGACGGCCGCCTTGATCTCGCCCACCACCAGATCGCTGAACTGGGTGAACTCGGTGAAGGTCCGCAGGAAGCTGCCGGGCGTGCCGTGACTGACCCAGACCTGGTAGAGATAGCCACCGGTCACGCCAACGAACAGCACGATGCCGTTGAGCAGGACGGTGACGAGAATCGCAGCGGCGACCCGTGGTGCAACCAGGCGCTCGATCGGCGAGATTCCCATCACTTCGAGAGCGTCGATCTCATCGCGAATCTTGCGAGCGCCCAAGTCGGCGCAGATCGCGGAGCCACCGACGCCGGCGATCATGAGCGCAGTGACGAGCGGCGCCGCCTCGCGCACGATCGTCAACGCATCGACCGCTCCGGTGTAGGAGTCGGCGCCGATCTGGTGCGCGACGGAGCCCACCTCGACCGCCACGAGTACGCCGAACGGAATCGCGACGAGGATCGCCGGCAGCACACAGACGCTGGCGATGAACCACGCCTGCCTGATCGCCTCACGCCACGGGAAGCTGCGGCGCGCGATGCCTTGCAGTCCGGCGAGCATCGTGTCGCCGGCGAGCGCGTAGAGGTCGCCGGCAGCGCTGAGACCGGATCCCGCCGAGGCGAGCAGCGCGGCGCCGTCGAATCGACGCTGCGACAAGTCAGCCGGCTTCGGCGCTGCGCTTCAGGGCTTCGAGAGTCGCCGCCATGTTCTGCTTGTTGTGCTCCGATCGGTCCGGCACGCCGATGATCAGGTCGGACAAGCGATGCATGAACGGCGAGCGCTGGTCCACCCATGTCTCCGTGACCGTTGTGGTGTCACCCGTCGTGTCGAACGCGTAGGACCAGTCGGCGACCTTGAGCGGCCCGCTCGTCACGCTGAACGCGAACCGCTTTCCGCGGTCGGCGGCCGTGACCTTCGCGACCGTCACCCAGCGGCGCCAGCCGCGACGGTTCCGGCCGAGGAACTTGGCGCCGAGCTCGGGTCCGGCGCCGCCGAGCCAGCGACCGCCCTGCGCCTCAGGACTCCACTGCCCCATGTTCGCCAGGTCAGCGACCATGTCGTAGAGCTTGTGCGCATCAGCACGGATCTCGGTCGAGACCTCGACCTGGTTGTCTGCCATGGCGGACATACTGGCGCATCGGCGCCCGGGCGCCTACCGACGACCTCGGCCCTGTTGCCTTCGATGCGATGAATTGTGATCCGGCCGGACGTCCACACCACGAGGCTGCGACGCGACGACGAAGGATTCGACCATGACTACAAGCTCTGTCCCCGGCATTCCGTGCTGGATAGACATGATGTCGTCCGACACGGGAAAGAGCCGGGCCTTCTACAGCCAGCTGTTCGGCTGGAGCGCAGCGGAGGCCGCCGAGGAGTTCGGCGGGTACTTCATGTTCATGTTCGGCGACGTACCGGTTGCGGGCTGCATGCCGCAGATGCCCGGCGAGAACGGGCCCGACGCATGGACCATCTACCTCGCGGCCGATGACGCCCGCAGGGCCGTCGAAGTCGCGCAAGCCGTGGGCAGCACGATCGTCGCCGAGCCGATGGACATCGCCGACCTGGGCACGACCGCCGTGATCATCGATCCGAGCGGGGCCCCGCTCGGCATCTGGCAAGCCAACACGTTCCCCGGCCTGATCAACCGCGCCGAGGTCGGCGCGCCGACCTGGTTCGAGCTCCACACCCGGGCCTATGACACTGCCGTCGGCTTCTACCGCGATGTGTTCGGGTGGGATGCGCACACGATGTCCGACACCCCCGACTTCCGCTACACGACGCTCGGTCAAGCCGAGGCGGCGTCCGCGGGCATCATGGACGCGTCGGCGTTCCCGCCCGACGCCGACACCGGTTGGATGGTCTACATCCGGGTCGAGGACACCGACGCCTCGGTCGAGCGAGTCCTAGCCCTTGGCGGCGCGGTGGTGAGCGACCCGCGGGACACGCCGTACGGCCGACTCGCCGAGATCGCGGACACGACCGGATGCAAGACCAAGCTCATGGGCCCCAACACCGCGAGCTGATCAAATAGGAGGCGCAGCCCCCACGGCGAACTCATCACCCGTGCGCACTCGCCTGCTCGCGTCGGCGCTCGCCGTCGCCGCAATTGCCTTGACGGGCTCGGTGAGTGCCGTCGCATCAGCGCGGACGCCCACTTCACGGTGCGGATCGCACCCGTGGTGCGATACCGAGCTGACGCCGCCGAAGCGGGCCCACCTCCTGCTCGCCGCGATGTCGCAGTCAGAAAAGGTCTCGGTGTTGACGGGAAGCCCGGTGAAGCGGCTCGGCCTTCCGGAACTCACCGCGACCGACGGCGCGCTAGGCCCAGGCGGGCTCGGCTCCGGTAGCGACAAGGCTAGTGCGATGCCGGCCGGCATCGCACTAGCCGCGGGCTTCGACGAGAAGGCGGCGTACACGTACGGGAAGACCGTGGGCGCCGGGGTGCGCCACCGCGGCTTCGACGCCGACTACGGCCCCACCATCAACATCATGCGGACGCCGCTCGGCGGGAGAACCTTTGAAGGGTTCGGCGAGGACCCCTACCTCGCGGCCCGAATGGCTGTCGGGTGGGTCAAGGGCCTGCAGTCGGAGGGCGTGATGGCCGACCCCAAGCACTTCGCCGCGAACAACCAGGAAGGCCAGATCGGCCTCTCGCCTGCCACCGGCGCGATCGGCGGACGGTTCCTCGTCAACGCGGCCATCGGCGAGCGAGCGCTGCACGAGATCTACCTGCGCGCCTTCCAAGCTGCGGTGGAGCAGGGCCACGCCGCTTCCGTGATGTGCTCGTACAACGAGGTCAACGGCGTCTACGCGTGCGCGGACGAGCTCCTGCTCACCTCGATCCTTCGCAGGGACTGGGGCTTCAAGGGGTTCGTCTTCTCAGATGCTGGGGCGTGCCACGAGCCGAATCGGGACCTCGCGGCCGGGATGAACATCGACATCCTCGGCACCTGCTACACGCCAGCTGAGGTCGACGCCGAGCTCGCGGCCGGCCTCATCACGCAGAAGACTCTCGATACCAACGTCTTCCAGACGCTCCGCGCCCTGTTTCGGTTCGGCTTCTTCGACCACCCGGCCTGGCCGAGGAACATCGAACTGGACAACGTCCGGGCCGACGCGGCGGTCGCCGACCGCACTGCGCAGCGCGGCGCCGTGCTGCTTCGCAACCGTGGCGTCCTGCCGCTGCGGCCACAGCCGGACAAGGCGATCGCCGTCATCGGCCCGGCCGCGAACCAGTACATCCTCGGCGCGGGCTCGTCACAGGTGAAGCCGTGGTTCACCACGACCGCGCTCCGCGGCATCGAACGTCGCGCGGCGCGAGCCGGAGACACCGTCACCTACGCGAGCGGTCGGAACCGCGCGGCGGCGGTCGCCCTCGCCAGGAAGTCCGACATCGTGATCGTCGTTGCCGCCGACAGCGAGTCGGAGGGCGTCGACAAACCGTGCCTGTCGCTGCGCGCGATCTGTAGCGGCGGGCAGGCGACCCCACCGAACCCACTTGCGACGCAGCTCGCCTTCGGCAACCAGGATTCGCTGATCCGCGACGTCGCCGCCGTGAACCAACGAACCGTCGTGGTGCTCGAGACCGGGGCGCCCGTTCTCACACCGTGGCGCAACGACGTGGCCGCGGTCCTCGAGGCCTGGTATCCGGGCGAGGACGGCGGGACCGCGATCGCACGCATCCTGTACGGCGACGTCGACCCGGGTGGCCGGCTGCCCGCAACATTCCCCCGCAACACGAGCCAGCTGCCGACCGCTGGAAGCAGCGCGCAGTATCCGGGCGTCTTGTCCACTCGGCAGCCCGCCCACCTGACGGCGCGCTACAGCGAGGGCGTGATGGTCGGCTACCGCTGGTACGACCGGCACCACCTGAAGCCGGCCTACCCGTTCGGCTTCGGCCTGTCGTACACGACGTTCCGGTTCACCCACTTCTCGCCCGTGGGTCCACGCCGGGTCCGGGTCACGGTGACCAACACGGGCGATCGAGCCGGCTGGGCGGTGCCGCAGGTGTATGTCGGGCTGGAGTCGCGGCGGCATCGACCCGAGCCCCCGCAGCAGCTCGCCGGCTTCGCGAAGGTGCACCTCTCGCCAGGACAATCGCGCCGCGTCACGATCCCGCTTGACCCCCGCGCGTTCCAGTACTGGGATGTCCGCACCCACCGCTTCCGCGAGGCGCCGCTCGGATGTCAGACGATCACCGTCGGAACCTCATCACGCGACTCCCGGTTCGGGGTCGGCGTATGCGCGGACGGCTGACCGGACGAGCCGGTGCGGTGGTCGCGCTCCTCTCAGGCGGCCTGATCGGCGCGCCCCTCCTGCCGCTCACACCGTCGACCGCTGCCGCTACAGGCACGCTTCGCGTGGTCGTGCTGTCCGCGAAGCCGGCGTGGATCTCCGGCCCGAAGGCGCTCGTCGCGGTCCTCGTGCCGACGAAGACCGATCTCAGATCGGTTCACGTCACCCTCGGCCGTCAGGACGTCACGCGCCAGCTCGCTGCGAACCGGCTGCCCGGCCTGCTCGCCGGAGTACCGCCACAAGCCCAGGTCGGCATCTCGCGCAACTCGACAGCGCTCATCGGCCTGGTGCGGCTGGCTCCCGGCACGCGCGTCCTTCGCGCCACCCTCCCAGGTGGGCGCTCGACATCACTACGCCTCACGGACTACGCAGACCATGGGCCGATGTTCGCCGGAGCCCAGGTCACGCCGTGGTTCTGCAACGACAAGCCCACTCCGGCGCACCGCGCCGCCTGTCGTGTCCCGACTCACTACGCCTACTACTACCTCCCCGCCGGCTCCGCCGGGATCGGCAACCACCCGGGGATCGGCGCGCCTCCCTCGTCCAACCAGTTCATCCCGTATCACCTGCAGGACCCGCCATCGTCACCATCGGTTGCCCGGACCACGACCGACGCCGGCGTGACGGTGCCATACATCGTGCGGGTGGAGACGGGGGTGATCGATCGCGACACCTACCAGATCGCCGTCCTAGCGGACCCCGGCAAGTCGTACTTGCCCTGGGCTCCACCCGCCGCGTGGAACCACAAGGTCGACGTCGAGATCGGCGGCGACTGCCGACCGTGGCACGACCAGGCGGCGGGCCTTCCGGTCTTCGACGCGCACGCGCTGGGACGCGGCTTCGCGGTCGTGACCGGAGCGCTCGACGTACTCGGCAACAACTGCAACCCGGTGGTCGCGGCGGAAGCATTCGCGATGGTCAAGTCACGCCTGATCGACGAGTACGGCGTGGTGCGCTACACGGTGGGCGAAGGGTGCTCCGGCGGCTCGATCATCTTGAACGCGATCACGGCGAACTATCCGGGACTGGTCGACGGCGCGCTGCTGATGTGCAGCTTCCCCGACATCTGGCAGGTGGTTCAGCAGGCCGAAGACTGTCACTTGCTCGACGCGGTGTTCGACGCCCATCCCGGGGTCTGGTCACCGGCGAAGCAGGACTCCGTCACCGGCTTTCTCGAGCCGACGACCTGTCGCGGGTTCTTCGACGGGCCGCAAGGCAGCGTGACCACGAAGATCCCGGACTATGCACAGGCGCTGCTGGACCCGGGCCGTGCCGCCAGCTGCACGAGCCGGCCCAACCCGACGTGGGTCTACAACGCGACCACCAACCCGGGCGGCGTCCGATGCACCCTGCAGGACTACCAGGTCGCGATCTGGGGCCAGCGGCCTCGCTCCCGCTGGTCGGCACCCGAGCGCCGCGCCGGTGCGGGCTTCGCCAACCGGCCCTTCGACAACGCCGGGGTGCAGTACGGCCTCGCCGCTCTGAACAAGCATCAGATCTCGGTCACCGAGTTCCTCGCACTCAACCGCGACGTCGGCGGCATCGACATCGACTGGGGCCACACCTCGGCGCGGAGCGTCGCCGATCCACACGCGCTGAAGATGGCCTATCGGACCGGCCAGGTCCTAGACCCCCATGCGCAAGCCGGCGTGCCGATCATCGACCTGCGCGGCCACGACAACGAAGAGATTCACCTCGACATCGACAGCTATGTACAGCGCGCCAGGTTGGACGCCACCAACGGGAGTCACCGCAACCAGGCGCTGTGGGTCGAGCTCGGTGAAGACGCGCAGGACCCTAGCGTCACCGCGCGTGCGTTCGACACCCTCGACGCCTGGCTCGCGAACGTCGAGGCCGACCACACTGGTCGCAGCCTGGCTGCTCAGGTCAGGATGGCGCGGCCGGCGAGCGCCGCTGACCAGTGCTGGACCGCCGGCGGGCTGCAAGTGCTGTCGTGGGAGCAGTGTCGCCACCTGTTCGTCCACGGCACGGATCCGCGGATCGCGGCGGGTGGCCCGTTGCGGGACGACATCATGAAGTGCCACGTCACGGCACCGCGACGCTCCGCGTATGGCGCCACCTTCACGGCGAGGCAATGGCGGCAGCTGCACGCCGTCTTCCCGCGCGGCGTGTGCGACTACACGCTCCCAAGCGTCGGTGCACACGACTCCGCCACTTGGCACAGTTTCGGCTGAGCCGAATGGAGGGCTTAGTCCCCGACTAGGCGGGCATGCCTCCCCCGTCACGGAAGGGATGGGCGGGGTCGGTGAGCAAATCGGCCGAGCTTCTGGTGAACCCAGGGCTCGACGGAGTCAGGGCTGCGCGACGTCTCGCCTCGGCGACCCTCCAGAGCCTTCCCGAGCCCATCGCTTCGGACGCCGAGCTGGTCGTGACCGAGCTGGTGACCAACGCGGTGCTCCACGGCACCCCACCGATCGAGTTCCGACTCAAGGGCCGTCGGGACAGGGTTCGCATCGAGGTCGCCGACGCCGGCCATTCGGTGCCGCTCAAGGGCCGCGGGTCCACTGACGGCATGACGGGGCGCGGACTGGCGGTCGTCGAGTCGCTGACCAGCGCATGGGGAGTCGAGCCCACGAGTGACGGCAAGCTGGTCTGGGCCGAGCTCGGCAAACCCCGTCGAGCGACCATGCGACGTCGTACCAAGCAAGATCTGGAGGCGATGCGGGTCGACTGGCGGGGCCGCGACCCGGCTCCTCGCTATGAGGTTCGCCTCGGATGGGTTCCGACCGACCTCCTGGTATCGGCGAAGGCGCACATCGACAACGTCGTTCGCGAGATCACCTTCATGCAGGCCCCGTCGGATGACCCCGACACGCTGCCTTCCGAGACGATCGGCCTGCTCGCACGGGTCACCGAGGACTTCGCGGAGGCGCGCAACGAGATCAAGCGGCAGGCGCTCGAGGCGGCACGGCGCCGAGACGTGTTCACCGACCTGACCCTGCACCTTCCGGTGGCGGCAGCCACCGCGGGGCTGCGTTACCTCGCCGCCCTCGACGAAGCCGACCGGCAAGCCCGCTCAGCCCGCCTGCTGACGCTGGCCGCACCGCCATCGCACCGCCTGTTCCGCGAGTGGTACGTCCGAGCCCTCGTGGATCGGCTCCGTGCCGCTAGTCGCGGCGAGTCACCGCCACCGATCAAGAACTTCTCGTTAGTCCTTGCGGATGAATTAGACCGGTTATCCGATCTGCCTTCGCCCGATGGGGTGTACTAGCGCTACGCCAAACGCACGGGGGTGTCATGAGGCGCAAATGGGGGTGGCTCAGCGCTGCCAGCCTGATGTTGCTGCTGGTCGTGACTGGCGTCGTGACCTTGACGGTGCACCGCGCCGTGCACAAGCAGGAGAGCCGGCTGCTCAAGGAGCGGGCCAACGAGGTCAGCCTCGTTCTGAAAGAAGCCGTCGACTCCTTGTCCAGCCAGCTGGAGACGGTCGGCCGCGTGATGCAGGTGACCAGCGAGTCGCCGGCGGCGTTCCGGCGGGCAAGCGCGGCTCTCGTCAACGGCTCCAAGGGCAGCGCCACCCTCGTCCTGCTGCGACAGACCGGCCAGGGCTATCGCGTCGCGCTCGTCAACGGACCCGCCTACAGGGTGGGGCAGATGCTCGCCGGGTCGGTGTCGGCGACCCTCGACCGGGCGGGCGTCGCCGGTGCGGTCCTGCCAACGCAGATCATGGGAACCGGCGCGAACCGCACACTCGGCGTCGCGCTGGGTCCGCCGATCGCGCCCACCGGGACCGTGCTCTACCTACAGCTCACCCTCGGCCCCCTCAGCCCGCCACAGGATGCCCAGTCGGCGCCGTTCCACGAGCTGGACACAGCGCTGTACGACGCCCCCACCCCGGTGCCGAGTCAGGCCCTCGTCGCCAGCCGGACCGACCTGCCGCTTCGAGGCCGCGTGCAGACGGTGACGGTGAAGGCCGGGGCAACCCGCTGGGCGCTGCAGGTCCGCGCGATCCACCCACTGGTCGGGAGCACGACGGCAAACGCCGCCTGGCTTTCCCTCGGCGGCGGGATCTTGCTCTCGATTCTCATCGCCACTGTGCTCGAGGTCGAGACCCGACGCCGTCGCAGCGCCCTTGCCCTCTACCGCACCGAACACCAGATCGCCGAAGGGCTGCAACGAAGCCTGCTCCCGATCCTTCCCGAGATCGATGGACTTGAGGTCGCGGCGCGTTACCTGGCCGGTTCGACCGCCCAGGAGGTGGGCGGCGACTGGTACGACGCCTTCGAGCTCGAAGGCGGCCATGTGGGCATCGCCGTCGGCGACGTGCTCGGTCATGACATCGAGGCGGCGGTCCTCATGTCCAGAGTGCAAACCGCGCTGCGCGCTCACGCGATCGTCGGCGAACACCCCGCCGACGTGCTCGATCGCCTCAACCATCTCGTCGCGTCGCTGAACACGGACCGGCTCGTCACCGTGTTCTACGGAGTGCTCGGTCCCGCCGGCGACGACGGCGAGCGGCAGCTCACGTTCGCGAACGCCGGGCATCCACCGCCGCTGCTGCACACCGCGGGCGGCGGTGTCGTCGAGCTCGATGACGCCGTCTCGCTCTTGCTCGGGGCACCCGAGCTCGACGCCGGGCCGCGCTCGCAGCACTCACTGCCGGTACGCCGCGGGTCGACGTTGCTGCTCTACACCGACGGCCTCGTCGAGGTGCCCGGCGAATCGCTCACCGAGCTCATCGGCGACCTGAAGCTCGCGACCGCTGCCGTGGCCGCCGACTCGGGCCCGGAAGAGATCTGTGACCGGGTCCTGGAGTCGATGCGGCCGACCGCCCGTGGCGACGACGTCGCCATGCTCGTCGTACGGCTGAGTGAGGCCCCGGGCCCGAACCCGGGCGCCGAGCCACAGCCGGCAAGGAGTGGCCGTAGCAAACTGAAGGGGTGACTGCCGAGGGGGACGCGGCCGCGACGGCTGCCCGCTGGGGTGCCGTCATGGTGATCGCGCTCGCTTGCGTCGTCGTGGCGTGCGGGTTTGCGGTCGCGGCCCCGGCCAGCGAGCCGCAGGCCGGCTACTGGTGGCAACCCGAACCTGTCTCCGGACTGATCCCGGTCCCAGGCGTGCCGCCGAACGGGTTGTACATCGCGTCGTCGCCGACCGGACCCCAAGCCTTCTCAGCCATCCGTTTCGACGTCGCCGACAAGACCGCAATGGTGCGGCTCACCCTCCATGTCTCGCCGCAGGAGCAGGTCGGCAGGGCGGCCGTGATCGCCTATCCGGCTACCGGCAACTGGCAGACGAGCGGTCCGCAGGCGTGGTCGGCACGACCCTCGTATCGAACGACCACGAAGCCGATCACCGGCGTCTTCCAAGGCCGGGAGCTGATGACCCTGACCTTCCCTGCCCGGGAAGCAGCGAGCGGCATCGTGCTGCTGCCCGACCCGAACGCCCCGAACAAGACCTTCACCGTTGCCTTCACGCCGCCGCACGCCGCCGACGTCTCGATCAGGTCGACGGCGACCAGCCCACCCTCGACCCCGTCGAGCGCGCGGCCGTCCCATCATCCGAAGCCGACGAAGCCCGCTCACTCCGCCAGCCCGTCAGCCCGACCGACGCACTCCCACAAGACCCACAAGTCGTCCACGTCCCCGTCGGCCGCTGCGCGTCCAACCACCGCCCCGTCCCCGACAACGGGTCCGTCCACATCTTCGCCGCCGGTCTCTGCAACCGCGGAGTCGGACCAAGGGCACGGCGCCCGCACGGCGTTGCTCATCGTCGTGCCGATCGCGTTGGTACTGGTCCTGTTTGTGTCATATCGCGTCGCGGCTTCCCGTAGGCGCCCGGGGAACGAGGCCTGACCGCGCGCAGGTCCGGGGCCGGCGCACGGCGAACCAGATCGCGTGAAGCGCTCTGCACTCGTGGTCGCCACGACCTTCCTCGTGACGGTCCTGGCGGGCGCCGCCACCGCCACCGCCGTTGGGTCTGATCGACCTCACGTGTCGGTCGTACCTGCAGCCACGTCCGATGCACCAGCCGCCCCAAAGGTGGACGTCTCATCGTTCGCGACGCAGCCTGTGGTGCTGACCGGAGCGGACTTCCCCGGCTGGTCCGGAGGGCCGGAGCTGACAGCACGAGTGCCGCAGCCACCGAACTACTACGGCGTCGCGAACACCCAGGGCTACCTGCCGCGGCAGCTCCGCAGCGACTGCTACCAGGAGAACCCGAAACCCGACGTCAATGGCTACGTCGACCGCTTCCACGATGACCACAGCTGCTTCCAGGACAGCCAGCTGCCGGTGCGCACCCTGCTGAGCGGCGTGCCGAGGCAGAGTCTGCGCGGCTATGCCTGGACCGGGAAGCGCTTCGTGCAGATCCCGTTCCAGGTCGACCCGATGTGGAACCACTACATCTCGAACAACGCATCCGGCTTCTCGGTGTACTCGGGAACCGACGAGTTCCAGACATACAAGTTCGACCAGGAGCCGTTCCGCGAGTACAGCAACCGGCCGTTACCGGCACGATGCAAGGCAGGCAAGGGGGCGGCGACTCCGGGCTGCATCCCGCCTGGCCCACACCAACTTCAGCAGGCCGGCATCGTCTGCCGCGCCAAGGCGCCGGGAGGCGAGACCGATCCGACACCGGATCCGAACCGGGGCCTGATCAACAGCGACCAACTGGCGTTCATGGCCCGCGACGCCGGACCCGCCGCGCCGCCGTCCGCCAAGCTCCCTCGCGGGATCGTCGCGGCTAACCAGGTGCTGGTCGTCGACCCGTCGTCGGGCAAGAGCCGCTACGCCTACGTGATGCAGTCCGCGGCGAAAGGCAAGTCGTGGGCCGTGCCGCCGCGCTACAACACACGCAACTCCCCGTATGTGCGGTACAGCCCGGACGCCAACGCCGACACGTTGGTCTACTCGCAGAGCTCCTACGGCGACTACGGCAATGCACGGTACGGACCGGTCTGTACCCCGGACGGCAAGGCCGTGATCGGTCAGGGCTTCCGCTACAACCACCACCACGACGTCGTACTCGATCCGAAGACCTACGTGCAGCGCCGCACGATCGACAACGCGACGGTGAAGACTCCGCGTTACCGCTTCCGCTTCGACGGCCGCTGGCTGATGGACGACCTTCGTATCTCGAAGAACGACCACGGCCTCACTCGGGGCAACTACGGCCGGAGCATCGTCGACCGGTTCAAGGCCCGCGCCTTCCAGCAGTCACCCGGCGGGCAGACCCCGTGCTGTGGCTACGAGGACGAGCAGAACAACTGGGGCGGCTCCTCGATCACGATGGGCATCCGGCGCGGCCCGGTCCGCGACATCCGAGTGACGTGGGGCTCTGACTCCGGCACGAACGTGACCCGCACCGACATCTTCTACGCCTACACGATGGTCCACGACTTCGCCGTGCGAGTGCACCCGATCCCGCCGCTGGATGGCATCTACTCTCAGTGGGACATGGCCGCCGGAGCCATCACCCGCTACTACAACCCGTACAACCCGAAGGGCGTGCCGGTCCAGGGCATCAACCCGGTCCTGTACGGCGACACCGACGTGCACGTCGGTCCGGACGGCATCGCCGAGTCGAGCAACGACAAGCTCGGGCGGATTCAGAGCCAGCTGACCGGCGGGAAGCCGATCACGATCGGCAACCCGGACGACGAGACCTGTGACTCCGATGCCTGCATCTACGACTCGGTGAACCTTCCGGACGTGACGTTCTCGGGTGTTCTCCCCGACGTGCTCGGCTGGGAAGAGATGACCGGCCCGGCAGGAACGATGGTCGAGAAGTGGGGCCTGTCACAGAACCAGCCCATCTCGCCCGGCGACGTGCAGGGCCTGCTCGTCGCCGAGCCGTACTACGTCGACGACTCCTGCTTCGACGACGGCACCGGGATGAACCCCGGCCCGCACGTCCAGGGCCGCAGTGCGGACGAGCCGACGACCTGGGGCTTCCTCGACGTCAACGGCAAGCCCGTCGCGCAGACCCCTGCGCCGGCGGCGGCGGACCGCTTCCACGGCAAGGTGCACCTTGCCGGCCATACCTACGCCGGTAGTCGCGTCTACCAGCGGCGCTGCTGGAACCACAATCCGGATGGCACTCCCTACAACATCCGCGGCACCGTCACCTTCAACCCTGCGAAGAAGGTGCAGGCACCGGATCCCGCCCCCGACCCTGACTTCGGGCCCCAAGGTGACGTTCGCTACCTGCAGGGAGACGTCGCCACTCATGGGCAGCACATGCTGCTCATCGCGGAGAGCGACAACGCCACGCTGACGACTGCGGTCGACGAGATCGATGCGGCCGACAACCAGCTGATCCTGCCGCCCGGAGTCGGCAACGTCGGAGCCGAGGCTTCTCGGGCCTATCTCCTGCCGATCACGCTCGCGGTTGTGACGCCGTTCGGCGGCTGAGTCAGCTCCGGCTGATCAACAGAGCCGGCGGCGTGGCCACGGTTTGGTACACCGCGCAGTAGCGCCGACACCGAGGGCGCCGCGGAAGGCGCGGTCGCCCTCGGTGTCGTACCGTCCCCTCCCGCTAGTCGCCCGTCGACGGGTCGATGACCGCGGAGATCTTGCTCACGCTGTCGGCGGGGAAGCCGCCGCAGCGGGCATGTTCGAAGATGACGTCGGTGTCGGGCGCGTGGTAAACGCAGTAGATCTTGTCGTCAGTCACGTAGCTGTGCAGCCAGTGGATCTCCGGGCCAAGCGTCGCGAGGACCTTGTTGGACTTCTCGCTGATGCCCTTGAGCTCGTCGGCGGACAGCTTGCCCGCCCCCGGCAACGTCCGCTCGATCACGAACTTCGGCATTACCCCTCCTTGTGGACCGTTGTGTTAACGTACCGTTGGTACGTCAATCACATTCTGTCGGTATGTAGTCACACATACCGACGGTATGTGTGTCAAGCGAGTCTTCGAGGTTTCTTGGTGGCGATGCTGAAAGCCGACAAGCGGGCGGCGCAGGCCGCCGAGACCCGCGACGCCCTGCTCGCCGCCGCGCGCGACCTGTTCGGCCAACAGGGGTACGCCGCCACCTCGACCGAGGAGATCGTGGAGCGAGCCGGCGTGACGAAGGGTGCGCTGTACCACCACTTCTCCGACAAGCTGTCGCTGTTCAAGGCGGTGTTCGAGCAGGTCCAGCTGGAAGTCTCCGACGCCGCGGTCGCCGAGTTCAACCAGCCTGACTCCTGGGCGGCACTCATCGCCGGCTGTCGCCTGTGGGTCGACGCCCACGCTGATCCCGCCGTCCGGCAGATCCTTCTGGTTGATGCGCGCGGGGTGCTCGGGTGGGAGGTCGCGCGCGAGATCGAGACGCGGTTCAGCACCGTCGCCCTGCGTGGTGCGCTGCGCAAGGCGATGCACTCGGGCGTGGTCACCCGCCAGCCGCTTCGTCCCCTCGCGGTCATGTTGATCGGGGCCTTGTCCGAAGCGTGCTTCTACATCGCCGCGAACCCGGACAGCCCTGACACCCGCACCGAGGTCGCCGACCTGATCGTCACACTGCTCGGTGCGTTTCGGGCCGCAGCGGTGGTCCCTCCGGCACGCAAGCACGCCTGAGTCGGCATCCGGTCGTCCAGCGGGTCAGGTGCTCGACCGCCTCACTCACGACGGCAGCACCGAGGTCGCCGTGAGGGTTGGCTGATTCGATGCGGTCGCAACCGCTGCCTCGACGCTCTCCCTGGCTCCCGCGACGACGACGTACTCCGTGTTGCGCAGGTGTGAAACGGTGCCAACCTTGCGCCCACGCGGGTCATGGATACCGATCTGCGCACCCACGTAACGTTTGCTGTCGAAGCCCAGCATCCGTACGTCGGCGTGGCCGGCGTCCCGCAACCACTCTGCTATGTCCGTGGGCGTGACCCACGCCTCGTCGTTGTAGGACACGATCACGACGTCTGCCGCGACGGCGGTCAGCACCTCGCGTAGCGCCGCTGGCATGTCGCGGCGCCGGTTGAACACGCTCTTCGTCTCGGCGTCACGACTGTCGATGCGCTTGCAGGCCACTCCGTAGTGCTCGGGTTCGTCCCAGCGGACGAGCGTCTCCCAGATGTGGTAGTTCGTGAAGTACCGATGTTGGTTGTAAGGCGGATCGATGTAGGCGAGATCCACTCGCGGCAGCGTCTTCGCCACCTCGAGTGCGTCGCCCCGGATCGCCCTGCCGGGACCTGACAACAGCTGCGGCGCACGCAGCTCCAAGTCGCGATGCGATCGCGGCGCCCACTCTTTGAGATAGGCCATCTGCACTCCGGTCGTCGAGTCCACCCGGTCTGCGGCGAGCAGTAACGAGGTGAGCAAGATCGGGTACAGCGGCGAGTCGAGATACCGCTGTTGGATCGCGGTCCGGATCGCGTCGACCCGCATCCCGTTCTTGGGCTGGAAGAAGCGGGCGTCCTCACAGAACGTGCGGGTGAAGTAGCCCCGCTCTCCTCGCACCAGGGCGAGGTCCTCGAGTGCGCAACGGAGCGCCTCCTGGTCGACGCGGTCAGCGTCTGTCGCAACGAAGCACCGAGCGAGCACTTCCGTGTAGGTCGCGACGTCCACCGCAGTGACTGCCACGCCGCTGCGTTTGAGCTCCTGGGCCACCCGCGTGGTCCCGGCGAACAGGTCCACCGCCGTTCGGGCATCGACCGCGCGGGCCATGGCGCCGAGCACCGGGACCAGGTTGCGCTTCGAGCCGAGGTACTTGATCACCGACTCCCAGTATCCCGGACCTAATGCCGCGCGTGGGGTAGGTAAGCCCGACCCGAGCGTCGAAGTGTTCGGCGACGGGAGGGAACAGGCGGGATGAAGCGCAGGTCCTTGGTATGGGCGGCGGTGTTCGCCGTAACGGCAGCCGGCTCCGCTGCTGCCGCAGGGTCCGCTCCTGCGCCGTCACGCCGCACGTTCCACGCGTCCCCCGCCTGCACGAGCGCCGACTGGCGTCAGTACGGATACAACACGCACCACACCTTCGCGGTCCCGCGAGGATGCTCGCCGATCGCCTCGACGAACGTCGCGACGATGCTCCCGAAGTGGTTCTTCCACACGAACGACTCCGTGACGGCCACCCCGGCGGTGGTCGGCAACAGCGTGTACGTCGGAGCCTGGGACGGGACGTTCTACTCGCTCAATGCCTCGACCGGCAAGCCACAGTGGACCTTCGACATCAACGTGACGAACCCGGTCGCGTTCGGTCAGATCGTGTCGAGCGCAGCGGTCGAGCCGTTTCCGGTCGCCGGCACGAAGAAGACTGAAGAGGTCGTGATCTTCGGCGGCGGGTCGAGCCTGTGGGCGCTGGCCGCGAAGACGGGCAAGCTGCTCGCCTCGATCGACCTGGACCCGCGCAAGCCGAAGCTCCGCAAGCAGCAGCGCCATTCGCCACAGCCCCCGACCGTCGAGATCGAATCCTCGCCGGCGGTCGCCGACGTGAAGGTGCACGGCCGCCGGCAGCAGCGGATCTACATCGGGCTCGACGTCCACAACGACGCCGGAGTCGGCCGCACCGGCGTGGCCGCGCTGCGCCTGCTGTCCAGGCCCGGAGGTCACTGGACGCTCAAGCCGCTCTGGAAGAGCGACGCTGAGACCAACCGCACCTACTACGGCCCACACAGCCTCACGGCCGGGTCCGGACACGGTGAGGGCTGCGGTGACGTCTGGTCCTCACCGGCGGTCGATACCGCGACACGGGTGATGATCTACGGCGTCGGCAACTGCGACAACCCCGCCCGCGCGAAGGCTCACCACCAGAACTGGTCGGAGTCGCTGATGGCCGTCGACGCCGTAACTGGCAAGTTCCTCTGGCGGTATGCGCCTGCCGAGGATCGCGGCTCGTCGAACTCCGGGCCCGGCGAGGCCTACCTCGACGACGATTTCGGCTCGTCGGTGAACATCTTCCACAACGCGCACGGGCAGACCGTCGCAGGCGACGGGTCGAAAGGCTCGATCTACTACGCCCGGGTCGCGCGCACCGGCAAAGCGTTGTGGCAGGCCGAGGACGGCTCGCCCGGCAACCTGGCTCAGGGGTTCGCGGTAGGTGGCTTCATCGGCTCGCTCGCGGTTGCCTCCGACGACAGCGGGACCGCGAGACAGATCGTCGGTGGGACCGCCATCCCGATCCCCTTCAAGAGCGGCGGGAACCTGCCGGGAGCACTCGAGGACATTCACGCTTTCGATGCGAACACGGGCAAGGTGCTGTGGAGCGACCGGCTGGTTGCTCCTACCTATGCGTCGGCGTCCGTGGTCAACGACATCGCCCTGATGCCGCTGACGGTCGCGAGTTCGGTCGTTGCCCTCGACCTCAAGACGGGCCTGCCGCTCTGGATCGGTCCGGTCCTCGGGCCGCCGTCGTCGACGGCAGTCGTCCACGGCTCGTCGATCTACCTCGGCACCGGAACGAACGAGACCGACCTCGAGTACAAGGCCCTCGGACTCGCTGTGCCGCCGACCGTGCAGCGCGCGCTCGGGCAGTCGCCGCTGTCGCCGCTGTCCGGGGTCCAGGCCTTCCAGCTCGCCGGCGGCTAGTCGGACGCAGTCCCAGGACGGCACAGATCGTTTGCCGACCCGGGCCGGGGGAATCGATCGTGCGTCATGATCGACGCCGTTCAGCCAATCGACTCCACGCGGCCCGTCGACGAGCGATACGACCGTGTCGGCGTGTGGCTGCGCCGCCTGGCAATGTGCCTGCTCACGGCGGTGGTAGTCGTCGCACTCGCCAACGTCGTCGGACAGCGGGCGGCGACCGCCCACGCGGCGTCATCCCGCGCCGTCATCGAGGTTCGCGCCCCGACCGCCGTGCGACCCGGCTTGATCTTCCAAGCCAAGATCTCCATCACCGCGCGGTCGGTGCTCCCCGATGCGCAGCTCGAGCTGAGCTCCGGCTGGGTGGACGGCCTCACCATCAACACACTCGAGCCCAGCCCGTCGGCCGAGACGAGCGGTCCGGACGGCTCGCTCAGATTCGACATCGGGGCACTGCAGCCGGGTCAGACGTGGGTCCAGTACGTCGAGTACCAGGTGAATCCAACCAGCCTGAGTCGCCGGCACCAGGCGATCACCCTGCTGAGCGACACACAGCCGGTCGTCACCTTGAACCGCACGATGACGGTCGTGCCGTGAGGACGGAGGCCTGATGGACCTAGCGATCCGGGCGATCATCCTGTACTCCTTCGTCCTCTTCGTGATGCGAGCCGTCGGCCGACGCGAGCTGTCGTCGCTGACGCCGATCGACCTGGTGCTGCTGATCGTCATGGGCGACGCGATCCAGCAGGGGCTGACCCAGGACGACTACTCGGTGAGCGGGGCGATCATCGTCGTCTCGACGTTCGCAGTGCTGCAGGTGGCGAGCGCCTACCTCGGCTACCGATCCCGTCGGATACGCGCGGTCCTCGACGGTCGGCCGGTTGTGCTGATCGACGACGGAAAGCTGGTCGAGGCGAATCTACGGCGCCATCGCCTCACTCCCGACGACCTCGCGGAGGAGATGCGACTGGCGCAGATCATGTCCTTCTCGGACCTGCGCTGGGCGATCCTCGAGGCCAACGGCAAGATCAGCTTCATCGAACGAAGCTCGGTCGAGAGCGCCGGGTCCTAGCTCACCCACCCAGCGCCGCTGCGATGCGCCGCACCACCGCGGGCAACTCGGCTACCTGTTCTTCGGTTGCGTCGCCGGTCAACGCGCGGCGCGCCGTCGTCACGTCGCGCGTGAGCTGGCGCCTGACCTCCTCCGAGAGAGGCAGCCGGTGGCCGGGCAAGGCAGCCAGGCTGCTGACGCAGCCCGCCACCGCTCGGGTTGCCTCCGCGTAGGGCAGTCCCCCTCGGCACCGTGCCGGAAGAACGCGGAGCCAGCGCACCGAGCTCGCGGTGAGCTCGGCGGTGTGTGCTGCCGCGCGAACCGTTGCCACGGAGTCCGGCGGGAACCACGCCTCCGGTCCGTCCCCCGACACCCGCGTGGCAATCTCACCGAACGCGATCGCGAGCTGCCGGCGAATCACATCGATGTTGCGGATCGGCAGCACGAGCCATGCGGCCGCGACGGCGATGACGGCGCCTAGCAGGATCCCCTCGAGCCGATCGAACAGGAGGTGCGCGCCCCGCTCACCGTAGAACCCGTAGAGGAGTGCCAGCGCCGCAGTCATCCCGCCCGCCCAGAAGGCGTAGCTGATCGGGCGCAGCCACAGCGCTAACGCGAGCACGCTGAAGATCGTCACGACGGACCAGTTGTCGTGCGGCGGGAACGCGTTGGCCACTGCCGTCGCGATCAACGTGCCGCCGAGGGCACCGCCGATCCGCAGCACCGCCTTCTGTGCGACGTCGCCGCGGCCACGGTTGCCGCTGCTGACGATGAATGCGGTGATCACCGTCCAGGTCCAGTGGATCCCGAAGGCCGCGCGGCCGGCGGCAAAGGCCCCCGTCAAGCCGGCCGCCATCTGCAGCGCCATCTTCGTGCTCGCCGGCAGCCGGCGGTGCCACGGCGCTCCAGCCTGTCGTGCTCGTGCTGGCGCGGCCGGCGGCTCGGCCGCCACCAACGTGGATGGCAGCATCCCGGATCGCTCCGCGAGTAGCCAGGTCAGACGAACCCATGCCACGGCGATCACGGCAACGACGGCCCCCCACCACCGGCTCGGCGCGCTGGGCCCGAGCGGCACCACGGGTCCCGGTGTGATCAGCGTCGCGGTCAAGGTGACCGACACCAGGCGGCCGGCAACGCGTCCGATCTCGCCGAAGCGCCGTAGCCAGATGGCTCCCGCCATCCCGACGACGAACAAGGTGTCGCCGAGGTCCGGATGGGTGAACATCCGCTTGCCGACCTCGCCGGCGGCCACGGCCAGGAACGGCAAGAGCACCGGTGCGACGAGCCACAGACGAACATTTCGCGGTCGCCGGTCGGAGTGCTGTCGGTTCAGCGAGAGCGACAGAACGACCGCCAGCAGGACGCTGCTCGTCGTCAGGCCAACGGCGTGCTTGAGCGCAAGCACGCTCCCGAACGAGAGCAGCGTCGCCGCCATGGTGACCGTCGCCGTACGAAGCCGCAACAGGCCTGGATCCGAGAACGCCCGCATGTCGAGACGAGACGCTACTGCGATGCTTGCCCGATGACGGACTTCTCCGAGATCGGTTACGACGTCGCCGGCGGCATCCTGACCATCACTTTGTCACGGCCGGACGCGCTGAACGCCTTCACTGCCGTCATGGCGAAGGAGCTGCTTCAGGCGTTCGACGCGGCCGACGCCGACGACGACGTCCGCGCCGTGATCGTGACGGGTGCGGGCCGCGCCTTCTGTGCCGGCGCCGACCTGTCCGGCGGTGGCCAGACCTTCGATGCCGAGCGCAGTGGGCAAGCCGTCGACGAGGCGGCGCGCGACGGTGGCGGTCGCGTCAGCCTGCGGATATTCGAGAGCACCAAGCCGGTGATCGCCGCCATCAACGGGCCGGCGGTCGGCGTCGGTCTCACGATGACACTGCCAATGGACGTCCGGGTCGCCGGCGACACCGCGAAGTTTGGATTCGTCTTCACCCGTCGTGGCATCGTTCCGGAAGCGGCTTCGAGCTGGTTCCTGCCTAGGCTGGTAGGGCCATCGCAAGCCGCTGAGTGGTTCTACACCGGACGCGTGTTCGGGCCCGAGGAGGCACTGGCCGGACGGCTGATCCGCAGCGTGCATCCCGCGAGCGAGGTCGTCGATGCCGCTCGATCGATCGCGCTGGAGATGACCGAGTCGACGTCGTCGGTCAGCGTCGCACTCGCCCGGCAGATGATGTGGCGAGGGCTGACGTACCCGACGCCATACCGCTCGCATGCCGCGGACTCGCGCGGCATCCACGTCACGGGCCGCAGCGGCGACGCCATCGAAGGCATCACGTCGTTCCTCCAGAAGCGGTCGCCGAGCTTCCCCGACAAGGTCAGTGCGCACCTGCCGGACATCTTCAGCGACCCCCAACCCTCGTGGGCCGCGGACCTGCCGATCTAGCTGTCGAGCCCGATGTCGAGAACCGGCGCCGAGTGGGTGATGCCACCGACGGCGAGGTAGTCAACGCCGGTGGCTGCGACCGATGCGGCTCGCTCGAGGGAGAGCCCACCGCTCGCCTCGATCACCACGTCCGGCCGGGTGCGACGCACGAAGGCGACCGCATCCGCCAGCTCGTCGTTGCTGAAGTTGTCGAGCAGGATCGCCGGGGCACCGTTGGCCAGCGCCTCGAAGAGCTCCGTCATGTCGTCGACTTCGATCTGCACCGGAACGTCCTCAGCGGGTCGCGCCTCTCGCACCCGCTCCAGAGCGGCGGCCACCCCGCCCGCGGCCGACACGTGGTTGTCCTTGACGAGGACGCCGCCGTCCAGTCCGCGCCGGTGGTTCACGCCGCCGCCGCAGCGCACGGCGTACTTCTCCAAGTCTCGAAGACCTGGAGTCGTCTTGCGGGTGTCCCGAATCTGCGCGGGAGTGCCCGCCACGGCGTCAACCCAGGCCCGGGTCGCGGTCGCGATGCCGGACAGGTGTCCGAGCAGGTTCAGTGAGAGCCGCTCGATCGCGAGCAGACCTCGTGCGCTCGCCTCGATAGTCGCAATCGTCTGGCCGGTGGTGAGCCGGTCACCGTCCGTCGCTAGTGGGGTCAGCGTCGCATCGGTGCCGAGCTGGTGGTCGACGACCGCCGCCAACACGGGCATGCCCGCAATCACTCCGGGGGACCGTGACACGTAACGGCTGGTGAGACGGGCGTCAGCGGCCACCGTCGCCGTGGACGTGATGTCGCCGGCCGTGCCGAGGTCCTCCGCGATACCCCGCCGGATGACCTTCAGCACATCCGCCGGATCGAGGCCGGCCGCCCGCAGAGCCTGCTTCGTCGCCGCACGCATCACGCCGACCTGCTCAGGGCCGGCTCGGAGTCGGCGACCGGAATGCCCGTCCCGTCGAGCCGGACCACGACGCGGTGACGCCAGGCGTCATTCGCCTCAGGAAAGTCCGACCGCCAGTGGCAACCGCGACTTTCGTGGCGGGCGGCTGCTGCGGCGACGATCGCAGCCGCGACTACCCATCGGTGAGTCGCATCCAAGCTCGGTGTCCCCGAAGCCGCCGGATGCGGCAGTCCACGCAATGCCGCTTCAGCAGCCGCGAGGCCCGGTGCCGACCGATGCACGCCCGCGTGACGGCTCATCGTCGACCGGATCAGCGCAACCGCATCGTCGGCGACCATCTCCGGGCGAATGCTCACCGAGCCGCCGTCGGCCTGCTCGGGAAGGCATGCCGCGAGGGCGTCCGCCGCTCGAGTCCCGAAGACCTGGCCTTCGAGCAGGCTGTTGGATGCCAACCGGTTCGCGCCGTGGACACCGGTGGCGGCGCACTCACCAACGGCGTACAGACCAATGACATCTGTTGCGCCGTGACTGTCGGTGCGGATGCCGCCGCACATGAAGTGCTGAACGGGGGCGATCGGGATCAGCTCCGTCGCGGGATCGATCCCGTGCTCGCGGCAGATCCGGTACGCCGTGGGGAAGCGACGTTGCAGCAGGTCACGGCCAAAGCCAGTCGCGTCGAGGCCGACCCAGCCGACCTCGTCGATGCGACGAGCGACGATGTCGCGCGGAGCGAGGTCGGCGAGCGGGTGATGGCCGTTCATGATGGGCGAGCCGTCGACGTCTCGCAGGATTGCGCCCTCGCCGCGGAGCGCCTCCGAGATGAGCGGCACCTGCCCGATGCCGTCCACCCGCAGACCGGTGGGGTGGAACTGCACGAACTCGATGTCGACGAGGGACGCGCCCGCGCGAAGCGCGAGGGCGAGCCCGTCGCCGGTGACCTCCGCCGGGTTGGTGCTGGCGCGGTAGACGCCCCCTACGCCCCCGGTCGCGAGCACCACAGCTCGAGCCGAGATTCGCTCGGTGCCGTACTCGCCCGCCCGGCAGACCTCGACACCGGTCACCTGCGGCCTCGTGCCCTGCGACACGATCAGGTCGAGCACGATGGTGCGCTCGCGGACGTCGAGAGCCGACCCGTCGACCGCGGCGGCGAGCGCTCGGCTCACCTCGGCGCCAGTGGCGTCGCCGCCGGAGTGCAACACCCGATTGCGGTCATGACCGCCCTCTCGGGTCAGCGCGGGAAGACCGTCCGGCGCCTTGTCGAACCGCACCCCGTTCGCCGCGAGCTGGGCGACCGCGGCCGGCGCCGCGGCGGTCAGACAGGTGAGCGCTTCTGGATCGCACATCCCGGCGCCGGCGACGCGAGTGTCCTCGGCATGGTTGCGCGGATGATCCTCGGCGCCGATCGCGGCCGCAATGCCACCTTGCGCCCACGGCGTGCTGCCGGACCGAAGCGCACCCGAGGTGACGAGCAGCACTCGACGTCGACCGGCGAGTCGAAGCGCACAGGTCAACCCCGCGACTCCGGATCCGACGACGACGACGTCGTAGTCGGTGGTCTGCGTCATTCGCCACCCCCCGGGTTGCCGATCGCGACCATCCGCTCGACCGATCGGCGGGCAGCGGAAGCGACGTCGGCCGGGACGTCGATCTCATCTCGGCCGTCCCGGAGGCAGCGCAGAAGCAGCTCGGGCGTGATCATCTTCATGAACTTGCACGAGGCCTGCGGGTTCATCGGGACGAAGTCGACGTCGGCGTTGAGCCGCCGGAGCTGGTGGAGCATTCCGACCTCGGTGGCGACCAGCGCGACCCCCGACTTGAGTGTCGGCGCGATGTCGGCCATGCCGCCGGTGGAGAGAATGTGAGTGCGATCCGCCGGGAGGTCGCCGGTGCTCGTCAACCACAGCGCCGACGTGGCACAGCCGCACTCCGGGTGGATCAGCAGCTCCGCATCGGGATTGCTCGCGACCTGCTCCCGCACATCGGCGGGCGAGATGCCGGCGTGGACGTGGCACTCCCCCATCCAGATCTGCAGGTTGGTGCGACCTGTCACCCGCTGCACGTGAGCGCCGAGGAACTGGTCAGGACAGAACAGGACCGGCGTCTCAGCCGGAATCGAGTTCACGACGTCGGCCGCATTCGACGACGTACAGCAGATGTCGGCCTCTGCCTTCACCGCCGCGCTCGTGTTGACGTAGGCAACGACGGCGGCGCCAGGGTGCTCGGCCTTCCACTGGCGCAGGCCGTTGGCGTCGATCGTGTCGGCCAGCGAGCAGCCCGCCTCGGCGGTCGGGATCAGGACGCGCTTCGACGGCGAGAGCAGCTTCGCGGTCTCCGCCATGAAGTGAACGCCGCAGAAGACGATCTCCGCCGCGTCGGTGCCAGCGGCGATGCGGGACAGCGCGAGCGAGTCCCCGACGTGGTCAGCGACCTGTTGGATCTCCGGTACCTGGTAGTTGTGCGCGAGGAGAACCGCGTTGCGCTGCTCGGCAAGCGCTCGGACCTCCTCCTGCCAACCCGGCGCGAGCGTCGTCGCCGCGACCGCTTCCGGTGTCGTGGTCATGACCGGTCCCCTCTCGAGGTTTTCGCCTTATAGACGATTACCTGCCTCAAACCGTAGCATCCGAGCGTGGCGAGAGCTGACGGCGAGGGGGCGTTGCCCGAGTGGCAGGCCTATCCGCACGAGGTGCTCGCCGTTGTGCTCTCCGTTCGTGATGGCCGACTGTCGGTACTGATGTGGCGCCGAGCAAAGGCGCCGTTCGCGCGTCGGTGGGCGCTTCCGGGCGGCGGAGTCCTCGCCCATGAACGGCTGCGCGCTGCCATCACACGACACCTCGCCGAAAAGGTCGAGGTGCGCGAGCTCACGCACCTCGAGCAGCTCGCCACCCACAGCAACGTCCACCGCGACCCTCGGGGACGAGTCCTGGCCACGGCCTATCTGGGCATCGTGCCGACCTCCGCCACGCCGGTGTTGCCGGCCGACACTGCGTGGCAACCGGTTGGCGACCTGCCGCCTACCGCCTTCGATCACATCGACTTCATCACGGCCGCGGTCGAACGACTGCGCGCCAAGCTGTCGTACACGAACGTCGGACACGCGCTCGCTCCCGACGAGTTCACCCTCGCCGAACTACGCGACATCTTCAGCGCGGCGCTTGGCTACCCGGTCGCGCAGACGAACCTCGCTCGCGTGATGGATCGTCGTCACCTCATCGAGCCGACCGGCCAACGCAGCGCGCCTGGGCACGCGGGTGGCAGACCTGCGATGACCTACCGCTTCCGTAGCCGAGAACTGTCGGTCACGGACCCGTTCGCAACCCTCCGGCCACCTCGCGGGCGGAGATAGCTCGACCGTCCTGCTCGGGCGTGAGGCGGTGAAGCAGAGTCATCGCTCCCGCCGCCGCCGCGGCTCCGCTCATCACCACGACGATCAACCACCCGACCCACAGGCCATGTCCGATCAGCGGTGCGCCGGTGATCGGACCGATGACCGTCGTAACGCCGAAGGTCATCGACGCCGCCGTGTTGTAACGCCCGCGAACGGCATCGACAGCGAGGCTGTTGGTCAGCGCCGGCATGACAGGCGAGAAGACGACCTCACCCAGCGAGAAGACGACGCCGAACGCGACGACCGCGGCCACCGCGCCGGCCCGGCCATCACCATCGATTGCCGCAGTAGCCAGGATCAGCCAGGACCCGGCAATCACGGCGGCGGCCACCGCGAGCAGGCGGCTGCGACTTCGGCCTTCGAGGTGCGGAAGGACGAGCAGCTGCGTCACCACGATGGTCAGGCAGTTGGCGGCGAACGCCCATCCGATCACTCGCGTCGAGACGTGCGCAACGTCCGCCGCGAACGCGGTGAACCCGAACTCGAGCTGGCCGTAGGCGCAGGTCATCAGCAGGATCCCGACGACCAGGAACCGCATGAAGACGCGATCCCGCAACACCGTGCGGTAGCCGCCGTGCGCGGGCGCCTCTGGGTCCCGCGGCATCGGCTCACCCAGGTCCCGCAACGGCAGAATCATGAGCGCAGCGGCGATACCGGTGACCCCCGCGACGGCGTACATGAGCTCGAAGGAGCCCGGCTCGTGGACGTCGGCGATCACGCCGCCGATCAATCCACCGACGCCGATCCCGAGGCTCAGCGCCACGAAGGTCACGCCGAAGAGCCGTTGTCGACCCTCCGCCGGCGTCGCCGTGGCGACCAGCGTGTTGAAGGCGCCGATGACGGCGGTCCCACCGACCGACGCGATCGTGCCCGCGACGAATCCCTGCCACACCGAATGCACGAGCGAATACGAAGCAAGCCCGAAGGCCTCGAGAACGGCAAGACCGAAGAAGATGCGCCGCGAGCCGTATCGATCTACCAGCGCCCCGGCCGGGCCCGCCACGGCCAGTCCTGCGATGCCGATCCAGGCGCCGATGATTCCGACCCAGATCGGGTCGAGGTGACGAACCTCCGTGAGGTAGATGAACAGGTAGGGCAGCACCAGGCCCTGACCGGTCGTCGCGAGCAAGATGCTGCCGAACAGCACGGGCGCGTGCTTCGCCTCGGCCAGCGTCGATCGAAGCACGCCTCAGCGTGTCACCACACCGAGACCACGGTCACCTCGTTTCCGCGTGACCTAGTCGGCGGCGGCTTCCTCGCCCTCGAGCGCTTCACCTTGCGCAGCGGCGGCCTGCTTGCGAGCCATGTCGGCAGGCTTCATGCCGCCCTGGAGGACCTGCCCGATCAGCGCCTGCACGTCTTTGCTCATCGACGCGAGGGTGACCAGGTCGTTGGAGCTCTGCCAGTGAACGCGCATGCCCATGAGCTCCCACGCCCGCTTGATGTTGGCCTTCGTCGCCATCAGCGTGGTGAGCGGAGCCTGGGAGATGTGACGTGCGATCGCCTCCACCCGGTCCTCGAGCGCCTCGCGCGCGACGACCTCGTTCACAAGGCCGTACTCGAGCGCCTTCTGCGCGTTCACGGTCTCCGACGTGTACAGGTAGTACGCCGCACGTCGCCAGTTCATGAACACCCACGGCTCGATCGAGCACTCGCCCGACGGCATGCCGAAGCCCTGCAACGGCGGGTAGCCGAAGTACGCGTCCTCACTGGCGATCACGATGTCGGTCGTCAGTCCGTAGTGAGTGCCGCCGCCCACGCAGTACCCGTGGATCTGCGAGATCGTCGGCTTCGCGAACTCCCACAGGTTCATGATCGGCTTCACGAACAGGTCGCTCTGGGCGTGCCAGGCGTTCCCCCGGACCGCCGACTCCCTGGCGAAGCTCGGATACGTCTCCTGCATGTTCGCGACGATGTGACCGGAGCAGAAGCCCTTGCCGTTGGCCTTGAGGATCAGGACCTTGATGTCGTAGTCCCGCTCGGCGTCGTACAACGCGGCGTCGACCTCTCGGGCCTGCGTCTCGTCCTGGGCGTTCGCCTTCTCGGGCCAGTTCAGGATGACCCGGGCGATCGGGCCTTCCTTTTGGTAGATGATCCGCTCGCGGGTCTCGTTCAGGTCCATGCGGGGGACGCTAGCGGGTCCTGACATCAGCGTCAGGGACGGGTCGACGTCAAACGATCCGGTAGGTCTGTACCGCGTGCGCGACGACCTTGCCATCGGAGTCGGTCGCGGTGATCTCGGTGAACGTGAGCTCCTTGCCGCGCCGTACCGTCCTGGCAAGACACAGCAGGTCGGACTTCTTGCAGGCCCCGACGTACTGCACGCTCATCGAGATTGTCGACGCACGGGCGCCCTTGTCGAAGTCGTGGTTCGACCAGGCGGCCGCTGCCCCAGCAGTATCGATGGCGGATGCGACGACGCCACCGTGGTAATAAGTGCCGTCGTTGGTGAGATCGGCGCGAAACGGCAGCCGCAACACGATGTCATCGGGTTCGTACCGATCGAAGACAACGCCCAAGCCCTTGAGGAACGGCGTCGCCGGCATCAAGTCCCGGATGGCCTGTCGCCGAGCCTGCTGCTCTTCTTCCGTCAGCGCCACGTCTGCCTCCACTGCCGCTCGTCGATCGCTTCGTCAATCTAGGAGAACTCGACGCCAACCGGCAGGTCACGCGATCACCACCCCGTGCACCGGTGGCGGGGGCTGAGCCTCGCCCGCCATCCGCGCCAACAGCTGGCCGGCATCGTCCAGGGAGACGACCTCTCTCGGCAACGCCTGGAACGGGTATCGGCCGGTGGCGAGCAGATCAAGTGCTGCTCGGTAGGCCAAGGCGTCGACCCCGAGCGCACCGAGGATGCGCAACTCCTTGTAGACGACGTGGTCGGGGTCGAAGCCAGGTGTCTCCGTCGAGCCGCGGGTGCCGGCCAGGACCAGCGTGCCACCTGCCTTGGTCAGCGCGACTCCCTGACCAAGTGCCGCGGGCGCCTTCGCGGTCACGTCGACGACGACGTCGGCGAGCGTCCCGGTGACCTGCCGCAACAGGTGTGCCGGATCCTGCTCGGTCACGTCGACCACAAGGTCGGCCCCGAACTCTCGGGCCAGCTCGAGGCGGTGGCGATCGCGCTCACCCGCACCGGTCACGAGCACGAACCCGGCGCCCGCCTCACGGAGTGCCGCGACGGCCGACAATCCACGGATGCCCGGGCCTAGCACCGCGACGACGTCGCCGGCCCTGGTGCCCGGCACCGTGACCGCCCAGCGAATGCCGGCGCCGAGCGGGTTGAACAACGTGGCGGTGACGGGATCGAGGGAGTCCGGCACCGGCAGCAGGAGACTGTCCGGTGCGAGGTACTGATGCGTGGCGTAGCCGCCCCACAGTCCGGGCGCCCGATCGACCGGCACCAAGCCATACATGTCGCCGAGACCATGAGCGTCGCAGCGCCGGTACTCCCCGGCGCAACATGCCTCGCACTGCCGACACGACAGGAACACCTCGACCGCCACGCGGTCACCGACCTTCACCCCCCACCGCTTCGCGGCGGCGCTGCCGACCTGCTCGATCACCCCGACGGACTCATGACCAGGAACGAAGCCGAACCCTGGCGCGAGCAGGCCGGACCACTCCTCGTGGTCGGTGCCGCAGAGTCCGCACGCCTCGACGCGTAGCAGCCCGTCGTCGTCGCCGACATCCGGCAGCGGCAGCTCGCGTTCCCGCAGCTCGCGCGGACGCTCAAGCACCAAAGCGCGCGCCGTCATGGCGCCGACTCGAAGTGCCCGGGGCTCCGGCTCGGCCATCAGCTGTTGTCCCACACCTGCGGCACGGGCCCGAGTATCCCGCGCCGAGCGGCCGGTCAGCCGGCGCGAGATCTAGGCAGGTACGGCGCCCCGGGCCCGTCGCTGTCGTGGCACCGGGTCCGTCATGACGACGGTTCGATCGCGACCCTGTCGCTTCGCGCGGTAGCAGCTCGCGTCAGCCGCGGCGGTCAAGGCCGCGGCATCGGGGGCCTGCGCAGGATAGGTGGCAACCCCGAGGCTCAGCGTGACGCGACCGTGGGCGCCGACGAGCTCCGTCCGCACGGCGCAGCGGATCCGTTCGGCAAGCGCCGCGGCGACGGCAGAGTCGGCGCCTGGCACGACGATCGCGAACTCCTCTCCCCCGATCCGGAACGCGGTGTCCATCCGGCGGCACTGGGTGCGAATCACCTCGGCGACGGCCTTGAGGACCTTGTCGCCCGCCGGATGCCCCCAGCGATCGTTGATCCGCTTGAAGTGATCGAGGTCGGCCACGAGCAGCGCGAGCGGCTGCCCGGTCCTCGCCGACCGGGACACCTCTGCGTCGAGGTCCGCTTCAAACGCCCGCCGGTTGAGCAGACCGGTCAGCGAATCGCTGCGCGCCTGCGCCGCAACGATTGCGAGGAGCCCCTCGGTCTGTCGGCGAAGGAAGGCGACACTGAAGCCCACCACCGCCACGGTGACGCTGAGCAGGACCCACCGCACCCACGGCATCGCGCCGCCCGTCGCGCGGAGTGCGGCCAGATAGCCAAGGGGCACCAGTCCGATCTGCGGGACGGCCCGGCGCAGCGGAAGGAAGTGACACGAGAGCACCGTCACCCACAGGTAGAACAGCGAGTACGACGTCGTCGGATTCCCGCTCGCCGCGACGACCACCGAGGCGCAGAACACCCCCACATATCCGTTGAGGTCGATCGCCCAGGTCGGAAGATTTCGCCGGTGGAGCAGAAAGCCGGCGAACATGCCGTACCCGCACCCGACGATCAGCCAGTCCGGCGTCAGGCCGGATGGCGGTGGTGGCGCGACGACGAGAGTGACCAGGTAGATGCTGGTGCCACCGCCCCAGACCGCGAGCAGGACTCGCGTGATGAGCAGGCGGGTCGCGACGTCGGACGGTACCGCCGCAGGTTGGCGCTCTTCAGAGGCCATGCCCGGAGGATAGGTACGTCGCGGCGGTTTGCTCAGTGATCGCCAAGAAACCACCCAGCGTGACCAGTGGGCCTGGCTCCGATGGACGGGCCCCGTGCGGTTCGGGAGGATGTCAGCACGCAGGACCATAAGGACGAAGGGCGTTCATGACGCAGGCAATGGCGACCGACGCAGTCACAGCGCACGTCGAGGCGGTCCGCCGCGACGGGTTCACGATCATCGCGGACGCCTTCGACTCCGACTATGCGGACGCGATGCATGCCGACCTCGACCGGTTGGAGCGCGAGCTCGGCGTCGTACCGTCTGGTAACGACTTCGAGGGCGCCCGGACGCTACGCATCTACAACCTGCTGGTCCGCGGAGAGCTTTACGAGCGGATCCCGGTCCACGAGACGGTGCTTCCCGTTGTCGAGGGTGTTCTGGATGCGGGCTGCCTGATCTCTTCGCTGTCGTCGATCGTCATCTGTCCGCGGGAGAAGGCGCAGCCGATCCACAGCGACGACATCCTGATCCCGCTGGCCAAGCCGCACGCTCCGCTGGTCTGCAACACGATGTGGGCGATCACGGACTTCACCGAGGCCAATGGCGCAACGCGGCTGGTCCCCGGCTCGCACCGGCGCGAGAACCCGGACTACGGCGGCGACTACGAGACGGTGCCCGCCACGATGCGCAAGGGCAGCGTGCTCGTCTGGGACGGCGCACTGTGGCACGGCGGCGGCGCCAACACCACCGACGAGCGGCGATACGGCATCGCGATGAACTATTGCGCCGGTTACATCCGCCAACAGGAGAACCAGCAACTGGGCATCCCGGCCGACCTGGTACGCCGGTTCCCGCCCCGATTGCAGGAGCTCGTCGGGTACGGCGTCTACAACGGACTGATCGGGCACATCGACAAGCAGCGGCCCGTCGATCTGCTCAACGAGGGCCCGTCGCTATCGCCGATGGTGTGGGACCACTGACGCATTAGTGCTCGACCAATGTGAGAGCGGTGGTGGACACCGGCACGTCATCACGCTCCGGTGCGGTGCGCAACATCTTGTCCGCAGCGGTGGAGACAACGCCGTACCAGTAGTGCTCGTTGCGGTAGTGGTGCAGCCGGTGCGCTCGCCAGCGGGAGCGGTACCAGCCCCCGCGCGGTTGATAAGGCGCATGGATCAGGAAGTGGACCCACTCATAGGCAAGCAGTGACAGCAGGCCGACGACGGCTCCGGTCGCGCCTCGTCGGCGGTCGGGAGCCGAGGCTGCTGCGGCGACCGCACCACCGACCAGACCCGCAGTGACAGACACCGGCAGCAGGACGAGGTCGACGTCCTTCGGGTCCTCGTGGTGCTGGCGATGCGTCCGGGCCGAGAACGACTCCTTGATCCGCCCGTCCGCGGCGACTCGTCGGCGGTGCAGCACGAAGACGTGCACCGCCCACTCGGCAACGGGGTGGACGAGCATGACGCCGGCGGCAACGCCGAGGTCTGCGGCGCGAAGTCGCCCCATGCGCATCCGCGCCGCGATCGTCCCGGCGGCGACGGCGGCGATGAGCCGCGGGCCCGGATGCCCGGCGAACTCGCGGGCGCAGCCAGCGAGGGTCGACGCGCCGGCTACGTCGTCGTAATGCCGCCGCGCGACTGGTGTCTCAGACGGTGGGAGCCTCAAGGATCACGACCGGGATGTCGCGCTCGGTGTTCTTCTGGTAGCCGGCATACCCCTTGTAGGCCTTGACCACCTGCGGCCAGAGCTCGGCCTTCTCCTCAGCTGAGGCGGTGCGAGCGCGCATCGGCTTGGTCTCGCCGTCGATCGTGACCTCGATGTCGGGATTCGCCGAAAGGTTCTTGTACCAGTCGGGGTGATCCTGCGAGCCACCCTTCGACGCGATGATCACAACCCTGTTGTCGTCGTAGACCGGTGTGGTCAGCATGTTCGAGTGGACGTTGCCGGACTTGCGCCCCTTCACATGGATCTCGAGGGTCTTCATTCCGGCGACCGTCTTCGGGAACCGCCCGCCGGTGACCGCGAGCAGGAAACGGTGACCGTTTTCGAGCATCCACGCACCAGCGCCGATCACCCGGTCCGACGTAGGCATCTCTTCCCCTCGCGTTGAGCGAACGCTACTACTCGGACTTCGTCTTCTTCGTCGTGCCGTAGCCACGGTTCATGGCCGCCTCGATGACCTTCTGCAGGTCTTCGTCGGTCAGCAGCTTCGGCGTACCGAGGTTGAGAGCCCGGGCGTAGAGCTCGCAGCTCCACTCGAGCATCTCGAGGGTCTCGCACGCTGCCGCGATCGTGTGACCATGCGCGACCGAGCCGTGGTTGGCCATGAGCGCCGCGGTCTTGCCCTCGAGCGCGGCCACGACGTTCTTCGCAAGCTCCGGGCTGCCGAAGGTCGCGTACGGCGCGGTGCGGACCGAGCCGCCGAGCATCAGCTGGCTGTAGTGGATGACGGGCAGCTCTTCGTGGGTGCAGGCGACTGCGGTCGACGCCAGGCCGTGGGCGTGGGCGACCGCCTTGGCGAACGACGACGTGTAGACGAGAAGATGCAGCTCGGTCTCCGACGTCGGCGCCAGGTCGCCGTCGACGATTTGCCCGTCGAAGTCGATCACCGTCATCATCTCCGGCGTCAGGTCCTCGAGGACCCCGCCCGTCGGCGTGATGACGACGTGGTCGCCAACCCGAATCGACAGGTTGCCGGCGGTGCCCGTCACCAGACCCTTCGCCGCCACGCGATGACACGCGGCCGCCAGTTGCGCACGTTCGTTCTCAAGCACTGTGCCCCACACCCCTTTCCGGGGATGCACCGTATCCGGTCGGGCTAGGCGACCAACCCGGTCAGGCGCGCTGGGTTCGAGGGACAGGCGGTTCGGAGCGGCTCGGCGCCGGCAGCGACGGCAGATGCGACCGCTGCGGGCTGCGCGCGTGTTGCGGTGGGGCACAACCTCGGTGTCCGGCTCACGACGACCACAACCCATCGTATAGAAGTCGTGCGGGTGCGCTCGCTCGCGCGACGGAGCGTATCTGCCTGTTCTCACCTGGCGCTCGGCACTTTGCGCCGTGGTGGTACCCGAGCACGGCTCTTGCCACCGTGGCTACAGATCTGGCTACACAAACGACTCTGGCCCCTCGCCACGACGGACGAAAGGCCAGGTCAGGAGGTGTGCGCCGCCAGGGACTCGAACCCCGAACCCGCGGATTAAGAGTCCGCTGCTCTGCCAGTTGAGCTAGCGGCGCGCGTCGCACAGCCTAGCAAGCGTCCGTCACCAGTTGCTCGGGAGTTCTACGCCCCCGCTCGTCGGGGTCCCTGCCAGGAACGGACGCGTCGGCTCGTCGTCAAGGCTTCTCCACCCAGGACGCGCGGAGGTCCTCGAGCCAGGGGGGATAGTCCAGCGGTACGTCCGGCAGCGCTTCGGCGCCGTGCGCCGCCAGCGTTTGCTGGAACGAATCGGGATCGTCGCTCCACGACCGCGGGTCGCCGAGCATCACCTCGAACAACACCGCCCCCCGCTCACCTGCCCGAATCGGCCCGAACTGCGCGCCGAGCGGCAGCTCCACGTGAGTTCCGGCCGGGCAGTGTCGGTCACCGAACCAGAGCTCGCCTTCCATCACGAACAGCACGTGCGGGCTGAGGTGGCCGTGACGGCGCACGATCATCCCCGGGTCGTACTTCGCATAGAGCGACAGGTACTGCGGGTCGGGGCTGAACGACAGCCACTTCTCCCACACCGACGACTCGGTCCCGTCGGCGTTGCGCTGGCGGCGGCACTGCTGCCAGGGGACGTCCGGATCGTCGAGGTGGCGGAACGTTGGCTCCCGCCCGGGAACAGCGGGACTCGTCTCGGCGGTCATCGCCACCCCTATCCAGAAGGAGGTTCCGAGAAAGCTACTCAGTAAGCGCGCAGCAGGCGAGCGATCGGGCCCTTCCCGTGCGGGAAGACCCGGACCGTGAACGACGTCTCGACCGGCGAACCGCTTGCGTCCTTGATCCACGCCGTGACGTGGTGCAGGCCCACACCGAACTCGTGCGTCACGATCTGCGGGTCGAGGTCATCGCCGGTGAAGTTGTGGTAGCCGCTCGTCGCACCGAAGCTCCAATGGACCCTGCCGGTCGGGTTCGGCTGGACCTCGAACCCGCCGACCGGTAGGCCGTCCTCCGTCGTACCGCTCGGCAGGTCCGGCGGGGCGTAGGTCGCAATCATCGTGACCGTCGCCTTGCCGTTGCGCGCCGCGTCGCTGACGAATGGCCCACCGATGACCTGCAGTCCGGCGTCCAGCGCCTGCAACGGAGACGTCGAGACGGGAGCCAGCGCGACATGACGCGTTGCGAACCCGACCTTGTCGAGGTTGCTCTCCTGGCCGGCGATCACCGCATCGCCCGTCGCTGCGGATGCCGAGTTGGTGAAGGTGTCGGATGGATAGATCTCAGTGAACGGCGTCACCCAGGCCGGATAGAAGTAGCCGAGGTCGTCCTGGCCCTTCGACATGGCGACGACGGTCGCGCCCGGTGCGGCGCGCTGCAGAGCGTGACGTACCTCGGGGAACGGCTCGCCGGGCATCGACAGGTAGGCGATGTTGCCCAGTCGCAACGCCGTGACCGGCGTACCCACATCGAGCCCGGTCTGCCACGGCGGGCTGTCCGCGCGGTCGATCGGGTACTTGTCGAGCAGGTTCTGCACTTGCTGGTGCTGCTTGGGCGGCAGGTGGTTCGCGGCGACCAGCGCGAGCAGAAGCGCCCCCGTCCCGGGGATCTGCTGCATCCGCTCCGACGCGTCGATCCGGTCGCTCATCACCGGCCGAGCGCGGGCGAGGGCCAGATCGACGAGGTTGAGCACGTTGGTCGCGAAGACCTGATCGTCCTCGAGGCCCCCCACCTGCACCGGCGTCTCCTCCCGGCCGAGGGTTCCCGGGGCGACGATCGAGATGCCGCCGAGCTGCTTCTGCAGGGCGGCGTGCACGAGCCCGAAGTAGTCGGTGGTGAGGTGACGAAGGCTCGCGCCGTTCACGATGTCGCCGTGCGCTGGGATGGTGGCGTACGTCGCGATCGTCGCGTTGGTCTTCGGGTCAACGGCTTGCAGCACGGTGAGCAGCGCGTCGTCAGCCCAGCCGGGGAACGCGTCGTACTGCGCCGCACTGACGAGATCGAGCGCGGAACCGTCAGCGGTGCCGAATCTCAGCTTCGCGGGTCGCGCGCGCGATGCCGCTTCGACGAGCGCCCGCGTCTCCGCGCGGGTGACTGCCTTGAGGTAGCCGGGTGGGACCGGACCCCACAACCCCTCGAGCGTCGGGGCGGAGTGGCTGTGCGTCGCCTGGATGATGATGTCGCCAGCACTGATGGCCGGGCCGGCATGAGCAGCGTTGATCGCGCGCGCGGCGGCGGTGCGGGCCGCAGAGATGCCGTACTGCGGACCTTCCTGGTAGGCCCCGAACTCAGCCTGAGCGTCGATCAGCGCGATCTCGATGGCGTGATGCCCGTTGCTGACGTAGATCGCGCGCGCCGACAGTCGTGGTCCGATCACGCTGCCGGGCTTGATCGGCGGGCTCGCCCCGAAGCCGCCGGAGTAGACCGTGACCTTCGGGTTGATTCCCACCACCGCGGCACCAACCTGGAAGACCGGCTGGGCAGGTCGGCGTTCCGCGGCGACCGCACTGGAGCCGACCCCACAGGTCGCGACGAGGGCAACGACGACAGCACCTGCGATGCGTCCACGCATGAGAGGGGGTTTCGCCATCCGGCAGGCGGCGCCCTGCCGGCCATTGCCACCTGAGCACGCTCTAACGTGCTCAGCGCGCAATCGCGGACACACTGGGTTGATGAGGTTGTTCGTTGCGGTCGACCTGCCCGTTGCGGAGAAGGCCCGACTGCTCGACTGGCTCACCGCCGGCAACCTCGACAGCTCGCGGCTGAGGCTCACCCCGAGCGATCAGTGGCATCTGACGCTGAGCTTCTACGGCGAGACTCCTGCTGCCGTCGTCCCGGAGCTGATCGAACGGCTGGAGCGAGCTGCGCAACGTTCACCGGAGATGTCACTCCAGCTCGCCGGCACCGGGTCCTTTCCCGCGGATCCGGCGCGCGCCCGCGTGCTGTGGGTGGGAGTCGACGGCGACACCGCAGCCCTGTCACGCCTTGCCGAGCGAACCAGTGCGGCGGGGCGACGCGTCGACCTCGACGTCGAGACCCGCCGGTATCGCCCGCACCTCACGATTGCCCGACCGCGGCAAGGGCCGATCGACCTCAGCCAGACCCTCGCCGCGCTGCCGCCGTACGTCGGGGAGCCCTGGCGGACCACGACGATCCGGCTGGTTCGCAGCCACCTGGGACCGCCGGTTCGTCACGAGCTGCTCGAGGAGCTCCCGCTGGGATGAACCCCTATCCACAAACCTGACATTCGTGTCAGACGGGTAGCGACAGAGGGCGCGATCCCACCTACGCTGGATCGGCGATGTTTGACGCCTACGGAATCCTCGCGGTCGGTCTCTCCGCGGCGACCGCGTTGTGTTACGCAGGCGGCTACGTGCTGCAGTACCACGAGGCGCACCAGGTTCCGGATCGGCTGTTCCTCTCGCCGCGGATGCTGCTCGAGCTGGCGCGCCACCGAGTGTGGGTCGCGGGCATCGTCGTGATGTTCATCGGCAGCGGCCTGCAGGCCGCAGCGCTCGCGGTCGGCAGCCTCGCCGTCGTCGAGCCCATCCTCTGCATGTCTCTGCTGTTCGCCCTGCCACTGTCTGCGGCGTGGCGACGCGAACGACTGTCGCGGCGCGACTGGATGGGCGCGCTCGCGGTCTGCCTCGGCCTCGGTCTCCTGCTCGGTGTCGGCTCCCCGAGCGTCGGCAAGCCCACCATGCCGCAGAGCCAGTGGCTGCTCGTCACCCTCGCCGCGTGGGGGGCCGCACTCGGGTGCGTTGCCATTGCCAAACGCTCGGCGGCTGCCGCGCCCAAGGCCGCCCTCATCGGCGCTGCCTCAGGCATCCTTGCCGGGCTCCAGGATGCGCTGACCCACTACTCGCTGCACGAGATGTCGGCGCATGGCTACCTGTCCCAGACGTTCACCTGGCAGCTCTACGTGCAGATCGCGGCGGGCGTCTACTCGATCGCGCTGATGCAGTCGGCGTACAAGGCCGGGCCGCTCACGGCGGGACTGCCGACGATCGCGGTCGGCGAGCCGGTCGTGGGCATGCTCATCGGCGTCGTCGCACTCAGTGAGCACCTCAATGCATCGACCCCGGCGCTGGCATTCGAGTCGTTCGGGGCCCTGGTCATGGTCGGGGGCATGTGGACGTTGTGCCGGTCACCGCTCGTCCTCGGCCGCAACCACCCCACCCGGATCGCCGCCGAGGCGCTCGCCCAGGCCCAAGGCGCGCTGCTGCACGCGCAAGGCGCACTCGAGGCGAGGCTGCAGCCCGTCAAGGAGGCCACCCGCAAGCCGATCTGGACCCGGGCCCGGCTCGCGTCGCTGCAGGCCATCACGATGCTGTTCGTCTTCCGGCGCAAGTAAGTACGATTCCCTGACGCTCGTGTCAGGGAAAGGATCAGCGGTGGCGGAGCACCACAAGCCCAGTCGACGGCAGGTCGTCGCGGCCGCAGGCCTTGCCCCGCTGATCTCGCTCGCCCCGCCCGTGCTGCGGCCCGGCGCGGCACCGGAGGCGAACGCCGCCGCGAAGCCTGCCGACAAGCTCCGGTTCTTCACCGCGCACGAGGCCGCGGTCATCGAGGCTGCCGCGGCCCGACTCGTCCCAGGCCCCGACGACGACCCGGTCGAGAAGCTGCTGAACTCCCCGGGCGCCCGGGAAGCAGGCGTCGTGCACTACATCGACACCATGCTCGCCGCGTTCGACTTCAAGGTGCCGAAGATCTTCGCCGGTGGGCCGTGGAGCGACCGGCACGGCGGCGACGGCGACGACCACATGGCGGACTTCGTGCCGTTGACCCCGCGGCACAAGGCGGCATGGAAGAAGCGCCTGCCACAGTTGCGCAAGGACTTCCGCCAGGCGGTGAAGCAGCTCGACGCCGCTGCTGGTGGCAGCTTCGCGACCGCACCAACGTCGAAGCAGGATCAGATCCTCACCGACCTCGGTGAGGTCCGCAACCTGATCTTCGGTCACACGATCGAGGGCATGTACGCCGTGCCGGAGTACGGCGGCAACCGCAACCTGGCCGGCTGGAAGTCGATCCACTGGCCGGGCGACTCACAGCGTCGGGGCTACACCGCACCCGAGGTCGAGAGCTCTGACGGCGCGGACCTCGTGCTCGTCAGCGGCATTCTTCAAGCGCTGCTGGACGAGCTTCCCGCGGCGACCGCCAAGATGCGCGAGCGAGGCTGGTCGCGTGGCTAGGAACCGGGCAGTGATCGTGGGGAGCGGCGCGGGAGCCTCGGTCGCGGCGATGGTGCTGTCGCACAACGGCTGGGACGTCACGATCTTCGAGAAGGGGCCACGGCTCATCCACGGCTGGGAGAAGTCAGGGCCGATCAAGACGGTCTTCTCCAACGACGAGCTGAAGTACAACCGGCGATTCGAGGAACCCGACCCGTTGTCGGAGCCGCGAGCGTTCCGCGCCGACCCCGGCTCCGCGACCTCCATCGGCGAGGTGAACCCGCTCGCGTCGTGCGTCGGGGGTGGGACGACGCACTGGGACGCGAAGACGCCGCGGTTCTGGGACATCGACTTCGCGAAGCGCTCGATGCTCGGGCCCTACCCCGGCGCCGACGTGGAGGACTGGCCCTTCACCTACGACGAGATCTCGCCGCACTACCGGACCGTGGAGCGGCTGATGGGCGTCGCCGGGTCGCAAGCGGCGCTGCCAGACCTTGTGCTCAAGCATGCGCCCGGCAAGCGTGGCTTCGTCATGCCGCCCGGCCCGATGCAGTACTCCTCGCTGGCGGTCGCCTCCGGCTGCGAGGTCCTCGGCCTGCACCCTTACGACTTCCCGATGGCGATCAACTCCCGTCACCACGACGGCCGGCCGGCCTGCAACAACTGCGGTCAGTGCAGCAGCTACGGCTGCCCGATCGGCGCTCGAATCGGAGCGCTCGCCGTGATGCGTCACGCGATCCACACCGGGCGGGTGGAGATCCGTGACGAGGTGATGGTCGACAAGGTCGTGCTCAAGGGCAAGCGCGCCGTCGGCGTGCATTGGGTGCACAGCAAAGGACACGAGGGCCACCACTCCGCCGACCTCGTCGTGATGGCCGCGTCAGCGATCGAGACGGCGCGACTGGCCCACCTCTCCCACTTCCCCGACCCGCACGACCGGCTGGGCCGCGACCTGATGTTCCACAACTTCATGGACGGCTTCGGGATCTTTCTCGACCGCCGGATGCACGCGTACCGGGGCCGCTCGACCACGAAGTGCATGGAGGACTTCGCCGATCCCGACTTCCCGGGCTCGCGGGTGTTCGCCAAGTCGATGGGCCTGCCCTACCTCCGGGGCGGAATCTGCGAGATCGGTGGCAGCCAGGACGTGATCGCCGAGGGGCAGATCTACCAGTTCGTGCTCGACGCTCTCGGCTCGGTGCCCGGCGGCGCCGTGAAGCCCTTCGGCACCAGCTTCAAGACCCTCATGCGCGCCAGCCTGCTGCGCGATCGGCTGGCCGGGATCTCCCACGTCGCCGAAGACCTCCCGTACGCCGTCAACCGGGTCGACCTCGACCCGAAGCACCGCGACTTCCGCGGCGTACCGATCCCCCGCGTCACCTACTCCCCCGGCAAGCACGAGCAAGCGGCCATCCTCTTCTACGTTCCCCTGATGACCGCAGTGCTCAAGGCAGCGGGAGCGGCGACGGTGAGCGCAGCCGTACCCGAGTCGCTCGCCGACAGCCTGACCGGCACCGCGATTCCCCACGGCGCGCACATCATGGGCGGGATGCGGATGGGCAAGAACCCGAAGACGTCGGTCACCGACGCGACCGGCATGGTCCGCGGGCTGGACAACGTCTTCGTGTCCGACGGCTCGGTCTTCCCGAGCAGCGGCGCGCAGAACCCGACACTCACGATCATGGCGACCGCGTTGCGCAACGCCACGAAGAACTTCGGTCACGGTCACGCCCACCTCGGGCGCGACCACGGAGAGGACGCCGTCTGATGCGTGGACTGATCTTCGGCGTGAGCACCACACCTGGGCAGCCGTTGCCGGAGGACGCGCTGCCGGCGGAGAAGGCGCTCGCCACGGTGCCGATGGACCTGCGCGACATCCCGGACCCGGCGCTGCCTGCCGACGACTGGGTGATCATCAAGACCAACCTGTGCGGGATCTGCGGCTCCGACGCAAAGCAGGTCTTCATGGACGGCGACGGCGACTCGTCGATGACCGCGATGATCAGCTTCCCGCAAGTGCTCGGACACGAGGTGATCGGCGAGATCGTGGAAGCCGGCGCCGCGTCGGGCCGCAGAACGGGAGAGCGCGTCGTCCTCAACCCGTGGCTGTCGTGCGGACCGCGCGGCATCTCGCCAATGTGCCCGTCCTGTCAGGCCGGCGACTTCAACCTCTGCCATCACTTCACCGAAGGCCATCTCGCGCCGGGCATCCACACCGGCAACTCATCGACCGCGAGTGGCGGCTTTGCCGAGCTCGTGCCGGCACACACATCGATGGCGATCGCGTGCCCCGACGACGTCGCCGACGAGGTCGCCGTGCTCGCCGACCCGTTCTCGGTCGCGCTGCACTCGGTAGTGCGCAACCCACCGCCACCCGCCGGGAAGGTGCTGGTCTACGGCATCGGTGCGCTCGGCCTGTCCACCCTCGCCGTGCTGGCGAAGCTGCACCCCGACGTCGAGGTCGGGGCAATCGTCCGATGGCAGCACCAGGCAGACGCCGCGGCCCGCCACGGCGCGAAAGCGTTCTTTCATGACCCGACGGCCGACCTGGTCGACGCGATCGCGGACTGGGCGGGGGCCAAGCTGCACAAGCCGTGGGAAGGTCTGCCGATGACCTTCCCCGGCGGGGTCGATGTCGTCTACGACACCGTCGCGGACCCGAGGACGCTGGAGGTGTCGGTGCGGGTGCTTCGCGCCCGCGGCCGCATGGTGCTCACCGGCGTCAGCCAGGCCGGTCGGTTCGAGTGGAGCCCGTGGTACTTCAAGGAGCTCAACCTGATCGGG
>DASZTL010000001.1:0-39635 GCA_035548055.1 Mycobacteriales bacterium | reverse complement strand
GTTTGCCCCGTCGGTGAGGCGCCGAGACGCCTGCTCTCCAGAGTGCCCTGCCCGCGCGGTCCGTCGGCCTGAGAGGTTCCGGGGAGGTTGCTCCTTCGGCGCCCCGGACTGGCTTGCCGGGGTCTCTCCCACGCGGGGTGATTCAGACCGGACGACGCTATCAGCGAGCCCCCCGCGGTGACCGGCGCCGCGCCTGTCCCGACGATTTCCGCGCACCCGGACGGGACCCCGTCGCGTGCCGGGCTTGTCCGATTCGACGCCCCTCTGAGCGGGCCGTAGCGGCCCGTTCGGCTAGGTGCCGGTACGACGGCTGCGGCGAGCCGCCAACTCATCGCCAGCGACCGGCACAGCACCGGCAGCGGGCTCGGCGGACTCGGAGGGCAGTTCGGCCAGGCTTCCGGCGACCTCGCCGATCACCCGCCCGACCGCGATCCCGAATACGCCCTGGCCGCCCTGCACCAGGTCGACAACCTCGTCCGGTGAGGTGCAGGCGTAGACGGTCGTGCCGTCACTCATCAGCGTGACGCCGGTCAGATCCGCGTCCCCGGAGTCGCGGAGGTGGTTGACGGCGAGCCGGATGTTCTGCAGCGAGACCCCGGTGTCCAACAGCCGCTTCACGACCTTGAGCAGCAGGATGTCGCGGAACGAGTACAGGCGCTGGCTGCCCGACCCAGCCGCAGCCCGGATCGTCGGCTCCACCAGCCCGGTGCGGGCCCAGTAGTCGAGCTGGCGATACGTGATGCCGGCGACTGTGCATGCCGTGGGGCCGCGGTAGCCGATCGGGGCGCCGCCCGCCTGCTCCTTGCCGAACAGTGCGGTCTGGACGCCATCGGGGCCGCTCGGCCCGCCTGACCTAGATGCCACCGTGTCCTCCGCCCTCTCCAGCGACGAGGCGACGTCCGAGCAGTCGACGTCGGGGAAACCTCACCGTTGGAATTTCGCGGTTGACGCTAAGGAGCGCAAGCGGATGGGTCAATGAGGGAAGGCGGCGCGTCCTTTACCTCAATCCGTAGTCGAGACTCTAGACTAGGAGTCTGTCTCGAAGTCTTCGGGAGATATCTGATCGAGGAACTCACGGAAGCGCTCGACCTCCGTCTCCTGCTCGTCCGCGATGGCGATGCCGGCGGTGTCCAGCACCGCCTCCTCGGCGTAGATGGTCGCGCCGGCACGGATCGCTAGGGCGATCGCGTCAGAGGGCCGTGCCGACACCGACGTGCCGTCGGCGAAGCGGAGGTCCGCGTAGTACACGCCGTCGCGCAGGTCGGTGATGAGGACGGCCTCCAGCTGCGCGCGCAACGCCTCGAGCACGTTCTTGAGGAGGTCGTGCGTGAGCGGGCGGGCCGGCACGATCCCCTGCTGGGCGAACGCGATGGCCGTCGCTTCGACCGCGCCGATCCAGATCGGCAGGTAGCGGTCGCCGGTGGACTCCTTGAGCAACACGATGGGCTGGTTTCCGGGGAGCTCCACGCGCACCCCGACGACCGTGAGCTCATTCACCGGGTGACTCCGCTCGCCGCGTCAATCGTGTGCCGCGAAGGTATCCCGGGGGCGGCGGAGGCGTCGAACCACGGTCGGCTCAACCACCTAGCTGAGGCCGCAACCCGGCCCGGACCAACGTGGCGTGCAGCCGGACAGAGAGGCTGGCCAGCTCCCGGGCGACCTCGTCGGCCCGGCCACGCGCTTCGGGGTTGCGCTGGCGGACCAGCGGAGCGACGACCTGTTCGACCAGGCCGAGCTCTCGTTCGGCGGAGGTCCGGAAGGCCCGCAGGTGTCGCGGTTCCAGGCCGAAGCGGCTCATTGCCGCGACGGTCTTCGCGATCACGAGCGCGTCGCCGTCGTAGTGCCCACCGGGCCTGGGCCCGACCAACCCGAAGTTCTCGATCTGGTCGAGCTCATGCGGCTCCAGCCCGGCCGCGTCGATCAGCTCCTGGCGGGACAGCCGTAGCTCGGAGGGCTCGGGCAGGAAGTCGGCAGCTTTGGGCAGTCCGTCCGGATCGCCGGCACCAGCCGGCACCTGGGGCGCGGTCTGACCCGGGATCGAGGACGGCTCCAGACCACGATCGAGTGCTTCGAGCTGGTCTTTGATGACGCGCAGCGGGAGGTACTGGTCGCGCTGCGCGGCCAGCACGTACCGCAGCCGGACCACATCGTCCCGGGAGAACTTGCGGTAGCCCGACGCCGTGCGCTGTGGCGCGATCAGCCCCTCGCCCTCGAGGAACCGGATCTTGGAGATCGTGACATCCGGGAACTCGCCGCGCAGCTGCCCGAGCACTTCGCCGATGCTCATGAAGGCGTGGCCGCCGGCGCCGCTGACCACGTGGCTCCCGCTCGCGATCGGCTGGCTCACTGGGACTCGCCGGCCAGGCTGGTGAAGAACAGCAGGCGGAACTTGCCGATCTGGACCTCGTCGCCGTTGCCGAGGGCGGCCGACTCGATCCGCTCCCGGTTCAGGTAGGTCCCGTTGAGGCTGCCGGCGTCGGTGATCGTGTAACCCGCGGCGGTGCGGGTGAAGGTGGCGTGCTTGCGCGAGACGGTGACGTCGTCGAGGAAGATGTCGCTGTCCGGGTGCCGTCCGGCGGTCGTGACCTCCTGGTCGAGCAGGAAGCGGCTACCGGCGTTCGGACCCCGCTGGACGACCAGCAGCGCGAAGCCCGTGGGTAGCTCGTCGACGATCTCGGCGGCTTCCCCCCCGACGTCGTCGACGTCGACCCCGGCGAGCGACAGCGTGCTGGTCTGGTCGGCCGCTCCCCCGGCGTGCGCCACGCCGCGTCCGAGCTGCCGGCCGCAGCGGGCGCAGAACCGCGCATCATCGGGGTTCTGGTGACCGCATTGATCACAGAACACGCTGGGCATCACTCGCCTACTTCCCGATCTGTTCAACCTCAACCAAAGGTGGAGGGATCCAAACCGTACGGCGCGGGTTCCTCAGCGTCAACCGAGACGGAACCGGCTACGACGCGGTGTCGATGAGGGTCTGATACCCGGCCGCGTCCAGCAGGCCGTCGACGTCGTCGGCATTCGCCGGCCGGATCGCCACGATCCAGCCCTCGCCGTACGGGTCATTGTTGATCAGCTCGGGCCGCGCTTCGAGCGCCTCGTTGCGCGCCGCGACCTCGCCGGCGAGTGGCGCGTAGATCTCCGAGACGCTCTTGGTCGACTCGACCTCGCCGAGAACACCACCCGCGGCGACCGTGGTGCCCACGGCCGGCAAGGAGACGAAGACGACGTCCCCGAGCGCCTCCTGCGCAAAGTCGGTGATCCCGATCCGGACCGTGCCGTCGCCCTCGCGACGCGCCCACTCGTGCTCGGCGGTGTAGCTGAGATCTTCGGGTACCACTGGCACTCCTGGGTCAGGGCGGTCGACGGGGTCGCCGCGGAGCCTATTGCGTGAGCTCCGAGCGCGCAGCGCGGGCTGCCTGCAGGAGCCGCCGCTCGTAGGTCAGGTACAGCGCGCCGGTCCAGATGTAGAGGACCGCCCCCCAGGACGCGAAGCCCCAGGCAAGCGGGCGTACGACGTGAGCGAGCGTGTTGTGCCCCACTGACAGCAGCAGCAGCGGAAAGGCGTACATGAGGTTGAGCGCAGCGGCCTTGCCGAGGAAGGTCACCGCAGGCGGGCCGATCCCGGCCCGGTTGAGGACGACCAGCGCCACGGCGAGGATCAGCTCCCGCGCAGCCAGCGTGAGCGTGAGCCAGAGCGGGATGATCGAGCGGTCGGTGAGGACGGCGAGCGTGGCGAGGATGTAGAGCCGGTCGGCCGCCGGGTCCAGCAGCTCCCCCAGCCGGCTCTGCAGGTTGAACGTGCGGGCGATCTTGCCGTCCGCGTAGTCCGTGAAGCCCGCGACCATCAACACGATGACCGCCCAGCCGTCCGCCTTCGGCCCGAGCGCGAGCCAGCAGAACAGCGGCACGCCGGCGAGCCGCAGCATCGACAGCAGGTTCGGGATCGTCCACACGCGGCCCAGCGCGGGCTCCGGGGGCGGCTTGGTCACGCGGCGGAGTCTAAGGACGCAGGCACGCCGTAGACTGCCCCGCCACGGGCTGTAGCGCAGTTTGGTAGCGCACTTCACTGGGGGTGAAGGGGTCGCAGGTTCAAATCCTGTCAGCCCGACCACACCGAATACCAGGTGTCACTTCAGCCGCGTTGCGCCCCACCACCGTCACCGCCGGGGATCTGAAACGCCGCGAACCTCCGCAAGGCGATGGTTGTCCGGCCTTCCACTGCGGCGATCGGGATTAGAAAGATCGATCTGTCGAGGGTCACGCAGGCGAAATAGTCGATGTCATCCGCGGTGTACAGAGCCCGTCGGTGGCCGCCCGTGCCGGTCTTGCAGTACTCCTTGCGAGAGATGCCGCAGTACCAGGATCCAGACATGACCGTCTTTGCTTGGATTCGCTTCGGCCCCCGCCCGAGGAAATCGCCGATCAGGTCATACGCGACCCCTTCGGGTGCGAAGCTCACCGGCACTCCCGCCAACGTCAACGCCGCCGCTACCAAATATGGCCCCGCGTGACGCAGCTGTTCAGGACGCGGAGCCAGCTCTAGCCTCGCGCTTTCACCTGAAGGCGGCTTGACACGATCGTGAATGCACGGAAGTGCCTGTCCTGTAAGGGAAAATCGGGCTTGCGACAGTCCTGATTTGCTCTCACGGGAAGGCACTCCGTAGGTGAAGCGTACGACGTCATGGCAGCGGCTGGAAGTAGCGGCGACGGGTGAGGGTCTGGTGTCGCGCGGTGGCCTGGTCCTGCTGGCTGAAACCGCGCGGGTAGCCCGGCTGGAGCGTGAGCTTCGGATACGGCTCGCGCCGTGGACTCGTGAGCGTGCGGTTCACGATCCAGCGCGGGTAGTTGTGCAGCTTGGCTACGCGCTGGCGGCTGGCGGGGACTGCTTGGCCGATGTCGGGGTGCTGCGCGATGCGACCGCGATCGTTGGGCCGGTCGCGTCCGACCCGACGGTGTCACGGGTCGTCGACGATCTCGCCGCCGGCGGGCAGGACGTGTTGGACGCGATCGCCGATGCGCACGCGGCGGCTCGCGCCCGGGTGCATGCCGCGGGCGGTGGCCCAGCCGGTGATGGGCTCGTTCCTTTGGATATCGACGCGACGCTGGTCGCTGCGCACTCGGACAAGGAAGACGCCCGCCCGACCTACAAGCGCGGCTTCGGTCACCATCCGGTGATGGCGTTCCTCGATCACGGAGACGGCGGGACCGGTGAGGGCCTGGCCGGGCTGCTGCGACCGGGTAACGCGAACGCGAACAACGCCGCCGACCTGATCACGACCTTGGACGCAGCGCTCGCGCAGTTGCCTGCTGACCTGCGGTCGCGGGTGTTGGTGCGCAGCGATGGTGGCGGCTACTCCCACGCCTTCTTCGATGCCGCCGTGGAACGCGGCCTCGAGTTTTCCGTTGGCTGGCAAGCCAACCATGAGGTCGCTGCCGCGCTCGACATGGTCCCCGAACCGGCGTGGACCCCGGCCTACAACAGCGACGGGTGCCCGCGCGAAGGTGCGGACGTCGCGGAGATCACCGGCCTGCTCGACCTCACGTCATGGCCGGTCGGCACCCGGATCATCGCCCGCCGCGAGATCCCGCACCCCGGCGCGCAGCTACGCCTCACCGACATCGACGGCCGAAGGGTCACCTGCTTCGCGACCAACACGACCGGAGGCCAGCTCGCCGACCTCGAACTGCGCCACCGTCGACGCGCCCGCGTCGAAGACCGGATCCGTGCCGCGAAAGACACCGGCCTGACCAACCTTCCCCTGCACGACATGGCGTCGAACAAGGTGTGGCTGGCGATCGTGCTGATCGCGGTCGACCTGCTCACCTGGACCCAGACCCTCGCGTTGACCGGACCGATGCGCACCGCCGAACCCAAACGGCTCCGCCACCGGCTCATCGCGATCGCCGGACGACTCGTGCGTTCCGGACGACGACTACACCTACGACTCGACCGTCACTGGCCCTGGGCCGGGCAAGTCGCCGACGCCATCACCGCGCTGCGCGCGATCCCCGACCCCGACTGACCGCCACCCCACGACCCAACAACCAGGAACCGGAAACCGCGACAGACGCGGCGAGTCTCTACGCCCATCGTCACCGACACCAACGAACAGCGATCACTACACGGACCGAGCAAGATCACGAAAGATGGAGGCTAGGAGTCCGTCAGACGAGGGAGTCGTGTCGCGGCGAAGCCCAGTCACGTCGATGTTTTGGAGTTCGCAATGTCGGCGAATCGTCGCGCGGGCCGAGCCGGAGCCCGGTGCGAAGCCGAGCCGCTCCAGCGCTTCTGGCCACGACGTCGAGGTCCGGATGATGTCTGCAAGCGGCTGGTCGCTCAACGTCGAGCGATGAAAGTGGCCGTAGTCGATCCCGAGCTCGTCACAGATCTCTCGGAGGACCCGCCCGGTGCGGGACGTGGTGAACCCGAAGGTGCGCATCACCCCGCGCCAGGACTGTTGTTCCCCGACCGCCGCGCGAAGCGCCTCCACCGGGACTGGGCGCGGGAGGCCGGGGCGAGCGGCTATCACGCCGGGATCCGAGTTCATCCGCCGTTAGATACCGCCGGCCACCGACAGGACCGTCAGCGCTTCTTCGCGCCCTTCTCACGCGCCTTGACGACGAGTTCGATGGGGGTGCCGGCGAAGCCGAACTTCTCGCGCAGCCGGCGCTCGAGAAAGCGCTGGTAGGAGGCCTCCAGCGGACCCGAGGTGAACAGGACGAACCGGGGCGGCGCCGTACCGGGCTGGGTCGCGAACAGGATCTTGGGCTGCTTCCCTCCCCGAACCGGCGGCGGCGTGGCCGAGACGACCTCGGAGAAGAACGCGTTCAGCTCGGCGGTGCCGATTCGCTTGTGCCAGCTCTCCAGCGCGTTGCGCATCGCCGGAGCGATCCGCCGCACACCGCGTCCGGTCAGCGCGGAGACGTTCAGCTGGGAGGCCCAGGAGAACCGTGCCAGGTCCCGCTCGATCTCTCGATCGAGGCGCTCCCGCCGATCCTCGTCGATCAGGTCCCACTTGTTGAACAGGATGACCATCGCGCGGCCGGCCTCGGCGACCAGGTCGGCCACCCGCAGGTCCTGGTCACTGATGGGCTCGGTCACGTCGAGCAGCAGCAGCACGACCTCGGCGGCCTCGATCGCGGATGAGGTGCGCAGGCTCGAGTAGTACTCGGCTCCCGATGCCTCCTTCACGCGGCGGCGTAAGCCTGCCGTGTCGACAAAGCGCCATGTATCCCCATCGACTTCTACGAGGGAGTCGACCGGGTCGCGGGTGGTTCCGGCGACGGCATCCACCAGTGCGCGCTCACTGCCGGTGAGCTGGTTGAGCAGGCTGGACTTGCCCACGTTGGGCCGTCCGGCAAGGGCCACCCTCGGGATCGGATCAGCCGCCGGGACCGAGGTGTGCGTGGGCAGCTTGGCGACGACCACGTCCAGCAGGTCACCGCTGCCCCGGCCGTGCAGGGCACTGACGGGATACGGCTCCCCAAGCCCAAGGCTCCACAGCGCGGTCGCGTCGGCCTCGAAGGAGGCCGAGTCGACCTTGTTGGCGGCGAGAACCACCGGCCGGTCGCTGCGCTGCAGGACGCGGGCTACCGCGAGGTCGGTCTCGGTCGCACCGACGGTGGCGTCCACCACCAGGATGACGACGTCGGCGGTCTCGATGGCGAGCTCGGCCGCCGCGGCAATCCGGGCCGCCATCCCCCGCGCATCCCGCTCCCACCCGCCGGTGTCAACCACCGTGAAGTCCCGGCCACCCCACTGGGCGTCGTACATCACGCGGTCGCGCGTCACTCCGGGCACATCCTGCACAACTGCCTCACGGCGCCCGAGCACCCGGTTGACGAGGGTCGACTTGCCGACGTTCGGCCGGCCGACCACCGCGACGATCGGCAGCCTGGCCGGGTCCGGCTCGGATCCCGCGGCGCTCATGGTCGCTGCGTGTGTGAGGTGGAGCTGCTGACGACCGCGAGGTGCGCGAGCAGGTGCTGGCGAATCTGCTCAGCCGCATCAGCAATGGTCGCCCGGGCCCGAGGGTCGCCCGCCACCTCGAGACGGAACGGCTCGCCGAAGACGACGTCGATCGGAGCCCGAAGCTTCGGCAGGGCCTTGCCCTTCGGCAGGGCCGCCTCGGTCCCGCTGCACACGACCGGCACGATCGGGCATCCGGCGTTGAGCGCGATGTAGCCGATGCCGTGTTGGATCGTGGCCAGGTCGCCGCTGCCACGGGTGCCCTCCGGGAACACGCCGAGCACGCCGCCTCCGGTGAGCACGTTGAGCCCGTCGCGCAGGTGGGTCCGATCTGGTGTACCGCGCACGATTGGGATCTGGCGTGCGAACCGCAAGACCCGCTTCACGGGGCCGTGGTAGAGCTCGGACTTGACCAGGAACGACGATGGCCGCTGCAGCATGATCATGACGAGGGGGCCATCGAGAAAGCCCGAATGGTTCCCGGCGATGAGGACGGGCCCTTGAGCAGGGATCTTCTCCATTCCGTAGAGCCTCAACCTGAAGTAGACCCTTATGAGAAGCGCCGCGAGATGCCGCACGGCGTACAGAGGGATCGACTCTCGCGTCGGGTCGTCGCGCCGGGCCCTCACGAGACCGCCTCTGCCAGCGCGATCACTTTGGCGATGACCGCATCCGCGTCGAGCTCAGTGGAGTCGATGACCACGGCGTCAGCCGCCTGAGCCAGCGGCGAGGCCGTCCGGGTGGAGTCGGCGGTGTCCCGGCGGGCGAGATCGGCTGCGGTGGCCGCAACGGTCGCCGTAGCCCTGCCGCCGGCGTCCTGTCGGGCGCGGCGCTGAGCACGGGCCGCGGGATCGGCGATCAGGAACACCTTGACCGGCGCCTGCGGCGCCACGGTCGTCCCGATGTCGCGCCCCTCGACGACGATGCCGCCGTCGCCGATCAGCTCCCGCTGCCTGGCGACCATGGCCACCCGAACCCCCGGAACCGCGCTCACCGCGCTCACCGCGCTCGTCACATCGGCTCCCCGCACCGCGTCGGTCACGTCGACCCCGGCGGCCACGATGGCGGGCGCCTGCGGGTCAGGGACCACCTGCAGCACGGCGCCGGCGGCGAGTGCCTCGAGGTCCGCTGGTGAGTCCAGCGACACACCCTCGCGCAACGCGAGCCAGGTGAGCGCCCGGTACATCGCCCCGGTGTCGAGGTATCGCAGTCCGAGTTCGATGGCGACACCGCGGGCGACGGTGGACTTGCCGGAGCCGGACGGCCCGTCGATCGCGACGACCAGATTGCGCCGCTGCACCGGACCTCCGCTCCCTGACGCTGCGCTCCACGGGCTGGGTCGCTGCCGCTGAAGCGGTGGCGAGTCTAGGACGGGACCTCGGTGCCGGTCGCGCGCCAGCCGCGCTGCTCGAGCGTCGCGATCAGCTGCTCGGAGCGACCCGGTGCCACGTCCAGGTCGATCAGTCCGAGCGGAACACCCGGCGAGTGGTCGATCCGGATGTCCTCGACGTTGACGCCGCTTGCGGCCGCGTCGGCCAGTAGCCGGGCGAGCGCCCCCGGCTCGTCCGGCACCACGACCGACACCGTCGCCCAGCGAACGGCGGCCTGGCCGTGCTTGCCGGCGAGCAGCTGGCGGCCGGTCCGACCGCGCTCCACCAAGGCTCGTACGGCGTCGGCGGGCGGCTCGCCGGCAGCCAGGCCCGCCCGCAGCGCCACCAAGGGCTCGAGGACGGCGTCGAGCGCCGCCGCGATGCCATTCGGGTTGGCTGCGACGACTTCGGCCCACAGATGGGGATCGCTGTCGGCGATCCGCGAGGTGTCGCGCAGTCCGGAGCCGGCCAGCGCCACATCATCGGGATCGAGGCCGACGAGCGCAGCAGCCAGCGCCGAGGCGACCAGCTGCGGGGCATGCGACAGCCTGGCCAGGAGCGCGTCGTGGTCCGCGGCGGGCATCTGGCTCACCCTGGCGCCGCAGGCCCGCGCGAGGGCCGAAACGGCCTCGACCGAGCGCTGGCCTGACGTCTCCGTCGGGCACACCACCCACGGCCGGTCCTGGAACAGGTCGGCGGTCGCGTGATGAGGCCCGGACCGCTCTCGCCCGGCGACGGGATGGCTACCGACAAAACCGGGCCAGCCGTCGACCAGCGCCTCGACCTCTAGTTGAGGTTGCAGTTGGACAGAGCACACATGAGTGATAGTCGTGGCGACACCCGTGCTCTGCAGGCGACCGATCTCCGCTGCCAGCACAGCCGGTGGCAGTCCGACGACCGCCAGGTCGACCGGCGTGCTGCCGTCCCAGGCCGCCCCAGCTCCCACCTCGATGGCCACCGCCAGCCGGGCGGCGTCGCGGTTGGCCAGGAACACGTCGTAGCCGGCCGCTCGAGCCGCTAGCCCGACTGAGGTGCCGATCAAACCGGTCCCCACGACCAGCAGACGGCCGCCCTGCTCCCCCGCCACTTCAGTCTCGCGGCAGGTCACTACGGAGCGCCTGAGCGCCCCGCAGGTAGACGTGGCGAGCCTCCGCCCGGCTGAAATCGGCGTCGACGAAGGCCATCAGGCGCACGACGCGCTCCATGGCGCCCGGCACCGCGATCTCCGAGGCGCACAGAAACGGCACGTCGGTGATGCCAATCGTCCGGGCGGCGTAGGCCGGGAACTCCGCAACCAGGTCCGGGGTGGTCGTGAACAGGATGCTGACCAGGTCGTCGTCAGTCAGACCGTTGCGATCCAGGACCGCCCGGACCAGCTCCGCCGTGGCGTCGATGATGGCCTGCCGATCATCGACCTCGACCTGGGTAGCGCCACGAAGCGCCCGCAGCGCCATCCAACCCTCCACCTGAAGCGACCCACCACCCCTTGGTAGTGAGAGACCGAAGCAGCGACAAACCCAGGGGCCACCGCGTATGACCTGCATTCTCCCCCGCGCGGGACGCTACCGGGCGGCCGGCGGGTAGGTGACTCCGCGACCTCAAGGAGCGAGGCCAACGGCCGAACGACAGTCGCGGAGCACGTATCCCCGGACGTCCACCCACCGACTACCGACTACCGACACCACGCTAGAGACCTTTGTAGACATACCGCTAAGACGTCATATCCACGTCGCGATACAGGGATTGAACCTCTTGGCGCTGTAGGTACCGCCGCTTGCCGGCCTTGAGATCACCGAGCCTGATCGGGCCGACCGCGGTCCGGACCAGCCTGGTGACCGGGAAGTCGAGCGCGCCGAGCGCCCGGCGGACGACGTGCTTGCGTCCTTCGTGGATGCTCAGCTCGACCACCGACCTGCCGCCGACGGCCTCCAGGACGCGGGCCGAGTCGGCCTTCACGGGGCCGTCCTCGAGCTCCACACCCGCCTTCAGCGCCCGCTCCAGACCGCGCCCGGCGTTGCCCTCGACCTCGGCCAGATAGGTCTTCGTGACCCCGAACGAGGGATGGGTCAGACGATGCGAGAGGGCGCCGTCGTTGGTGAGCAGGAGCAGTCCTTCACTGTCCGCGTCGAGCCGGCCAACGTGGTGCAGCGGAGCCGTGATGTCGGCCACCAGATCGCCGACGCAGGGCCGGCCCCGCTCGTCGGACATCGTCGAGAGCATTCCGCGGGGCTTGTGCAAGGCGAGGTAGGTCAGACCACTGGCGGTCGGGATCCGGCTCCCGTCGACCACCACCACGTCGTGCTCCGGGTCGATCCGTAGCCCCAGGCGAGCGGGGCGCCCGTTGACGATGACGCGGCCGGCGGCGATCAGCTCCTCGCAGGCTCGGCGGCTGCCGATGCCGGCGGCGGCAAGCACCTTCTGCAGCCGTACCCCGGAGAGGTCGCTCTCCTCTTCCTCGCGCCCCGCTGGCGCTCGGCCCGCCCCGGCGCCTCTAGCCGGCTGCGGCATCGTCGTCGAGTGCGGTGTGGTCGGGCAGGTAGTCCGCCAGGGGTGGCAGCTCCCCGGTGGAGACCAGTCCCATCCGCTCCAGGAAGTGCTCGGTGGTCCCGTAGAGGATCGCCCCGGTCTCCCGCTCGATGCCGGTCTCGGCGATGAGACCACGGGTGAGCAGAGTGCGGATCACCGCATCGACGTTCACGCCGCGCACCGCAGCGATCCGGGAGCGGGTGGTGGGCTGGCGGTAGGCGATCACCGCGAGCGTCTCCAGCGCCGCTTGGCTGAGCTTGGCCGGCTGGCCGTCCCGCACGAACCGCGCGACGTACGGCGCGCAGTCAGCGCGCGTGTACAACCGCCAGCCACCCGCGATCCCCCGCAGCTCGAAGCCGCGACCGCTCTCGTCGTACTCGCGGGCGAGCTCCACCAGCGTGGCGGCGACCTCCTCGCGGGGCCGTTCGAGCACCTGGGCCAGCACGCCCTCGTCGACGGGCTCCTCGACGACCAGCAGGATCGCCTCGAGCGCTGCGCGCAGCGGCGGCAGCTCACCGGTCTCGGGCCCGTCCACCATGTTGTCGATCTCCAGGTCAGGCATTGGCATCCGCCGGGGCCAGGTCCGCGCCGCCCTCGAGCTCCGAGTCCGGCTCGCCCTCGTACTCCGCATCGAGATTGCCGACCTGCTCCGCGGTCCAGCTCTCCCCCGCCACCCATCGCACGTGCAGCTCACCGAGCGGGGCGACCTGGTCAAAGGCGACCGCGCCCTCACGGTAGAGCTCGAGGACGGCGAGGAAGCGGCCGACGACGGTCATCGTGTCCGGGCAGTCCGCCACGAGGCCACGGAAGGTCGCGCTGCCGGCCGCGCGCAGCCGCTCGGCGAGGATCGCTGCCTGCTCCCGGACGCTCACCACCGGGGCGTGAAGGTGCCCGATGTCCACGATCGGCACCGGCTTGGGAGTCATGGCGCGAGCGGCCAGCTCGGCGAGCTCCGCGGGGCTCACGCCCAGCTGGACCTCCGGCACCAGCCCGACGTACCGCTCCTCGAGCGGCACGAGGCGCGGGTAGCGCTGCGCGGCCGAGTCCATCAGGACCCGCATCACGCTCACGACGTCCTTGTACGCGCGATACTGCAACAGCCGAGCGAACAGCAGGTCCCGGGCCTCGAGCAGCGCGAGGTCCTCCTCGTCCGCCTCCGCCGATGGCAGCAGGCGGCAGACCTTCAGGTCGAGCAGGGTCGCCGCCACGACCAGGAACTCACTCGCCGTGTCGAGATCCCAGTCGTCGCCGTGACCGCGGATGTAGCCGAGGAAGTCGTCGGTGACCTTCGCCAGCGCGACCAGCGTGACGTCCATCCGCCGCTTGGCGATGAGGGACAGCAACAGGTCGAACGGGCCGTCGAAGACGTCGAGATGAACCTCGAAGCCGCTCCTGCCGAGCGCATGGGCCTCGGTCCCACCAGGCGCCACGACGGGCGTGTGGGAGGACTGGCCGGGCATCGCTCGACGGTAGCCCAGCGCCTGCGTCGCCCCGGGCGACGCGCCGGGTCAGAACGCGTGAAGGATGGCGTCGACGATGTCGGTGACGACCACCAGCAACAACGGCCCTTCGCGGCCCAGCGGGATCAGGAACAACACCACCAGCGCGGCGATCCCCCAGTGCTCCTCGAGCAGGTGGTACGCCGTCTGCCGAGCCCCCGGCGTACGCGGCAGCACCGACCACAAGGCCACGCCGGTCGGCAGCGGGGGGATCGGGACCAGGCTCAGGACGGCGACCGCCAGGTTCTCGATGCCGAAGCCGATCGCGACCTTCTCGGCGAAGGTCGGCGCGAGCACCGAGATCGGGTCCTCGCCGTGGACGACCCACATCGACTGGAAGACCGCGAACCACGACCGCCCGGCGGCGCTCGCATAAAGGGCGACCCCGGCCGCCCCGAGGATGGCCGGGACGGCCAGCGAGATCGCGGCCACGGTCCACAACTGGCGGTGCTGGCTCTTGCCGAAACCTCGCCGTACCTCCGGCCGGGGAGCCCAGCCGACCCCGGCCAGCAGCGCCGCCACCGCGCTGTAGGGGTCCAGCCACGCCTTCGGGTGCCAGAACGGCGTCGGGTGCCGCGAGTTGCGGTCCAGCAGCCGGGTAGCGCCGCTCACCGCGATCATGCCCGCAGCGAAGCCCAGGAGTAGGCCGAGCAGCACCGCAGGTTGACGTAATGCGTAGAGCACGAGCGACTCCCCTGCGGCCGGGACTAGCGGCCGCGGAGGCGGCGGACCAGGATGCTCTGCTCGCCCTTGGACTCCAGGTCGGCGAGCACCACCGCGAGAGCCTCCCGGACGATCCGACCCCGGTCCACCGCGAGCGAGTGCTCGGCGCGCAGGACCAGCCGAGCGTGTTCGAGGTCGACCAGCTCGGATGGTGAGACGTAGACGGTGATCTTCTCCTCGTGGCGCTGCCGCCCGGAGGGACGCCGCGGCCCGCTCGGCCGGGGCTGCGGCGACACGGTGACCGGCCGCTCGACGACATCCGTGGCGGTCGCCGTCGCCGTTGCGGCGAGCGGCAGCGGGGAATCCTCGCTGTCCGACTCATCCGAGGGACGCTGGACGGACCCGGTCGACCGGAAGAGCTCGTCGGCTCCCGGCAGGGCTACGCGGCGAGGCATCGCGCGACCACCTCTCTGGCCAGGTCCCGGTAGGCGTTTGCGCCTACCGAGGACGACGCGAAGGTCGTGATCGGCTCCCCGGCGACGGTGGTCTCGGGGAAACGGACGGTGCGGTTGATGACGGTGTGAAAGACCTTCTCACCGAAGGCCTGCACCACCCTCCCCAGCACTTCGCGGCCGTGGAGCGTGCGGCTGTCGTACATCGTGGCGAGAATCCCCTCAAGTTCTAGTTGAGGGTTAAGTCGCTCGCTCACTTTCTCTATAGTTTGGATCAACAGTGCGACACCGCGAAGCGAGAAGTACTCACACTCGAGCGGGATGATCACGCCGTCGGCCGCCGTCAGCGCGTTGATGGTGAGCAGGCCCAGCGACGGCTGGCAGTCGATCAGGATCACGTCGTAGTCGTCGACCAGCGGTGCGAGGAGTCGCTTGAGGGTCTGCTCACGGGCGACCTCCCCCACGAGCTGCACCTCGGCCGCGGACAGGTCGATGTTGCTCGGCAGCAGGTCCATGCCGGCGTTCGTCTTGAGCAGGACATCGTCGGCGGAGACCGACCGTTCCATCAAGGCGTTGTAGATGGTCTGGTCGAGCTCCAGCGGGTTGACGCCCAGGCCCACCGAGAGAGCACCCTGCGGATCGAAGTCCACGAGCAGCACCTTGCGGCCGAACTCGGTGAGCGCGGCGCCCAGGTTGATGGTGGTCGTGGTCTTTCCCACGCCGCCCTTCTGGTTGCACAGGGCGAGGATGACGGCGGGGCCGTGCTCGGTGAGCGGCTTCGGGTCGCGCAGCTTCGGACGCGGTCGCCCGGTCGGGCCCATCTCGCGCGGCGGACCCTTCCGCGAGGCCAGGGAAGTCGACATATCGTCCTCTCGACAAGTTGCTAGACCGATTGCACGATTTCTCGTGATGCGGTTTCAGCGACGAATCGGGAACTTAGCCCCCTCAACGAATCTTTGCAACCGCCCCTTGGGTGATCCGTCGCCACATCCGCCACATCCGTGACAGGTTTCCCACAGGCCCGGATCCGCATGACCCGTGGCGCCCGCCAGCCAAGAAGCTCAGTCGCGGGCGCGCGGGTGTGCGGTGGCGTAGACCTCGCGCAGCCGGTCAACCGTGACCAGCGTGTAGATCTGCGTGGTGGTCACCGACGCATGGCCCAGCAGCTCCTGCACCACCCGGACGTCGGCGCCCCCGTCCAGCAGGTGGGTCGCAAAGGAGTGGCGGAGGCTGTGCGGCCCCACCGTCGCCCGGACGCCGGCCCGGTCCGCGACGTCTCGCAGGATGGTCCAGGCGCTCTGCCGCGATAACCGGCCACCACGGAGGTTCAAGAACAGGGCGCTGCGCCCGCTGCCACTTCCGACCAGGGCCGGCCGGCCCCGCGTCAAGTAGTCGTCGATCGCGTCCAGTGCGTAGGAGCCGATCGGCACGATCCGGTCCTTGCCGCCCTTCCCGTGCAGCATCACGGCGGCCGCGTCGCGGTCGATGTCGTCAACGTCGAGCCCGACAGCCTCGCTCACCCGCGCGCCGGTGCCGTAGAGGAACTCCAACAATGCCGCGTCGCGCATCGCCTTGGGTGTGCCGTCGAAGGCCGCCGCCTCGAGCATCGCCAGCACGTCGTCGACCGGGAGGGCATGCGGTAGCCGTCGCGGCGGGGTAGGTGGGCGGACCCCGGCCGCTGGATCCGACGCGGTAAGTCCTTCGCGGGCAGCGAAGCGGTGCATCCCGCGCACCGCGACGATTGCGCGCGCGGCGGAGGACGCCGCGAGTGGTGGGCGATCCGGGCCACCCGCCCGGAGCTCGGCAAGAAAGCCGGCGATCTCTCGTTCGCTGATCACGACGATGTCGTCGATGCCGCACGCCGCCAGGTACGACGCGTACCGGCTCAGGTCGCGACGGTACGCGTTCATGCTGTTAGGACTCAACCCGCGCTCGACCTTTAGGTGGTCGAGGTAGGTTTGGGCCAGCTCCGTCGGTCGCACGCGCCGTCCCGGTCAGGCCAGGATCTCGGCCAGCGCCCGGTGCGGCAGGCCATGCGCCGCTGCCACCGGAGCGCAGACGACCTCGCCGGCAACGATGTTGACCCCCGCTGCCAGTGCCGGATCGTCCCGAGCCGCCTGCCGCCAACCGGCCTCAGCGATCCGCTCGGCATACGGCAGCGTCACATTCGTGAGCGCAAACGTCGAGGTGTGGGGAACGGCGCCGGGCATGTTCGCTACGCAGTAGAAGACCGCATCGTGCACCCGGAAGGTCGGATCCGAGTGCGTCGTCGGATGAGTCGACGCGAAACAGCCGCCCTGGTCGACGGCGATGTCGACCAGCACGGCGCCAGGCTTCATCCGCGCGACCAGGTCGTCGGAGACCAGCTTCGGCGCCTTGGCCCCCGGCACCAGCACCGCCCCGATCACCAGATCGGCGTCGAGGCAGGCACGCTCGATCTCGTAGGTGTTGGACGCGACCGTTTGCAGATGACCCTGGTAGATCCGGTCGGACTGCCGGAGCTTGTCGATGTTCTTGTCGAGCAGGAGTACCTCGGCCTGCATGCCGAGCGCGATCGCTGCGGCGTTCATCCCGGACACTCCGGCACCCAGCACGACGACCTTCGCGGCGTACACGCCTGATACCCCGCCCATCAGGACGCCTCGGCCACCGCTCTCCCGCTGCAGGTGATGGGCGCCGACCTGCGGGGCCATTCGGCCCGCCACCTCGCTCATCGGGGCGAGCAACGGCAGTGAGCCATCGGCGAGCTGGACAGTCTCGTAGGCGATGGCCGTGATGCCCGAGGCGATGATCGCCTTGGTGCAGTCCTCGCTGGCCGCAAGGTGGAGATAGGTGAACAGGACCTGGTCGGCCCGCATCCGGTGGAACTCCTCCGCCACCGGTTCCTTCACCTTGCAAACGAGCTCAGCCTCCCCCCACACGGCGTCGGCGTCAGGCAGGATCCGGGCCCCGGCGGCCACGTAGTCCGCATCAGGGATGGCCGAGCCGACTCCGGCTTCGTGCTCGATCAAGACCTCGTGGCCCAGGCGCGACAGCTCGTGGGCTCCGGCCGGCGTGATCGCGACGCGGAACTCGCTGTCCTTCACCTCGCGCGGGATCCCGACCTTCACCAGGTCAGCGTGCCACGTTGCACGGTCCTGTCACGCATTTGACAGGTTGTGAAGGATTCTCGGTGTCACGCCGCCGGATTCCCTTCACAACCCGATCGGGAGCGCCGGTTCACACACCGGATTTTGCCGAGCCCGGAAAGTCCGACATCTCCGGCCAGGGCGCGTCCGCGGGCCGCAGGTCGGCGTACGACGTGCGGGAAGCAGCCGACAGGGCGAGGATCCCCATCACGGCGAGCGGGTTGTGGATCCGTCCCGCGAGCACCGCATCGACCGCCTCGGGCAAAGGCACCCACTGCGTGGGCATGTCGACTTCCTCGTGCGCCGCCTCGAACCTCGGTTCCGAGGACTCCCTGACGTCACGTGCCAGATAGATGCGGACCGCCTCGTCGGTCATGCCGGGCGAGGTATAGGCGTCGACCAGCACGTCCCAGCGGCCTGCCTCGAGATGCGCCTCTTCGTACAGCTCGCGCTTCGCGCCGACCAGCGGGTCTTCCCCCGTGACGTCGAGCAGTCCGGCTGGCGGCTCCCAGAGCAGCCGACCCGTGGCGTGTCGATACTGCTGCAGCAACAGGAGGCGCTCGCGATCGTCGAGGGCGATGACCCCGACCGCACCCGGATGCACGACGACATCGCGTGTCGCCTCGCTGCCGTCCGGCATGCCGACCCGGTCGCTGCGCACATCGATCACTCGCCCGGAGCGATACGGCAGCTCGGAGCTGAGAGTCGAGAACTTGGAGGTGGGTTGGTCGACGATTGCGCTCACGCCGCCGACGTTACGACGAACCAGGCGTACGGCGCGACGCCGCGCTACGAGGCGACGCTCGGAAGTCGCAGTGTTCCGATCTCGGCCTGTGCACCGCTTGCCCGATCGAGCGCGGCCGCGACGAAGCCCGTGAACAGCGGGTGTGCCCGGGTCGGGCGCGACTTGAACTCGGGGTGAGCCTGCGTCCCCACGAAGAACGGATGGACATCGCGCGGCAGCTCGCCGTACTCGACCAGCCGGCCATCGGGTGATGTGCCGGAGAAGACGAAGCCCGCACGTTCGAGTCGTTCGCGGTAGTCGTTCGCGACCTCGTACCGGTGACGATGCCGCTCGGCGACCCGCGTCGAACCGTACGCTTCGGCGACGATCGACCCCTCGACGAGCTGCGCGGGGTAGGAACCGAGGCGCATCGTGCCGCCCATGTCCCGCTCCCCAGCGACGACGTCGAGCTGATCGGCCATCGTCGCGATCACGGCATGCGGGGTGTCGGGGTCGAACTCGGCCGAGTTCGCGCCTTCCAGCCCGGCGAGGTTGCGCGCGACGTCGATCACCATGCACTGCAGCCCGAGGCACAGGCCGAGGGTGGGGATTCGATGTTCCCGAGCGTGGCGGATCGCGCCAAGCTTGCCTTCAATGCCGCGTACGCCGAACCCGCCCGGCACCAGCACGCCGTCGACCCCGTCGAGCGTGGCAGCCGCGCCGTCGGGTGTCTCGCAGTCGTCCGACGTCACCCACCGGATGTCGATTGCAGCGTCGTTCGCCGCGCCAGCGGCACGAAGCGCCTCCGTGACGGATAGATAGGCGTCCGGCAAGTCGATGTACTTGCCGACGAGGGCGATGGTGACGCGGTGCGCCGGCCGGTGGATCCGGCGCAACAGGTCGTCCCACTCGGTCCAGTCGACGTCGCGGAACGGCAACCCGAGCCGCCGTACGACGTAGGCGTCCAGTCCCTCGGCGTGCAGCACCTTGGGGATGTCGTAGATCGACGCGGCGTCGGGCGCGGAGACCACGGCCTCGTTGTCGACGTCGCAGGTCTGCGCGATCTTGCGCTTCATGTTGTCGGGGATCGGGCGGTCGGACCGGCAGACGATCGCGTCCGGAGTGATGCCGATCGACCGCAGCGACTGCACCGAGTGCTGGGTGGGCTTGCTCTTCTGCTCCCCCGACGGCGCGAGGTAGGGCACGAGCGAGACGTGCAGGAAGAACACGTTGTCGCGACCGACCTCCTGGCGCACCTGCCGAGCGGCCTCGAGGAAGGGCAGCGACTCGATGTCACCGACCGTGCCGCCGATCTCGGTGATCACGACATCGACCTCGTCGGTCGCCATCGCCCGTATCCGCGACTTGATCTCGTTGGTGATGTGAGGGATCACCTGCACGGTGTCGCCGAGGTACTCGCCGCGGCGCTCCTTCGCAATCACCTCGGAGTAGACCTGCCCGGTCGTGACGTTGGCCGCGGCGAACAGCTCCTCGTCGAGGAAGCGCTCGTAATGGCCGATGTCGAGGTCGGTCTCGGCGCCGTCCTCGGTGACGAAGACCTCGCCGTGCTGGAACGGGTTCATCGTTCCCGGGTCGACGTTGAGATACGGATCGAGCTTCTGCATCGTCACGCGCAGACCGCGCGACTTCAGCAGCCGGCCCAGGCTCGAGGCGGTCAGCCCCTTGCCCAGACTGGAGGCAACGCCTCCGGTGACGAACACGTGTCGGACAGCGCCGGCATTGCCGACGGTGCCGCCCGCTCTGGACCGATCCTGGGCGCCTCGACTCACGGACGTTCACGGTAACACCCCCTCGTGACAGCGGCGTTACGACGCGCCCCCGTGCCGGCGATTCGCGGCCGACCGGCGGGCCACCAGGTCCCGGTACGCCGTCGCGAGCTCCTCGACCGCTGCGTCCAGCGTCGGCCACGTCGCGGCACGAGCGCGGCCGGCGTCGGCCAAGCTGCGGCGAAGGCCCTCGTCTGCGATCAGCTCGTCGAGGGCCGCTCCGAGCGCCACGGCGTCGCCCACCGGGACCATGACCGCGGCATCGCCGACGAGGTCGGGCAGGCCGCCGACCGGCGTGGTCACGAGCGGCACCCCGGCTCGCAGCGCCTCCTGAGCAACCAGCGACCGGGCCTCCCACACGCTAGGCAGCGCCACCACATCGGCGGCGGCGAACAGGTCCGGTACGTCGTCACGGGCGCCGAGTAGCCGGACCTCCGCCCCGCTGGCCGCGGCCTGCGCACGCAGGGCGGTCGCGTCCGGCCCGGATCCGGCAATCACCACCACTGGCGCGTCGGCGTCAGGCCGCCAGCGCGCAGCGGCCGCAACGAGAACATCCAGCCGCTTCTGCGCCTGAAGCCGACCGACCGCCAGCACCACGGGCCGCTCCCCCACCCCCAGGTCGGCGCGAACGGCGGACCTGGGACGGCTCGCAGCCGGCATCGGTGGCGCCACGACGAACGTGTCGCGGGCGTCACGCGCTCCGGCAACGCGGGCAGCGACAGTGAGATCCGGTGATGCGCCGAGGGTCAGGTCGGCGCCGCGAGCGGCGTACCTCGAGGCAAGTCGATGAGCGACACGCCGCAGCCCGGTCACGAGCACCGCGTTGTGCCAGGTGACAAGGAGGGCGGGGCCCGAACCGCGACGGGTCGCAGCCGTGACGGCACCTGCCTGGATCCCATGGGCATGTGCAACGTCGACGCCGGCCAGCAAGGGCCGCAGCGCGCGGCGCGCCGCCCACGGCCGGCCGATCGGCACCTCGTGGCTCACGACGCCGGCCGGCTCGCCTACTGCCGCCAGCGCGGACGCCGGACCGGCCACGACGACCTCGAAGCCGAAGCCCGGCAACCGCTCGGCGAGCACGCGAACATGACGCCCGATACCGCCGGTGGTCTCGCCGACGACGAGCAGCAGGCGCAACGGATCAGCCACGGCGGCCTCGCAACCGCAGCGCCACCGCAGCGACGGTGCCCCGGTCGATGACCGCTGCGATCCCCACGTACAGCACCACGGTCGCTGCCCCGACCGCAATCGCGGACAGTGCGTTGCCTCCCAGGCCACGACCGGTGAGCGGATGCGCGAGCAGCCACCCGGCAACCCCGGCGACCCCGGCACCGGCAACACCCGCGGCGGCTGCGCGCCGCAACCCTTCGACGATCGACGCACCGGCTGAGCGCGCCACGGCCACCAGCAACCAGCAACCAGTGACGGTCACCCCGACCGACGTCCCGATGCCGATCGCGGCGACCGTCCACGTCCTCGGCATCATGCCGGCCAGGACGATGTCCAAGGCGATCGCGATCAACCAGCCGCCCAGCGCGGCGGTCGCCGGTGTCCGGTTGTTGCCCTGCGCGTAGAGACTGCGCGACAGCAATGCCACCAGCGCGTATCCCGGCAGCCCGACCGCGAACGTGATCAGCGCTCTCGTCAAGAGGTTCGGGTCGACATGCCCGGGGGCGCCAAGGATCACCACCCGCGCCACCGGCGTCGCGGTCGCCGCCATCACCGCGGCGGCGGCACCCACCACGACGAGCATCACCCGCGCGGTACGGGCGAGGGTCGCGGCATACGCGGCCCGCGCCCCCGACTGCCAGGCGGCACTCAAGCCCGGATAGGCACTCGTCGCCAGCGGCACTGCCGCCACCGCCCAGGGGACGGTGAACACCGTCCAGGCCAGGTTGTAGAGGACCACGGCACCGTCGGTTCCACGGTCGTTTGCGAGACGCAGCACCACCGCCGTGGCGAGGTCCTGGCTACCGAGCACCAACGCCCCGGACAGCGCCATGCGCCGTACTCGTGCCGCCACCCCGGGTGGGAAGTGATAGCTCGGCCGCAGGCGCAGTCTGATCCGCACTGATGGGAAGAGCATCGGAATGACGAGGGAGGCGACCCCGAGGGTTGTGCCGACCGAGAGCACGAGCTCGTGGCTGCGCGACAAGGCGGTCAGGCCGGTCTCGTCATGCGTCGCCACCGCCGCGAACACGCCGTACGCGGTGATCATCACCAGGCTCGACACGAGTGGACCGAGGGCGGGTCCGAGAAAGCGCCGATGTCCCTGCAGCACGCCGATCAGGACGACGGCGGCCGCGTAGATCACGACCTGCGGCATGAACACGGCGAGCATCCGCGCGCCGACCGCTACCTCGTCAGCAGCCGAGCAGCCCGGGTGCCCGTCACCGACCAGGAGTCGCATCAGGGGATGGGTGAAGAGCATCCCGAGCACCATCACCGGGATGAGAAGCGTCGCTGCCCAGGTCAGCAGGGCGGACGCGGTGCGGCCGACGGTGTCCCGGTCACCGGCGACGGCGGCCGGTGCGATCAGCGGTACGACGAGGCTCGACAATGCGCCGCCTGCGACGATGTCGAACACGATGTTGGGCACCGTGTTGGCGGTGAAGTAGGTGTCACCCAGACAACTCGGACCTACGGTCCGAGCGAAGACGATGACGCGCGCGAACCCCGCAGCCCGCGCCAGCACCGTGACGACCGCGATCAGCAGCGCAGCGCGAGCGATGCTCTGACCGATCCCGTTCGTCTCCCCCGGCGAGACTCGTGCAGTCCCCCCGTTCGGACCGTCGTCAGCCACGGCCTACTTGGCCCGCCCCAGGCGATCGAGACGGCGCAGCACCGGGTTCGCGTCGATGACCGCACTGAAGCTCGTGCGCTCGCTCGCCAAGGTGGCACCCACGACAGCGGCCGCGGCGGCGAGCCGGGTCAGCCGCGACGGCCGCATGGCCAGCGACCATCCAAGCGTCGCACCCAGCGCGCCGGCGCCGCAGTCTCCCAGCATCGCCTGCTCTCGGAGGTCGGGGAACAGTCCGGCGGCCGCGGCACCTCCCGCCGCAGCGGCGACGGCTCGCGCCGGAGCGGGCCCGACCCGGCTGAGCAACGCGGCCGTCGCGCCGGTGACCTTCGCGGCCCGACCGGGGCGCAGGTCGAAGAGATTGACGAGGTTCGCGCTGCCCGCGACCAATACCGTTCCAAGTGCGATGTCGACCGGCTTCCGGGACTGCCTCGATGCGCTGAACGCCGCGACACCTCCCATCGCCACGAGCTTGACCAGCCCAGTGGTGACCCGGCCGTGACGTAGGGCGACCAGATGTCCGCGAAGACCGCGCGCGTGGCTGTCGCCGTACCTGTCGTCGTACGCGCCGACCAGACCGATCGCCGAAACCGCGATGACCGCGGCACGTCGTGGTCCGGGCGTGGCGGCAGCGGTTCCTAGCGTTGCGCCGGCAGCGACGGCCGGCCCGAGCAGGAGGCTGACCTCTCGATCCCGGAAGTTGCGGCGGGTCCACGCCGGATCGCCGCCGGCGGGCGACTGCCGGACCCACCACCATGCGGCCGCGGTGCCGGTCGCCGCTAGTACGCCGACCGCTCGAGACCGGCCACTGCCCCGCCGGGTCACGGCGCCGGGCTCTGAACCGGCAGCGGCGGCGACTGCGCGAGGCCATAGCGCCCGGCGTTGCCGCCCGGTGCCGCTGCCAATGCAAGCGCGATGGCAACCCGGCCAACCGCGGTCTCGTCGGCATCGACCGTCGACACGGACTTGGAAAGCGTCGAGTCGGCTCGCATCGTGGCAAGCACCCCACCGTTGGTCGAGTCGGTGGTCGACGGCCCGGCGACCACGAGGCCACTCGACCCACGGCGCAGCGCTCTCGCCATTGCGATCAGGTCGTTGTTGCGCGCAACCGCGACAGTGGAGTTCTCTGGTGCGCTCTCCAGCGGCACGAGCAGGACCGCGAGGTCCGCACTTCGCACCGGGGCCTCGCCGGAGATCGAGATCATCTTGCCGTCCCCGAATGTGCCGAGAACTGTCTCGATCCGCCGCGCGGACGCCAGCCTGGCGGCGGGGCGGTTCACGAGGACGCGGGCGAGCTCGGAGCTCGCCTGACTTGCGCCGTTGGCGCGCGGGAGCGGATGGTTGCCCGCGACCTGCGCCGCCAGCTGTGCCCACGTCGCATCCTGCGACGGGTCGAGGAAGCCGTTCTGCAGGCGGACGTCTGCAGTGATGCTCGCCCCCGCGGACTTCAACGTCTCGACCAGGCGGTCCCGCGCGTCGCTGTCGACGCCTGGTGCGGAGACCACTGCGACTTCAGCGTTGACGAGCTTGCCGGCAACGGCGTACGGCTCGACCGACGTCGCGAAGCTCTCTTGACCTTGCAGCTTCGCGTTGGCAGCGTCGTTCTCCGCCTGGAGCGTCTCGTTACGGGCGATGACGCTGTGCGCCTGCTGACGCAGGTTATGGGTCACGGTGCTCTGCAAGGTCGTGCTACCGAGAAACAGGCCCAGCGCCAGCGCCAGGAACACGGCGACCAGCGAGACGATGTGGTACCGAAAGTCGATCATGAATCAGGTCCGTGCATCGCGCGAACTCTATCGCCACCGCCCGGACGATCTACGGCATTCTCACCTCGACCCGCAGACCACCCGCCGGGTTCGCCTGCGCCTCTATCGAGCCGTCGTGTGCCCGGCATATCGAACGGCAGATCGTCAAGCCGAGCCCGGCCCCTTTGCCGTGACTGGTTCGCTCACCGCTGCCGCGGCGGAACGGCTCGAACAGTCCGGCCACCGAGTCCGCAGCGATCATTGGCCCGCTGTTCTCGACGACCAGAGCCGGCGAGGTCCCGACCGCGACCCTGACCTCGCCGCCTGGCATGTTGTAGAGGACGGCGTTGCGGACGAGGTTCGTCACCAGCCGCTCGAGCAGGACCCGCTCGCCCAAGACCAGCCGATCGGCCAGCGTGGCGGTCACCGACACCTCCGCCTGGTCGGCGAGATCCTGATGAGCGGCAACGACCGAGCCGACGATCGCATCCAGTCGTTGCGGAGTCCGGGACACCAAGCCGCGATCGCTCTCGCTGAGGACGAGCAGTCCCTCGATCAGCAGCTCGTTGCGCTCGTTGGTTGCCAGCAGCTGCTCGGTCAGGAGCTCGAGCTGCTTGGGCGTCCGGGCCGCGGACATGCTGACTTCGATCAGTGTGCGCTGCACGGCGAGCGGCGTACGAAGCTCATGAGACGCGTTGGCCGCGAAGGTGCGCTGGCCTTCGTAGCCCTCCGCCAAACGGTTCATCATCTGGTTGACCGCCTGGGTGAGGGCCGTGGTCTCGTCGCTGCGCGAACCAACCGGAGCTCGCTCGGCAAGATTCTGCGGCCCCATTCGATCGACCATTGCGGTCAGGCCGCGGATAGGCCACAGCACCCACAGTCCCAGCCCCCAGCAGGCCGCGACGACGACCCCGAGGATGGCCACCCCGAGCGCAACCTGCGCCCACGCGTGGTGATGCACCCCGAAGCCGCACACGTGCAGGGTGCGGACCAGCGAGGAGGTACAGCCGAATACCTGCTCGGTGCCGTGGTAGATCGTGAGCGCCACGAAGCCGATCGCGGCCATCACCAGTCCCGCGACCACCGCCCGCCAGCGCGGCGTCAACTGCAAGAGATCAGCCGGCCAAGCGGTAGCCGACCCGCGGCACGGTCTCGATGACTGCCGGTTCGCCGAGCTTCTTGCGCAACGTCATCACCGCGACGCGCACGGCGTTGGTGAAGGGATCGGCGTGCTCGTCCCACGCCTGTTCAAGAAGCTCTTCAGCGCTGACGACCTCGCCGTCGGCACGCAGCATGACCTCGAGAACTGCGAACTCCTTGTTGGTCAGATCCAGGCTCCGACCGTCGCGCGCCGCGTAGTGCCGCGCCGGGTCGAGGACGACGCCAGCACGTTCGAGCACCGGCTTGACCGCTGGCCGTGACCGCCGCCCCAGCGCCTGCACTCTCGCGACCAGCTCGGCGAAGGCAAACGGCTTCGTCAGGTAGTCGTCAGCACCGATTCCGAGTCCGTCGACGCGATCCCGGATTCCGCTCGCGGCGGTCAGCATCAGCACGCGGGTATCGGCGTGATCTGTGGCCGCAAGCCAGCGGCAGACGTCATCCCCGGTCTGGTTGGGCATATCGCGATCGAGTATCGCCACGTCGTAGCGGTTCACCGACGCCAGCTCGAGTGCCGTCGCGCCGTCGTAGCAGACATCAACCGCCATCGACCGGCGGCGCAACCCCTGCGCGATCGTGTCGGCTAGGAGCGTCTCGTCATCCGCCACCAGGACCCGCACACCCTCATTATTGCCGCGGTCACATAAGCAGCAGATAAGGCGAAAGCAGACGTTGCTCATATCGGCGGGGCGACACGCTGCGAGCCGTGCGTACCCGATATGACCGCCGGTCCGACCGTCGACGTTCGTGGGTGCGCGAAATCGCGCCGCCCCTGGCGGGCATCGGTGCGCTCGCGATCGTCGCGGCAGTCCTCCCTGGTCAGCTGAGCTGGAAGACCTCGTCGCAGCATCACAAGCTGTCTGCCCTGCACTCGATCCGCATCGAGTGGCCGTCTCGCGGTCAAGCGGCGATTGCCATCCCGGGTCTGGGTCGAAAGGCGAGTCCCGGGCAGATGCCCGTGCCGATTGCGAGCGTGGCGAAGGTGATGACGGCCTACATCGTCCTTCGCACGGACCCGCTGACGGCAGGCAACGACGGATTCACCATGACCTTCGACGACACGGATGTCGCACGCGCCAACGCGGCCCACGCCGATGGGCAGTCCTACGTCCCCGTTGCCGCAGGCGAGGTCATCACCGAGCGCGAGGCCCTGGCGGCATTGCTCCTTCCATCCGCCAACAACATCGCAATCGCGCTTGCCGAACACCGCTACGGATCGGTCCCGGGATTCGTCGCGCAGATGAACCGGGTTGCGCACGAGCTCGGGATGCAGCACACGACATACACCGACCCGAGCGGGTACGACCCGTCGACCATCTCGACCGCGTCCGATCAGCTGCGGCTCGCCCGCGCGGCGATGGAGGTCCCCGCCTTCGCCGAGCTGGTTGGCATGCGCGAGGCGGTTCTCCCTTACGTCGGGCCGGTTCGGAACACGGACACGCTGCTCGGACACGCCGGATTCGTCGGGATCAAGACTGGGTCGGATCAGGCCGCGGGCGGCTGCTTCATGTACGAGTCCGTACGCCGGGTGAATGGCCACCGCTGGCGCATCTTCGGGGTCGTCCTCGGCCAGAGCGGCGGGCCGTTGATTCAGGCTGCTCTGAAGGCGGCGCTCACGATGGTCAACGACCTCACCGATCAGCTGCCCACCATTGCCGAGTAGCCGCCTCCGCGGGCCGCTGCACCTCAGAACAGACCGTGCAGCCAGCGAATGAAACGGTCCCAGTCGGTCGAGAAGTACTCGCGGTACAGACTGCCGCCGGGCGTCACGTAGAGCGCAACCAAGAACGCCAGCGCGGTTGCCAGGACGAGTACGACCAGGCTGTAAGCGGGTATCCGCTGCCGGTAGAGCCGACTCACACCCTTCGCGTCGATCAGCTTGCCGCCGACACGCAGCCGGGTGAGGAAGGTGCTCGCCATGCCGGCACGCCCCTTGTCGAGGAACTCGACGAGCGTCGCGTGGGTGCCGACAGCGACGATCAACGCCGCGCCACCTTCGTCCGCGAGCAACAGCGCGACATCCTCGCTCGTACCGGCTGCCGGGAACACCACCGGGTCGATGCCGAGGTCCTGCACACGGCTCAAGCCGGGGGCGGTGCCGTCGCGATAGGCGTGGACGACGATCTCGGCGCCGCATCGCAGTGCGACGTCGGACACCGAATCCATGTCGCCGACGATGACGTGAGGGCGCAGGCCCTCCTCGAGCAGTGCATCGGCCCCACCGTCGACTCCGATGAGCAGCGGCTTGTACTCCCGCACGTAGTGCCGCAACGCGGTCAAGTCCTCGCGGTAGTGATAACCACGAACTACGACGAGCACGTGACGGCCGTCGAACGACGTACGGAGATCGGGGACGCCGATGCCGTCGAGCAGCAAGTCGCGCTCGCGCCGCAGGTACTCCATCGTGTTTGCCGCGAAGGCTTCGAGCTGAGCCGCCAGGCCGGCACGCGCCTCCGTCATCGCGACGGCGACGGACTCCTCGGTCTGGCGCGCGCCCTTGAGGAGAATGAGACCGTCCAGGTCATACACGGTGTCGCCGTCGACCCGTACCACGCCGCCTTCGCGCAGCCGGGAGAAGGCGGTCGGGCCGACGTCATCGATCAGCGGGACGCCGCCCTCGAGAAGGATCGTCGGGCCGAGATTCGGATAGCGCCCCGATGTGCTCGGGGCCACGTTGATCACAGCTGCCACCCCGCGAGCGACCAGCGCCTCGGCCCCGACGCGGTCGAGGTCGACATGATCGATGACCGCGATGTCGCCGGGGTGGAGTCGACGGCTGAGGTTCTTGGTACGTCGATCGAGCCGGACGTGGCCGATCACCCCAGGTGGTTGATCACCGGGTCTGTCGCGCCGAAGAGCAGCCAGCCTCATCTTGCATTGCAGTCTGCCAGAGCGCCCTCAGTGACCGGCCGCCTTGGCCGCAGCCGCAAGAGCGATCAGCTCTTCGGCGTGGCCGCGGGCAAGCTCGGAGTCCTCCTGGCCCCCCAGCATCCGGGACAGCTCGCGCAGCCTATCGGCGCCCTCGGCAAGCGCGACCGCGCTCGAGGTCACCACGCCGCGGTCCGGCTTCGCGACGACGACATGACGATCAGCGAAGGCGGCGACTTGCGGCAAGTGTGTGACGACCAGCACCTGCGCCCCGGTCGCGAGCGAGGCCAACCGGCGTCCGACTTCGACGGCCGCACGGCCGCCGACCCCCGCGTCGACCTCGTCGAAGACGAACGTCGGCACCGGGTCGGCGCCGGCGAGAACGATCTCCAACGCAAGCATCACGCGAGACAACTCCCCGCCGGATGCTCCGCGATGGAGCGGGCGGGCCGGCGCGCCTTCGTGAGCGACGAGCTGAAACTCGACCTCATCGACGCCGGATGGGCCGAACGCGACGCTGGATCCATCGACGAGAATTCCGTGCGGATCGTCGCGTCGGCTCAACGCGACCGTCAACCCGGCGTGCGGCATCGCAAGGCCTGCGAGCTCGTGACCGACAGCCGATTCCAGGCGGGCGGCTGCTGAGCTGCGCAGCGTCGACAGCTCGGTCGCGGCAACCCTGAGGCGCTGGAGGACGGCGTCGCGCCGCTCGCCGAGTGCGACGACGAGGCTCTCGTCGTCGCCCAGGGCAGCGAGTCTCGCCCTCGCCTCATCCGCCCAGGCGAGGACGTCCGCGATCGTCGCCCCGTAGCGCTTCGTCAGGCCCGAGAGCTTCGCAACTCGCTCTTGCACCACGGCGAGCCGCGCCGGGTCGGCCTCGAGGTGGTCGAGGTAGCCGGCGACGTCAGCAGCGATGTCGGACAGCTGGTACGACGCTTCGGCTAAGCGGGTCGTCAACGCGTCGAGGACCGGATCGTGGCCTGCCACACCTTCGAGGTCGCGCCGGGCCGCGGCCACCAGCCCGAGCGCGTCAGCGGACTCGACAGCCGTCTCGTCCACGCCGTACAGGTAGCGCCGGGCCGCGGCCGCAGCGGCTCGCAGCGCCTCGGCATTCCCCAGCCGGGCGAGCTCGGTCGCGAGCGCCGCATCCTCACCTGCGACCGGCGCCATGCCTTCGATGTCAGCGACACCGTGACGGAGCGCGTCGGCTTCGAGCGTCCGCTCGCGGCGGTGGCTCGTGACCTCGTCAAGTTCCGCGCGCACCGCAGCGAGCTCCGCGAACGCGGCACGGTAGGAGGCGAGCGCAGCTTGCGCCTTCGGGCCGGCATACCGATCCAGGACGCCCCGCTGAACGCTGGCCCGCAGCAGGCCACGCTGGTCGGACTGGCCGTGTACGGTGACGAGTTCGTCGGCGAGTGTGGCAAGCACAGCGGCCGGAACCGACCGCCCTCCGACGAAGGCCCGGGACCGGCCGTCGGCCGAGATGGTCCGCGCAACGAGGAGCTCGTCACCGTCGAGCTGCCCGCCACTCTCTTCGACGATCGTGGCGACGGCACCGGTCGGCGAGACCCGGAAGCGTCCCTCTACCTCGGTTCGATCGTGACCCCCGCGGACCAGCCCGGCATCTGAGCGGCCGCCGAGCAACAGTCCCAGGCCCGTGAGCAGCATGGTCTTGCCGGCCCCGGTCTCCCCGGTTACCGCCGTGAAACCGGAGCCGAGCTCCAGAGTGGCCTCGTCAATGGCGCCGAGCCCACGCATCCGCAGCTCGATCAGCACGGTTCGAGCCTATGGGCCGCCGCCGGCGACTCAACGCTTCGCCACTCCCAGCGGGTGGTACTTCAAACCGGGAAAGACCTTGTCGACGTGATGGTTCGCCAGCCGGTGCGTGAGGACGTCGGCCACAACCTGGCGGTAGTCAGTCGTGACCGCGAGATCGCCGTAGTCGAGGTCCTTCACGCCCAGCCCCGGCCAGTGCGAGTAGACGTGGCGACCGCGGATTCCCTTGCCGATGACGAACATGACGTTTCCGTGGCCGTGGTCGGTGCCACCGGCGCTGTTCTCCTGCACGCGCCGGCCGAACTCGCTCATCACCACGATCGTCGTGTGGCGCATCCGCTCGCCGAGATCGGTCGTGAAGGCCAGCAGGGACGAAGCGAGATCGCCGAGCAGCACCGGCAGTACGGCGTTCTGCGCGACATGGGTGTCCCACCCGCCGGCATCGAGCGTCACGGCTTCGAGCTCCGGCACGGCCTTCGCGACCCGCGCGACGTCGAGCAGCGCCGAGCCGAGCGCCGACGTCGGATAGGTGACGTTGTGTGCGGGAGCGTATGGCTGCGACCTGATGTCCGCGATGCGGCGCAGCGCGTCAAACGTCTCGTGCGCCGCCTGCGTCGCGGGTTGCCCGCGGTCGGTGTAGAGGTGCTCGAGCGCGCGCATCACCTTGTCGTAGGCGACGCCGGCCATGGACAGCTGGAAGCTCTCGAGGTTGGCCATGGCCGTCGCTCGCCGATACCCGGAGAGGCTGGCCGCCACGTGCGGACCCACGGCGACCGCCCGCAGCGAGTCCTTGGCCTGCGGCCGGCACATCAGGTGACGGGCGAGCCATCCGCTCCCGATCGCCGGATCGTCTGCGCCGTTCTCCATCTCCGCTTGTGCGTTGAAGTGCGAGTAGTCGGCGGTGGTGATCAGCCCGGTGGCGTGGACCACGGCGAGGTCACCGCGGTGCCAGAGCGGCATCAACGCTCCGAGCGACGGATGCAGCCCGAAGCGTCCGTCGAGGTCGTGCACCCGGTTCTCGGGCACTGCGAGCGTGGGCCGGAGCTTGTAGTAGGCCCGGTCCTGGTGCGGAACCACCAACGACAGTCCGTCGACTGCGCCGCGCAGGAACAGGGCGATCACGGTGCCTGCCGGGCGATCGCCCCCCGCGGTCTCTGCGGCGACCGCGAAGCGCGGCATCAAAGCGGGCGTGGCGAGCGCGGCGAGGCCTACGGCGCCGCCGCGGGCCAGCAGCCCACGGCGGGTAAGGCTGCAGTCCTCGTCCGCCAACCGCCGGTCCGTCGGCCGCTTCATCGCAGCACCATGTACTCGCTCGCCAGGATGCCGAACTCGATGGCACGGTGCGGCGCAGTGCCCCCGAGGCGCCACCCGAGGTTCGGCTTCTCCTGAGGCTCGACCCCGGCGAGCTTCGCGATGGCGTGGCGATGCTCCGGACGCATGTGCTGACCCGTGATCCGCTGCGCGGTCGCGGCGATGACGCCGTCGTACGTCATCCCGGGTCGCCACACGTCCGCGGATGGCCCCAGCCCCTTCACGAACGGTGCGCCGTTGCCCGCCTGGACCAGCAGGGCCATCAGCCGCCAGACCTGCAGGGTGGTGTTCGAGTTGAGCCACGGTTGGGCGACCTGCGGGTAGCCGTTCGGCGCGAACCACTCGGATGGGACATGCCCGGCGTCGCGCAGCAATGAGATGTAGGGCGACCAGGCCTTGATCAGCGTGCCCGTGGCAACGCCGAGATCAATGCCGGTCCACGTCAGGCCGAGGCCCCGGACTGCCGCCGCGAATGAGTCGCCGGGCCGGCGGGTCTTCTTGCCGCGGCTGGCGAAGAACTCCGGCTGATCGATGATGAAGCGCAGCGTCGCGGCGATGTCGGTGTGTTGGCGGAGGTAGTGCCGCGCGACGCGATCGACAAGGCTTCGTGACGGCCGGTCGCTGACGTAGTGGACCAGCAGGCGACGCGCCACATTGCGTGCGGTCGTCGGCCGATGTGCAAGGTACTCGGCGAACTGCCCGATGAGACGCTCCCCGTTCGGCGTCCGGTTCGCGGCCTTGAACCCCAGGATCTCGAGTCGGCCGGTGTAGTGAAGCTCGGGTCGATACTCGTATTCCAGCGTGCGCGTGTTGATGGTCGCCCCGGTCAGCAGCTTCGCGTACGCCTTGACGTCGCGTTCATCGAAGTGGCCGACACCCACGGTGTGGAGCTCGAGGTTCTCGCGAGCGAGATTCTCCACCGGATAGGTCTTGTTCGAGGTCCACTGGTCGAGGAACGTGAGCATCGCCGGTGAGACCAGGACGGCCTTGAGCAAGTCGACGAACGTGCCCGTCGCCCGGGGTCTGACCACCTGGAAGTCGTAGCTGAAGCGTGCCCACGGCAGGAACGGCTTGTCGACCAGCGAGCAGACGTTGAAGTGATCGAGCCACACCTCGGTGAGGCGAGCGCGAACCTGCTGCTCGCTGTACATCGCGCGATGAAGCGTCGCCCACTCGTAGGCCGCGATCGCGGTCTGCGAGTCGCCGGAGTAGAGATCCTCGACTTCTTTCGGCGAGTTCGACAAGAACGGGAACATCGCGCCGATCAGCGTCTCGTGGACGTCTGGTGATGTTCCGCTCAGCTGGCTGTCGACCCAGCGCGCTACGCCGGATTTCCGGACGGCGGCGAGGTCACCAGGCGTCGGACCGTAGCCGAGCCGCCGCAGAACGTGCAACGCGTGGTCGTCCGGAACCGCCACCGGCACGTGGTCGAGGTGGTGCGCACTTCGCCGCGAGGGCGAAGCCGCGGCGACCGGCCACGCTGGGATGGCTGCGGCCGCGGTGCCCGCTGCGGCTGCGCCGAGCAGGCCACGCCGGCCCACCAGCCTGCCGTGCTCTCCCATCCAGCCTGCCTCCACGTCCGCACAACGATCGCCAGCCATCACGGGTGACGATCTTCCGCGCTACCGACCGCTCCAACCCTGCACTGGGAGCTGGAACTTGTCGACCAGGCGGTCGGTGAACGGCGCCGTACGCAGCCGCACCAATCGGATCGGCTCGCGTCCCGCCACGATCTCGAGCCGGTCGTGGGGACCGAGCGGATGCGTCCGTCGGCCGTCGCAGAACATGGTTGCCGCCGACGCCGCATCCGTGATTTCGATCGCGACGGTCGAGGCCGGAGACACCACGAGCGGCCGCGCGAAGAGTGCGTGCGCGCTGATCGGAACGACGAGCAGTGCCTGCACCGACGGCCACACCACAGGTCCGCCGGCCGAGAAGGCGTAGGCCGTCGATCCGGTCGGCGTCGCGCACACCAGGCCGTCACAGCCCCAGCGCGACAGCGGCCGGCCGTCGATCTCGAGGATCAGGTTGACCATGTGCTCGCGGCTGTCCTTCTCGACCGAGACGTCGTTGAGTGCCCAGTCACGCACTACTTCCGCTCCGCCGCGAAACACCCGTACGTCGAGCGACTGCCGCTCTTCGACCTCGTAGTCGCCGGCCAGGATCTTCGCCGCCGTGTCATCGAGCGAGATCGGATCCGCCTCGGCGAGGAAGCCGACGTGACCGAGGTTCACCCCGAGCAGCGGGGTGCGTTGCGGCCGGGCGTACTCCGTCGCCCGCAGCAACGTGCCGTCGCCGCCGAACGCGACCACCAGCTCGGCCCCGACAGCGGCGTCGAGGTCGTCGGGCAGCACCGCGGCGTCGACACAGCCGATGTCGGCGGCTTCGCCGTCGAGAACGCGGACGGAGACGCCCGACGCGACCAGTCGCTCGGCGAGTTCGCGGGCCGCAGCGGTCGCCCCTGGTCGCTTCACGTGTACGACGAGGAGAACCGCACGCTCCGCCGCTGTGGTCACCGTCGGGCCCTGCTCACTGCGGGCCAACCGCGAGGGCGCGGGCGAGGTCGGAGTCGTCGAGCGGGTGCGCATCGGAACGCAGCCACAGGAAGTACTCGACGTTTCCCGCCGGTCCTGGCAACGGGCTCGCGACCACGCCGGCGGCGCCGAGTCCGAGCTGCCAGCCCTTGGCGGCCACGCGCGACACGGCCGCCGCACGAATCATCGGGTCGCGGACGACGCCGCCCGATCCCACCGCATCACGGCCGGCTTCGAATTGCGGCTTGACCATCACGACCAGGTCACCGCCGGCGACGAGGCAGCCGGCTAGCGCTTCGAGCACGACGGTGAGCGAGATGAACGAGAGGTCGGCGACGACCAGGTCGACCGCACCGTCAATGTGCGCGGGAGTGAGGGTGCGCACGTTCGTGCGATCCAGCACTCGCACCCGCTCGTCGCTTGCCAGACTCCAGGCGAGCTGCCCGTAGCCGACGTCGACCGCCACGACCTCTCGCGCACCGCGCCGGAGCAGCACCTGGGTGAACCCGCCGGTCGATGCGCCCGCGTCCAGGCAACGCCGGGCAGCGACCGCGAGCCCGGGCCATGCGTCCAGGGCTCCGGTGAGCTTGTGAGCACCACGCGACACCGAGTCGTCGGCCGTGCCGGTGGCCACCACGAGCGGCGTCGCGGCATCCACCGCGGTGGCCGCCTTCTGTGCCGGCATCCCGGCGACCTTCACCCGGCCGGCGTTCACCAGATCGACCGCGTCCTGGCGCGACCGAGCGAGGCCGCGTCGCACCAGCTCGGCGTCGAGTCGGGCCTTCCTGGTCACTCTTCGAGCTCTGCCAGGGCCTCGTGCAGCTGGCGCTGGACGTCATCGAAGATCTGGACGTGGGCCTCCACCGGGGCACCCTCGACGGCAGCCAGCCGATCGAGCGCGGCGTCTACCGTCGCGACACCGGTCGGCTCGACCCCGGATCGCTCGTCGACCGCGTCCGGCTCCGGTGCGGTGACGGCCTCAGGCGCAGCCTCGTCCACGCATTGACGGTAGCCGACCAGGCACCCCCCAGGCACCGCGTCGGCCTCCATTAGCGTTGCGCGATGGCGACGGTCAGGCAGTGCCGCGCGGCGCTGGGCCGGCTCACCAAGCAGCTCGACGGCCTCGACCCGGCACTTCGAGAGAAGCACGTGCCGCCGCGGACCGTGTCCTGCAAGGTTCGTGACCTCGACCTGATGTTCACCGCCCGGCTCGATCCGGACGGAGTTCACGACCTCGCCGAGTGCGCGCCTGGCGAAGAGCCGGATGCCGACGTGAAGTTGGCCCTCGACAGCGACCTGCTGATCGCTCTCGCCGACCGACAGGAGGAGTTTCTCGCCAGCTGGCTGCGCGGCCGGCTCAACGTCTCGGCCTCGATGCGCGACATGCTGCGGCTGCGCTCCTTCTTCGGCCTCTGAGCCGCCAGCCTGCCCGCACCGACCGTGACGTCGGGCCGTAGCATCCCGGGCATGACCCAGCCCGATTCGACTTCGGCACCTCGCCCCGACGGCCTCGTTCTCGCCCCGTTCCGCGCCTTGCGTTACGCCCCTGACACCCCGCTCGAGTCCGTCCTGGCACCGCCGTACGACGTGATCGACTCCGCAGAGCAGACCGAGCTCGAGGGCCGCTCACCGACGAACGTCGTCCGGCTCACCTTGCCGCGCGATGACGGAACGGGCAGCAAGTACGCCGCGGCCGGCCGGCTGCTCGCCGAGTGGCGCGGCGACGGGACGCTGCTCGCCGACCGCGACGCCGCGGTCTACGTCTACGAACAGCAGGCGGGCGGCCATGTCCAGCGCGGACTCGTCGGCGCTCTCGGGCTGACCCCCGCCGAGGATCAGATCGTGCTGCCACACGAGAACACCATGGCCGGTCCGGTCGCGGACCGGCTGGCGCTGATGGGCGCGACCGAAGCCGACCTGGAGATGATCTTCCTGGTCTACGACGGTGGCGGGGCGGCGAGCCGGGCCGTCGCGGACGCCGGCAGTCGCGACCCGCTGGTCGAGGCCACCACCGCCGACGGGGTCCATCACCGCGTCTGGGCGATCACCGACGCCGAGACCCTCGATGCGATCGCCGCCGACCTTCATCCGCGCCGCGCGGTGATCGCCGATGGCCACCACCGCTACGCCACCTTCTTGAAGTACCAGGCCGAGCGCCACGAAGCGGGCGATGGTGCCGGCCCGTGGGACCTCGGACTGGCGTTCCTCGTCGACGGCTCCGCCTTCGGGCCCGAGGTCCACGCCATCCACCGCGCCGTACCGGGGCTGGCTGCCGCCGACGCCGCCCAGCGCGCGGCCGGCGGCTTCACGGTCACCGCGGTCGACGGCGACCTCGGCGTGGCCCTCGAGGCGCTCGAACGCGCCGGCAAGGCCGGCACCGCCTTCGTGGTCACCGACGGCGACGCGGCATGGTTGCTGACCGACCCCGCCCCCGGTCCGCTTGCCGACGCGATGCCGAGCGACCGGTCGGCGGCGTGGCAGGCGCTCGACGTCTCCGTCGCGCACACGCTGCTCATCCGCGGGCTGTGGGGTCTCGAGGACAACGAGGAGATCGTCGAGTTCCACCACGACGTCCCGGCCGCCGTCAACGCGGCGAAGGCGAGTGGTGGCACTGCGCTCCTGCTCAACCCCACGCCGGTCGCCGACGTCGTCGCGGTTGCTGCTGCTGGTGACCGGATGCCGCGCAAGTCGACGCTGTTCGTGCCGAAGCCGGCGACCGGTCTGCTGATCCGCGCGTTCGAGGACGCCGACTAGCGCTGCCCCGGTTCGGCCTTCGGTGGCGGTCAGCGCCGCCGGGCCGCGCGGCTCACCTCGACCTCGAAGCGGCTCGCCGTGCCCGCGCTGCTGCGCCAGAACCGGCGACGAAGCGCTCCCTCGACCTCGATGATCTCGCCGGGCTGCCATTTCACCGCCGCGCGGCGAAGCCGGGCCCCGAAGGTGACACAGTCGATCGCGTCGATCCCGGCCCGTCCGCCGTCGGACGGCCGGTCGACGATCAGTCGCCAGGTGACCACCTGGTCCCCGCTCGGTAGCTCGCGTTCGTCGGCGTACGTCGACAGTCGACCCGTGACGAAGACGTCGTTGCGGTGCTCGGGGGCGGCTCGTGTCCCAGCCGCGGCGGTTGCTGCCATCAGGGTGCCTCCTCAGGTGACGGCGCTACGGGGTCGACACTCGGGCGACCGTCTGACAGCGGCTCGGACCTGGCGAGCGGTCAGTGGATGACACGGCGCAGACTGTGAGCTGTGGATGAGCAGCGAGTGGTAACGGTCGATCTGGGCGATGACGTCCATGGGTTGGACACGCTGATGTCCGGGTATGAGGGCATCACCGCCGGATACCTGATCGCGAGCTCCCGGCCGTGTCTGATCGAGACCGGGACCGCGCGATCAGCTCCGGCGGTCCAACGTGCCCTGGATGCGCTCGGGATCGGGCGCGACGATCTGGCCACCATCGCGGTGACCCACATCCATCTCGACCACGCCGGCGGCGTCGGTGACCTGGCCGAGGCCTATCCGAACGCCGAGATCGTCGTGCATCAGAGGGGCGCTCGGCACCTCGCTGACCCGGCCAAGCTGATGAGCAGCGCCACCCGGGTCTTCGGTGACCTGATGGACACCGTGTTCGGCCAGCTGCGACCCACCGACAGCGGGCGGATCAGGGCGGTTGACGAGGTGGGATCGATCGATCTCGGCGGCGGCCGGACCCTCACGACGTACTACTCCCCCGGGCATGCCCAGCATCACGTCGGCCTGCTCGACTCCCAGAGCGGCGATCTGTACGTCGGTGACGCGGCGGGCATCTTCATCCCCGAGATCGGCGCCATCCGACCCTCGACACCGCCGCCGGACTTCGACCTCAGCACTGCGCTGGCCTCGTTGCGGCATTTCGCGGATCTCGGACCGCAGCGGTTGCTGTTCAGCCACTTCGGCCCGGTGTCCCACGTGGGCACCGCGCTCGAGGAAGCCGCCGAGGAGCTGCTCAGCTGGGTCGATCTGGTCAAGGAGACCCGCACCAGCTCACTCGACCTCGACCACGCGGTGACGATGCTGCGGGAGCGGACGGCAGAGCGCTACGGGCGGCTCTACACCGATCCGGCGCTCGACGCGAAGTTCGAGCTGTTGAACTCGACTGCCGCCAACATCAACGGCATCAACCGCTGGCTCGACCAGCTCGAAGCCGCCCCCTAACCCCCAAGATCACCGCGTTTGCTCAGTCGAGATCGTCGAGGCGCTCCTCGGCGTCGGTCTCGCCGTCCTCGTCGATCGAGGCAACCGCGACGAACCACTCCTTCGCTTCCGCGACCCGGCCGGCGTCGGCGAGGGCAGCCGCGTAGGCGTACCAAAGTCGTACTGTCCACGGCGCGACGTCCTGGCGGCGCAGCGCGGGCCCCTGCAGAGCAACGACGGCCGCTTCCACCTCGCCGCGGTCGCGCCGAGCGCCTGACTCGACGATCGTGAGCTCCACCCGCTCAGCGGGCGCCAGCCGGCGTGCGTCCGGGTCGCGTACCAGCGCGAGCGCCCGCTCCGGGCGTCCCAGGCCGCGCTCACAGTCGGCGAGTACCGGCAGGTACGACGGGTCGCCCGTCATCCGGCGTACGGCTCGGAGCTCGGCCAGCGCCGTCGCGTAGTCGCCGGCTCGGTAGGCCGCGACGCCGACCGCCTCGCGGGACACCGCAAGCCGCGGCGCGAGGGCGCGAGCAAACCGAGCGTGGGCCAGTGCCAGCTCCGGGTCGTCATCGAGGGCACGGCCCGCGGCGACGAGGTGGCGCGCGATCTTCTCGGCGAGGCCCTCGCTGAGGATGCGCAACCCGGCCCGCGCCGTTCGGTCGAGGTCCCGGGCCTGGATGTCATCGGCCAGCGGCGGCTCCGGCGGGCGGGGCGGCCGGTCCTCGCGCGGCGCTCGAGACGGGCGCTCGTCGCGGGCAGGCCGGGCCGCACGCTCGTCCCGGGCAGGCCGGGCCGCACGGGACGAGCGGTCATCTCGCTGGGATCCGGCCGAGGTCGCGTCGCGCTGCGGCCGACCACTCGCTGGGGCCTTCCCGCCCCGTTGCGGCGGGCCGCCACGACGCCGGTCCGAACCTCCCGAGGCGCCCGGCTGGCGGCGTGACGGTGGCACAACAAGCTCCTTGGCGAAGTCGGAAAAGGCCAGATAACCACGAAAGGCCACCCGATGATCGGGTGGCCTTTCGTTGAAGATGTCCGGCGGCGTCCTACTCTCCCACCCCGTCTCCAGGGCAGTACCATCGGCGCTGCAGGGCTTAGCTTCCGGGTTCGGAATGGGACCGGGCGTTTCCCCTGCGCTATATGCCGCCGAAACTCTATTGAG